>CALJNR010000026.1 GCA_937981575.1 uncultured Clostridia bacterium | reverse complement strand
TGGAGTAAGACCCCTTAGAGACTATGAGGTTGATAGGTTGGAGGTGTAAGCGTAGTAATACGTTCAGCTGACCAATACTAACGGTTCGAGGGTTTGACCTAAAAAATAACAGGTTAAATATAAAGATTGTGTTTAGTTTTGAAAGTACAATACTTTCAAGTTAAGGGATTGATATTTTAGAGAATATTCCTCGATAGCTCAGCGGCAGAGCATTCGGCTGTTAACCGAAGGGTCGTAGGTTCGAACCCTACTCGGGGAGTTTAAAGTTTCATTATTGAAACAGAAGGCCCATTGGTCAAGCGGTCAAGACACCGCCCTTTCACGGCGGTAACAGGGGTTCGATTCCCCTATGGGTCATTTTTGGTGACGATGCGATTTAGGGAAACACCCGTTCCCATACCGAACACGCAGGTTAAGACTAAATCGGCCGATGGTACTTGTCTGGAGACGGACCGGGAGAGTAGGTGGTTGCCAAATTTACGGCGGCATAGCCAAGTGGTAAGGCAGAGGTCTGCAACACCTTCACCACCAGTTCAAATCTGGTTGCCGCCTTTAAAAGAACTTAGGAAACCTAAGTTCTTTTTTTATTGATTATAAAGTCATTTATAAGTAGTGAGAGCACAATTTTATTTAGGTTATTGAATTTGTACAAGTACATAATTAAAAAAAAGGGTTTGGAAGTGATTGGTAGACGAATTTCTCAATTTTGAGAGTATGGTTTGTGCTATAATTATTCCTCTCAAGAAGGCTTTGAAACAAAAGTAGCAGAAGCGGCTTTTTAGGTACTGAACAAAATGACGTTTATTAAGGTAAAACTGTATGTATTCATGAACTTTTGCTATATTGGGTTGAAACTAGCCTATAAAATGAATGTTGTGCATATAATAAAAGAGTAGGCAGTTAGTATTATCAATCCATATATAATACATTAGTGGGGCGGCATAGCCAAGTGGTAAGGCAGAGGTCTGCAACACCTTCATCACCAGTTCAAATCTGGTTGCCGCCTTTAAAAGAACTTAGCGATCTAAGTTCTTTTTTTATGAGATAGAAAAGTACATTGAGTGTACGCTTTTTTACCTAGCATACTTCATCTTGGCGCAAGAAATCAAACACTACAAGTATGCATGATATATGTTTTCTGAACCCTATTTTATAGAGATGCTGAGAGTTCGATTTACATACAAGTTACTGGTTTTGTATTTTTATTTCAGATACTTTATAAAATGTTATTGATTTCTTAATATATAGTTGATATACTAACTATTAATAAGTCAACCAATGGGGTGGAAATAATGAATATTGTAATTGTTAATGGAAGTCCTAGAAAAAATGGTGCAACAGGTAAAATACTTAAAGAAGCAGCTAACTATCTTTCGGAAAAGACAGGATGCTGTGTGGAATTAAGGAATTTATCAGACTATAAAATGGCATTTTGCAAAGGATGTATGTTGTGTTATAAAACGGGTAATTGTATAATAACCAATGATGGAATAAGCAGCCTAACAGAAGAGCTTAAAACCTGTGATGCTGTCATTTTTGGTACGCCCACATACGGAAGCAACGTTTCAGGACAATTTAAGACATTTATTGATAGGGCAGGGTTTGTGTTTGGACAGCTCTTATACGGTAAATATGGGTTTGCAGTAAGTACTTATGAAAATGCTGCAGGAAGAGAAGCAATAAAGATACTAAAGAAACTATTTCTTTACTCAGGAGCGGCATGTACAGAAACGTTACTTGTAAAATTGGATCATAATACAGATCCTTTTAAAGATGACCTCAACTTGAAAACTTTGCATAGGAAGATTGATAGATTTTATAAAAATACTAAGCTGAAACAAAAGCCATCTGTATTTGAAAGAATTATGCATAAGCTTGTTATCAATGTTGGACTTAAGCCTAGAGTATTTAGGTATAAAGATAGGTATGCAGGAATCATTCAGAGATGGAAAGAAATTAATATTATTTAGATAAGGTGAAAGACAAATGGATAAACAAATGGATAAACAAATGGATAAACAGCATAAGGGTATAAGTGTAAAAGATTCATTAGGATATAATATGATTAATACTTCATGGCAGATTAAAGAAAGCCTCAGGAAGGCATTTTTAGCAAACGGATTTGATATTACTTCAGATCAATTTGCTGTACTTCTTGGTTTATGGCAGGAAGAGGGGATTTCACAGTTGGAACTTTGCCAGCGAACTTGTAAAAACAAATCAAATCTGACACGTATTTTAGACAGCATGGAAAAAAGAGAACTGATATACCGTGAAGCCAGCAAACAAGATCGAAGAAGTTTTAATATTTATTTGACGCACGGGGGGAAAGCAATAAAAGACAGTCTTGTAGCAATAGCCATGGACATTCAAAAGAAACTTTTTATAGGTATTTCAGATAGTGAACTAAGGGGAATAGAAAGTGTCCTACAAAAGATTAATGATAATATCGAGAAAGTACAACTTGGAAGGTCAGAAAACTAGTCTTAATATAGACTGTCTATAGCAACCATAAATTCAATAAAGTTGAAAAAAATATCAAAAAATCCTTTAAGCTTTTTGATATTATGAATAAGAAAGGAGGTGCTGATGAACTACTATGAGCTTATTCAAAGAGCACTTGACTATATTGAGAACCATCTTACCGAGTCAATAGTACTAGAAGAACTTGCAAAAGAATCTAAAATGTCTTTGACTAACCTTTATCGATTATTCTATTCACTAACAGGATATACAATGAAGGACTACATACGGAGGAGACGAATTTCCTATGCTTCAATGCTTCTCACAAATACAAAGCAAAGAATTTTAGATATTGCTTTAGAGTGTCAGTTTGAAAGCCAGGAAGCTTTTTCGAGAGCTTTTAAGCAGCTATCAGGCAGTACGCCGAAAGCATGTAGAAATCATACAGTCTCAGCCTTCTATCTATTCGAAAGGATTGATATTATGGATACTTATTTTGAAAATCAGGAGCAGGCTCTTTTATTGAAATACCCGGATATAAAAGTTTTAAAAAAACTTGAACCGGTCAGGGTAGCTTATTATCAGGCATATAGCAAGACGCCTGAGTTTGATGCCTTTCAGGTATTAAGAAATTGGGCAGAAAAAAATAATCTTCTTACAGGAAATGAGAAAAGCCGTATATTTGGGTTTGACACGCCAGATTCAAAGCCAGGAGAAGAGGTATATGGCTATGAAGTATGGATGACTATTGATCAGAATTTTGTGGTTTCTGATGAAAAGATCAAAACTAAAGTCTTTGAGGGAGGAATGTATGCGGTTACCTCCACAACAATTAAAGATATTGTAAAGACTTGGAGCAGATTTAAAGAATGGCTGAAAATAAGTCCCTATGGATTAGGAACACATCAGTGGTTGGAAGAACATCTCGCTTTAGATAAGTGGGAGGCTGAGGTGCCTCGCGAAGAAGATAAAATTGATTTATATATGCCTATAAAGGAAAAAGAAGATAAAATACCTGAAGAATTATAACCAGTAGAAGTCGCTTACTGCAAGGTGGCGGGAACTGAGAAAAAAGCCCCTTTTAAAGCGTGGGAAATCATACTTAGCTGGGCTAAAGCCAATAATCTTTTTGCTGAGCCGCAAGAACACAGGTTTTTTACTTTTCATAACTACAATACAGAAAGAGATAAGAGCAAACAGTGGTATGAAGTCATGGTAACATATGAAGGAACAATACATTATGAACATATCAAGAAAAAACATTTGAAGGGGGATATTATATGACATATAAGACTATAAGAAAAGATCTCCCTAAGGCATGGAAAGAACTGCTAAAGTGGCAGAAGGTTACTCACACTAAATTAAACAATCACCAATGGATTGAGGAGTGGATAGTCAAAGATGGAAGTATTTAGGTGGATACAGAAATGAAAATCTATCTGACTGTAACTCACTAAAAAGGATTATGTATAAGGCTTGCAAAACAAAAAGAAAATGTACTTTTTAAGTGTACATTTTCTTTTTGTTTTATAATTTATACTTACCGAGCTCTGATTTGAAGTAATCCGTCATGTTTCTGAAATCTTGAATATGATAGATAAGCTTGTTAATTTCACTGGTATATTTGGTTACATTAGCACTTACTTCTTCGGAAGATGCTGAGTTTTCTTCGGCAATAGCAGCTAACGATTCAATGTTATTAAAAGCTATAGAAATGCCATCTGCATCATTTTTAAGCTCTGTAATCGTTTGAAGCATAGAAATAGATACTTTTTGAATGGCTTCATTAGCCTCGGAACTGATATTTTTTACATTGTCTAGGTTTTTAGTTTCATGCTCCAAAGCAATATATTCTTTTTGAAGTGCATCAACAAAGTTATTGATTTCGGTTACGAACTGATCAAGATGGTTATTAATTTCTTTAACAGCTTCCTTAGATTGCTCCGCAAGTTTTCTAACCGCTTCGGCAACAACTGCAAAACCACGGCCTTCCTCACCAGCCCTAGCAGCTTCAATCGAAGCATTAAGAGCCAACAGATTTGTTTGTTCAGCGATACTTGAAACCATTCCTACAATGCTGGTAATGTTATTAGCTTGTTGATGAAGATATTCACTTTTGGCATTAATCATAGTGAAGTGATCAAGTGTATTAAATATATTTTGACTCGTATGCGTAACATTTTGATGACTGCTGTCAATTTTTTTCATAGCAACAGCAAGCTCTTCTTTATTAGTATCTTCATTTTTAACAATTTGCCTTAGAATTTTAATATTATCACTAAGGACAGCAGCAGCCTCCGTAGTATTCTCAGCCTGTGATACAGCACCGAGTGCTACCTGTTCTACAACATCAGATATTTCTGTAGAGGTTTCAACCATGTTATCTGAAATGATATTAATGTTCTTAACGAAAGTATCCATTTCATCCGTAATTCCTTTAAAACCTACAAAGTCAGTTTGAAGCACTTTTTTATAACTATTGATTTGTTCATATAAATCCTCGAAAAAGTCATTCGTCGAAATTTTAGCGTGATTTAAGTAATCATTTTCGAGAAGTCTAGCAAACTCATCATGAAGATCGTTTTTAGGTTTTAGCAAGAACATAGTTCCTAAAGCAGTAACTACAGCACTTCCAAGGGCTAGAGCAACAGATTTATACCACATATCAAATCCAATTACTGGAGTAAATAATAGTATATTACATAAGCAGACAAAAATTGCAGCTTTAACTGGTAGACTCTTAATAAATCCAAAAGATAAAAGGGTATTAAACCAGTATTTTTTATGATAATAGATGGTTTCAGGAAATATAAGTTTTACCGATAAAGAGTCAGACGTTCTCTCAAGTTCTTGAACTTCAACCTTTTCATTAAAAAACTGCATGCATCCATCAAGAAGTCCGTAGAAGTAATCAAACATACCTCTTGCAGATTTGTATGTAAATAGTGCTTCATTATTAGAGAGAGGCTTAATGGAAACAAGCGGCGGTTTAGCGCCTGCAAACTTTTTTGTCATTACGACATGTATATCAAACAAAGATCTTAAGAATGAATACATATTAGGCTGCTTGAAAAAAGAAGGGAAATCTGCATAGAAAGAAATAATGTTATCTTTTCCAATTGCACGCCATAAATCAGAAGTAGGCATATTAAGCTGCTCAGAGATACGTTTAATAAGTTTTTTTACTGTATCATCATCTACATTTTCAATAGGCGAGAAAATTTTGTTTTGATCCCAGCCCATTTCAGACATAGCTTTTTGGACAATAGGTTCGCCATAAAGTGCCTTGCAGGTTTTGATCCACGTGGATACTACTGTGCCTTTCATATCATCACCATCCTATAGTAAAGTTTTATAATTCTATTATACATGTATAATACTGTTTTGTTAATAACATATTATGACATTTAACTGTCTAAATATGTTATTAACAGGAGGTTATTAAAAAGTAATCCATAGAGATACGCAATATCTTTACATAGCTTATTTTACGATGAGGGCAGATATGCTATAATACTCATAACTGTTTCAAGCAGATAAAAAGAGATAGAAAATTTAATTATTAAAAAGAAAGCCGTTATAGCAGAAGAGATTGATGTATAAAATTTAACAAAGGTGATAAGGGAATTAATAAAATAAACTAATATTAAGGCGTAGTGTATAATTTATGAATAAAATGGGAACAAATCAAGGGAGGGTATAAAATGAACTATCTAATTGGAGATGTAGTGCAAATGAAGAAGCCACATCCCTGTGGCACTAATGAATGGGAAGTGTTAAGAGTGGGTGTGGACTTCAAGTTGCGCTGCCTTCATTGCAATCATTTAATTATGATACCACGCGAAAAGTTTGAGAAAAATGTTAAAAAAGTTCTTAGAAATATAAAAGAATAATAAATAACTTGTCTTACAAGAGATTTTGTGATATGATTATTTACTGTAATGATTCCTTGCTCTATACAAAAAGATATAGGGCCAATGTCCAAAAGGAGGTGCCAGTATGAAAAATTACGAATTAGCTATTGTTATGTTTTCAACATTAAGCGAAGAAGAAAAATTAGGAACACTTGAAAAAGTACAAAATCTTATTACGCGTTTTGGTGGTGAGATTGCAAATGTTGACGATTGGGGCAAAAGAAAGCTTGCTTATGAAATCGACAAACAAAAAGAAGGTTTCTACTATTTTATCCAATTTAATGCTGAAACTGCTGCTCCAGCTGAAATCGAGAGCAGAATCCGTATTATGGAACCAGTTCTTCGTTATTTAATCATATCTCTCGAAGATAAATAGTATATTACCTGAAAGAAGGGGTTTGAATATGAATAAAGTAATATTAATGGGACGCTTAACAAGAGATCCAGAAGTACGTTACTCACAATCTGCAAATCCAGTTGCAGTAGCAAGATATGGATTAGCTGTCAGAAGACAATTTGCAAAACAAGGTGAGCAGGATGTAGACTTTTTTAATATTGTTGCATTTGGTAAGGCTGGAGAATTTGCAGAAAAATTCTTTAGAAAAGGTCAAATGGTTTCAGTTGTGGGAAGACTGCAGATGAACACTTGGGAAGATCAGCAAAAAGTCAAACATACATCAGTAGATGTTGTAGCAGAAGAACAGCATTTTGCAGAATCCAGATCATCTTCAGAATCTCGGGGTGTAATGATGGATGCTCCAGGCAGTTCACAAGTTCCTCCCTCTTCAGGTAATTCAGTAGAAGGCTTTATGCCGACTCATATCGAAGAAGATGATGATTTACCATTTTAATTAAAGTTTATTATTAAAGTGAAGGAGGGAACAGACAATGGCTATGCAAAAAAGACATAACCGCAGAAGACGAAAAGTAAATCAGTTTGCTGGGGACAATATTAAAAAGATAAATTATAAAGATATCAATACTCTTAAAAAGTTTATCTCTGAAAGAGGAAAAATTCTTCCTAGAAGAATTACAGGTAACTCTGCTAAAGCACAACGTAAACTTACAGTTGCAATCAAACGTGCAAGACATATAGCACTTTTACCATATACACAAGATTAATTAAAAACTGATCGGATTAAAACCTATAGAAAAAATAAATAAGCACACACACAATGCACACCACTACCTTAGCAGGTAGTGTTTTTTTTTGAAGCAGATAGGAAGGTGAAAGCTTTGGACAAAAGTTTAAGCTTTTATTTTCAGGCAGCAGTAACAGCTTAAGAATGTTTTTGAGAACTAAGATGTATAGGTTTTAAAAAATAAGCATAAATAGAATGTATACTAGAATTGAAGATGCGTTATATGGTATAATAAAAAAACATGAGTTTATTGTATAGATTTCACATCTTTAGACTTAAGTTATCTAGGTGTGGTGGACGATGTGAAATCATTGTGAGAAACAATTTTATATAGATGAATAACTTGTATTTATAGGTTGTTTCTCTATAGTGTATTTGTAAGAGTGGGAGGCATATCTATACATGAATAATAGTTTTAAGAGTATTATGACTTTTGTAAGTCTAATGCTTATCTATATTTTGCTGGCGCAGTTAAGGGTTTATTCTATTCTAGGGACTCTGTTATTTCCTATTCTTTCAATCCCACTGGCAATATGTTTTATAAAAAATAAGCTGGTATCGGGAATAGACTTCTTATTTAATGTAACGATTATTACGGGTATTTACCTATTAACTTATCATATTGAGAGCGTTTTGATTTATGTAGTTGCTGTGTGTATTCCAGCTTATGCTGCTGCCATGTTTTATAAAAGAAATACACCTCTTCCTAATATGATTATGTATGTTTCGGTTAGTGTTGTAACGGCATTTTTTATTTACCTTGCAGCAATGAAAGCAATAGGGATAGATTATGAAATGCAGTTTATTTTATGGGTAGATGAAATTAAGGCAATTAATCTGCAGGTTCTTGAAACGGTTATGAGTATGAACGGGCAGCAAAATGCATTGGAACAAAGTATTATTAAAGAAGTTATTACACGTGCGATGGATATTATGAAGAGAATTTTTCCAGCTTTGATTCTTATTTTTGGAGTACTACTTGCAAGCATTCAAGTTGTTTTATTAAATAACTTGCTAAGAAGCAAAGAAATGAGAAAACATGGGCTTAGGCAGTTGTTTAATTTCAGATTATCTAGAATAACAGTGTTTATTCTTCTAGCGACACTTATTATTATAGAGTCGAGCAAGAATATCAGTAACATAGGTGTGGTAGTATCAATGAATGTGTTCGTTTTTTTACAGCTTCTTTTGCACATTATGGGGATCATATCTATAGCTGTAATGTTAAAAAAGTCTTCGATTCATCAGGCTGTTAAAGTAACAGGATATGTGATATTATTTGTTTTTTTAATAACCCCTAGCAGTATATTGATGATATTTGGATGTTTAGACACCCTTTTTAATTTTAGAAAAGCGGAGATTATAGTTTAGTAAGGGGAAAGGAAATCGTTATGAGAGATAAAAAAACGAATAGTTTTTCTTATGCAATGAAGGCTTTAAAGTTTTCCCAAGTCTTTATGTTCATCGGGATACTTATAAGTGCTTTAGCCATCATTAATGAAGTTGCTGCGATTATAAGCTCTGTAGTATTTCTTGGCCTCTTTATTACAGCCATTATTTTTAAAAAGAAACTGAATAATACGCTCAAGCAGCATATAGTTCAAGGAGCTGAAGAACTTTCAACGGTGAAAAGCACAATGTTTACTCATGTACAGATTCCGGTAGCTATTATTGATCAATCCGGTATTATAAAGTGGTCAAATACAGCTTTTCAGGGGATGTGCGAAGGCAGTGAAGTAATAGGTAAAAATATTAAAGGTATTGTGCATGAGATTCGGCCTAATGAATTTATCATGAATCAAAATGCCTATGAAAAGCTTATTAAAATAAAAGATAAAGAGTATAACATGCTTGTTGAAGAAGTTATTAAAGAAGATAAGACAGGAGAAGATACTTTTGTTTTATATTTTATAGATTATACTGAAATCAATATGCTGAAGAAGAAAATTAAAGATCAGCGGTGTATGATGGGATATGTATGTATTGATAACTTTGAAGAAATCATGCACAGTATAGAAGAAGTTAGAAGGCCTATGCTGATGGCGATTATAGACAGAAAGATTAACTTGTGGTTTAAAGAAAGAGAAGTTGTGGTTGCAAAGTTTGAAAGAGATAAGTATCTTATGATATTTAATAAGAAAGAACTTGAAATGATGCAGGAGAGGAAATTTGACCTCTTAGATGAGCTAAGGCATATACAAGTAGGGAATGAACTTCCTGTCACAATCAGCATTGGGGTAGGATATAACCTGAATTCTTTAACAGCGTCTAGGGAGGATGCCAGAGCTGCTTTTGATTTGGCGCAGGGGCGCGGCGGAGATCAAGCTGTTATTAAAAACAATGATAAGTATACTTTTTATGGTGGAAAAACCAAAGAAGTAGAAAAAAGTACAAGAGTTAAAGTTAGAATAAAAGCTTATGCTTTTAAAGAACTTCTGCATGAAGCTGATAAGGTTTATATTATGGGACACAAAGGGATTGATATGGATTGCTTAGGAGCTGCTATGGGAGTTTATAGAGGAGCCGCCCTTATGGGAAAGAAAGCACATATCATATTAAATGAGCCGACCTTTGCAATACAGGCTCTATATGATAGAATTGCTGAATCCAATGAATATCAAGACCTATTTATAAGCCACGAAACGGCACAGGCTGAAATCAAAAAAGATACTCTTTTAGTGATCGTAGATGTTCATAGGGCAAGTTACCTGGAATGCCCTGAAATATTAAAAATGGCTGAAAAAGTTGTAGTATTTGATCACCATAGAAGAAGTACAGACTTTATTGAGGATGCAGTACTTACTTACTTGGAGCCGTTTATATCTTCAACTTGTGAGATGATTGCAGAAATTCTTAACTATCTTACAGATAAGATTAAACTTACACAAATAGAAGCTGATGCACTTCTTGCGGGAATTACTATAGATACCAAAAACTTTGTTTTTAAAGCAGGCGTCCGAACTTTTGAAGCGGCTGCATTTTTAAGAAGAAATGGTGCAGACAGCGGCAGAGTGCGTATGCTGTTTCAAAATGATATGGAATTTTACAAAGCGAGAGCCGCAGCTATTAAAGATGCTGAAATATGGCAACATAATATTGCAATATCTGAAGTGGACGGGAAACTTTCACATGCTCAGATTGTAGCTGCTCAAGTAGCAGATGAACTTTTAAACATCAAAGGCATAGAAGCTTCTTTCGTTATAACAAGTAAAGAAGACTACGTTATGATTAGTGCAAGATCTTTATATGATGTCAATGTTCAGCGTATTATGGAACTTCTTGGAGGCGGAGGGCATTTAAGTGTAGCAGGAGCTCAGCTTAAGGATATTACTCCAAAAGAAGCAAAAGTAAAACTTAAGGCTGCAATTGATAAATATTTTGAGGAAGGTGAATCAAAGTGAAAATAATATTGACACAAGATGTAAAAAAGGTTGGTAAAAAGGGAGAGATTTTAGAGGTTAAGGATGGTTATGCACGCAATGCATTACTTCCAAAGGGACTTGCAATAGAAGCAAATGCAGTTAATCTTAATCAAAGAAAATTAGAGCAAAAAGCTGAAGACAAAAGAAAACAAAAAGAGCTTGATGATGCCAAAGAAATTGAAGAGAGACTCAAGGATAAGGAAATTAAAATACCTGTTAAAACGGGAGAAGGCGGCAAGATTTTTGGATCCGTCACATCAAAAGAAATTGCTGAAACAATTAAAAAGGATTTAGGCCTTGATATTGATAAGAAAAAAATTCAGCTTAAAGAAGCTATTAAGGCTTTAGGAACTCTGACTATTTCAATTAAGCTCCATCCTCAGGTGACGGCAAGTGTTACAGTTGTTATTATCCAAGGGTAGGACATTATTTAAAGATAATATATTAACTTTGGGGAACACATTAGAATAAACAAAAAGGAGAATGACAGTCTATGGAAGAGATGCAGAACTTACGGATTCCTCCCCATAGTGTAGAGGCTGAACAGTCTGTTTTAGGCGCGATCATCATGGATCAGGAAGCGGTAATAGTAGCAAGTGAGATGCTAAGACCAGGGGATTTTTACAGGCCCGATCATGGACAAATATTTGCAGCTATTATGGAACTCTACGCCAGCAGCAGTCCCATAGACCTTATTACAATTCAGGATAAGCTAGTTCAAATGGGGGTATTAGAGCAGGTAGGTGGGCTTAACTATATAGCAGAACTTGCTAATATGGTGCCTACATCAGCCCATATTAAACAATATGCAAAAATTGTTGAAGAAAAAGCTGTTCTTAGAAGGCTAATTAAAGCAAGTAATGAGATTCAGGCTAAAAGCTATGAGGGTGATGATAAAATAGATGATATTATGGGGTTTGCCGAAAAGCAGATTTTTGATATTATCCAAAACAAACATACAGAAGATTTTTCTCACATCAATCAAGTAGTCATAGAGTCTATAGATAAAATTGAACAGGCGCACCAGACCAAAGGTGGTGTAACAGGAGTCCCCACGGGGTTTATTGATTTGGATTACAAAACAGCAGGGCTTCAGCCTTCGGATCTTATTCTTGTAGCTGCAAGGCCTTCAATGGGTAAAACAGCTTTTGCACTTAATATTATTCAAACAGCTGGAATTAAACATAAAAAAAGTGTAGCTGTTTTTAGTCTGGAAATGTCAAAGGATCAGCTGGTAAGCCGTATGCTTTGTGCAGAGGCCATGGTTGATTCTCAAAAAGCTCGTACAGGAGCCTTAGAAAGAGAAGATTGGGACAGGCTGGCAAGGTGTATTCCGAATATTGCATCCTCCAGTATTTATATAGACGATACGCCTGGTATTTCGGTTATGGAAATGAGAGCAAAATGCAGGAGGTTAAAGCTTGAAAGAGGTCTTGACTTAATTATGATCGACTACTTACAGCTGATGAGTGGCAACTCAAAAAGTGACTCTAGGCAGCAGGAAATATCAGAAATATCTAGATCGTTAAAAGCCTTAGCAAGAGAAATGAGTGCACCAGTTATTGCGCTGTCTCAGCTTTCACGTGCTTGTGAATCAAGAGCGGATCATCGCCCTATGCTTTCTGACCTTAGAGAGTCAGGGGCCATTGAGCAAGATGCGGACGTAGTTATGTTCTTATATAGAGATGAGTACTATCATCCAGATACAGATAAGAAAAATGTTGGAGAAGTTATCATTGCGAAGCAAAGAAATGGCCCAACCGGAACCGTGGAACTGATTTGGCTTGGACAGTACACTAAGTTTGCTAATATGCAGCACTGATTGGATTTATAATACATGTCTATATTAAGACAAGTCTTCGGACTTGTCTTAATTTGATTCATGATATAGGGTATTATTAAGCTGCTTTTTAAGATGTGTTTTGGTGTATGATGAGTTAAAGGTAATTAAACAGATATAATGGTTCTAAATAGCTAGCAAGATCTAAAAAATGAAATATCTTGATAAAGACTGCTAGCAGAGGAAAGGGAGGGATATAGAAATGACAAGGTGTGAATTCGAGCCGGTAAAAGAGGAGATTGTAGATGAACTCAGGGATATTTACCAATACTATATTAATCATACTACAGCAACTTTTCATAAAAAAGAAATATCAAAGGAAGAAATGAGAGAACTCGTTTTATTTAGTCACCCTAAATATGAAAGTTATGTGATTCGGTATTCAGGAGAACTATGTGGCTATGTTATATTGACACAATATAAGGGAAGAGAAGCATTTGATTATACAGCTGAAGTTACTATCTATCTAAAATCTGGCTATGAAGGAAAGGGACTTGGAAGCTGCGCACTTGAATTTATTGAACAAAGAGCTAGAACAAAAGATCTGCATGTACTAATAGCCCTAATATGTGGAGAAAACAAAGGGAGCATTGCATTATTTGAAAAACATGGCTATGAAAAATGTGCGCACTATAAAGAAGTAGGTTATAAATTTAGTAGATGGCTAGATCTTGTATGTTATCAAAAAATGTTAAACTAAGAGATAGATGGAAAGCTAAGAGCTATTTTACGGGAAAAAGCTGCATAAAATTGGATAAATTGATAAGATGGATGTTTGATTATTAACTGTGATATAAATTTGATGAGATAGAAAAAGAGTTACAGCCATTAAGGCTGTAACTCTTTTTCTATCTCGTCAAAAATATCTTTTACGTGTTCAAGTTGATTGGCTTTGTAGGCATTGCTTCCACAAAAGAGCAGGGCATTATCAGTATCACCATTAGCAGCTGCTAGAAGTGCCCCGGAGATGCAATAAGGAATATCTGTTACACTGCACTTTTGAATACAGTCATATAAGCAGCAGTCATTACCAGGAGGATTTTGAATAAATGAATTAAGAATAGCGCGGCCAGGCATTCCCACAGGGCTTTTAATAATACCTATTTCCTCTTTGGATGCTTTTAAGTAAGTTTCTTTATAAGCAAGCGGAGCATCACACTCATAAGTGGTTACAAAACGTGTACCCATCTGTACGCCATCTGCACCATTTATGAGAGCATTAGCCACATCGGATCCGGTATAGATCCCGCCGGCTGCAATGACAGGAATGAACTTATTATACTTCACTTCATATTCAGCAGCTACCTTTTTTACATCCTTAACGATATCCAAAACATCTTCTTCTTTATGAACATCTTCAGGAGAAAAGCCTAAATGACCGCCGGCTAAGGGACCCTCTACTATTATGCAGTCAGGTGCATATTGATAACGTTTGTCCCACATGCGGCAAATGACACTAGCAGCTTTTCCGGATGAAACAATAGGAGCGATTTGTGTGCTGCTGCCTGATACAAGGGCAGGCAGTTCAAGTGGCAGGCCTGCTCCAGATATAATAAGGTCAATTTTACAGCTTACAGCTTTTTTGACAACTTCAGCATAATTCTTTAGTGCAACCATTATATTAACACCAATAATGCCATTAGGAGACAGCATGCGTGTTTTCGCAATTTCTTGCTCTAAAGCTCTAAGGTTAGCTGTGAGCGTATTAGTTATAAAATCAGGTTCTTTAAATCCAATTTGTACACCAGAAAGCACCCCTATTCCACCGCAGTTAGCGACATGGCTGGCTAAAGAACTAAGCGAAATGCCAATGCCCATTCCTCCTTGAATTACAGGAAACGACGGTTTTAGATGTCCAATGGTTAATTTTTTAAAAGACATGTTTATATCACCTCAATAGAATACTTTGAAATCCAAAAAAAGATTGTTTGATAATCAAAGTATATTATTGCATGCATAGAATGTCAATAGAAAATACTTTAATATCAAACTTGACAAGTAGTTAAGTGTGGGATATACTTTGATTGTTAAATAGTTTGAATGGCAAAATATTCTACATTCAAAGTGTATGGTTGGAGGAGATGGGCTTGCACAAATCTATCGAAGTAGTGAATGAACTGCTTGTAAATTTGTTTAATGATATACTGACAATTGAAAAAGCAGCCCTTGACAGCGGGCCATTTAATGACTTAACGATGACAGAGATGCACGTTATAGAGGCAATAGGGTTCACCCCAAGGACAATGACAGAGGTAGCAGGACAATTAGGCATTACAGTAGGAACGCTTACAACAACAATTAACCGTATGGTAAAGAAAGGGTACGTTGCAAGAAATCATGCTCCGAATGACAGAAGGTTTGTTATGATTACGTTAACACACAGGGGGAAACTAGCCCATAGGCTGCATGAAAGCTTTCATGCTACTATGGTAAAGAGTATAGTGAATGGAATGTCTGAAGAAGACAATACTATACTTATTGAGTCTCTTAAACGGTTGACTGACTTTTTTAGAGAGCAATATGATATTACTAAATAGCCATAGGAGGTAAAGGATATGCATGGAGTAAAAATAAGCGGCATAGGAAGAGCAGTGCCGGAACTTGAGCTGTCAAATGATGATATAGCTAAGTTTATTGATACCTCAGACGAATGGATTGCATCACGAACAGGCATAAAATCCAGACATATCTCAACAGGAGAAACGACTACTGACTTAGCTGCAAAGGCAGCACAAAATGCCTTAGAAGACAGCGGGCTTAATGCTCATGACATAGATTTGGTGATTGTAGCAACAGTTACTCCGGATTATACTATGCCAAGTACGGCATGCAGCGTTGCGCAAAGATTAGGTATTAAAAATGCAACATGTTTTGATATGGCAGCAGCATGCAGTGGATTTATCTACGCATCAGAAGTTGCAGTAAGTTTTATTAAACAAGGGAATTATGAAAATGCACTCATTATTGGTGCAGATGTACTAAGCAAGGGGCTCGACTGGGAAGATCGAAACACCTGTGTCCTTTTTGCCGATGGAGCAGGAGCTGTTATTTATCAAAGAACAAATGAAAACAAGATTGTTAAAATATTAACAGCGAGTGATGGGGAAGGCAGTGACTTGATTACACTTCCAGCACTTTCAGAACCTAATAGATTTAATGCGAATCAAAATACTCAAAAATATGTTTATATGAATGGCAGAGAAGTCTATAAATTTGCAACAACTGCTGTTCCGCAAAATATTCAGGATGTTTTAGTAGATACAGGTTATACGCCGAGTGATATAGATTTATTCATTCTTCATCAAGCTAATGCACGAATTATGGATAGTGTGGCTAAGAAGCTGGATGTAGATAATCAAAAGTTTTTTAAGAACCTGCAAAACTATGGTAATACTTCAGCAGCTACTATCCCCATTGCACTAGTAGATGCAAGGGCTCAGCTGAAAAAAGGTGATAAGCTTATTTTTTCAGGATTTGGGGCAGGACTTACATGGGGAAGCATGCTTGTTATTTGGGATTAGTATCCAACAGGCTAAATGCCGTTAAGGATAAATATTAATTTTTTAGGAGGAATTTAAAATGGTATTTGAAAAATTACAAGAAATCGTAGCAGACAAATTAAGTATTGACGCAGCTGATGTAGTGATGGAAGCAACATTCCGTGATGATTTAGGTGCTGACTCGCTTGACCTTTTTGAGATCGTTATGGCTCTGGAAGAAGAATTCGGAATTTCAATTTCGAATGAGGATGTTGAGCAAATTCAATCAGTTGGAGATGCAGTAAATTATATTACAGAAAGACAATAAATTTTTTAAAGGAGTTTAGATGCTATGAATAGTATATGTGATATGCTGGGCATTAAATATCCTATATTCCAAGGCGCGATGGCATGGATTAGTAATCATGCCATAGCTGCTGCTGTATCTGAAGCAGGCGGACTAGGCATTATAGCAGCGGGCAATGCCCCAGCTGATTGGCTTAGAAAAGAAATAAGAGCCTGTAAAGAAAAAACAGATAAACCTTTTGGCGTAAATGTCATGCTGCTCAGTCCATATGCGGATGAAGTGGCGAGGGTAGTAGCAGAAGAAGGCGTAAAGGTTGTTACAACCGGCGCCGGAAATCCTGGGAAATATATGGAACTATGGAAGTCAAAAGATATGAAAGTTATTCCTGTAGTACCATCAGTGGCTATTGCTAAAAGAATGGAAAAAGGCGGAGCTGATGCTGTAGTAGCAGAAGGGTGTGAATCTGGAGGACATATCGGAGAGCTTACAACAATGGTACTTGTACCCCAAGTAGCAGGAGCTGTTAATATTCCAGTTATAGCAGCCGGTGGGATTGCTGACGGCAGAGGTTTTGCAGCTGCTATGATGTTAGGGGCAAAGGGCGTTCAGATTGGTACAAGATTTTTAGTTGCAGAGGAATGTACTGTACATGAGGCCTATAAAGAAAGGGTTTTAAAAGCCACTGATATTGATACAGTAGTAACAGGCAGGTCGACAGGACATCCAGTTAGAGGGCTTAAAAACCAGTTAACCCGCAGTTTCCTTCAGAAAGAAAAAGAAGGGGCTACAGTTGATGAACTTGAAAAGCTCGGGGCAGGAGCACTTTATAAATCAGCTATTGAAGGGGACATTATGAATGGTTCTGTCATGTCAGGTCAAATTGCAGGATTAATTACTAAAAGGCAAAGTGCAGAAGAAATTATTCAAGAACTTATGAAAGAATTAAAAGAAGTAACTGCAGAGAAAGTACAATATATTACTCAAAATATGTAATCAGTATCATGCTGGTATACTATAAGGGGCAGCAGTAAACATGAAACTGCTTAGCTTAAAATTTATAAAATCTTCAAGGAAGTAGGTAGTGGTAGAGGTGAAGACAGCAATATTATTTCCAGGACAAGGTGCTCAAGGCATTGGAATGGGTAAGGACTTATATGATCATTATATTGAAAGTAAGAAAATATTTGATGAAGCATCAGAACTTCTTGATTGGGATATTAAAGAAGTATGCTTTACGGATTCACAAGGAATTATTAATCAAACACGTTATACACAAGCTGCACTTTTTACCACAAATATAGCTGCTTACGAAGCATTAAAAGCAAATGGGATTAAAGCAGATGCAGTACTTGGATTTAGCCTGGGAGAATACAGCGCGATCGCTGCAAGCGGAGCCCTAAGCTTTGAGGATACCTTAAAATTAGTTGAGAAGAGAGCAGGCTATATGGAACAGTGTGCAAAAGCGCACCCGGGCGGTATGGTGGCTGTTATTGGACTTGAAATAGATCAGATAGATGAAGTATGCAAAGAAGTTTCTAGAGAGGTAGGCCCTGTAGAAATTGCAAATGACAATTGCCCAGGACAGGTTACACTGTCAGGCGTAAAGGAAGCGCTGGATGCAGCCAGTCCCCTTCTTAAACAAAAAGGGGCGAAGAGAGTGCTGCCTCTTCAAGTCAGCGGGGCATTCCACAGCTCGCTTATGCAGGAAGCTGCAGATACATTACAAGCCGAAATTGAACATATTATTTTTAATGAAGTAGACATACCTATTATTAGTAATGTAACCGCAAGACCTATGGGAAAAGAGCAAATGATCACCAATATTCCTTTGCAGATTGTTAAAGGCGTAAGATTCAGAGAAAGTATATTAAACTTAATTGACGATGGTTTTGATACATTTATTGAAGTAGGACCGAAGCGTACACTTTGTAACTTAGTGAAGAAGATTTCAGGTGAAGTTCGGGTTATGAATGTAGAAGATAAAGCCTCACTTGAAAGTGTATTAGAGATAATAGGAGGTGCAGTATGCTAAAAGATAAAGTTGCAATTATTACGGGAAGTGTAAGAGGAATAGGAAAAGAAATAGCTATGCTTTACGCAGAAAATGGAGCTAAAGTAGTTATTAATTATCCATTTCCGGTAATGGAAGAAGATGCAACTCGCGTAGTTGAAGAAATAAAACAAAGCGGTGGAGATGCTTTTGCTGTTTGTGCAGACATTTCTAATTTTGAAGCTTCTAAAACCCTTATTGATGAGACTATAGCTCATTTTGGCAAACTAGATATACTCGTTAATAATGCAGGAATTACAAAAGATATGCTGCTTCTTAGAATGACAGAAGAAGAGTTTGATCAAGTTATTAATGTTAACTTAAAAGGTGTATTTAACTGCACCAAACATGCTACAAAAGTTATGATGAAAGCAGGCGGAAGTGTCATTAATATGGCTTCAGTTGTAGGGCTTGCAGGGAACGCGGGACAGTGTAATTATGCAGCTTCTAAAGCCGGAATTATAGGATTTACAAAGTCAGCGGCAAGAGAGTTTGGACAAAAAAATATTCGTATTAATGCTATTGCCCCAGGTTTTATTGTAACTGAGATGACAAGTGTTCTTTCGGAAAAGGTAAAGGAAGCTACAACTAACAGCATTCCTATGAAACGTTATGGCAGTATGAAAGATGTAGCGAATACAGCACTCTTTTTAGCAAGTGATCTTGCGACCTATATTACCGGAGAAGTTATTCGTGTAGATGGCGGCATGGCAATGTAATAACAATCATTAAGGAGGTGGAAAAATGAGTAATAGAGTAGTTGTTACTGGGATGGGAGTTGTGTCTCCTATAGGTAATGATATCGATACTTATTGGAATAATTTAAAAGAAGGCGTATGTGGCATTAAACCTATATCAGAAGGGAATTTTCTGGAAGATCTTAACGTTAGAGTAGCAGGAGAAGTTACTGACTTTGCGCCTGAAAAATATATGGATAAAAAAGAGCAGAGAAGGCTTGCTAAGTTTTCGCAATTTGCTATTTATGCCAGTAAAGAAGCTGTAGATCAAGCGGGTCTTGATATATCCAAAGAGGATCCGACCAGAGTTGGCGTTATTATCGGAAGCGGTATTGGCGGGCTTGGGGTTATAGAAGAAGAGGCTAAAAAGCTCAGAGAAAAGGGACCGAAGCGAGTTGCTCCACTTTTTGTACCTATGGCTATTGTGAATATGGCAGCTGGCAATGTGTCTATTTATACTGGGGCAAAGGGAATCTGTTCAACAGTTGTAACAGCGTGTGCTTCGGGGACACATTCTATTGGAGAAGCGTTTAGAGCACTTAAATTAGGAATCAACGATGTTATCATTGCAGGGGGGACAGAAGCAAGTATTACGCCTCTTGGGATAGCGGGATTCAGCGCTCTTACAGCTCTTAGCAACTCAAGTGATCCTAAAAGAGCTTCTATTCCATTTGACAAAGAAAGAGACGGTTTTGTTATGGGAGAAGGAGCAGGGGTTTTAGTGCTTGAAACCTTAGAACATGCTAAAGCCAGAGGCGCGCATATTTTTGCAGAAGTAATAGGATATGGGGCAACTGGTGATGCTTATCATATTACTTCTCCTATGCCAGACGGTGAAGGGGCAACTAAAGCTATGAGAGAAGCTATTTTAGAAGCAGGAATTGACCCAAGCGACATCGATTACATTAATGCACATGGTACAAGTACACCATACAATGATAAAATAGAAACATTAGCCATTAAAAAAGTATTCGGTGAGCATACTAAAGTTGCTGTAAGCTCAACGAAATCTATGACAGGACATCTTTTAGGGGCAGCAGGAGGAATTGAAGCTGTTGCTATTGTTAAGTCAGTAGAAAATGACTTTATTCCACCAACAATTGGGTATCAGGTACCAGACGAAGAATGTGACCTTGATTGCGTGCCAAATGTCGGAAGACAAGCCAAAGTAAGATACGCTATGAGCAATTCATTAGGATTTGGTGGTCATAATGCGAGTATTATCGTGAAAAAGTGGGAGGAGGAAATGTAGATGGATATTAAGATGATCAAAGAATTAGTAAGTGAGTTTAAGGATGCTGAACTTACTAAATTATCTCTTAAGTGTGAAGGATTTGAACTAGAACTAGAAAAAGAAAAAGAGATTGTACAAATAGCTAGTGCTCCGGCAGTTCAGCCTGCAATGACTTATCCGACTATTGCAATAAATAATGAGAGTGATAATGTTGTTATCAAACGAGAAAACTGCGATGATGTAAAACATATTACTTCCCCGATGGTAGGAACCTTCTATGCAGCAAGTACTCCAGGAGGAGCACCTTTTGTAAGTGTTGGATCAAAAGTTAAAAAGGGTGATATTATCTGCATTATTGAAGCGATGAAGCTTATGAATGAGGTTGAAGCAGAAGTTGATGGAGAAATCGTAGAAATACTTGTAAATAATGAACAAATGGTAGAGTATGCTCAGCCAT
The DNA here is from genome assembly GCA_937981575.1 of uncultured Clostridia bacterium. Lineage (GTDB taxonomy): Bacteria > Bacillota > Clostridia > Lachnospirales > Cellulosilyticaceae > FMMP01. The sequence goes on along the minus strand of CALJNR010000026.1, from coordinate 123,925 downwards.
TATTTGTAATTAAATAGTAAAGGGAGTGAAGTCATGTTAAATATTCAAGAGATTATGGAGATTTTACCCCATAGATATCCCTTTCTTCTTGTAGATAAGGCTGAGATTTTAGAAGACGGCAAAGGTGTTATAGGATACAAGAACGTAACAATGAATGAGCCGTTTTTTCAAGGACACTTTCCAGGACTTCCTGTTATGCCAGGTGTTTTAATTGTAGAAGCTTTGGCACAAGTAGGGGCAATTGCAATTTTATCACAGGAAGCCAATAAGGGCAAAGTAGCTTTTCTTGCTTCGATCAAAGAAGCAAAGTTCAGGGATAAAGTACTTCCAGGAGATACACTCAAACTAGAGTGTTCAATTATTAAACAAAAAGGTCCTATGGGCATTGGAAAAGCACTGGCAACTGTAGAAGGTAAAAAAGTTTGTGAAGCTGAAATTATGTTTGCTATAGGCTAAGGGGAGGTGAGTCATAGTGATTCAAAAAGTGCTTATTGCCAATAGAGGCGAGATAGCTGTACGTATCATCAGGGCTTGCCAGGAAATGGGCATAGCCACTGTAGCTGTGTATTCTACAGCAGATCAGGAAGCCTTACATGTTAAACTTGCTGATGAAGCAGTCTGCATAGGTAGTCCTCTTTCTAAAGACAGCTATCTTCATATTGAAAACATTATTAGTGCAGCGGTTCTAACCGGTGCTGATGCCATTCATCCTGGCTTTGGATTTTTATCAGAGAATGCAAAATTTTCAGAAATATGTAACCAATGTGACATCAAATTTATTGGACCTACAGCCGATATGATCCGCGCTATGGGAGATAAAGCTAAGGCCAGAGAGATGATGATTAAAGCTAATGTTCCAGTTGTACCGGGATCAGAAGGCAAGATAGAAGATGTTAAGGAAGCTAAGTTAACCGCATGTCAAATAGGTTATCCTGTTATGCTTAAAGCATCAGCAGGAGGAGGCGGCCGAGGCATGCGTATCGTATGGGAAGAAAGTGAACTTGAAAAAGCCTTCCTATCAGCAAGCAGTGAAGCAAAAAGCGCCTTTGGCGACGGTAGTATGTATATGGAAAAGTATGTACAAAACCCAAGGCATATAGAATTTCAAATATTAGGAGATGCTTTTGGCAACGTCATTCATTTGGGAGAAAGGGACTGTTCTCTTCAAAGAAGACATCAAAAAGTTATAGAAGAAGCGCCTTCGCCTTTTATAACTGAGGATCTAAGAAAACGTATGGGTGAAGCGGCAATTAAGGCAGCAAAGGCAGTTGACTATGAAAATGCAGGAACAATAGAGTTCATTGTGGACAAAGATGGGAATTTCTATTTTATTGAGATGAATACCCGTATTCAAGTTGAACATCCTATTACAGAAATGATAACAGGTGTAGACCTTATAAAAGAACAGCTTAAAATTGCATCAGGCAAGAAGCTGAGTCTTACAAAAGAAAGTATTAAATTTAATGGTCATGCCATTGAATGCCGTATTAATGCGGAAAACCCTCACAAAAATTTTAGACCTTGTGCTGGAACAGTGACAAAGCTTCATCTTCCAGGAGGCCGGGGCGTTAGAATAGAAACAGGATTATACCAAGGCTATAAAGTTCCTCCAACATATGATTCGATGCTTGCAAAAGTCATTGCTTATGGGGATACGAGAGAGGAAGCTATAAGTATTATGGAAAGAGCCTTAGGTGAGTTAGTAATAGAAGGCCTTGATACGAATATTTATTTCCAATATCAGTTGCTTAACACCAAGGCATTCAGAGAAGGCAATTTTGATACTTCTTACATCGAGCGTAACCTAGATGCAATATTAGAGCAGGGAGTGGGTATAGATGCTGAATGATCTGATTAAGGGAGCAAAAAAATATGCTACCACAAATCCTGCGGCTAAAAAGGCAGGAATTCCAGAAGGAATGTATCTCCAATGTCCAAAATGTAAAAAGAGTATTTATAAAGTAGATTTAAAAGCACAATTAGGCGTGTGTCCTCATTGTTCTTACTATTATCCACTTTCGCCAAGAGCAAGGATTTTTGCAATAGTAGACAAAGGATCTTTTAATGAACTTGATAAAGAAATGATGAGTGTTAATCCACTGGATTTTCCGGATTATGAGAAGAAACTTGTTAACTATATTGATAAAACAGACCAAAAAGAAGCTGTTATTACCGGAACTGCGCTTATTGACGGACAAGAAACAGTTATTGGCGTTATGGATTCAAGATTTATGATGGGAAGCATGGGATCTGTAGTTGGAGAAAAGCTCACAAGAGCCATTGAATACGCAACGAGCAAAAAGCTTCCAGTTATTATATTTACGGCTTCTGGCGGAGCAAGAATGCAAGAAGGAATCTTTTCACTGATGCAAATGGCTAAAACCAGTGCTGCACTGGCAAGACATGATGAAAACGGCCTGCTGTATATCAGTGTGCTTACTGATCCAACAACCGGCGGGGTGACAGCAAGCTTTGCTATGCTAGGGGATATTATTTTAGCTGAACCAGGAGCACTTATCGGATTTGCTGGACCTAGGGTTATTGAACAGACTATCAAACAAAAACTGCCGGAAGGTTTTCAGCGCGCTGAATTTTTACTTGATCATGGTATGATTGATGCTATTGTTAAAAGGCCAGATATGCGGGAGACTTTAGCCTGTTTATTAAAACTCCACCAAAAGGAGGGAAAATAAATGGAAGACATCAGAGAAAGAATAGATGCTCTTGGTGAAGCTATCAACCAGCTCAGCCAGCTTAATGAAACACCTGAAATCGCTAATGAAATTACAAGACTGAAGGCTGTTGTGTATAAGCTTGAGAAAAAAGCAGGGACTTTATATGACCCATGGGATAAGGTTAAAATTGCAAGGAAAATAGAAAGACCAAGAGCGCAGTTTTATATTAATAGTATTGTTACTGACTTTGTAGAGCTTCATGGAGATCGCGCCTTTAAGGATGATAAGGCTATTATAGGCGGCATTGGTAAGATTGATGGGCATACAGTAACCATTATTGTGCAAAACAAAGGGAATACTGCAAAAGAAAATATCGAGCGTAATTTCGGCATGCCTCATCCCGAAGGATATAGAAAAGCACTTCGCCTTATGAAACAGGCAGAGAAGTTTAGCAGGCCAGTTGTATGTCTCATTGATACGCCAGGGGCATACTGCGGCATTGGGGCAGAAGAAAGAGGACAGGGAGAAGCTATAGCTAGAAATCTTCTTGAAATGGCAAGGTTGAAGGTACCTATTGTATCAGGGATTATAGGAGAAGGCGGCAGCGGAGGAGCTCTTGCGCTCGGGGTAGCTGACAGAGTCTTTATGCAGGCCAATACAACGTATTCTATTTTATCACCAGAAGGATTTGCAAGTATTCTTTGGAAAGACAGCAACAGAGCCAAAGAAGCAGCAGGTATTATGAAAATTACTGCCCGAGACCTATTGGAATACGGTATTATTGATGACATTGTAGAAGAGCCGGTAGGAGGAGCCCATAAAGAACCACTCCAAGCAGCTAACGCACTAAAAGAGTACATTGTAAGTCAGCTGAATGAACTTACGCAAAAAGATGTACACACTCTCGTTGAAGACAGATATGAAAGATTCAGACAGTACGGTGCTTTTTATGAGGAAGAGCTTTAGAAAATAAACCTAATGAAAAAGAGATGAACCAAAAGGCTGAGTGCAGCTTTTGTTCATCTCTTTTTCTATTTCACATATTCTAAAATCTGAAGCGGTGTTTCGAAGACATAGTGGGGTGACATGCCTTTAAGAGAGCCAGCACCCCAAAGGGCCAAGGCAAAATCAACATTTGCACCTAACGCACAGTCCATATCATAATTTGTATCTCCAATATAAAGCATTTCTGAGGGATCAGTTTTCGTAATTTCGATGAATTTCAAAATAGGATCAGGATAGGGTTTATGTCGTAGAGTATCATCGGCGCAGATCACATGTTTAAAATAATGATCGAGGCCAAAAGGAGAAAAGTCGTTTGCAAACTCTTCTTTAGTTCTTGATGTAACAATTCCTGTTAATATACTTTGTTCATTCAGAACGGATAAGGTTTCTTTCAGACCGTCGAATACTTTTACAGTATGAGAGTAGGCTTTAAAATAAGCATTCCATTTATGATTGGATTCAGAAGGATTTGCCATCCCAAGCTTTTGTAATGCTGTTTCACCTGGAATACCTAAAGCAAAACGAAGGTCATCTAACTGAAAAATTTCAATTGTTATTTATTTTATGATATCACAATTTAAATTAAGAGGATAGAAAGGTATTAAATTAATGATTTAAGTAGAAATTTAAATAATAGTGGCTAAATGACACGATATAAAATAAAAGAAGTTAGTTTTTGTAGAAAAGTTATGGTATACTTAATGCAATTCATTAATATAATGGTATAAATAAAATAAGGCGTAGAGCTATTTATAAACAAGTAGGAGAATGGTTATGCTTAATATAACAGAAGAATCTTTAAAGATTATAGAAAGAACTTTTCTAGAAACGATTACTTTAACATGCACGCAGATTATCAGAAAAGAATACGCAAGTGATCTATTAAACTCCGACACCTTAACGCCTACGCAAATAGAGCAAATACAATGGGAAACGATTAAAACATCCAATGAGGAATTAGATAATCTCAGAAAATCCATTAACCTTAATAGTGGGGATTGGAGAGATCTTATGGCTAAGGCGGATCTTAGCAGCCAATATAAAACGTATAAGGAATGGGCAGAAACGACATTAGCGCCGCAACTGTGCATTGCAGAAAAGTGAATGCCAATATAAAGTTTTAGAAATGGAAAGAGAAAAAGATCAAAGACAGTATAGACCAGAAGATGAGGGCTATACTGTCTTTGATCTTTTTAGAAACACTATAGAGTAATTTATATATAATCTGCTGAACGCTACAGGGAGTAGTACTTAAAACAAGTAAAAGTATTCATAAAAAGCATCAATAGAAAGAAGATGAAACAAAAAATACCGTTACAATTTGCCTACTAAGTCAAGGCTTGGGGATAATGTTTCAGCCCCAGGTTTCCATCTGGCTGGGCATACCTGATCACCATGAGCTGCTACAAATTGAGCAGCTTGAACTTTTCGAAGCAGCTCTTCAGCATTTCTACCTATTCCTAAATCATGAATTTCGTAGGCTTTTATTTCACCTTCAGGATTTACAATAAAGGTTCCTCTTAGCGCAAGCCCTTCTTCTTCAATCATTACACCAAAGTCTCTCGATAGTTTTCCCGTTGGATCAGCTACCATTGGAAAAGCTATTTTTTTAATCGTATCGGAAGCATCAGCCCATGCTTTATGCACAAAATGGGTATCCGTAGACACGGAATAGATTTCACACCCAATAGATTTAAAATCAGCGTAGCTAGATGCTAAATCATCGAGTTCAGTTGGACATACAAAAGTAAAATCTGCGGGGTAGAAGAAAAATACCGACCAATGTCCTCTTAAAGACTCATTCGTAATTTCTCTAAAGGCCCCTTCATGATAAGCTTGTGCTTTGAATTCACTTACTTTTTTTCCAATTAAATTTGTCATTTCAATTTCTCCTTTTATAGTCATTAGGTTACTTTAAAAAATATAAGCTTGTTTCTTTATTTATAATAATAGGTTAATGATTTCTTCTAGTGCTTTTGGCAGTGGGCTTATGTTTTCATCATTAATGATGAGAGCGGGTAAGGTTTTTAGGTTATATTGTTTTTTTAGATCAGGAAATAAATCTACATCTATCATTTCTACTTGGAGATTAGGATTAATCAGTGCTAACTGCTGAGTAGCTGTGACTATGTCAGCAAAATTTTGCTCAGCAAGAGAAACGTATATTTTGATATCAATAGGCTTATCGATGCTAAGAATTTTTTGAGCAAGCATATCATCAAAGTCTTCTTTAGGACCTCCAAGATTATAGATAGCTAAAGAGAAAGCAATGAGAGCATCACCAGTAGGAACGGCATGAAATTTAACACCCATATAATAATTTTCATCATCAATCAAACTGACAACAGGCAATTTATCAGCATGAAAAAAAACTTCCGCATCAGGATTTTCATCTTTATCATAGATTTCAGTTAAAATGTAATCATTTAAACGAGCGATGCTCAAAATAAAGTTTTTAAGCTCAACAGATTTTAAATTTTCTGGGTCAACAATACTAGCAAGAGTGACTTCTCTTTCGAGTCTTGAAAAGATGATACGAAGAAATTTTGTCATAGATTCATTTAAAAACTCATTGGAAGAGGCCATATATTTTTCAACTAAAGATTTTTTATCGGCTCCAGCTGGCATAGATTATTCTCCTTATCTTACGATTCAGCTTGCGGTGAATCAATTATTTTAAAAGTAGTATGTGTCATTTTGGAACGATTCATAGGCAAAAGAAAATGGAAAATAATGATTATGTTATTTCTTAAGAAATTGTAAGAAATTTATTAAATATTTTGTAAGAGTCATGTTGTAAAATGAAAGTATCTAAAAGATTAATCTCGTGTATAATAAGTTTAATAAGTAATATGTAATATGGAGGAAAATGTATGACCTATACTGTATTGGTATGTGATGATGATAAGCTTATTGTTAATTCTTTAGCACTTCATCTGCAAAAGGAAGGCTATCGTATACTTAAGTCTTATAATGGCTTAGAGGCATTAGATATTCTAGAAACGGAAGAAGTTCATCTTATTTTATTAGATGTCATGATGCCTAAGCTGGATGGCCTGTCAACTACACTTCGTATCAGGCAGGAGAGAAACATTCCAATTATTATTCTTTCCGCTAAAAGTGAAGATACGGATAAAATTGCAGGGCTCAATTTTGGAGCAGATGACTATATGACGAAGCCTTTTAATTCCTTTGAGCTTTTAGCAAGAGTGAAATCGCAGCTAAGAAGGTATACGACTCTTGGATGTATGCAGGTGGAAAAGCAGGTTTTAGTAACTGGAGGATTAACGGCAGATACAGAAACCGGCCGGGTCTGCGTGGATGGAGAAGTTATTAAGCTTACGCCAACAGAATATAAGATCCTCGTGTATCTTATGCGGAATATGGGTATGATTTTATCCATCAATCAGATTTATGAAAATGTATGGCAGGATGTAGCCCATGCACCGGAAAATACAGTGGCGGTACATATTAGAAGACTTAGAGAAAAGATCGAGATTAATCCCAAAGAACCAAAATATATAAAGGTGGTGTGGGGTAGTGGTTACCTTGTTGAAAAGATTTAGTTACTCGGCAGCGGCAAAATTAGCAGCAATCTTATTGTTTTGTATATCAGCTTTTTTAATGGCTCAAAGTTTAATAGGGGCAATGGGTATACCGAGAGAAAAAAGCTGGTATGAAACCTATAGTTTTATAGATAGAATGACCTATAAGGCTGGTTTTGTACGGGACTGGATTGTGCGTTATGAAGACGGCGCAATATTTAATGCGAGCAGTGTTACTAAAGAACAAATTGAAAGCTATAAAAGACTTAATGATACTATTCAAAATGATGATGAAGCCATTGCAATGATCCTAAAGGACAGACAGACATATTTTAAAAACATTGAAAAAGAACTTATAAAAGATAACGTCAACATAGAATACCTGGCTGTTAATCTAGAAACAGGACGAGTAGTCACTAATATAAAGGACTATCATAATGGCAATGAAAAAGAACTTATTAATGAACTGATGAAAAGACCTGGGTTTTTATTTGGAAATGGCAGCAGTATACTTAAAAACCATATGGCACAGTATGATGGCTATGGTAACATTTATTTGGGTTATATCCAAAGCTATTATAAAGGGGAACCTTTCGAAGGAGAGGAAAACTTTGAAGTCTATGTTGCAATCAGTGATAATGTTCAGGAGGGTGACTGGTTTTACTATGATAAACAGGAATTTGAAAGGGGGATAGCCATCAAAGATCATGTCTATCTATTTGGAAGCATCAGTGTTGTCGCTGCACTTATTCTCCTCTTTTATTGGACACGGGTCATTGGTCAAAAAGGAAAAGATGAACCTGTAATCATCGGAGTACTGGATAAAATACCCTTTGAGCTACAGTTTATAGGTTATGCTGTATGTATGTTTATCTGGCTCATAGTAAGTGTTAGAGGAATCAGCTATTTTCTAGGCATGGGCTGGATGCCTTATACTCTTGATCTGACTTATGGCTTTGAAACAGCCGTTTTATTCGGGATGATCAGTATAGGGGTATGTATAACTTTAGTTTTTGCAAGCAGCATCATTAAACATATTAAAAATCATACTTTAAGCCGGCATATTGCTGTGATACGGGTGGCAAGATGGTTATTTATTAATTTAGCTAAAGAAAAAGCACTTCCTGTTGCAGCCGTTCTGGTAGTAGGAGCATATTGCTTTACCAATATGATGCTTCTTTTTATCATGGTGGTATTTCGTTATGTGAGGATTATTTTAATACCAGGAATGATTTTTACGCTGGGCTTTAATATAGCTGCTGCACTTCTTTTACTAAAGGTGGTACTGGATTACCTTGCACTTTTAAGAGGAAGCAGGCAGATTCTGCAGGGCAATCTAAGATCAAGAATTAAGCTTCAATATGCTTTGCCTGTTATGAACGAAATGGCTGATACAATCAATCATATTGGAGAAGGGATGGAACGATCGGTAGAAGATTCACTTAAAAGCGAACGTTTGAAAACAGAGCTTATTACCAATGTTTCCCATGATTTGAAAACGCCGCTCACATCTATCATCAGTTATGTTGATTTGCTTAAAGAAGAGCCTATAGATAATAGTAATGCAAAAGAATATATTCAAATCCTTGATGAACGTAGTAACAGGCTGAAACAATTAGTTGAAGACCTAGTAGAAGCTTCTAAGGCAGTAACAGGAAACGTTAAGGCAAATCTTGCTCCAGTAGAACTCCATCAGCTTGTAAAGCAGGCGGTAGGAGAATATACTGACCGGCTGGAGGAGAGTGAGCTAACGATTGTCATGAGTAAAGTTGAGGAGATTCATATTTTAGCTGATGGCAGACATATGTACCGTATATTTGAAAACCTGCTTTCTAATGTCAGAAAATATGCAATGTCTCAAACTAGGGTATATATTGATATAGAAAGAGAAAATGGATATGGTGTGTTTGTTATTAAAAATATTTCCAAAGAACACCTTAATGTGAGTGTCAGTGAGCTTACGAAAAGGTTCGTTAGGGGAGATAAATCCAGAAGCACTGAAGGGTCGGGGCTAGGACTTGCTATCGCCGAAAGTTTGACTAAACTGCAAAATGGGATATTTAATATTTACATTGATGGAGATTTATTTAAAGTAGAAGTTAAAATTCCGCTTTGCTAAATAGAACTAAAGATAGGGATAAGGTGCACCTGCTGCAGCTTATCCCTATCTTTAGTTTTGAGATAAAAAGTTACACCTTGCAGGATAGATGAATTTTTGCAATAATGATGAAGTTCTAGAAGAGAATTTTTCACACAGTGAAATTCATTAGGAATTAATTAAAATATTATGAATATTATTAAATTATGCTATAATGTGTTAGAAGGAGGTATAATAATGAAAAATAAGGTGAAAAGTTTTTTACAGGCTATTGCCTATATGCTGCTTGCTGGAGCGGTTCATATGGGGGTAGGAGTTATTTTTGGAGTAGGAATAGTTTTTTGGGGTGTATTTACAAAGGCAGGGCTAAGTAGAGACATAACCAGTAGTATTACGCTGCTGATGCCTTATATATTGATTGCTTCATCAATAGGTACTATATTTTTATTTTGGATGGTTTATTTAGGACAGCGAAAAAAGCTGATGGAGGAAGTTCACTTTAAGTCGATTCAGTTTAGACATGCCGCTATAGCAGTAGGCCTTGGAATTGCAGTTTGGTGTATTAATGGGGCTGCTGTGAATGCGGCTTCTATACTAGGGTTATTCAGTGAGTCATTAAAGGCGCTTGCAGAATTCTCACAAGAACTTTTATCTCAAAACATTTTCTTAGCTCTATTAGCCACTGGAATTATTGTTCCTATAAGCGAGGAAGTCTTATTTAGAGGCGTAATTTATGAGACACTTCATAAAAATTTTTCGGCTAAGTCAGCCATTATTATTCAGGCAATATTTTTTGGGATCTTTCATTTGAACCTTATTCAGGGTATTTATGCTGCATTTTTTGGAATTATACTTGGCTATGCTTATTATCGGGTAAAGTCGATATGGGCGCCAATTATCATGCATATGATCAATAATATTGTAGCTACTATTATAGCCGTTGTGGTAAAACAAAATATTACTTTAGAAATTTGCCTCATAAGCTTCGGTATTGGCCTAATTGGATTAGTATTATTTGTAGCTTTGCTGATGAAACATACGTATTCACCAAATGAGCAGCAGATAGTGGATGAGGGAGAGATGCTGTTATAAAATTTTATTTGCGGTTTAATTGCGGGGCATGTTATAGTTAAGACAGCTTATAGAGGAGGGAAATAGAGTGAATGTGGTACCTCAAAATATCATAGATAACTTGCTTGGCAATAAAGAACTTCTAAAAAATATTTTATACAGCCTGTTTGCATTTCTTATAGTTTATGGTACTAAAAAAGTTATGTTTCAAATAACTAGAAGAAAAGAACAAGATGCTGTTAAACACTTTGCAGCAAGAAAGCTGATTGGCATCATTTCTAACTTTATATTTTTAATCGTACTTAGCTTTATTTGGTATGATTCTTCAGCTGAGATATTATCTTTTCTTGGGTTTTTCACAGCCGGGATGGCCATTGCAATGCGTGATATTATCTTAAATATGATAGGGGCACTCTACATATTTTGGGCAGCACCATTTAAGATAGGGGATCGTATAGAAGTTGCAGGGCAGATAGGAGATGTCATTGATGTTAAGATTCTTCAATTTAGTATGCTTGAAGTAGGCAAACGTATTTCAGGTGAGCAAAGCACCGGAAGAATCCTGCACATTCCCAATATGTATGTCTTTAATTATCCTCTTTCTAATTACGAAAAAGGATTTAAATACATATGGAATGAAGTTACTGTTCCAATTGCCCAAGATAGTAACTGGGAACTGGCAAAACAGCTTATTTATGGGCTGCTTGAAGAATATACTGAAGAAGTGATAGAAGAAGCTAAAACACAGATTGATGAAGCTGGCCGAAATTATTTAATTTATTATAATAACTTAACCCCTATGATTTACACAGAGTTGAAAGACCATCAAATATTACTGACGGTAAGATACTTATGTGAGCCTCGTAAGGTTAGGATAACAGAACATATGATATGGGAAGCAGTACTTAAAATGACCAAAGAGCAGTCAGATGTTCGTTTAGGATGAAAAGAATAGTGACACATAAAGCATAGTAGTTTATGTTTTATGTGTTATTTTTATTTAGAAGGTTAAAATTAAACAAGGACAAGTTAAGCTTTATTCTTTAAAAGTTTAATGATAAAAGTTTTATGGATGCGTAATATATGATATATTATTAGTAGTATGAATGATTATGTAGAAAAATGTAAAAAAAGAGTATCGTTAATTAGCAGAAGTTTAATCTAAAGATACATTTTATCTTAAGGACAACATATATATAGTGAGGACATCCGTATGAAAAAGAATAAAAGTGAAAAGACTGTTACGTTATTTAGATGGATTTGGGGGTCTTACTTAAAAACCGCCTTAGTTCCTTTAATTATAGTCGAAGTTGCTTTTATAAGCATTTATTTTCTTTCGAATTATTGGGCACAAGGAAAGGCCGTAAGTTTTTTAGAAGAGACAGTCCATCAGGAAGTCGTTAAAATAGCTCAGCAGGAAGCCAGGCTTATAGATGAGCAGCTGTCACGGGTAGCTGGTATGACGAGGTTATATCAAAAGCAGGCTGCAAAGGCTATGCAGGAGCCAAACACTATGGAAGAAGAAGATAGGATACGCCTAAAATATTCGCAGGAAGGGACTTATTATAGCTTTTATGATAGAAAAAATGGAGGGGCTGCTGTATTTTACAGTGGTAATGTTCCAATTGGTGACAAAGAAAAACTTAAAGTAGCACAGATGCTTTCACAGCAGGAATTAATGAAAGATATTATTTATTCAGAGCCCTTGGCTGCGTCTATCTATATCAATACTTTTGATTCGCTAAATGTTATTTATCCTTACTTTGATGTCATTTCACAGTATACGCCTTTAATAGACATTACCAAATTTAATTTTTATTATGAAGCAGACCTTATACATAATCCTGACAAGAAAGTTAAATGGACAGAGGCTTATTTAGATCCAGCGGGGCACGGATGGATGGCATCTGCTATTATGCCTGTTTATCGGGGAGATTTTCTTGAAGGGGTTGTTGGCATAGATATTACGGTTAGTACGATTATAAGCCGCGTACTTAAGATGGAAATTCCGTGGCAGGGGTATGGCATGCTTATTGGAAAAGATGGGACTATTTTAGCATTGCCCCATAAGCGAGAAGAAGACTGGGGGCTCGATGAGCTCACCCATCATCATTATGAGCAAGCTATTCTGGAAGATACCTTCAAGCCGAGTGAGTTTAACCTTTATACAAAACTTCAGCTGACAGACTTTAGTCAAAAAGTATTAAAAAACGAAACAGGATTTTCAAGTATTAGTTTAGGAGAGCAGGAACAATTAGTATCATGGGCTACTGCTAAAGATACTGAATGGAAGCTCTTAGTGCTTGTTCCGAAAGAAAACGTTTATGCAGAAGTAGAGGGTATGAGAAAAACGTTATTTAATATAGGACTATTTATGCTTTTAGGCTTAGCTGCTTTTTATTTTGTCTTTTTGTCATTTATTTCTTTTAACGCTTACAAAACAGGTGGAAAAATATCAAATGTTCTGCTTAAAATCAACGGGATGGTTAAGAGAATAGGTAAAGGGGACTATTTTCAAGAGGTACCGCATTTCTATGTAAAAGAACTTCAAGATACAGCGCAGCATCTGGTGAGTATGGGTTCAGAACTTGGACATGCAAATAAAAGGCTGCTTATAGTTCAGGATAAGTTAAGAAGCAGAGAAGCGCATCTGCAAGCACTTATCAATTCAATAGATGATATTATCATCGAACTGGATGAAGAGGGCAGGTTTTTAAATATATGGGCTAATGATCATGATAATCTGGCAGAGCTTTTTCTAAAAGGAGATGCTTCTTCAATTGGGGATATTATGGATAGCAGCTATACAGAGCAAGTTAGAAGAAAGATCAAAATGGTTATTGAGACAAGAGGAGCCCAAACCGCTGAATACGAGGTGGTTACACCAAAAGGAACAAGATGGTTTGAAGCTAGACTTACTTTGATAAGCAGTGAAACAAAAACGCTGGTTGCAACCATTCGTGATATTACGGAATATAAGAAACTTGAAGATTCTATAGATTTCACAGTTTAAAGTTTAACTTAACCACAAAGCTAGTTACTGTGAAATCATTTGGAGAAACACCTCTAAGTAGCTGAATAAGTTAGGTTTTATAATTGTTTTTCTATATTGCATATTATAAAAAAGGCTTTAAGCTTTGTAATATCTTTAGGCTTTAGGGAAAAAATAAGGGGGAGGTGATAATATGGAAAAAATAGAACAAGCAACTTTTGCAGGAGGATGCTTTTGGTGTATGGTTAAGCCTTTTGATCAGTTTGAAGGGGTCAAAAGTGTTGTAGCAGGTTATACAGGAGGGCATAAGGAGGATCCAACCTATGAAGAGGTTTGTACCCACACAACAGGACATTATGAAGCGGTACAAGTCACTTATGACGCAGAAAAATTAGATTATTTAGAACTGGTGGAGGCTTTTTTTAAAAGCATTGATCCAACTGATGCGGGAGGCCAGTTTCATGACAGGGGAGAAAGCTACAAAACAGCTGTTTTTTATCATGACGAAGTGCAGAGGCAGATAGCAGAAAACTATAAAGAGGAACTTGAACGAAGCGGAAGGTTCAATAAACCTATAGCTACAGCTATTATTCCAGCAGTAAAATTTTATTCAGCTGAATCTTATCATCAAGATTATTATAAGAATAATCCCTTTAGATATAACCTTTATTATAAGGGGTCTGGCAGAGAAGGTTTTATCGATAAGTACTGGCACACAACGCCTTATAGTCAAGAAGAACTCAAAAAGCAGCTGACAGATATAGCTTACAAGGTAACACAGGAAAACGGAACAGAGCTGCCTTATAACAATGCATATTATGATCATTTTGAAGAAGGAATATATGTTGACATAGTAAGCGGAAGGGCGCTCTTCTCTTCTAGACATAAATTCGACTCTGGATGTGGCTGGCCAGCCTTTTCGAGCTCTATTGCAAAATCCAATATAAGAGAAAAAGAAGACTTAACCCATGGTATGGTTCGTACAGAAGTAAGAAGCACTTATGCTAATTCCCATCTGGGACATGTATTTAAGGATGGACCAGAGGAGGCAGGGGGGCTAAGATACTGTATTAACTCAGCAGCTCTCAGATTTATTCCCAAAGATAAAATGCTGGAAGAAGGCTATGGAGAATATTTAGGTCAATTATAGTTCTAATAAGTGTTTACTTACTAATTCTTGCTAAGAATATTTGTTTGGGGGATTTATGCAGACAAACTATAAAGAAATTATTACTCAAATTATCAATTATATAGAAGCGTCTATTAAACAAGATGTTTCTTTAAATACGCTTTCAAAAGAAGTGGGGGTATCAAAATTTCATTTGGATAGAGTTTTTAAGGGATTGACCTCAAAATCATTGATACAGTATGTTAAAGGCCGGAGATTGACATGCAGTCTGCAGGATCTTTTAAGGACAGAATATAAAGTAATAGACATTGCACTAGAATATGGCTTTAGATATGAGCAGGGATATAGCAGAGCTTTTAAACAGCATTTTGGGATAAGCCCTTCAGACTATCGAAGAAATAAACATGAACTTACCATTACACCGAAATTAAATCCTGATACCTTACATCCATTTAATGAAGCCATTATTATTCAGCCCCAGTTTAAGATCAAGCCAAGGTTTTGGGTGGCAGGTATAGAAAATAAGATCTATCATACGGTTAATTTAAAGGAGGCCTTAGCCAGTCAGTTGGCTATAGATTTTTATCATCATCACATGCAGAGGATTCCAGGAGTGATAGATAAAGACCTTTACATTGGCCTTGTAAAGTATTCTGAAGACAGCGAAGTATACAATTACTATATTACAGGGACAGAAGTTCACGAAGAATCAGAGGTACTAGAAGGTATAAGATATTATACAATTCATTCACATCAGTATGCTGTTTTTAAATATATAGGCTTTCACAGCGCTTTTGAACTTGATTATGAAAAGATTTTATCTATTTATCAATATATTACCAACAAATGGTTTTCAGATGCAACGTTAACTCCTAAGTATGATTTTCATTTTGAGCGGGTTAATTTAAAGGATTGTGATAAGAATTACTGTGAGATGGAAATATTTTATCCTATCGCCTAAAAGAAATAAATAAGTATTTAAAGTATTAAAAGATAGGTAAATGGTAAAGTTTGACAAAATGTCAAAAGTATACTATAATAGGTATTAGATTTATTCCAAGTATATAAAATAATGAAGTAGAAATGGTGATTAGCTGAATTTCGAGCTTAGCTACGTATCTTGGAGATGTGGAGTTAAGTAAGGCTTTCATAAGAGCGAAAACTATTTTGAAAAATTAATTTTAGAACTGGGGCTTGTTTAGGATCAAACGGTCATGAACTATACTATGTTTTAGTGGTATAAAACGAGCAGTATGCGAAGTTTAAGCACTCTAACTCTATGCAAATAGAGTTAGAGTGCTTTTTTTTAGCCATACGATACCTTTTAATATCATAAGCAAGTACTACTTTAAGGAGGAATATTATGTTAAAAACTATGGAACTGCTGTATTTTAGGGAAGGACGACAAAATAAGAACACCGCGGGGTATCATTACTGGGAGGATTGGAGATGGCAGCTTGCCAATACGATAAAAACTGTCGAGGAAATCGAACAAATATTAAATATAACTTTTGATGAAAAAAAGAAGAAGATACTGCAGTTAACATTAGATAAGTTTCCAATGACTATTACACCCTACTATCTTTCTTTAGTTGATTCTGGGGATTATGAAAATGATCCTGTATTTAAACAGGCTTTTCCAGATGTTAGGGAACTGGAAATATCACCGGCAGATATGGTAGACCCACTAGCAGAAGAACATGATAGTCCGGCTCCTGGTATTACTCATCGCTATCCAGACAGAGTATTATTCCATGTTAGTAACTCTTGTGCTATGTATTGTAGACACTGTACACGAAAACGTAAAGTTGGGGATAAAGATTTTATGCCTTCTTATGATGCAGTCCAGGAAGGGATAAAATATATCAAGCAGCATAAAGAAGTGAGAGATATACTATTATCTGGAGGAGATCCCTTTATGCTGCCTGACGAAAGATTAATAGATATCTTAGATCAAATCAGTGAAATTCAACATGTAGAAGTTATGAGAATCGGGACTAGAACGCCTGTCGTACTTCCTTTTCGTATTACAAAGGAGCTAGCTGAAAAACTAAGCAAATACGATAATTTATGGATCAATACGCATTTTAACCATCCAAAAGAATTGACAACTGAAGCAAAAACGGCAATTCAACGATTGGTGCGGGCAGGAATTCCAGTAGGCAATCAATCTGTTTTATTAGCTGATGTCAACGACTGTCCAAGAATTATGAAAAAGTTAGTACAAAAACTTGTTCAGTTTCGTATTAGACCGTACTATATTTATCAGTGTGATTTATCTGAAGGGCTTGAACACTTTAGAACATGTATTGGTAAAGGCATTGAGATTATGGAGAGCTTAAGAGGACATACCAGTGGATTTGCTATTCCTACGTACGTAATTGATGCACCAGGAGGGGGAGGCAAGATTCCAGTGATGCCAAACTATCTTATCTCTTGGTCCACTAATAAGGTTATTTTGAGGAACTACGAGGGGGTTATCACAACTTATGAGGAGCCCTGTAATTATGAGCACACTAAGTGCGATTTAAAGTGTGACCGATGCAACTTGCACCTTAAATTAGATAAACGGGATAATAATCAAGTTATTGGTATTGAGAAGCTACTATGTGATTATGACGAAACCATTACATTAAAACCAGCAGAGTAGGTGATAAAAATGTGGGATCAAGTAGAAAAGTTAGGAAATTCAATTATTCATCATGGTAAATACAGTAATAGGATCTATTTAATGCATTATGATGAAAAAGATGAAGAGCGTATGATTAATTGCGTGGACTTACTGGCACGCAACAGAGGATATTCTAAAATCATTACAAAATTACCTAAAAGTGCGGTTTGGATGTTCTTACAAAATGGGTTTAAAGAGGAAGGAAGAATACCAGGATATTATCAAGGCGAGGAAACGTGCTATTTTTTAAGTAAATATTTAGATACAGACAGGTTAATAATACAAGATCAATTAATGATCGATGATGTACTAAAGGCAGCGCAGAATAAAAAAATACAAATCATATCCCTGCTCTCAAAAGAGTTTACGATAAGGGTAATGAATCAAGAAGATGCTCCAAATATGGCCAAAGTTTATCAAAAAGTTTTTGAAACTTATCCTTTTCCTATTTTTGACTCTAACTATATTCAGGAAACTATGAATACTCATGTTAAATATTTTGGAGTAGAATATAGGGGAGAACTTATAGGACTATCTTCTTGTGAAATCAATAAAAAAGAACTGAATGTTGAAATGACAGACTTTGCCATTTTGCCAAAAGCAAGAGGACACAAGCTGGCTAAACACCTTCTTTATAACATGGAAGAAGTTATGTATAGAGATCAAATGAAAACCTTTTATACAATAGCACGTGCAAGTTCATATGCAATGAATGCTGTTTTTAGAAGTATGGGATATCTCTATGGAGGAACCTTATATAACAATACACAAATTGCTGGTGGTATTGAAAGTATGAACATATGGTATAAGAGAAATATGTCCTAAAAATACTATCAGTTAGTCAGTACAAAAAAAGATATCTGAAAGGAAAGCCTCCGGATATCTTTTTTTGCTTATAAGAATTTTACTTGTTTAAATGAGGGTTAGTATAAAAAAATTATAATCGAATGAATAAATAAATGTGCTAGTACTCAAGTTTTGATTTTCAAGCCGATAAAATAGTTATATAATAAAAAAATAATTACTTTATATAAAGTATATTAACTTTAAAGATAAATATTAGCAGGATAATATTGCTTAAAAAAAGATAAATAATATAAGAGAATAAGGAAGGTGAGAATCAATGAAAACAGAGTTTAGGAAAATTCCAGGAGTAGGGGCAGCTACAGAACAATCGTTAATCAGTCTTGGCTATACAACTATTGATTCATTAAAAGGGGAAAGTCCTGAAGAAATGTATGAACGGGAAATGCATATGAAAGGCTGTCATATTGATAGGTGCCAGCTTTATGTATTCAGGCTTGCAGTGTATTATGCTGAAAATAAGGATCATGAGCCAGAAAAACTCAAGTGGTGGAATTGGAAAGATGAAATACTAGGAATATAAAATAATTTTCAAAAAACTATTTACAAGTAGAAAATCCTGCGCTATAATCAAACTCATTAATCAATCAAATATACAATTTAAAGACTAAGAAAAGGAATAGTAGTTATCCTATAAATGTCAGAGACCTGCTGGATGGTGTGAAGCAGGATTTAGAAGATAATGAACTCGCCTTGGAGTTGCTGGCTGAAATAAGTAGGCCTAGACGGATGCCAACCGTTACTATGGCTAGATATCGGTGAATATGGGTACCTGTATCAAGAGTCAATGATGGCATACAAGAGTGGTTTAGCAGAATGTACTTCTGTCTCTTTGGAGATAGGAGTTTTTTTATTTCTAAAGCACTTATCCTATTTATCAGTATCGAAAAAGCGCACTTCGCTATGGAGTGAAAAAGAGTGGTACCGCGAAAATTCCCTTTCGTCTCTTTAATTTAAGGAGATGAAGGGGTTTTTTATATTTCATTTAAAAATTGAAAGGGAGTGACTGTATGAACGATGTAAAAGACAACAAAAGAAAGATTTATGTTTTAGACACCACATTAAGAGATGGGGAACAAGTACCTGGAGCAAAATTAAACCTAGGAGAGAAGATGGAGGTGGCACGTCAGCTCATCAGACTCCAGGTAGATATGATGGAAGTAGGCTTTCCATCTTCTTCAAAAGGCGACTTTGAAGCAGTCAGGGCTATCAGTAAGATAATAGGCAGAGATATTACTGTAACAGCACTAGGGAGAGCCGTCAGAGGGGATATAGATTCTATTTATGAAAGTCTGAAGGAAGCCCAGTCCCCAATGATTCATATCGTGCTTGGCTCCTCAGGTGTTCATATTCAGAAGAAATTCAACAAAGCGCCAGAACAGGTTTTAGCTATGGGCGTAGACGCAGTTAAATATGCCAAAGGACTTATGCCAAATGTTCAGTATTCTTTGGAAGACGCAAGCAGATCAAGCTTTGAATATATGTGGCAGACAATAGAAGCTGTTGTAAAAGCGGGAGCAACGATCATTAATATTCCAGATACTGTAGGGTTTGCTGTTCCAGAAGAGTTTGGGCATCTTATTTTCCGTATTAATGAAAGACTAAAGAATTTGAACCCAAACGTTCTACTAAGTGTACACTGCCATAATGATACAGGTCTTGCTACAGCTAATACTTTAGCTGCGGTAAGAAATGGTGCCGACAAGGTAGAGTGTACGATTAACGGAATAGGTGAAAGAGCAGGCAATACCTCTTTAGAAGAAGTGGTTATGGGGATTCAATTGCATGCGGATTACTATAGGGGATATACCGGCGTTAAAACAAATGAAATCTATACAACATCCAAGGTAGTTAGTGCCATTATGGGCATTGATGTGCAGGTCAATAAAGCAATTACAGGAGAAAATGCCTTTGCCCACTCGTCGGGCATTCATCAAGATGGGCTCTTAAAATCCAAAGAAGTTTATGAGGTCATTGAGCCAGAAACTGTTGGTGCACCGCCTATGGAATTGGTACTCACAGCGAGATCAGGTCGCCACGCATTTATACATGTTACGCAAAAATTAGGTTACAAGATTGAAGAAAAACAAAAAGAAACTGTTTATACAGACTTTTTAGAAATGGCTGACCAAAAAAAAGAAGTTTATGACTACGATATCATGATGCTGATGAGCAAATACACTAACAACGGAGTACAAAGAGAAAAAGCCATAGATTTATGGGAACTTATAGATTTTGAAGTTATCTATAATACCAAAATTCCAACAGCGATGGTAAAAATCAAAAAAGGCGAGACTATAAGCTGCAAAACAAAAGAAGGATATGGAGCAATTGATGCACTTTATTCGGCTATTTTGGAAGCAGCAGACCTCCCAGTTTCTTTACTTGAATACCGTATTCATAATATTTCTAGAGGGAAAGAAGGACTGGGAAAGGTAAGCATTCAGGTTATGTATGAAGATAATCTTTTTGAGGGAAAGGCAATAGAAAAAGATATTATAAGAGCCAGTGCCATTGCACTTATTAATGCTTTAAATAAAGTTGTGCAGGAAGTGGCGGTTCAGGAAAGCAAAAATAATGGTGAGAATCTATAATGTGATAAAAAATGCATGGAAGTTAACGTTAAATGATGGAGTGTACCTAAGAAAAATGCAGAGAATCATGAGGCCCGTGAAATCTAAGAAACATGTTGCAGGATTTTATTAGCTTTATTTGTAATTAAAAAATTAAAAAATATTGAACTATTGTAAAAATATGGTATAATTACCTTAAAACAGGTACGAATGATGAGGTGAGGATATGTTACGCGAAGGAGATTATCTGACAGTCAAAGATGTATCGGATATGTTAGATACAGAGCCCTATGTACTCCGATTTTATGAAAAGGAATTAAATCTTCATATTAAGAGAAATGCAAAAGGCCATAGGGTATATACCATGGAAAATGTAGAAATGTTTAAGCAAATTCAAGATATGCGTGAGCAGGGGCTTCAGCTTAAGGCTATTGAAGGAATTGTACATGATTCTAATCAAGAAGCAAAAGAAACATACGAACAGCTGAGCAGTATTCAAATGGCAACTGTAACGCCGCTTAAAAAAAACAATATAACAGCATTTGATATTACTGATGAGGATCATGATAAGGTTAAACAATTTTCAGTTATGATGAAAGATATGTTTAAACAGGCCCTTTCAGAATACAATGAACAATCTAAAATAGAAATGAAAGAAGGCATTAAGGAAGAAGTTAATCTTGCTGTTAATCAGAAAATATCTCAGCTTGAAGAAAAACAAAATGAAAAAAGTGAAGAATATTATAGAAAGTTAGATGAAACAATGCGTGAAGTGCAAAGAATCAGAAAAGAAATGGCACTTCAGTCATCAGAGAATGTTAAGCATAAGTCGTCCTTTTGGAGCCGTATATTTAAAGATAAAGAAGACCGTGCCATGGATGTTTAATAGTTAAATTTATATCAGCAAAAAGTATTTTATCGTTAGAGCAGTTAATGCATTTATTGAGTATCAAGAATGATATTTAATAAGTGCATTTTTTTATAAGAGAGGAAGCAATATAAAAACCAGTATCCAAGGCACTGTGAGAGAAGGATACTGGTTCTATTTAATAGGAAGGGTATATTTTCTGAAAATTTCTTGGGCTTCCTTTAATGCTTCGGATGTTGGCTCAGAGACATCAGCGAGTTCATAATTTTTTCCAATCTGCTCCCACTTAAATTCGCCCATTTTGTGGAAGGGCAGGATATCAATGCGCTCGATATTATCTAAAGAAGATAAAAATTCGGCAAGATGTTCTATATCTTCTTTATGATCTGTAATACCAGGAACAAGAACATAACGAATCCAGACAGGGATTTTTCGATCATTAAGATGTTTGGCAAAAGCGAGTGTAGGATCTAAGGAAACGCCGGTTAAGTCCTTGTAAATATCAGGATTGTACGATTTAATATCAAGAAGAACCAGATCAGTATAATCAAGGACAGGGTCAGCTTTTTGAATACTAATAAAGCCGGACGTGTCAATTGCAGTATGAATGTTATTAGCTTTACATTTTTGGAGTAAATCCTTTACAAATTCCGGCTGAAGCAGTGGTTCACCCCCGCTTACGGTTACACCTCCTCCAGAAAATTGCATAAAAGATTTGTATTTAATAATTTCGTTGATGAGATCATCGGTATCTACATCTTTGCCATTTTGTATGGACCAAGTATCAGGGTTATGACAATACTTGCATCTTAAGGGACAACCTTGAGTAAACAATATGTAGCGAATGCCAGGCCCGTCTACTGTACCACAAGTTTCTATCGAATGTATTTTGCCTCTCATATTATCCCTCCTGTCCATATTTTATAATAAAAAGGATTTTAGCAATAAAATCCTTTTTATTATAATCAAATTTATAAGTGAAAGCAAATTTTAGTGTTATTATAGGTTTTAAGATTATACATGTTCATGGAATGTTCGGTTAATAACATCCAGCTGCTGCTCCCTCGTTAAACGGATAAAGTTAACGGCATATCCAGACACTCGTATCGTAAGCTGTGGGTATTTTTCAGGATGATCCATGGCATCCAGCAGCGTTTCACGATCAAACACATTAATATTGATATGGTGGCCTCCTTGAGCAAAGTAGCCATCTAAAAGCCCTGACAAGTTCGAAATACGTTCCGCGTCAGATTTACCAAGAGCTTTGGGGATAATGGAAAAGGTGTAAGAAATACCATCCTCGGCATGCTGATAGGGAAGTTTAGCAACAGAGGCTAGTGAAGCAACAGCGCCCTTAAGGTCGCGGCCATGCATAGGATTTGCCCCAGGAGCAAAGGGTTCGCCGGCTTTACGCCCATCAGGCGTATTGCCTGTTTTTTTACCATAGACTACGTTGGATGTAATGGTTAAGATAGATAAAGTTGGGTAAGAGTTCCTGTAAGTTTTATGCTTTCTGATTTTGCTCATAAAGGTTTCTACTACTTGGATGGCTAAATCATCAACTTCATCAATATTGTTGCCATAAGCTGGGTATTCCCCTTCGATTTCATAATCTACTACAAGCCCTTCATCATTTCTTAGAGCTTTCACTTTTGCATATTTAATGGCAGAAAGTGAGTCAGCTACCACTGAAAGGCCAGCAATACCTGTTGCAAATGTACGCAGAATATCTCTGTCATGAAGAGCCAACTCTAATTTTTCATAAGCATATTTATCATGCATATAATGAATAACATTTAAAGTATTTACATAAAGCTCAGCAAGCCACTCCATGATCTGTTCAAATTTTTCCCATACATCATCAAATTCCAGATACTCTGTAGTAACAGGCGCAAACTTTGGACCAACTTGGTCTCCTGCTTTCTCGTCACGGCCGCCATTTATAGCGTAAAGTAAAGCTTTAGCTAAATTAGCGCGGGCGCCAAAAAATTGCATCTGCTTTCCGATTCTCATAGCTGATACGCAGCAGGCAATGCCGTAATCATCGCCCCAGTAAGGACGCATTAAATCGTCACTTTCATATTGAATAGAACTTGTTTCAATAGACATTTTTGAACAAAAATCTTTAAATGCCTTAGGCAAACGAACGGACCAAAGAACTGTTAAGTTAGGTTCTGGTGCAGGGCCTAGGGTTACGAGTGTATGCAGCATACGGAAACTATTTTTTGTAACAAGAGAACGACCATCGAGGCCCATTCCACCAATAACTTCTGTAACCCAAGTGGGATCTCCGGAAAAAAGTTCATTATAAGATGGTGTACGAAGGAAACGTACCATACGCAGCTTCATAACAAAATGGTCCATAAGCTCCTGGGCTTCCTCTTCGGTAAGAGCCCCCGCCTTTAGGTCCCTTTCAATGTAAATATCTAGGAAAGTAGAGACGCGGCCTATAGACATCGCGGCGCCGTCTTGTTCTTTGATAGCACCGAGATAGGCGAAATATGTCCACTGGATAGCTTCTTTAGCTGTTTGAGCAGGCTTTGAAATATCAAAGCCATATGAAAGGGCCATTTTCTTAAGTTCTTTAAGGGCACCTATCTGTTCTGTGATTTCTTCACGTAGGCGGATGATCTCTTCAGTCATACTGCCAACTTCAAGAGATAATTTTTGACTTTCCTTATCTTCAATAAGCCTGTCTACACCATATAAAGCAACACGTCTATAGTCACCGATGATTCGGCCGCGGCCATAAGCATCTGGAAGCCCGGTTATAATCCCTGAGTGCCTAGCTTTTTTCATAGCTGTAGTATAGGCAGAAAATACGCCATCATTATGGGTTTTGCGATATTCAGTATAGGTTTTCCAAGTTACTGGATCAAGTTCATAGCCATAGGACTCTAATGCATTTTTGACAGTGCGGATACCCCCGCTTGGCATAATATTTCGTTTTAAAGGCGCATCTGACTGAAAACCAACAATCTGCTCATTTTCTTTATCAAGATATCCTGGGGCATGGGATGAAATTGTAGAAGGAACTGATGTTTCAACATCCAGTATGCCTTTTTCAATTTCATCTTTCATAAGTTCAAGCACTCTATCCCATAGTTTTGATGTTCTTGATGTCACATCAGCTAAAAAAGAATCATCGCCTTCATAGGGAGTATAATTTTTTTGAATAAAGTCTCTTACATCTATATGTCTGCACCAAGACCCGGATTCAAATCCATTCCATTCTTTAAACATATCTATCAACTCCTTAACGGTAAAATAAGGTATGGGTAATTATAATATAATAGAAAATATTAGTAAATAAGTTTTGAAAAATTAATACTTATAAACACATTATATAATGTATACTGTATACAGGTCAATCCTATTTCAAAAAATTACTCTATTCTTTGAAAAGTATCATATATAAACATTATTTGCCGATATATATAATGAAATACCTTAACTTTAGAAAAATAAAATACGAACGCAGATGCTTCTGATAAGTACACACTTTGGATTGATTCTTAATAAAATATAATAACAACACAAACTGCCTAGCAGAAGGAATAAGAAGATATTATCGGAGTTGTGAATTATGAAATTGCCACATTATAAAAAATATTATATAATATAGGTATGAAATATAGATTTTTTTAAAGGGGTAATGCATAGTATAGTATTATTAATTAGCGATATTATCCTCTTTACATCTGATAGTTATCTACATTATACTTATTCTATATCAAACTTAATTTTATATGCATTAAGAACAAGCTGTAATTAACGTGAAAGGATGTGATTTGAATGAAAATTGAAAAGCTTAGCGATACACAAATACAAGTCACTTTGAATCACTCAGATCTTATAGATAGAAATATTAAAATTAGTGAGCTTGCTTATGGCTCTAAAAAGGCTCAGGCACTTTTTAAAGATATGATGGCAAGAGCGTATGAAGATTTTGGGTTTGAAACAGAAAATGTTCCTCTGATGATAGAAGCAGTACCTTTATCAACTGACAGCATTATGATAGTAGTTACTAAGGTGGAGGACCCCTCGCAGATAGAAGAAAAACTAGATGCTATAGGGGAAAGACCTACACATCGTACTTTTAAAGATCCAGAAGAAGATAGATTGACAGATCTTGCTTTAATGGGTAAAGGCCAGGAGGAGCATAAAGAAAAAGATTCTAAAGTGAAATCTAAGTCTTTGACTTATTTATTTGGTGATTTTGATACTGTAAGCATGGCTGCCCACAGAATAGGGCCAATGTATATTGGAGACAGTTCACTTTATAAATACAATGAAAGATATTTTCTGGTTTTGAATAAAAATAAAAAATCAAATGTGAAAGCAGATACGTTAGTAGGCATACTGGATGAGTTTGGTAGCAAGTGCCTTTCTACAGATTTAAATGAGATGTTTTTAAAAGAGCATGGTAAGCTGATGATTGCTTTACATGCAGTAGATGTACTTGCAAAGTATTTGTAGAGTTATGGGTGTAAAGTATAGTACGATAACTTAAAATAATCCTGTATTTAAGAAACCTTAGATACAGGATTATCTTTATTTGGTGAAAGAAACAGCTATATTTCAAGTATGCCAGGGATTTACTTAAGAAGGAAAGCATGCTATACTAATTACTAGTTTAATATCTATGTGTTGCGGGGGGACCGTTTGGTTGAGAAGGTTAAAACCTGACCCTTTGAACCTGTTAGTTAATACTAGCGTAGGGAAGCCAGCCTTATACTTTTTATATGCGATAAGAGTGCTTACTGTGATGGTAGGCACTTTTTTATTTAGACCTTAATAAAGAGTAACTACAAGGACTTTGTCTTTCACTTAATAGGATGTTAAATACAAAAAATATATCTTGTAGAGGAGAGATGTCAAGTGAAATATAATACTCAAATGGAAGCAGCTAGAAAAGGAATCATTACACCAGAACTTCAGCTTGTAGCAGAAAAAGAAAAGATGGATATAGAAATGCTAAGAGAGCTCGTAGCCTCTGGGCAAGTTGTGATTCCGGCTAATAAGAACCACAAGTCCCTAGATCCAAACGGGGTAGGCAATGCGCTTAAAACAAAGATAAATGTTAATCTTGGGACTTCAAAAGACTGCCTTAATTTAGATATAGAAATGGAAAAAGTAAAAAGAGCCGTTCAGATGGGTGCTGAATCTATTATGGATTTAAGTTCTTTTGGGGATACCCATGCTTTTAGAAAAAAACTGGTTGAAGAATGTTCAGCTATGATTGGGACTGTTCCGATTTATGATGCTATTGTTCACTATAATAAAGATTTAGCTGAAATAACAGCAAAAGAGTGGCTGGATGTCGTAAAAATGCATGCTGAAGATGGTGTTGATTTTATGACTATTCACTGCGGTATCAACAAGAGTACTGCAGAGAGGTTTAAAAGAAACAAGCGACTTACAAATATTGTATCAAGAGGCGGCTCGCTGATTTTTGCCTGGATGGAGATGACGGGAAATGAGAATCCTTTTTATGAATTTTATGATGAAGTCCTCGAGATCTGCAGAAACTACGATGTGACTATCAGTTTAGGAGATGCCTGCAGACCAGGGTCTATTGAGGATGCCAGTGATGCTTCGCAAATAGAAGAACTTGTTGTACTTGGAGAGCTTACCCAAAGAGCCTGGGATAAAGAGGTTCAAGTGATCATCGAGGGACCAGGACATATGCCGCTGGATCAGATAGCAGCTAATATGAAAATTCAGCAGACCATCTGTAAAGGGGCACCATTTTATGTGCTAGGACCATTGGTAACAGATGTGGCGCCAGGTTATGATCATATTACTTCAGCTATAGGAGGGGCAATTGCAGCTACATATGGAGCTTCTTTCCTTTGCTATGTAACACCAGCTGAGCACTTAAGACTTCCGACTCTTGAAGATATGGAAGAGGGAATTGTTGCTTCTAAGATCGCAGCGCATGCAGCAGATATAGCTAAAGGCATAAAAGGAGCTAAAGACTGGGATTATCAGATGAGTGAGGCAAGAAAGAATCTGGACTGGGACAAAATGTTTGAACTGGCTATTCATCCTGATAAAGCAAGACGCTATAGAGAAGAATCAACACCGGAACATGCGGATACTTGTACAATGTGCGGTAAAATGTGTGCGGTAAGAAATATGAATAAAATATTAAATGGAGAGCATGTGGATGTTATTTAAGTATCACCGAGAAATACATATAGGGGTAAGAGTGTGTAATAAGGAGTGATTTTTTGAATGCAGTACTAACAATAGCAGGGTCTGACTGCAGTGGAGGGGCGGGGATCCAAGCGGACCTTAAAACGATTACTGCTCATAAGTTATATGGTATGAGTGTTATCACTGCACTGACTGCCCAAAATACAACGAAGGTTTTTGGCATAGCACCAACAACTCCAGCGTTTATTGAAACACAGATGGATGCTGTATTTACCGATATTAGGCCTAAGGCTGTTAAAATAGGAATGCTTTTATCAGCAGAAATTATAGAGGTAGTTGCAAATAAGCTCATTCAGTATAAAGCTGAAAACATTGTTTTAGATCCTGTTATGATAGCCACCAGCGGCAGGAGGCTTTTAGACCGTGAAGCTGAAAAGCAGCTTAAAAAAAGACTTATTCCTATAGTGGACCTTATTACGCCAAATATCAAAGAAACGGAAGTACTTACAGGAAGTTTGATTGATTCTGAAGAAGATATGATAAATGCTGCCAGTAAGTTTAATGGTTTTTATAATGGGACCATCCTCATTAAAGGTGGTCATCTCAAAACCAGTGCAGATGATCTGCTTTATCAAATGGGAGAAATACATTGGCTTAAAGGAAGCAGGGTAGGAGATAAAGACAGGCACGGCACAGGATGTACTTTATCTTCAGCTATTGCCTGTAACCTTGCATTAGGTCTGGACTTAAAGACTGCTGCTTGTAAGGCTAAGGAATACGTAAGAGGAGCTTTGGAGACGGATACATTTTTAGGGAAGGGAAGTACGCCGCTAGATCATGGCTATCTTATTAAATAAGCATAAAAACAGCAGATAGGATTTATCCTATCTGCTGTTTTTGTTAAATCTATGATTAAGAACACATTAATTATTCACTTACAGTTGCAAGGTAATCATTAAGCTTGCCTACTAATTCATCGGCATCAATACCATGAACCATGCAGGCTTCACCAAGTGTTTCCATTTGTGAAGATGGGCATCCAAGACAATGCATACCTGAGTTCATTAATATTGGAATAACACCTTTGTCGACTTGTAGTATTTGTCCAATAATCATATCTTTTGTAATTTGTGCTGCCATAATTTTATCTCCTTCTATTTAAAAGAATAGTATAATACAAACTCACACATATTATTATAAATATATTTCTCTTATTTTTCAACTTTTATTCTCTAAATTTGTGTAGCTGTCATCAATTTAGGAATAATCTGTTGCTTGCGGGAATAAACGTTAGGAAGAAAAATACTTTCATCGGTTTTATCCAGGCCAAAAGCGTATTCAGCCAGCCAGCGCTCTTTGCCTGCTACTAATAGCTCAGTTCCGCCAAGAATAATATCTGTTACCATTAATAGAGAAAGATCTAAGTGCTCCCTGCTTTCTAAGGTTTTCATCTCATCTAAAATAGCATCTTTTATACTGAATAGACTTTTGAAGTCCCCTGTATTAACCTGAGAAACACTGACGTTATACTTTCCGATTGTAAAATGCTTGCGGTCAACATAAATGAGATCCTGAGCAGATATCCCTTCAAGAGATGTACCCGCTCCAATCAGGTCACTGCCATATTCATTGATATTAACCTTTGCAATTTTAGCCAGCTTTTTTGCGATACGGATATCATCAGGAGTACATGTCGGCGATTTGAAAATCAACGTATCGGATAAAATAGCACTAAGCATAAGACCTGCAATTTTATCCGGTGGGGTGATATGATTAAGCTCGTACATCTTGCCTACTATGGTAGATGTGCAGCCTACAGGCTCTGCACGTAAAAATACTGGAACACCGGTATCAATATTAGCAATTCTATGATGGTCAATAATTTCTAAAATTTCAGCTTGCTCAATGCCAGAAATGCTTTGATCCTTTTCGTTATGATCAACAAGAATAACCTGTTTTTTCTGGATATCAATAAGATGACGTTTTGAAATAATGCCTCTTACCTGACCTTCTTCGTCGAGAATTGGGAAATGTCTATGAGGGCTGTCAAGCATAACTTCCTTAACCTCATCTAAACTGTCATCAGTCTCAAAGTAAATGATGTTTTGATTAATAAGAATGTTTTTAACAGGAATACTTTGAGAAATCATTTTAATGGTTTTAAAAAAAGAATGCGGTGTACAAATAACAGCGCAGGATGCAGATGACGGAATAGAAATATTTAGTGAGGATAAGTTCTGATCTGTTATAATAAGGCAGCCAGCTCCCGAACTAAAAGCTGTTTGAATTTGACTTTGATTTGCTCCTGTAATAATAATATCTGTAGCATTAAGTACTGTATCATCACCAATAGAGGCTGTTGTATAAACGTCACCTTGGATACATGAGTCTGGATAATTTCCAAAAATCACTTTACCCTCTAAGACAGCAGGGATATTTATAAAAGGGGTTTTATGTTTTTTAAGTACTGTAGCATCTGTAAGTCCGATATAAGTTTTAGCAATATCTGAAATCGAAATAACTCCTGCGAGTTTGTGATCTTCATGAAGAATGGGAATCATCTGCCTATTATTTGTTGTCATGACATCCCAAGCTCTTTTGACCGAATCGTCGGTATAAACTGGAGGAACCGCATAGTAGTTCATGTCACTGACTTGAGGTTTTATGTTTTCTATTAGCGGGGGAGCCTTTACTCCAAAATAATTGAGGGCGAATTGGGTTTCTTTATTGACTTTACCAAGACGAACGGCTTTAATGTTTTCAGTGCCGAGTTCTTTTTTGAGGTGAGCATAGGCAATAGCTGAACAAATTGAGTCAGTATCAGGATTAATGTGACCAAAAACGTAAATTTTTTTTTTCATAGGTGCCTCCTTCTCCTTCAGGCAACTGTTTAATGTACAATAAACATAGCAATAACCCTATATATTGTCAACCTTTAATGTAAAAAATAAACAATAAAATAATATAATGTTTCGAACGTTTTTTCTTAAGTCGGATAAAATATTCGGATTTGTATTGATTTATCTTATGATGTTTGATATGATAAGTATGTTTGAATGATATCGAAAGGATGTGTAAGCCATGCCAACTAAAGTTATTATAGGAGCACAATGGGGAGACGAAGGGAAGGCAAAAATTATAGACATATTATCTGAAAAAGCAGATGTTGTAGTACGCTGCCAAGGAGGCAACAATGCAGGGCATACTGTAGCAGTTAATGAAGAGGTCTATAAATTTCATCTTATTCCTTCAGGAATCCTTTATCCAGGAAAAACATGTGTGGTAGGTAATGGTGTTGTGATAGATCCAGAAGGCATATTAGGAGAAATAGATGGCTTAATGAGTAAAGGAATAGATGTAAGCACGCTTAAAATCAGCAGCCGTGCCCATTTAGTTATGCCTTATCATAAAGCACTGGATAAGGCGAAGGAAGTACTTTCTGCTAAGGAAGGAAAAGACATCGGAACAACAATGAAGGGGATTGGCCCCTGTTATATGGATAAGGCTGAAAGAACAGGGATTCGTGTATGTGATTTATTCCACGATGAAGTGTTTAAGGAAAAGGTAAGAACAAATGTAAAAATTAAAAATGCAATGCTAATGCATGTTTACAATCAAGACGTACAGTTTGATGCAGAAGAGATTATTGCTGATTATATGAGATATAGAGAGCGCTTGAAAGGCTATGTGGACGATACTACCGTTACTGTTTATGAAGCTATTAAGGAAGGAAAAGATGTATTATTTGAAGGGGCACAAGGAACGCTTCTTGACCTTGATATAGGAACTTATCCTTATGTAACATCATCCCATCCGGTAACAGGAGGCGCTTGCATAGGAGCCGGCATTGGACCTACTATGATAGATGAGTGTATTGGTGTAATGAAAGGATATGTAACCCGTGTTGGCAAAGGACCTTTCCCAACTGAGCTTCTTGATGAAATAGGTGAGCGCATAAGACAAGAAGGGCATGAGTTTGGAACAACAACAGGGAGGCCAAGAAGATGCGGCTGGTTTGATGCTGTTATTGGAGAATTTGCTGTAAGAACAAGCGGACTCACTCAGATTGCTCTTAATAAGATAGATGTACTTAAAGATCTTGAATCTATTAAGATCTGTATAGGATATGAACTTGACGGCGAAGTTATTAAGTACTTCCCAGCCAGCCTTGAAGACTTAGAAAGATGTAAGCCTGTTTATGAAGAGCTTCAAGGATGGGGAGATATTTCACATATCCGCAGCTACGATGCACTTCCACAAAGCGTAAAAAAATATATTGCTCGTATTGAAGAATTATGTGGCTGCAAAATTACTATGGTAGGCGTAGGCCCAAATAGAGACCAAAATATTGTTATAGCATAAGAAGCTGATATAAACAATAACTGATTTATAAACGAATAGGTAAACAAAGAAGCCCTTAAGATAAGGGTTTTTTTGTTTAAACTCAAATTCTGAAGGAAAATCTAAACAAGACGTGGATAAAGCTGGAATTTTAGTATTGAATTTTGGGAATAATATAACTATAATGGTAACATAAAACTATATTGATATAAGGAGTGATAGATAGTGGATTCAAATATGATGTATGAACAAGCAGCCAAATCAAGGTCGGAAGTAACAAGGAACTTCATTATAAAAGTATATGGATGGATGACATTAGCGCTTATTATTACAGGTATTACAGGAATAAGTACAGCGAGCAGTCCACTGATGCTAAGTCTTATCTTTAGTTCGCAGTTTACGTTTATCGGGCTGATTATTGCAGAACTTGCATTAGTTATTTATCTAAGCAGAAAAGTATATAGTATGCGTGCAGGAACGGCTGTATTCTGGTTTGTGACTTATGCTGTTTTAAATGGAATTACGCTTTCATCTATCTTTTTAGTATTTGAACTGGGTGTAATAGGGTATGCTTTCCTACTAACGGCAGTATTGTTTGCGGTAATGAGTTTATATGGATATGTAACAAAGACGGATTTGACAGCTGTCGGCAACTTGCTTGTGATGGGGCTTTTTGGTGTTATTATCGCAACTTTATTTAATATGTTTTTTCAAAATGAACAGCTCAGCTTATGGCTTACTTATGCAGGCGTATTTATTTTTATAGGACTTATTGGATATGATACGCAGAAGATTAAGTCTTTAAGCCTTACAGGGCATGATGGAACGGATCTTAGTACTAATGCAAGTATTTTAGGGGCGGTCATTCTGTATTTAGATTTTATTAATTTATTTCTTAGACTGCTTAGACTGTTAAATAGAAAATAGAATAACTTTATTAAACTAACGGCTCGGCTTCTTGAAAAGAAGTATGAGCCGTTAGTTTTTGTTTTATAACAAGTATGCCGTAAGATTTAAAATATGTTATACTAGGGGAGTTAGGAGGTCTGGCGATGCTAAAAAAAATATTACTAGGATTAGTGGCACTTGTGCTGACTGCAATAGCTGTATACAAATGGATGCCAGTAGGAAAACAGGTGAATCCATTAACGTATTTTAATGAATTTAGGGATAATGTGAATAATTTAGTTTATGAAGATCAGAGGATTCCGCTTAAAGAACCTGTGGCAATGATCGATAAAAGTATTTATGTTTCTTATGAATTTGCAAGAGAATATGTTAGTGACAGAATATTTTATGACGAAGTGGAAAAAGTTTTAACGCTTACAAGCCTAAGAGAAGTCCTAAGGCTTTATGAAGGAATGGATAAAGGCAGGCTCAATTTCAATGAAGTAACCGTAAGCAAGACTGTTAAAGAATTTAATGGACGATTGTATATTCCGGCAGAACTTGTTAGTGAGTGGTTTGGGGTTCGTATTACTGCGGGGAAAGATAACAGAGTGTTTGTTGCAGATGATCAAGCTCGAGAAAAACAGATCGGTGTCATTAAAAGAAACGCTAGCCTGAGAACACATCCCCAAAATAGATCAAATGTTATTGAGGAGCTTAAAAGGGAAGATAAGGTTATTATTTATAAAGAGCAGGACGGATTTTTAAGAGTAAGAAGTGAAAATGGCATTGTAGGATTTCTTCCGGAAGGAGACGTAAAAGATATTCAGGTGTTAAATGCTGAGCCATTAAAAGAAATAGAACCTCGGCCTATACCAAATCCTTTGAATGATAAGGTTAAACTGGTTTGGGATCAGATGGGGAGCAAGACTCCAGGTGACTGGGCAAGTCCCAAGTATGCTAATGTTAAATACGCTAATGTTATCTCTCCAACTTGGTTTGAGTTTGAAGATGACTTAGGTAATTTGGTTGACAGGGGAACGAGGGAATATGTTTTGGAGGCAAGGAGGAGAAATCTGCAGGTTTGGCCGCTTATGAGCCATAACTTTACAAACCCAGCCCTTACGAAGCCTATCTTAACAAGTACTGCAAAAAGGCAGCATGTTATTAATCAGGTTCTTCAAAAATCTGAGCAGTATGGTTACGAAGGCATTAACATAGATATAGAAAATATTCAGCCTGAAACAAGTGATGTTTGGGTACAGTTTATGCGGGAGCTTTATCCACAGGCTAAGGAAATGGGGCTGATAGTATCAGTTGATGTTTATATGCCGTCAGATTGGTCAAAACACTACCAACGAGAGAAGATTGCAAAAGTATGTGATTATTTTATGGTTATGGCATATGATCAGCATTGGTCAGGATCAGAAAGCCCGGGTTCTGTGTCTGAAATCCCTTGGGTTGAAGCGGGTATTATAAAGAACTTAGAAGAGGTAGAGAAAGAAAAACTTGTACTTGGGATTCCTTTTTATACACGAATATGGGAAGAAAGCAGCGAAGGGTTGAAGACAAAAGCATATGGCATGAAACCGGCCCAGAATATTATAAGCGGCTGGGGAATTACTCCTGTACTGGATGAAGCCAGCGGGCAGAACTATGCTGAGTTTGAAAAAGATAATACACTGTACCGTATATGGATAGAAGATCAGATGTCTATAGAAAAAAGGATTGAACTTCTTAACAAATATGACCTAGCAGGATATGGCGCTTGGAAATTGGGACTTGAAACACCAAGTATTTGGGACGAACTTCAAAAAGTTAAATAAAATAAATAATATATTTAGATGAAAGGAAAACTTATATGATCGATGCTGCAAGATATGAAAAGATGCTTTACAACCGCTGCGGCTTAAGCGGCCTGAAGCTGCCAGCTATATCTCTTGGTATATGGCACAATTATGGGGATACTGACTCTTACCAAAATTGCAAAGAAATGATTTTTACTGCGTTTAATTTAGGAATAACCCATATTGATGCGGCAAACAACTATGGTCCGCCTCCAGGAAGTGCGGAAAAAACATTAGGAAGAATATTAAAAGAGGAACTCAAAAGCTATAGAGATGAACTTGTTATTTCTACTAAAGCAGGCTATACGATGTGGCCGGGCCCTTATGGAGACTGGGGATCAAGAAAGTACCTTATGGCAAGTCTTGATCAAAGTTTGCAAAGACTAGGACTTGATTATGTAGATATCTTTTATTCTCATCGCAGAGATCCGCTGACGCCGCTTGAAGAAACGATGGGGGCTCTGGCAGACATCGTTAAACAAGGTAAGGCGCTATACGTCGGTATTTCAAGATATAATAAAGAAGATACCAAAAAGGCGGCTGAAATTTTAAAATCTTTGGGAATAAGACCTCTCATTCATCAAGTACGTTATTCGATGTTTGACAGGATAGCTGAAAAAGAGGTATTTGATACAAGCTATAAAGAAGGAATGGGTATTATTGCGTTCTGCCCCCTAGAGCAGGGACTGCTTACTGATAAGTATATTGCGGGCGTGCCTAGTGGGTCTAGAGCTGATAAAGAGAATTCCTTTTTAAAGAAGGAAAGTATTACTGATGATAAAATAGATAAAGTGATAAAGCTTAGTCAAATTGCCCAAGGCAGAAATCAATCTCTAGCTCAAATGGCGTTAGCATGGACCGTAAGAGAAGGGGCGGCTGTATCAGCCTTAATAGGGGCGAGCAAACCTTCTCAAATCATTGAAAATGTAAAAATGCTGGAGCATGCTCAGTTTACTGCAGAAGAACTTATAGCTATTGATAAAATACTTAACGGCTAAAAAACCAATAATAGTTGGCATACAAGCACTTCTTCTTTAATACAATAAAAAGGACAATAGTATTTATTAAAGAGGGTGTGGAGATTGAAAACCAGTAAGATGCCGGCACTTATTATGCTGCTGATAAGTATTATTTGCATTGCTTCGTATTTTAAATATGTAGGACAGTCAGTAGAAACGCTGGGGCTTTCTACGAGTTCAAAGGTTATTATTATTGATCCTGGACATGGAGGGTTCGACCCTGGTAAAAATGGAATTAACGGTGAGGATGAAAAAGATATTAATCTTAAGATTGCGCTTAAACTTAGGGATTATTTGGAACAATCAGGAGCAGTCGTTATTATGACACGAACAACCGATGATGATGTTGATGGCATGGATGGAGTGAAACATAAGCGAAAAGATATGGCAGGAAGAAAGAAAATAGCTGAAGGGGGAGATCTGCTTGTAAGTGTTCATCAAAACTCCTTTAGTCAGCCGAGTGTAAAAGGGGCTCAAACTTTTTATAATAAAACATCTAAAGAAGGCAAACTCTTAGCAGATTCTATTCAAAAGAGTATTAAGGAATATGCAGATAAGGAAAACAGGAGAGAAACTAAGAGTAATAGTGATTATTATGTCCTTAGAGCAACTGACATGCCAGCAGTTATTGTTGAATGTGGGTTTTTGACCAACCCGGAGGAAGAACGAAAGCTTAATACAGATGAATATCAAAATACAATGGCATGGAGTATCTATATAGGGATTGTTAGATATTTCGAAAATGTTGAACTTAATCAATACTAAAACTAAAAGGTATCTTAGAAGATGGACTTAGGCATCTGCTAAGATACCTTTTAGTTTTGAGGCAGCTATGTTCTTTGAACATTTAATTGCTGCTTGAGTAAATGGAGTATGATTTCGATATGCTCAAAGCTAAGCTGAGAGATGGATAGTCTGAAATATTGTGAGCGGTGGGTATAAGTAAAGAGGCTTCCTGGAGCTACAATAATATTATGCTGTGTGAGAAAGTCACAGACTTCATCACAAGAGATAAACTTGGGTTTCAGCCAGAAGAATATTCCCCCATGAGAAGCATAAGTCTCAATAGTATCTTCTAGTAAAGAGAGTCCTTTGTAGAGCTGGTTATATTTGGCTTGGCAAGAAGAAATCATCCAGTGACGATTCTTCTCTAGAAAGTCAGAGTCTAAGTAATACCTCAAGAAATATTCGCTTAGCGTGCATTCTAAGGTATCAGGAATACATTTCAGCATAGGATTTGGAAGCAGTGCAAAGCTATACGAAAAATGTGGCAGATATACTTTAGAAAAATGATAAATGTAGATAACTCTATCTTTAGAAAAGTAGCTGAATAACGGGAGTAATGGTATGCCGATAGATACAAAATCACTCAAAGTGCCATCTTCAATAATATAACAATCATAAAGTTCTGCCAGCTCAATAATTCTCAGTTTGTTTTCTTTAGAATAGCATAGCCCTGTAGGATTTTGCAAATAAGTAGATAAGATGATATAACTAACGTTTCCGCTGCGTAAGTGTTTTTCGAGTACTTCGGTATCCATACCAGAAGCATTAAGCGGAACCTCATAGACTTTTGCACCTATAGAACGCAGGTATGAAGGGTAAGTAAGATCACATGTTTCTTCAATGCAGATGCCCTGCTTAGGAGAAAATTTAAAAAGTGTCTGGAGAAACTGGAGATAATTTTTAATGATGCGTACTTGCGCTGAAGATGCTTTAACACCAGTTTTTTCTAAAAAGGCGGCAACCTTTTGCTTTAAACTATTTCTTTCGCGGCCCAATGGATCATTAAATGCTGCCCAGCCTTCTGCATCAATAATTGTATCTAGTAATTCCTTGCACAGCGAGATAGGAAAAAGTTCCTTGGGAAATCCCACGGTGCTGCAGCAGACACTATTTGTTTCTATGTAATCTGCATGAGGAAGAGGAATTAAGGAGATTTGAGAAACGTAGGTACCCTTTCCGACATAAGCTTCTACCAACCCCTGGTTTTCTAAAAGCTTATAGGCACTTACAACGGTATCACGGTTAATAGATAGCTGTTTGGACAAAGATCGAATGGGAGGCAGCTTGACCCCTTGAGGAAGTATGTTGTTTTGTATAAGTCTTGACATTTCAGAGGCAAGCTGTATGTAAAGAGGAGTAGGGTCGTTTTTAGACAATTGAATAGTATGAAACATAGTTCATCCTCCTGAGTAATTATAATAAACTTAAAATAGCGTAGTATACTCTACCTTAATATATTACAGAGCTTTGGAAAATATCATTAATCATAAATAAAAATGCCTGCTGTAAGCAGGCTATAATACTTTATTTTTATACTTTTTCAGGAGTCTGATATCTGAACCAATAAATTTTAAGTTTGTATAATTTCCGAAGACCCGAGATACGATACGTTCGGAATAATATTTATTCCAATCGTTAGGGGCTAAGTTTGTTGAAATAATAGTTGGATGCTGGTGAAGGTATCTTGTATTTAATACATCAAATAAGTCACTTCCGGTAAAAGATGAAGCTGATTCAGTGCCTAGGTCATCAATAATCAGAAGGTCTACTGTAAAGAGTGTGCTCAGCATAGCCTTTGCTTCATCCATCATATCATCACGGTGAAACCTGGATTCTTCAAAGAGCTTAAAAAGCTGAGGGGAGGTAAGATAAAGAACGGTATAATTTCTATCGAGTAATTCTTTAGCAATGCAGTTACATAAGAACGTCTTGCCAAGACCTGTATGACCATAAAACAAAAGATTTTGTTTTTCAGTTTCAAAGTTTTCTATAAAACCTACGCAGATCTGATGAATTCTTTCCATATTGCTGTGAGGTGATTTGCTGCTTTTTTCATCAATGTGTTTAGAGTAATAATCAAGACTAAAAGTATTAAAGTTTTCAACTTGCAGAATATGTTTTAAATTCGACTGCTCATAAGCAATGTTGATAAGCCCTTGTTTAAAACAGGTGCATGGTTCGGTATTTATAAAGCCGGTATCCTTGCAATGAGGACAGCTGTAGGTGATGTCCAGATAGTTTTCGGGAAAGCCGGATTCAACAAGCAGCATTTTTTTTGTAAATATAAGATCCTCAGAGTTTTTACGGTAGTCATCAACAGAAGTATTTAAAGGAGCAGACAGCATGCTGCGTATCAGCTGAATGCCGTTTGTATTTAAAAGTTTATCTATTTCTTCGATTTGAGGAATTTTTTCATAAACTTCTTTAGCTCTCTTAAGTTGGTCTTTGGCCGCTGATGTGCGCTTAATGTCATATTCTCTAATGAGGCGTTTGTAATGAAACTCTTTGTTATTCACGCAATTTACCTCCGTTTAATTTCCGATCAATATATTCGCTTTCTAACTTTTCTAATTCTTCAAAGTTCCAGTTATGAGAATAAATATCTGTAAATTTAGCTGATTTGTTTGGTCGTTTAGGCTGATACATATCTTGAGAGGCAATTTGCCGCTTGCTTTCAAAAGCTTTATCAATCAGGGTAACATCATCAAGATTTTTTACTTTTGACTGATGCCATGAAAGAAGAATAGAGTCAACATAATTGAGACTTGGTTTATTAGTCTGCATAACAGTTCTTCTGCAGGCTTCCAAGATAACTTCTATATTAAAAGCATAATCATTCAGCCATTTATCAATGCATTTTTTTTCTGCCAGCGTAATGCTTGTTTTAGTTGAGCCGAGAGCGGATAATATTTTAAAATATCTTCGGTCGAGGGCTATCTTTTCTTTGGCTTTTTCGACAGTATTAATTCCAGCGTCAACCCAGCTGATAGCGACCTTTTCGATATAATGTATAGCTGTATGGTTACTGGATGCGCAATATTCAATAAGAAATTCAATAAGATCAAAAGGCATATGTAACCAGTCATAAAAGCTGTAAAGTATCTTTTGGTCTGTAATGGTAAGCAGCCTTCCTAAATACTGTTCAGCTATTTTGAAAAGTTTAGCCACACTGGCGCTGTCTTTAATATACAAATTGATCTCCTCGGTTCGATACTCAGGTCTTGTATGGCTGATAAGTGTTTTTGATAAAGGGAGATCAGCCTCTAAATCGCTTTGAAATTTTGTTGGTTTTTCTAAAAAGAACTGAAGTTCAAATTGTTTCTTAGCTGATTCCTTGAAACAAAGTACTTTTTCTTTATCCCAATATTTTAAGGCTTGAACAACTTCTGAATAGAGCATATCCAGGGCCACAGCCGTTTCTTCTAAAGAAAAATCAGATTCACAAGAACTATTTGAGAGTGCAAATAAATAAATATATACTTTTAAATAGCCTCCCAGTGCTTTAGGCATATAGTCTACCACAAACCAATAAGGAAGATGTACAAATGTCTGTTTGGGTTTTAAACATTTTATATATGCCATTTTGAAACCTCCTTGAAAAATTATCCTTTTGCATGTGTTAGTATTATAGCACAAAAAAAGGAAAATATGACAACAAAAAATAAAAATCTCTCTGGACATCAAAGAGATTTTGAGGATAACCTGTTGATAAGTATTTAATATATTAACAAATAAAAAGCTGCAAAAATGTGGATAATGTGGATAACTATTTTCCGAGCAAGATATCACCAACTTGATTAATATTTCCGGCTCCCATTGTAATGATAAGATCGTTAGGAACTGCATGTTCGAGCAGATAATTAGCAATTTCGTCAAAATCAGAAATATAAAGAGCTTCTTTGCCAAGGCTGTGGATTTTTTTGACAATATCTTCGGCTGAGATATCCCCAGGATTTTTTTCTCTGGCAGCATAAATATCAGCGATTATTACATTTTTTGCCTGAGATAAAGAAGCAGCAAATTCATTTAGAAATGCTTTTGTACGGGTATACGTATGGGGCTGAAAGACTACATAAAGATTATGATGCGGATAAGCATTTGCGACTTTGAGGGTAGCATCGATTTCTGTCGGATGATGAGCATAGTCATCCACAATCGTAATGTTATGTACTTTCCCTTTGATTTCGAAACGCTGATTCGCACCTGAAAAATGTATAAGCCCATCATTAAGTACATTGATTGATATATCTAAATAATGACATACAGCACATACAGACAAGGCGTTAAGCACATTGTGAATGCCAGGAGCATTGAGTGTAAGATGTCCTTTAATCACCCCATTATAATAAACATCAAAAGAACCACAGGCTTTATCATCATACGTGATGTTTTCAGCATACCAGTTAAATCTTGGGTTAAGACCAAAGGTTTCTGTTTTGCAGCTTACGGGGGCCAAAAGCTCAGCAAGATTTTCAGTGGTTCCATTAATAGCTAAAAACCCATCAGCTGGAATCAACGCTACGAACTTTTGAAAGGAATCACGAATATGGTTGATATCTTTAAAATAATCTAAGTGGTCTTCTTCGATATTGAGGATAATTCCGATTTTAGGGAAAAAATCTAAA
The DNA here is from genome assembly GCA_937981575.1 of uncultured Clostridia bacterium. Taxonomy (GTDB): domain Bacteria; phylum Bacillota; class Clostridia; order Lachnospirales; family Cellulosilyticaceae; genus FMMP01. Next base: position 82,766 of record CALJNR010000026.1, on the reverse strand, counting down.
AAGCTGTTGCAATATTCGCAGGCTTCTGTAATAAAGTAATTTGATTTTCCTATGCGGATATTGCCTTCTATAGCTTTAAGTATTCCACCGACTGTAACGGTAGGATCAAGATCAGCAGCCAGCAGGCCATGAGTCAGCATTGAAGTTGTAGTGGTTTTTCCATGGGTTCCTGCAATACAGATTGGAAAAGCATAATCCTTCATAATAAGTCCAAGAAATTTTGACCTGGAAACAGAATCGATATGCATTTCGCTGCAGGCAGCAAGTTCAGGATTATCTTTTGCAATAGCAGCAGTATAAACGACTAAATCCACATCAGAAGCTATATTTTCTGCACTGTGGCTGTAATATATTTGAATGCCTATATCTTCTAAATGGCGGGTCGTTTCAGAGCTTTTCATATCAGAGCCTGTTACAATAAAACCTCTGTTATGAACAATCTCTGCGAGTCCGCTCATACTGATACCGCCAATACCGATAAAGTGTATTTTTTTCTTATTGAATAAGGAATTAAGGTTTGTCATACATTTGATCCTTTCAATGAACGATATATTCTGTTTTAAATATTAATATACTCTTATCATAATATGCAAGAGCGTATTTTATAATTATATAACAGAAATAAAATAATAAACATATTTTTATAGAGAAACAATCTATAAACTTAAGTTATTTATTTATGAAAAGTTGTTTCTGGGGGTGGTTTCACATCGTGCACCATCCTGAACACTTAAATTTAAAGACGTGAAATCTATGAGATTAAAATTGTCCTTAAACAATTTGGATAAAAAACGAATGTTTTAAAGGAAATGCTTTTAAATATTCGGATTTTTGTTTATAATAGTAATAACACTTACGTAGTAAAAAGGAGAAAACAAAATGAAGAAGGTACAAAAGCATGATAGGATAAGTGTCATCACCAATATTTTAACCAATAATCCAAATAAAATATTTACACTTACTCATTTTTGTGACATTTTTAAATGTGCCAAATCGACCATTAGTGAAGATTTAGATATCATAAAAGATATTTTTAGAAACTATGAGATAGGAACAATAGAAACGATATCAGGAGCAGCAGGAGGGGTTTATTACAATCCGCTTATGACCAAAGAGCAGATGCAGAGTTTCACAAAAACTCTGTGTGAGCTTATTAACACGCCGGACAGAATTATCCCTGGCGGTTATATTTATACAAATGATCTTTTATACTCTCCCAATATATCTAAAAATATAGGCATTGCACTAGCGAGTCTTTTCAAGCACGTTCAATTTGATTATGTCATCACAGTCGAAACAAAAGGAATCCCTATAGCACTCATGACAGCTATGGTTCTTAACAAACCTATGGTTGTTGTCAGAAATCAAAGCAAGCTGACAGACGGAACTGTTATACACATGAACTATATTACTGGAAGCAACCATAGAATTAAAACAATGTGTCTTTCAACAAGGGCAATTAAAAAAGGATCAAAGGTATTATTTATTGATGACTTTATGAAGGCTGGAGGAACCGCTAAAGGGATTATAGATTTGATGCAGGAATTTGAAGCTGAGCTGGTAGGCGTAGGCGTACTAATGGCAACTAAAGAGCCAAGAGAGAAGCTGGTAGATGATTTTAAAACCCTTTTATGGCTTGATACAGTGGATGAAAGCAATAAAGCAGTCGACATTTACAGTATGCAGGAAAGATAATATACCTTTGAAAAAGGCTGAATATTCCATTTTTTTAATTTAGAGTATTAAAATTTAATTATTGTAAATAATATGGTAAAATGATAAACTAAGAGAGAAGAAAAAAGGAAATCTTTTTGGTAATAAACACAGGGTGTTATTTGTAGTAAGGAGGGGTTGCATGAATAAAAAAGAAATGATTGCTATGTTGCTGGCAGGAGGACAAGGAAGCAGGTTAGGCATTCTTACAAAACAGATTGCTAAACCTGCTGTTATGTTCGGTGGGAAGTATAGAATTATCGATTTTCCACTAAGTAATTGTATAAATTCAGGAATAGATACGGTAGGGGTATTGACTCAGTATGAACCGCTGCTTCTTACCAAACATATAGGTATAGGAATTCCTTGGGATTTAGACAGAAGAACTGGTGGGGTAACGGTACTTCCGCCGTTTGTAAAGGGAAATGAAGGTTCTTGGTATTCAGGAACTGCAAATGCAATATACCACAATATTAGATATATTGATGAGTATAATCCAAAATATATTCTGGTCTTATCTGGAGACCATGTTTATAAGATGGATTACAGTGCTATGTTAGAGGAACATAAAAAGAATAATTCGGACGCAACAATTGCTGTAATAGAAGTACCTCTTGATATAGCTAATCAATTTGGTATTATGAATACAAATGAAGAAGGAAGAATTGTAGAATTCGAAGAAAAGCCTGAACATCCAAAAAGTAATCTTGCTTCAATGGGAATTTATATTTTCACTTGGGATGTGCTTAAAGAAGCACTCATTAAAGATAATAAGATCCATGAACAAAGTGATTTTGGAAAGCATATTATTCCTGATATGATTGAATCTCAGAAAAATGTATTTGCTTATAGATTTAATGATTATTGGAGAGATATTGGTACGATAGATGCTTACTGGAAGGCAAATATGGAACTTACTCATACAGTGCCTGTATTTAACCTTTATGATGAATTTTGGAAAATTTATACAAATATTGAACATCAGCTTCCACAGTATGTTGGTGAAAAGGCAGTGCTTCAGCAGTCGCTTGTATCTGAAGGCTGTGAAATATACGGACAAGTGTATAATTCAGTTCTTGGACCGAAAGTTATTGTTGAAGAAGGCGCTGTCATAAGTAACTCTATTATTATGTCTGAAACTATTGTAAGAAGAGGTGCGCATTTAGAGACTTGTATTGTTTCCGAAAAGTGCGACATAGGAGAAAATACACAGATTGGCATAGGAGAAAATGTTCCGCATATTAATAAGCCGCATATTTATTCCACCGGTATTACAACAATAGGAGATAATACGATTATTCCTGGTGATGTTAAGATTGGTAAGAACTGTGAAATAGGCGGACATACTTTAAAAGAGCATTACGTGAATGGAAATCTAGAGAGCGGTCAGTCGCTTGTGATGTAAGGGAGGAAACTATGAGAGCTATTGGTATAATTTTAGCAGGAGGCAAGAGAAGCACATTAGGAGTACTTACAAAACAAAGAAATTTAGCAGCTATGCCTATAGGGGGATCTTATCGTGCAATTGACTTTGCACTTAGTAATTTAAGTAATTCAGGAATAAAAAAAGTGGCAGTAATTTCTCAATACAGTGCAAGATCACTGGCAGACCACATTGGGTCGTCTAAGTGGTGGGACTTTGGAAGAAAGAAAACAGGTTTATTTTTGTTTACCCCTCATATGATTAATCAAGATGGATTTGGTTTTAGGGGAACAGCAGATTCGATTTTTCAAAATATTGAGTTCCTTAAGAAAAGTAATGAACCTTATGTCGTTATTACTTCTGGTGAACAGATTTTTAGGTTAGATTATGAAAAAGTTATCAAATATCATGAACAGAAAAATGCAGACATTACAATTGTTTGTAAAGATCTAAGGACATTTGAAGTTGAGGACTATGGAGTAATAGGGCTAGATGATGACAATAAGATGACAGACTTTGAAGAAAAACCTCTTAATCCTCAATATACAACTGTTTCACTTGGAATGTATGTTATCAGCAGAGAGCTTCTCATTAAGCTTTTAGAAGAACTAGAACAGGACGGAAGATACAGTATTGTTAATGATATCATTATACGCTATCGTAAAAAGTTAAAAATCTATGGCTATTTATTTGATGATTATTGGAAAAGAATTCGAGATATTAATGAATTTTATAAGATTAACATGGACTTTTTAACACCTGAAGTTAGAAATTTGTTTTTCAATACGTATCCTTCTATATCCACGAAGGCTAAAGATGAACCACCAGCTAAGTTTAATGTACAAGCAAAAGTAGTTAACAGCATTATAAGCGGAGGGGACATTATTAATGGAAATATTGAAAACTCTGTACTTTTTAGAAAAGTATTTGTAGGGGAAGGTACCGTTGTCAGAGATTCTATTATTATGGAAGGGGCAACAATTGGAAAAGGCTGCGTTATCGAAAATGCTATATTAGATAAGCAGGTTTTTGTATCAGATGGACAGAAAGTTATAGGAACTAAAGATAAGATTATTCTTCTAGAAAAGAGAAATATTGTTTGATAAAGTTGTTAACTTATACTATATGTGTAAAATTTTATAAATATTACCAAAAAATGAAATAAAATAAAAAAAATATTGACTATTTCCTAGAAATAAATTATAATTCAAATAATAAAAAGAACTATTAATAGGATGGCCACCAAGGCACTAGTTAATAACAGGAGGGGTTTGCTAATGGAAATCACAGATATTAGGGTGAGGAAGATCAATAAAGACGGCAAAATGAAGGCAGTTGTTTCTGTTACATTTGATAATGAGTTTGTAGTACATGATATCAAAGTAATAGAAGGAGATAAAGGACGCTTTATCGCTATGCCAAGCCGTAAAACTTTAGATGGGGAATTTAGAGATATTGCACATCCTATTAATTCTGAGACAAGAGATCGTATTCAAAATCAAGTTCTTGAAAAATATGAAATGGTGCTACTTTCTGATGAAGTAGCTGTTGCTGGAGAAGACGAGATCTACATAGAAGATTAATCTTATGCCAATACAAAAGGTGTTTCTTTATACATAAAGAAACACCTTTTTGCTGTATAATATTTTGATAGCATTTTTTGTCTTGCATTACTACGTGTAAAATGAGAGAATAACTAAGTAATAGCATAGACATAGGGAAGGGAGATATAAATGAAAACTAAAGCGTTAATTCTTGCAGCGGGACAAGGAACTCGTATGAAATCAAATAAGGCGAAAGTATTGCATAAAGTTTTTGATAAAGCCTTAGTAGAATATCCTATTTTAGCTGCAAATCATATAGGAGCTAAAGAAATTTGTATTATTGTAGGGCATCAAGCAGAAGAAGTTAAAAAAGCCCTAGGAGACCAAATAAGTTATGCACTTCAAAAAGAACAACTAGGGACAGGACATGCGGTGATGCAGGCTATTGACTTTATTGATGATGATGGAGAAGTGCTTATTTTATATGGGGATACGCCCCTTATTACAGGTGAGACTTTAGAAAAGATGCTCACATTTCATCGAACAAATAAGAATGCAGCTACAGTACTTTCAGCAATTGTTGACGAACCTACTGGTTATGGCCGAATTGTTAGAAATGAAAATAATGAGTTTATCAAAATAGTAGAACAAAAAGACGCTTCCACCTCTGAAAAAGAAATCAGAGAAATAAATGGAGGGATGTATGTTTTTGAAGCAGGGCTTCTTAAATATGCATTAACTAAACTAACGAATAATAATGTACAAAAGGAATATTATCTTACAGATACGTTAGAAATACTATTAGCACAAGGCCATAAAATAGATGCTGTTCCTGCTGAAGATGCAAATGAGATATTAGGGGTTAATTCAAGAGAGCAATTAGCAGAAGTCACAGACATTATGAGACGAAGAATCAATGCGTATCATATGATAAATGGCGTGACTATTGTTGATCCTGCGAATACGTATATTGGGAGCAGTGTTAAAATTGGCAAAGATACAATCATTGAACCTGGATGCATTATTGAAGGGAATACAACAATTGGAGAAGGATGTCATATCGGATTTCATTCAAAGATCAGGAATTCAGTAATTGGGGAACATGTAGATATTGAAATGAGTGTCATTACAGATAGCTTTATTGATGAAGGCACACATGTGGGGCCATTTGCTTACTTAAGGCCACATTCTCATCTAGGAAAAAATATCAAAATTGGTGACTTCGTAGAAATTAAAAATGCTAATATTGGAGATGGAACAAAAGTGTCTCACCTAACTTATATTGGAGATGCTGATGTAGGCAAAAATGTTAATTTTGGGTGTGGAACAGTTGTAGTCAACTATGATGGAGCAAAGAAACATCGTACAACGATAGAAGATAATGCTTTTATTGGTTGTAATACCAATCTTATTGCACCAGTTACGGTAGAAGAGGCGGCTTATACAGCAGCAGGGTCTACAATCACTAAAACAGTTCCTAAGAACAGCTTAGGCATTGCAAGAGCAAGGCAAGAAAATAAAGAGGAATGGGTTACTAAAAAAAGAAAGAAATAATGGATAAAATAGGTTATTCTATACAAAAATGCAAACAAACATTGCAATCTCTATACAATATGATATAATGTTGAGCGGAAAAGATGGTCGCAAAATATTAAGGAGGACTAACTCAAATGATTAGAAATTACACGGATATCAAAGTGTTTACTGGAAATGCACATCCGCAGCTTGCAAAGGAAATAGCTGAGAAGTTAGATGTTTCCCTTGGTAAATCAGAAATCACCAGATTTAGTGACGGAGAAATAGGAGTAAAAATTGACGAAAAGGTAAGAGGGACAGACGTATACATTATTCAGCCAACATCTACCCCAGCCAATGAGCACCTTATGGAACTCCTTATTATGATAGATGCAATGAAGCGTGCATCAGCAGGACGTATTACTGCAGTCATACCTTATTATGGCTATGCAAGACAGGATAGAAAAACAAGAGCCAGAGATCCAATTAGTTCAAAGCTGGTTGCAGATATTCTGCAGACAGCAGGAGCGGACAGAGTACTTACTATGGATTTGCACTGTGCACAAATACAAGGATTTTTTAATATTCCAGTAGATCATTTAGTTGGGATGCCTCTTTTAACAAAATATTATGCAGATAAATTCGGAGATGATACAGATAATGTTGTTGCTGTTTCACCAGACCTTGGAAGCGTAGGAAGAGTAAGATCATTTGCAACAAAAATGGATATTCCTTTAGCTATTATTGATAAGAGAAGACCTAAAGCAAATGTATCAGAAATTATGAATATTATTGGGGATGTTAACGGCAAAAAAGTTATATTAATAGACGATATGATTGATACAGCAGGAACGATCTGCAATGCAGCAAATGCACTAAGAGACAGGGGGGCAACTGTAGTATATGCATGTTGTACTCACGGGGTTCTTTCGGGGCCTGCTATGGAAAGAATAGCTGCATCGGCGATAGAAGAGCTTGTTGTACTTAATACGATTGTTATTTCAGAAGACAAAAAGATACCAAAAGTTAAAGAGATTTCTGTAGCACCTATCTTCGCAGATGCAATTAGACGTATCCATGAAGATTTATCAGTTTCTAAGTTATTTGATTAATATAGACAAATAAAAGGATGGTTAATACCATCCTTTTATTTGTCTATATTAATATCTTAATACCCAGATTTTTCATTAATACTTTTTCCAGATTGATAAATGTTATGTATGAGGAACGTATAGTTTTTTTCAATTGAATGGTTAATTTGCTTAATCTCCTCTGCGGAGAAATGAGATTTGTGGGCCTCAACCACATAATCAGCTGTGGTCATAAACCAAGTTAAATATGGCGTTTCTTTTGCGTCATTGCGTACAGAAGGATTAGTAAATAAGGTATCGTGAATGACTGCGAATTCATCCATGTGGTTTTTAACACCATACATCATCATATTTCTTATGAAATGAAGGTTTTTATTTTGAATGCCGATTACTTTCGCAAATGGATGTTCACTCCACTTCGTGTAACCATATAAGAAGGTGTAGAGTCTTCCAGTGTTTATTTCATCACGGGAAGCGGCGGCTGCCCCTTTAATCACTTCGATTTCTCTTGCGATTCCTTCATTTTTATAAGTCGCTTGATCCACTAAAACGGTATTTATCATTTTTTCTGTGCGAGTCATCAGTGTTAATGCTTCATAGCCATACCCGTTTGCAGCTAGTATCTCAGCAAGCTCACTTGTCCCCCATAAAAACAAACCAAAGTCTCTTAAATCAAATTTTACTTTTGAGCCATCTCCATTAAAATCAAACACTCTATACTTTTCATTCCACGAAGCATTCAATGTATCATAGATCTCTTTTGATGAGGCTGCAAGCTGATTTTTGCGTTTCGAGTTTTTTTCAGTCTCAAAAAGAACGTTATAACTTAGTAAGCCATTTGCCATAGTTTTGTAGTCTACTTTTTCTTTTTTTGCATCCTCGAAAAATTTTCCGTTTTCGTACATATGACTCCATACGTAATTTGATGTATTATAAGCGTGTTTAAAAGCCGCTGCTGCAACCTTTTTCTGATAGGCTGGATTTGTATTAAACTTTTCAGTATTGTTTAAGGCACTATGGAAAGCGATGCTGTATTGCGTAAGCGATGAGATATCTGTTTTGCCGGTAGGAACATATTTTCCTTCCTTGTAATCATACGCAGAAATAACAGATCCATCAGGGTTAATAAATAAGAATTCGGACGTCAAAATATATCCGGTAAATGTATCAGAAATTTTACGTTTAAGTTCTGGGCTGTTGTCTTGAATGTTAGTTAATGCAAATAGTATAGAGGCATAATCTGTTGCGGTAAGTTTTTCCTCAATCAGCAAGCTGCCGTCTTTTGACAGTGTATGTGGGAAAGCACTTTGAAGCCTCTTGGCATCAAAAGCTGAGTAGTCAGAATGTATACTGTTTGCAAAAACTGTGTTTGAAAATAAAGTCATACTTAGCAAAAAAGATAAAAAAAGTTTTCTCATAATTATTTCCTCCTGAATGTTATATTAAATGATGTTAAGTGGCTGAGGCATTCATTAGTGCTTTTTTTACGGCTTCTTTAAAGCCGTTAGAAGTGGCTGTGGCACCGGTAACACTATCAACTTCTGTGTTTTGTTTAGAGATTATTTCCTTTGCTATAACCTGAAAGACGTTTTTAGCAAGATTTGGCGTATCTACGTGAACAGGCACTTCGATTTTTTTTATGACGCCATTTTCAATGGTAACTTCTACCTCGATAATACCAGCATGGCCAGCGGCGGCAGCTTGATAACTACCATCGCTATAAAGACCTGGACGAGTAATTGGAGCTTCTGCAATCAAAGTATCTTTTGGAATTTCTTGACTATCTGTCTTTACTAAATCTGAAGCTTCAGATTTAGAAGAGGCAGATTGATCTTTTGTAACGGTTAGTTTTTCCCCACCTAAGCTGGGGTTTTGTCCACTTTCTTTTTGAGATATTTTAAGTGGCTGAGTAGACGAGGGGGTAGAAGATGCAGGATTATTAGGGCGGGGGAGTTCAATGACATATGTTTCAGTATTATTAATCAATGTTTTTTCACCCTCTGTTTCATCTTTGTTTTCTGTTTCCTCCTCAGTTTGAGAAACTTCATGTTTGATAGAGGAGCCTTGCGTAACGAGTAATTTTTCAGGGATGCCAGGTCTATCGGAAACAGTTGTATTAGATGCACAGCCCACAAAAACGAATAGGCTTAGCATAATACCGATAAAATATTTCATAAGGTATTTCAATTTTTCACCTCCATATCAATAATGAAATTCATTTTCAATAACAATTGTTATAATATGACAAAAAAAGATATTTGTCAACATTTTTTGTTAAATGTTTTATACTAACTTTTTGAGTATAGAATAGCTCTAGAGAAAGGTAGAATATCATGAAAATGTACTTATAGATCAAGAAGGTAAAAAGAGTAGTGAGATTTAGGTTGATAATCTAATGAAAAGGTCATTATAATAGAGAAAGAACAAAGTATAAATCAAACTAGCATAGTACTAAGTAAGATGGAGGAGATCATGAAATTAATCGTTGGACTTGGAAATCCGGGGGGAGAATATGCAGCAACCCGGCATAATATAGGATTTAGAGCAATTGACAGCTTAGCACGAGCTTATAATATAGATATAACAAAAAATAAATTTAAAGCTTTAATTGGAGAAGGAAGGATTGAAGATGAGAAAGTTATTTTAATGAAGCCGCAGACTTATATGAACCTCAGCGGAGAAGCTGTGAGAGCATGTATGGACTGGAAAAAAATAGAAAGAAATGATATTATAATTATATATGATGACGTATCGCTGGATATAGGGCAGCTGCGTATCCGAAAAACTGGAAGTGCTGGAGGACATAATGGTATCAAAAATATTATAGCTCATCTGGGCTCGCAAGAATTTGCACGTATAAAAGTTGGTGTTGGAGAGAAACCTCAAGGATGGGATCTGGCAGATTATGTATTAGGAAGATTTAATGAAGAAGAAATGGAAAAGATGCAAAGCAGTTTGAAAGATATTGAGAAAGCTATTGCAGTTATGCTTGATAAAGGAATAGATCAGGCAATGAATCGATATAACATAAAAGCGAGACGGTGATAAAATGACGCATAAGCAAGAAGGGCTTATTTTGCCGCTTAAGCAGTTGGAAGGGATGGAGGAGCTTATCAATATGCTCCTTAGCCGAAAAAGCTGTAGAGTGGTTAATATGGTAGACTCCTGTAAAGCACATTTTTTATATGGAGTAAGTTGTTTTACAAATACCCCAGCTGTAATCATCAGCTATGATGAAATAAGCACAAAGAGAATTTACGAAGATATGCAGTTTTTGATGGGCGAAGAGGATGTATATGTTTATCCTGCGCGGGATGTGCTTTTTTACAATGCTGATGTTCACAGTATGGATATTACTTCAGCCAGACTCAAAGTCATTGAGGCGTTAAGAACAAAAAATAATATTATCGTGATTATTCCGATAGAGGCACTGCTTAATCCGCTTTCTCCTAAAGAAACATGGGAGGCGTATATACGAAAAGTATCAGTTGGAGATACTATAGATATTGGAAACCTTGGAAACTATCTCATTCAAATAGGGTATGAAAGAGTATCACGGGTAGAAGGAATGGGGCAGTTTGCAATAAGAGGGGGAATTATAGATATCTATACTCCTATTGCCGAAGAACCTTATAGAATCGAACTTTGGGATGATGAAGTTGATTCTATAAGGAGTTTTAACGTGCAGACGCAGCGGTCAGTAGTGAAGATCGATAGCTTTTGCATTGTACCTAACCAAGAGATTATTTTTCCGCCTGAACTATTAAAACAGGCCATTCCTGAAATACAGGCAGAACTTAAAAATGTAGTTACTAAGCTTATTACAGAAGGGAGGAAAGAAAGTGCAGAAACCATAAAGAATCAGGTTAAAGAGGCTATTGAACATATTAAGAATAATATAAGTCCTAAAGGGCTTGAACTGTATATTCCTTATACAGATACGAAGGTTGTATCAATCCTGGATTATATCAACAAAGAGACAATTTTATATATTGATGAACCGGCTAAAGTGAAAGAAAAGTGCATGCTGACCCTTTTGGAATACGAGGAAAGTATGAAAGACAGGCTGGAGTATGGGCATATTCTGCCGAAGCAGATAGAGCTTACATTTAACTATGATGATATCATAAGAAAAATATCTGGATACACCCATTTACTAATGATGAATTTTGAGAAACACTTTGAAGATATACAAGAAGCTTATACGCTTTCACTAAGTGTTTATGAAAATACAGCTTTCTATAAAAGTATCGATCTTCTGGAAAAAGATATTAGTGCGTGGAAAAAGGCAAGAAAAAAAGTGGTTATACTATCGGGGGCTAAAGCAAAGGCAGAGAGGCTTTATAATGAGCTCGAAGAAAGAAAAATAGTAACATCCTATGCAGATAAGCTTCCGGAGCATATCGAGCAAGGTCAAGTTGTTATTACGAAGGGATCGTTGCAAAAAGGATTCATGTATGAAGATATTGGATTTTATATTATAGCGGATAAGGATTTATTCGGAAAAGATAAAAAATCTAAAAAGCCGAAAAGGAAATATCAGGGGACAAAAATTGAGAGTTTTCTTGAACTTAATCCTGGTGATTATGTAGTACATGAACTGCACGGTATAGGGGTATTTAAAGGGATTGAACAAATTGTTCTCGAAGGGATCAGCAGAGACAATTTAAAAATAGAATATGCAGATAACAGCACACTCTATGTTAATATTAATCAGATGGATATGGTACAAAAATATATAGGGGCAGAAGGCAAAACGCCTAAGCTGAATAAAATAGGGGGAACAGAGTGGAAAAAGTCTAAGGCTAAGGTTAAAAGTGCTATTAAAGATATTGCAAGAGACCTTATCATGCTTTATGGGGAAAGACAGCATACAAGAGGGTTTGTTTATGAACCGGATACGTTGTGGCAGAAAGAGTTTGAAGATATGTTTCTATATGAGGAGACAAGTGACCAGTTAGAAGCGATAGAAGATGTGAAAGGTGATATGGAAAGCACGAAAGTTATGGATCGCCTGATCTGCGGTGATGTAGGATACGGAAAGACGGAAGTAGCCATACGTGCCGCATTTAAAGCTGTTCAAAATAATAAACAAGTTGCATATCTCGTTCCGACAACTATCCTTGCACAGCAGCACTATAATCGATTTGCAGAAAGAATGATTAACTATCCTATTAATGTTGAACTTCTTTCGAGGTTTCGAACGGCTAAACAGATCAAAGAGACGCTTCAAAAATTAGGAAAAGGGCAGGTTGATATTATTATTGGCACCCATAGGCTCCTTTCTAAGGATGTAAAATTTAAAGACCTTGGACTTGTTATCATTGACGAAGAGCAGCGTTTTGGAGTTACTCATAAAGAGAGGCTGAAGCAGCTAAGGACACAGGTAGATGTGATGACTTTGACAGCTACGCCTATTCCGAGAACTTTGCATATGAGTCTTATTGGCATACGGGATATGAGTGTTTTAGAAGAGGCGCCGCTAGAGAGAAAGCCTGTTCAAACCTATGTTATTGAGTATAGTGAAGACTTTATAAAAGACGCTATGAATAGAGAATTAGCTAGAGGAGGGCAGGTTTATTTCCTGCATAATCAAGTTAAAGATATTGAAGAGCAGTCTCACCGCATACAAAAACTCGTTCCTCATGCAAAAGTAGCCTTTGCCCATGGACAGATGAATGAACGGGAACTTGAAAAGATAATGATAGCCTTTATAGAAGGCGAAATTGATGTGCTCGTTTGTACGACAATAGTTGAAACTGGTCTTGATATTTCAAATGTTAATACAATTATTATTAATAACGCAGATCAAATGGGGCTTAGTCAGCTTTACCAATTGCGCGGGAGGGTAGGAAGATCTAATAGAATTGGATATGCCTATCTGATGTATCAAAAGAATAAAGTGCTTAGGGAAATTGCTGAAAAAAGACTTCAGGCTATTAAGCAATTCACAGAGCTTGGAGCAGGGTTTAAAATAGCCATGAGGGATTTAGAGATAAGAGGTGCGGGGAATTTGCTGGGGGCCCAGCAGCACGGACATATGGAAACGATAGGTTATGATTTATACTGCAAAATGTTGGCTCAAGTAGTAAGCGAAGAGAGAGGAGAAATAGTTGAAGAAGATTTTGAAACAGCAATAGAGATCAAAATAGATGCTTATATCTCAAAGGCTTACATTCCAGATGAAATGCAGAAACTTGATATCTATAAGAAAATAGCTTCTATTCAATCTGAAAGAGATTATTTTGATATTCAAGAAGAGATCGAAGACAGATATGGGACGATACCTTATATGGTACAGAACTTGCTTGATATAGCACTCATCAAAGCTTTGGCGCATGCAGTATACATTGCGCTTGTTGCAGAAAATGGCAGAATTGTTATCTTTAAGTTCAAATCCGATGCCAACCTTAATATTGAACGGCTGCCGGAAGTTTTGGAGGCTTATCCTAGAATTCTGAAGTTTTCAGGAGGCAAAGAGTCTGTGATTAAAGCTGATCTTACAAGTGTTCCTAAAAAAGAGATACTTGCTTATATTAAAAACATATTACAAGCGATTAATAAATTGAAGAGTTGATTGTTTTAGGCTATAATGTAAAAAAGAATGCTTTAATTAACAATAGGGTAACAACAAATAAACTTAAGTCATTCATCTAAGCAAAGTTGTTTCTCAGGGTAGTTTCGCATCATGTATTATTTGTAGACAACTTAAATTTAAAGATGTGAAAACTATATTAAGGGCAAGATAAACTATAAGGAGAGATATAAGTGAAAAGAGTAAAGAAAATACTAGCATGGATACTAACAGCAACGATGATCACTATAGCGCTCGTAGGATGCAGTGCAGCAGATCCGGTAGTAGTAACTATTAGTAATGAAAAAATATCAGAGTCACTCTACAGAATATATCTATGGACCACCCAGCAGGAATTTGAAAGCCTTACACCTAATATATGGGATATGGAGCTCGAAGGCAAAAAGACAGAAGATGTTGCAAAGGAAAGAGCTTTAGATTCAATAAAGCTTTCGGTGGCCGCAAAGCAAAAGGCTAAAGAACTAGGGATAGAATTATCCAAAGAAGAGAAAAATGATATTAGAAATAATGCAAAAGATATTGTACAAAACAAACCCGAACTTGTTAAACAGCTTAATATTAAGCAAAAAGATTTAGAGGAATTTTTTAGCTATGGCAGTCTTATAGAGAAGGTTGTTCAAAAAATAGGGGATAGCTATGTCCCTAATGAAGAAGAACTTAACGCGGAGATAGAACTTATAAGAGGCAGTTATGAAAAAGTAACTGTTAAGCATGTTCTTATTGGGAATAAGGATGAGCAGGGGCAGGCGCTGCCGGAAGATAAGGCTTTAGAGGTAAGAGAACTTGCTGAAGAAGTACTAAAGAGAGCCTTAGATGGCGAAGATATGGCAGAACTTGCGAAGAAATATTCGGAAGATCCCGGATCTAAAGATAAAGGTGGAGAATATACTTTTGGCAGAGGCCGGATGGTTCCAGAATTTGAAGAAGCCTCTTTTACAGGTGAAGTTGGGAAAGTTTATCCAACACTGGTAGAAACATCATATGGTTATCATATTATAAAGGTTGAAGATCATCAAATGGGTGATGAAAATCAGATTAAAGAAGACAGCAGAAAACGTATTAAGCAAAGATTTGCTGAAAATGAACTTACTGAATTAACAGCAGCGATGAAGCTTGAAAAGACTGAAGCTTATAACGAAATTCATATTATAAGAAATGAAGCATCAAATTTGCCAGGTGCACAAACAACAGAAGCAGGACTTGATACCAAAATAGAATAATAAATAGATCTGTCTATGACAGAAAACAAAGTTTATGTGGCAGCAAAAAAAGACTAAACCATGCGTAGAAGATGATTTAGTCTTTTTTTGTTGGATGAATATAGTGTTTATTGGTAATACTACAAGTAGAAATTAAAACTTAAATTTACTTGTGTATATTATCATAGATTATGTAGCATAATAATTGTAAATTACAGTTAAGAGCTATATATTCTTAGACATTAAGGAGGTTGTTTTGTTTGAAAGCAACAGGCATCGTTAGAAGAATAGATGATTTGGGGCGTGTGGTAATCCCAAAAGAAATAAGAAGAACATTACGTATTAGAGAAGGGGATCCACTAGAAATTTTCACTGATAATGAAGGGCAGGTTATACTTAAAAAATATTCACCAGTAGGAGAACTTAGTTCCTTTGTAAAAGAATATGCAGATGCCTTAGCCCAAGCTACAGGTCATATTACATGTATATCTGATAAAGACCAGGTTATAGCAGTAGCAGGAGGTTCGAAAAAAGAATTTCTTGATAAGAGTATTAGCAGTAATTTAGAAAAGATTATTGAAAGTAGAACAATATTTAAAGCAACTAAAGATGATTCGAAATTTGCTCCTATTTTATCTGAAGGCTCTACAGAAGGTTATTATTCTGAAGTTATTTCACCTATTATTTGTGAAGGAGATGCTATCGGAGCTGTTATTTTCCTATCTCAAAATAAGAATAACATGATGGGAGAAGTAGAAGAAAAATTAGCACAGTCTGCGGCTGGATTTATAGGAAAACAAATGGAACAATAGTCTAAAAAGCCACTAACTTATTATAAGTTACTGGCTTTTTAGAAGTTTTTAGAGTACAATCTAAAATAATATGTCCTATATAACTAACTTTAAGGCTATATAAAGACTACATAAAGACTACGATGCTCAATGGGTTTTTAATCTATTTTAAAGGAGAAATGATATGAACTGCAAGAAGTATACATATGAAGATCTGCTGGCTATTATTGAGCAGCTGAGAGGAGAAAAAGGGTGTCCTTGGGATAAAGTACAGACGCATCATTCTCTTCTTCCGTATCTGCTGGAAGAAAGTTATGAGCTTGTTGAGGCGATTAATAACGATGATATAGTCAATATGAAAGAAGAATTAGGAGATGTGCTTCTTCAAGTGCTCTTGCACGCACAGATTGGAAAAGAAGACAACTTGTTTGATATGGGTGAAGTTGTTAGTCAGCTGGCTGAAAAATTAATATCTAGACATCCACATGTATTTGGCAGTCTTGAGGGAATATCTTCAGCTGGAGAAGTTGTAAAGACTTGGGAAGAAATCAAAAAACTTGAAAAAAAAGAAACGACTATTACAGAATCTATCGAGCGTATACCCAAAGCCCTTCCTGCCCTTGTGCGGACTCAGAAAATACAGAAAAAAGCGGCTAAATCAGGCTTCTTTTGGGAGAACTATTTGCCTATTATTGATAAGGTAGAAGAAGAGCTTGAAGAGGTGAGAATAGCGATAGAAAGTGGTAAAAAAATACAAATAGAAGAAGAATTGGGAGATTTGCTGTTTAGTGTGGTAAATTTATCAACTTTTTTTGAGATAAATCCTGAATTTGCCTTGACAAAGTCCTTGGAAAAGTTTATAAATAGATTTAGATATATTGAAAATTCAGCGTTTGCACAAGGTAGACAGCTCTCTGATTTGTCGTTAGAAGAGATGGATAAATTGTGGGAAGCATATAAGATATTGAGTAAGGGGCGCTAAGTTTTCAATACATATATCCATGTTAGGTACATGTATAGAGGAGGAACAATTAATGAACAAATCGGAATTAGTGGCAGCAATGGCTGCAAAAGCGGAAATTAGCAAAAAGGATGCTGAGAAAGCTCTTAAAGCTTTTGAAGACTCAGTAATGGAAGAGCTAAAAGCTGGGGGAAAAATTCAATTAGTTGGATTCGGAACATTTGAAGTTACAGAACGCAAACCACGTGTAGGAAGAAATCCAAAAACAAATGAAGAAATGCCAATTCCAGGTGGAAAAGCACCTAAGTTCAAACCAGGAAAAGCTTTAAAAGACGTTGTTAAAGGGGAATAATATTATAATAATAAATCTACACATCTGTGTAGATTTTTTTTAATTCGGATTAATTAGGAGGATGTTATGCGTATAGATAAGTATTTAAAAGTATCGCGTATTATAAAAAGGCGAACAATTGCTCAAGAAGCATGTGATCATGAAAGAGTATTTATAAACGGCAAAGCAGCAAAGGCTAGTACGAACGTAAAGATTGGGGATATTATAGAAATTAGATTTGGGGCGCAAACGGCTAAGTATGAAGTTTTGGAAATCAAAGAGCATGTTAAAAAAGAAGAAATAAATAACTTGTACCGTATTCTGTAATAATTATCTTTTCTTTTCATATAAATAGTTAATATAAGTCTATTTATATGAAAGGATGAGCGGTGTGGAAGAGAAGATGACAAGAAAACATATTGTAAATATCGTAGATCGTGAAAAATTATCTATAACAGGAGTTACAGATGTATTCTCATTTGACGAGAACGTTATAGAACTTGAGACAAATGAAGGCTATATTGAGATAAAAGGAGAAGATTTGCATATTGTAAAAATGAATATAGATGACGGTGATATGATTGTAGAAGGAACAGTAACAGAACTAACCTATCATGATACACAGGGGGCCACGAAGAAAAAGGGCTCTTTTGTATCAAAACTATTTAAATAAGATGGGGAATGATTATGAATCAAATAGTCAGCAGTCAATCACTGCTATTTATGACTTGTGCACAAATTGGTATTATAATGGGTATCTTCTTTGATCTAATAAGAATTTTTAGGAAGATCATTAAGCACCCTGACTTTCTTGTGCAGATAGAAGATTTTCTTTATTGGGTTGTATGTGCTTTTGTTGGATTTTACATGCTTTATATAAGCAATTATGCAGCGATAAGACCCTTTGTTTTTATTGGGATCTTACTCGGGGCGATTCTCTACTTTGCAAGCTTTAGTATAATTTTTATGAAAATTGCAACAATCGTTATTGATTATGTTAAAAGAATTATTGCTCAGCTTATACACCTTATGCTTATTCCTATAAAGAAAGTAGTTGTCCTTATAAGCATTCCATTGAAATATGTACATAATCAATTAAGCATCGTTAACTATTATAAAAAAAGGAAACTTAGAAAAATTAAAAGAAAGTGGTATCATAAAAAAGCTGAAATACGCACAGAAATTAAAATTAGGAAAAGCAAAAAATGATTTACAAATAATAATAAATTAGATAAGATGATAGTAAGTAATTTTTTGGGAACGCTTATTTTAAGATTCAAAGTGGGGATACAAATGAGAAAACTAAAAAAGATAATTTTTCGTGTCACCTTTATTATTACCATTCTTATATTCTTGATGTTTGGTGTACAAGGTTATCAACTTAACAGGCTCATAAAAAGAGTAGATGAACAGATTGGTGCAGATAGAAAAGAACTAGAAGACAGCAAAAAACAACTTAATAAATTAGAAAATGAAATCACAAAAATGGATACACCGGAATATATTGAAAAGATAGCAAGAGAAGAATTGGGTATGGTTAAGAAAGACGATATAGTTTTTAGGGAAAAAAAGTAGCCTTGACATGTACAGATTTGATGATATACTTAAAGTAATAGCGCGGAGTGGAGCAGCTAGGTAGCTCGTCGGGCTCATAACCCGAAGGTCGTAGGTTCAAATCCTGCCTCCGCAATTTGTTTAATCACTCAAAAGTGTATTGAGTGATTTTTTTATGAGATTGAAAGATTAGTTAACCTATAAGATATCACCTAATGAGTTCATTTGAACGTGCGTTTTAGCACGTTTTTTTTTTTTTTTTGAGATAGGGAATAGGTCTTGCCAGCCAGGAAGCAGAAGAGCCAATTTTATATGCGTAGGGGGGGGATTGCTTAAAGTATAATGAACTAATAAAAATATTATTTCCTTAACAGATAACCGAATTATTACCTCGAATAAATAAAAATAGTGTGCTATAATGTAATAAAATAGGGATAAAAGATGAATGGAATAAAATAATAGAGAAAAATGATAAAGAGTTTTGATGTAAACAGCTTATCAAAAGGTGAGCCGAATAAGGGGTGATAAAAATGGTAATAGATAGTCATATTCATTTTGGAAAGGTGATGAATTTGGAATTGCCGGAACAAGATTTGATTCGATACATCTATGAATATAAAGTAGACTATGCTATTATATCAAATGTCTCAGGAATTGAATTTGATGATAAAATGAATGAAATAGACAGAGCAAGGCAATATCCGCAAATTCAGCTTAATAAACGTACAGCTGATCTTGTAAAAGAATATCCAGAGAGATTAAAAGGACTATGCTGGATAAAACCGCATGGAGAAGGCTGCACTGAGGAATTTGAAAGATTTGTGGAAGAATATAAACTGTATTTTTGCGGAATAAAAGTCCATCCCTATCATTCTGCTATTAAGATCACGGATCCGAGGATTATTCCTTATATTTTGTTATGCCAGAAGTTTAATTGGCCTTGTGTGATTCACAGTGGAAGCAGCATCTATGCGCCGCTTAAGGCTATATGCCAAATAGCAGAATCTTATCCAGACGTTAAGTTTATAATGGTACATATGGAAAGCACACAGGATGATACAAAAATCATTGAATCTATTAAAAAGCTTCCTAATCTCTATTGTGATACTACTTGGATGAACCCGAAGAGCATTGTAAAAACAATTGGCAGTTGCGGCAGTCATAAAGTGTTATTTGGGACTCATACTGTTTCAAATGGGGTGCACACTGCAGATCAGTACTTAGACATGATCGAGTATTTGAAGACGAATCTAAGAGGGAAAGAGCTGGAAGATGTCTTTTATAAGAATGCTGCAAATCTTTTTAGATTAGAAGTTAAGCATAAAGCAAAAAACATTTTTTACTAGTTAAAATAAATATATGACCCGAAGCTAAGAAAATACTTAGCTTTTTTTTGTGAAAAATGAGAAACTTTTTGGGTGTGCTGTTGAGGAACTGATCCCATTATAAAGATTAAAAATAAATATAGAAATAATTATAAAAAGTAGTTGAATAATTATCCATTTTCCATATATGATATATATAAAGGAGTGATAGCGTGTTAGAATTGGAACAATTGCAAGTGAGCCTTCAACCGTATAAGGCTAAGTTGGTTGAAATGGGGAACTCTCTTTGACGTAGAAAGGGTAAAAGAGCTTATTGGTGAATTAGAACAAACTTCGATGAGTAATGATTTCTGGAATGATATTGAAAAGGCGCAAAAGGTTTTGCAGCAGCTTAAATCTTATAAAGAGCTGGTTGAAAAATTTGAAAAGCTGTGTATGGATTATGATGATATTTTTGTGCTGATTGAAATGGCAGAGGAATCTGAAGAAGAAGAACTTGTTGATGAGTCTAAAACATGTGCAAAAGAGTTTCAGAAAAATTATGATGAAATGCTTATTGCGACATTATTAGACGAGCCTTATGATAAAAATGATGCTATTTTAGAACTTCACCCAGGAGCAGGAGGCACAGAAGCTTGTGATTGGGTGAGCATGCTGCTTAGAATGTATACGAGGTGGGCAGAGGGCAGAGGGTTTAAAGTGGAAATGTTAGACTATCTTGATGGTGAGGAAGCTGGAGTCAAGTCTGTGACGCTTCAAATCACCGGGGAGAATGCTTATGGGTATCTTAAATCAGAAAAAGGCATTCATAGGCTGGTACGTATTTCTCCGTTTGATTCTTCGGGCAGAAGACATACATCCTTTGCTTCATGCGATGTTATACCGCAGATAACAGATGAGATTGAGGTGGAAATTAAGACGGAAGACTTAAGAATTGACACGTACAGATCGACAGGTGCGGGAGGGCAGCACGTTAATACAACAGATTCAGCAGTGCGTATTACGCATTTGCCTACAGGAATTGTAGTTCAGTGCCAAAATGAACGTTCGCAAATTCAAAACAGAGAAAAGGCTATGCAGATGCTGAGAGCCAAGCTTTATGAAAAAGAGAAGCAGGAAAGAATGAACACAATAGATGGCATTAGAGGCGAGAAAAAAGACATAGCTTGGGGAAGTCAAATAAGGTCTTATGTATTTCATCCATATAATCTGGTAAAAGATCATAGAACGTTGCATGAGACAGGAAATACAGATGCTGTTATGGATGGGCACATAGATAAGTTTATGAACGCATATTTAGCATGGATTCATCAGCGAGATTAAAAAAGGGGGACTATTTCATGGCGTCAAAACAAATCGTAGTATTTAAATTATTAGATCAAGAGTACAGTATTGATATTATGCGCGTTTTAGAAATAGGTAATTATGAACCAGTAAGAAAAGTACCAGAAGTCCCAAGCTACATAGAAGGGATTATTAACTTAAGAGGAACTATTTATCCTATTTTTAATTTAAGAAAAAGGCTTCATATACCAGATTATGAATCGTTTAATGATACTAAAATTATTTTAATGAATTTAGAAGAGACTAAAGTTGGCTTTATAGTTGACAGTGTTTGCGAGATACTTACAATTGACGAAGCAGAAATAGAGCAAACACCTAAAATGCTTGAAAAATATGAAAGCAGATATATTAATGGAATCATCAAAAAAGAAGAACGTATTATAGTTATTTTTGATGTTGATTTATTATTATCTGATCATGATGAAAAAGTTCTTATGAATATCGTTAACTAATAGTTATACTGTATTATTAAAAAGGAGGACATATCCTCCTTTTTAATAATACAAGGAGAGTATGTTTTTTCGGCAGTGAACCAAATTTTTGTAGTTTGAATGGATGTGTCTTCTGGGTAGAATTTACTGATGGAGGACAGAAAAAGTATGGTAAAAGCAGCCAATGGATAAGAAATAAGCTGGGAGATTAAAAAATGAGAACAATTATTGTTGCAACACAAAATGAAGGTAAAGTAAAAGAAATCAAAAAGATGATGGAAGATTTGAAGGTAGAAGTTAAAACGATGGGTGAAGTTGGCATAGATATTGACATTGAAGAAAACGGGAAAACCTTCGTAGAAAATGCTATTATTAAAGCAGAAACGCTGAAAGAATATACAGATGCAATCATTCTTGCAGACGATTCAGGACTTGAAATAGATTATTTAAACAAAGAACCGGGGGTTTATTCAGCCAGATATTTAGGTAAAGATACTTCATATGTAGTAAAAAATCAAATGATCTTGGATAAATTAAAAGGTGTGCCAAAAGAGAAAAGAACGGCCAGGTTCGTTTGTGCTATGGCAGCAGCAGCGAGAAATTTGCCGACCCTAACAACACAAGGGACAATAGAAGGCTATATAGGGTATGAAGCAAAAGGAACAAATGGATTTGGGTATGACCCTATTTTTTATGTTGAAGCATTTAATACCTCTACGGCGGATATGAGTTCAGAACTAAAAAATGAGATCAGTCATAGGGGGAATGCGCTTAGACAGATGAAAGAAAAGCTAAAAGAATTGTTAGAGGCATAAATGATGAAAGTATTAGTTATAAGTGATACACACCGTAATATTCGAAATGTAATTGATATTTTAAAACGTGTCCAAGGAATGGGGGTTATGGCTCTTATCCATTGCGGGGATCATAGAGATGATGCTGCAAATATCAAGAAACTTTATCCTGGGATAGAGGTGTATGCTGTATGTGGCAATTGTGACAGCGGGAGTTATGGGGAAGCGTCTGCAAAGATAATAAGCATAGAAGGAGCTTCTATATTTATTACTCATGGGCATAGATATGGTATTAAATGGGGAGACTATAGTGACCTTTTGATAGATGCAGAGGCTCATGAGGCTCAAATAGCAATATGTGGGCATTCGCATAGTGCATATCTGGAAAAAAAGCAGGGGATAATACTTTTAAATCCAGGAAGTATCTCGGAGCCGAGAGATTCGATGTATCCGTCCTATGCGGTATTAGATATTGAAAAGGGTTTGATTAAAAATGTGTCAGTTATGCAGATTTTAGATGGGGCAAGGGTTTGTACACACCCTGCCAGTAATATTTATAAAAAAAAATAAAAAAAATAGCAAAAGGTGTTGACGTATGCAAAGAAGTTAGGTATAATACATTTTGTCGGTTGAGCCGAAAAGCTTAAAGATCCGGCAAACTGTACAACATTTATTTATAAGCGGGTGTAGTTCAATGGTAGAACACCAGCCTTCCAAGCTGGTTACGTGGGTTCGATTCCCATCACCCGCTCTATGTATCCATAGCTCAGCTGGATAGAGCAACGCCCTTCTAAGGCGTGGGTCCGGGGTTCGAATCCCTGTGGATACGTATGGTGGGGATAGCTCAGTTGGTTAGAGCACCAGATTGTGGCTCTGGGGGTCGGGGGTTCGAATCCCCTTTTCCACCTGTTTTATTAAAATAATAGTGGGCTGTCGCCAAGCGGTAAGGCACAGGACTTTGACTCCTGCACTCGAAGGTTCAAATCCTTCCAGCCCAGTTCATCTTGACATTTATCGCATTTTGTAGAATGATCAAGATATTATAATATGGGTCACTAGCTCAGTCGGTAGAGCACTTGACTTTTAATCAAGTGGTCCCGGGTTCGAATCCCGGGTGGCTCATATGCGGGTGTGGCGGAATTGGCAGACGCACTAGACTTAGGATCTAGCGCCAACGGCGTGGGGGTTCGACTCCCTTCACCCGCATACCTTAAAAATCTAATACTATTTGCGGGTGTAGTTCAATGGTAGAACACCAGCCTTCCAAGCTGGTTACGTGGGTTCGATTCCCATCACCCGCTTTTTGTATCCATAGCTCAGCTGGATAGAGCAACGCCCTTCTAAGGCGTGGGTCCGGGGTTCGAATCCCTGTGGATACGTTGTGGTGGGCTGTCGCCAAGCGGTAAGGCACAGGACTTTGACTCCTGCACTCGAAGGTTCAAATCCTTCCAGCCCAGTAATAAAAAGTACGTATCGAAAAGATACGTGCTTTTTTGTGTTATCATTTTTCAATAGGGGCATCATGAAGCGACAGATAATTGTTCTTGTAACGACGATCATGGGTAATATCTTCCCCAAACCAATAGGGAGGGACGAAGGAGGAGGCTTCTTTCATAGATTGAAATTCAACTTCCACGGTGATAAGCCCATAAAGGCTTTCGTTGTAAATATCAAGTTCGGCGGTTAATTGCTGAGAAAGAGGGATGAAGTACCTTGATTTTTTTATGAGTCTTCCATCGAGCTTAGCTGAAAGAGTAGTATACTGCGCACTGGTAATTGGCAGTTCGAATTCCTCTCTTATCATATGCCCTTTTGATTTGACTGTCAGGTAAAAAGAGTTTTCAGTTTGTCTGATACGTATGACAGGATCGGTTGAAATATAGCCTTGTATAATGTTAACATACTCATAGTTTTCTAATAAAGGCAATTCCTTGACTAAGAATTTACGTTCAATTTCCACAGTTGCCTCCTTGAAGATTGAGTTTTTAAAAAATGCAGTTTAATTCTAGCATAATTTTTAAAGAAAACCTATATTAACTTTTAGAATTTATATACTATAATAAGAGAAGCAGGCAATACTAGAATAGGCGAGCTGTCAGGGGACAGAGTATAAAAATCAGGATAGCAATTTGAAAAGAGTCGTAAAGGAGTATAAAAGTGAGAGCAGCTATATATTTTGCAGACGGATATGAAGAAATTGAAGCGTTAGCGGTGGTAGATGTATTAAGGAGAGGGGAAGTAGAAGTTGTTATGACAGGGGTAACTGGCTCCAGCGTAAAAAGTGCAAGAGGAATTGAAATAAAAATGGACACAGTGATTGGGGAACTAGATCATCAAAATGTTGATATGATTATTCTTCCGGGTGGAATTCCTGGAGTTTATAATCTGGAAAAAGATAATGATGTAGTCCGGTATGTTAAGACGTTTAAAGAGCAGGGCAAATGGATAGCAGCGATATGCGCAGCCCCAGGCATGCTAGGAAGACTGGATCTTCTTATAAATGAAAAAGCAACCTGTTATCCTGGTAATGAAAAATATTTAGAAGGATGTGAATATGTAGATCAAAGCACTGTAGTAAGCGGAAAGCTTATAACAAGCAAAGGAGTAGGAACTGCCCTGGAGTTTGCACTGATGCTTTTAGAAGTTGCAAAAGGAAAAGAAGTTTCAGATTGTGTTAAAAAGGCAATGCTTTTATAAACAGGAAGGGGTGGCTTAAGAAAAGTGAATAAGGAACATATAAGTCCTATTAAGTCTAATATGTTCCTTATCGGTTTAGTGCAGCGCTTTAATAAGCTGTCGCTGTCGTCTTCAAATAAAAAAAGTCACAATGTAAAAATAGTAGTATGTATACGTTCGAAAACTTGATGAAGGTGTTCTTCGTTTATGTACTGAATATGTAATTCCTCAAAAGCATTTTTTACCTTTTGAATATTAAGCTGGTAAATATGGGCGATCATTTCTGCACTGTACATTGTATCGGTGCTGTATTGCCACTGCCTCTTAATAAGTTTGCAGATATAACTTGGCAAATCAAATATCAAACCAAAGAAGTTTATTTTATCAATTGTTGAAATTTCTAGTTTAGACATTGTGTCTAAAACATCAGCAGGAGTTACTGCCAATAAATCAGCTACATCATTTATAGCATAAGGTACCGTATTAGATTTTAGAAAAATATCTATTTCCTCGAGTTTGGGACGTATATTTTGGCTATATATTTTGTCGAAACTTACAAGGGATATACATTCGCTAGAAAATTTATCCATAGCAATAAATCCTTCCTGTATTAAAATAACATATTACAAAACTATTACATACATTTATTATAAAGCAAACGTAAGCAGGAATACTATATGTAATACTTGGAATATAATTTGAATACAGTAGGGTGAATGGGCTAGCTTTGCTGCTGAAAATATTATACAATTGCATGTAGATTTTGCAAATGACATATGTTATAATAATTGAATGTTAGTTTAAAATGCTATATTTATGCGTTGGCATTATTAAAAATAGACTAAAAACCTTAAGGAGGATAAAAAGTAATGAATACACAAATGGAAAACATGGCAAAAAGCCAAGTCAAACTTACAGTAGAAGTAGGCGGTGAGCAGGTTGCTAAAGCTATAGATAAGGCTTATCAGGCAATGAAAAAAGATTTTAATGTACCAGGGTTCAGAAAAGGAAAAGTCCCTCGTCCAATGGTTGAAAAAATGTATGGCATAGAAGTGTTTTTTAATAAAGCAGCAGATTTTCTAATAGACGAAACGTTATGGAATGCTATTGAAGAAAATAACCTTGAAATTGCTGCACGTATCAGACCAAATGAATTAGAAGTAACTGAAATGACAAAAGATGCTATGAAATATACAGCCATTGTTACACTTAAACCGGAAGTTGAGCTTGGAGCCTATAAGGGTGTAGAAATAGAAGTGGAAAAAGCATCTGTTACAGATGAAGAAGTAGACCAGGCTGTAAAAGCAGAAGCAGAAAAAAATGCACGCGAAATTACAGTAACTGACAGAGCAGTACAAAAAGACGATAAAGTTATAATTGACTTCGAAGGATTTGTTGACGGCGTGCCGTTTGAAGGTGGAAAAGCTGCAGATTATTCTCTTGTTATTGGTTCAAAATCATTTATTGATACTTTTGAAGATCAGCTTATCGGAAAACCAATTGGCGAAGAAATAGAAGTTAATGTGACATTCCCAGAAGCATATCAGGCTGAAGAATTAGCAGGCAAACCTGCAATGTTTAAAGTAACTGTTAACAGCATTACAGCAAAAGAACTTCCTGAAATTAATGATGACTTTGCATCAGATGTTTCGGAATTTGATACATTAGCTGAATACAAAGAAGACATTAAGGCAAAACTGTTAAAGCAAAAAGAAGCTAATAGAGCTTCACAGACTGAACAGAACTCGATTCAAAAAGCAGTTGAGAATGCAAAGATAGAAGTTCCTGAAGCTATGATTGAAGAACAGGTTGACAGAAATGTAAAATCATTTGCAAACCGTATGCAGGCTCAAGGTTTACAGCTTGAACAATATATGCAGTTTACAGGACAGACGATGGAAAGCTTCAGAGAGAATTTCAAAAAAGATGCAGAATCTCAAATAAGCACACGCCTTGTTTTAGAAAAAGTAGCTGAAGCAGAGAACATTACAGTATCTGATGAAGATTTAGATGAAGAATTAAAAGTCATTGCAAGAGACTATCAAATGTCTTATGAAGAACTTAAAAAATCTTTTGCTGGGTATGAAAAAGAGTCATTAGCAGCAGATGTAAAAGTTCAAAAAGCGGCTAAGCTTATTGCAGATTCGGCAAGAGTTACAGAGATCTAATTATTTATAATGTTAGGAGGGTATTAAAATGAGTTTAGTTCCAGTTGTTGTTGAACAAACCAATAGAGGCGAACGTTCTTATGATATTTATTCCCGCTTATTAAAAGACCGAATTATTATTTTAGCTGATGAAGTAAATCATGTTACAGCTAATCTTGTAGTTGCCCAGCTTTTATTTTTAGCAGCAGAAGATCCAGATAAGGATATTATGCTTTATATTAATAGTCCAGGAGGGGCTATCACAGATGGTATGGCTATCTATGATACTATGCAGCACATTAAGCCAGCTGTTTCAACAATTTGTATGGGAATGGCAGCAAGTATGGGAGCCTTTCTTCTTGCAGGTGGTGCAAAAGGCAAACGTTTTGCTCTTCCAAATGCTGAAGTTATGATTCATCAGCCTTTGGGCGGGGCTAAAGGGCAAGCGACAGATATTCAGATCCAAGCTGAACATATTCTTAGAATTAAAGACAGAATGAATCGCATGCTTGCAGAAAATACAGGGCAGCCTCTAGAAAAGATAAAACAAGATGTGGAAAGAGACTATTTCATGACAGCTGTGGAAGCAAAAGAATATGGCATAATAGATAAAGTCATAGAGCCACAATAATAAAAGCGAGGTGTAAAATGCCCACAAAATTTGATGATACTAAACAATTACGGTGTTCTTTCTGTGGTAAAACACAAGAACAGGTGAAACGCCTTATAGCAGGACCTAATGTATATATTTGTGATGAATGTATCGAATTGTGTTCAGAAATTATTGAGGAAGAGCTTGAAGGTGCTTATGATGATGAAGAAACCGCAGACATGCCAAAACCTAAAGAAATCAAAGCACATTTGGATGAATATGTTATAGGCCAAGAAGATGCCAAAAAAGCATTATCTGTTGCGGTATACAATCATTATAAACGTATTCATAAAGCTCCTGGAAAAAAAAGTGATACAGAAATTCAAAAAAGCAATATTTTGCTCTTGGGGCCTACAGGTTCTGGGAAGACGCTGCTCGCCCAAACCCTTGCGAAGATGCTAAATGTACCCTTTGCAATTGCAGATGCCACTTCACTCACAGAAGCAGGTTATGTAGGGGAAGATGTAGAAAATATCTTACTTAAACTGATTCAAGCTGCTAATTATGATGTGGATAAAGCTCAAATTGGTATTATTTATATTGATGAAATTGACAAAATATCTAGAAAGTCAGAAAACCCATCTATTACAAGAGATGTAAGCGGAGAGGGTGTTCAGCAGGCACTTCTAAAGATTTTGGAAGGAACGGTTGCTTCAGTTCCTCCGCAAGGGGGCAGAAAACATCCGCATCAGGAGTTTATACAAATTGACACGACGAATATTCTATTTATTTGTGGTGGGGCTTTTGACGGTATTGATAAGATCATTGAAAACCGTATAGGCAGAAAGACCATTGGGTTTGGAGCTGCTTCTGTCAGCAAAAAAGAAAAAAATGTAGGAGAGGTCCTAAAACAAATTGAACCTCAAGACCTTATTAAATTTGGACTTATACCAGAATTTGTTGGACGTGTGCCAGCAATTGTTTCACTTAATAATCTGGACAAAGAGGCACTGGTTCAAATCCTTACTGAGCCTAAAAACGCATTGACGAAGCAATATAAGCAATTATTCGATTTAGATAATATTCATCTAGAATTTGATAAAGAGGCACTTACGGCTGTTGCTGATCTAGCTATCGAAAGACAAACTGGAGCTAGGGGACTAAGAGCTATTTTGGAAACGGCTTTAAGAAATATTATGTACGAGACGCCTTCAGCAGCGGACGAAATAGAAAAGGTCATCATTAATCCGGATGTTATTAAAGAAGGTAAAGAAGCTACTATTTTGTATAGTGATAAATCAAAAATAAAAGGAAAAAGCAAAAAGACTGATAATGAATCAGCATAAGCTGTTAGTTTATACTAACAGCTCTTTTATGTGGATCATTTTAAATTTCATAAAAAAGTATCTGGGTTCGTATCCTTTTCGATGCTATTGGCAATACTTGAAAAGTATATGAATAACTTACAGGAGGATACTTTATGTTGCAAGGTTTTTTATTAGGGGTTCAATTGTTTTTTTCATTTGTAATAGGAATTTATTTTTTGCTGCAGCTTAAGAACCAGACAAGCTCAAAGTCTAATATACACAAGGATTCTACAATTCAGTATGAAAAGATGAATGCACTTAGAAATATTTCGCTTACAGAGCCGCTTTCAGAGAGAATGCGCCCTAAAACTGAGAAAGACATCATAGGACAAGAAGATGGGCTTAAAGCCTTAAAAACGGCGTTATGTGGACCGAACCCACAGCATGTTCTTATATATGGAAGCCCAGGGGTTGGGAAAACTGCTGCAGCACGCATCGCTCTTGATATTGCAAAAAAATCATCTCATTCGCCGTTTAGGGAAAAAGCTAAATTTATAGAAATAGATGCAACAACACTTAGATTTGATGAGAGAAGTATTGCAGACCCGCTTATTGGATCAGTACATGATCCTATTTATCAAGGGGCAGGGGCTTATGGACCAGCCGGGGTACCGCAGCCAAAGCCAGGGGCAGTGACCAAAGCCCATGGAGGGGTACTTTTCATTGATGAAATTGGAGAGCTGCACCCTATTCAGATGAATAAGC
The DNA here is from genome assembly GCA_937981575.1 of uncultured Clostridia bacterium. Taxonomy (GTDB): domain Bacteria; phylum Bacillota; class Clostridia; order Lachnospirales; family Cellulosilyticaceae; genus FMMP01. Next base: position 52,668 of record CALJNR010000026.1, on the reverse strand, counting down.
TATTGAAGGTTCTTGAGGATAGGAAAGTGTTTTTAGAAAGTTCGTATTATGTATCAGGAGATGAGAATATTCCTAAACATATCCATGACGTATTTCAAAATGGGCTTCCAGCAGACTTTAGGCTGATTGGAGCAACTACCAGAAGTCCAGAAGATATCCCTGCTGCATTAAGATCAAGATGTGTTGAGATATTTTTTAAAGACTTATCATTTGAGCATATTTTATCCATTGTAGAAAATGTCTTAAACAGGCAGCGGATTAATATTAAAGATAAGGCAAAAGAGCTCGTTGGCAGGTACTGTACAAATGGGCGGGATGCTGTGAATATGCTTCAAACGGCTCATAGTTTAGTAAGATTAGAGCAAAGGGAAAGTATAGAAGAAAAAGATATAGAGTGGGTAGTGCAAACAGGCAAATACTCCCCGCGGATTGATAAAAAAGTTGATTCGAGTTATCATATAGGTAAGATCAACGGTCTTGCAGTGTCTGGACATGGGCAGGGGATGGTACTTGATATAGAAGCTATTTCAAAACCAACAGGTGGAGAAAAGGGAGAAATTAAAATTACAGGCATTATAGAACAAGAAGACCTTCATATGAAGCATAGTACAATTAAAAGAAAAAGTATGGTATCCAGTTCTGTTGAAAATGTACTCACTATATTAAAAATGAGATATAATATAAACGTAAATGACTATTTACTGCATGTGAATTTTACCTCAGGGATTCCTATTGATGGGCCTTCAGCTGGTATAGCCATATTTTGCGCTCTTTACTCTGCCTTGTTCGAAAAGAAGATATCCGGAGAAATTGCAATGACTGGGGAAATCTCTATCAAGGGCAAAGTTTATCCGGTAGGTGGTGTATATGAAAAAGTATTAGCCGCTAAGAAGGCGGGCGTAAAAAAAGTAATTATTCCAAAAGATAATATGCAGGATTTGCTTTTAAGTATTGGGGTGGACATTGTAGCAGTTGAAAATATTGATGAAGTCATTAAGAATGTATTTGATGAGGATATATTAAATAGAGCAAATACAATATTGCATGCTTAAAAGGCAGCATGAGACGTTAGAATCAACATAATTAAGAGGGGGCAATATGAATAAGCAGACAAAGAATATGCCTATGCTTGCATTAAGGGGGATTACTGTATTTCCAGGGATGCTTGTGCATTTCGATGTAGGTAGGGCAAAATCGTTAAAAGCAATCGAAAGAGCAATGGCAGAAGATGAGATGCTGCTGGTTGTAGCACAAAAAGATGCTAGTGTAGATGAACCTGCACAAGAAGATTTATATGAAGTAGGAACGATTGTTCATATCAAGCAAGTTGCAAATATAAAAGAATCACAAGTTAGACTGCTTGTCAAAGGTGAAATGAGAGCAAAGCTTCTTGCAATAGAAGATGATGAGATCCTACAGGCACATGTTGAGATCGTAAATGAGGAGGAAAACACTGACGCCAAGGAACAAGAGGCCCTCCTGAGAACTATCGCAGAACTGTTTGAAAAATATTCAGGGCTCAATCCGAGAATTACGGACGAAGTCGTACAGGGGATATTAAGCCTTGAAAATCCAGTAGAACTGATAGATATCATCATAGCTAATATCACACTCGAAGTTGAAAGAAAACAGAAAGTATTGGGAGCTTTTAATATCAAGCAAAGAATGTATGAGGTTATTGATATTTTAAATTCAGAGATTCAAATTCTTGAAATGCAGCGAAGTATCTATGCAAAGGTCAAGAAAAATATTGATCAGTCTCAGAAGGAGTATTATTTAAGAGAGCAAATTAAAATCATACAAGAAGAATTAGGCGAAAGAGATGGTGTTTTGGAAGATGCGGCCTTATATGAAAATAAGCTGCAGGCATTGGAGGCACCAGAAGAAGTCAAAAGTAAAGTTGAAAAAGAAATTAAGAGACTGGTGAAAACCTCAAGTACTTCCCCAGAAAGCGGTATGATTCGTAATTATATAGATACCTTACTTGATGTGCCTTGGGGTGTTAAAACAGAAGAAGTGTTGGATTTAAAGAAAGCGCGTATCATTTTAGAAAAAGAACACTATGCACTTACTAAGATTAAAGAAAGGGTGCTTGAATATCTGGCGGTGAGAAAGATATCCGAGACCATAGAAGCGCCTATTTTATGTTTGGTAGGGCCGCCAGGGGTAGGAAAAACTTCTATTGCAAAGTCCATAGCTGATGCAGTAGGGAGGAATTATGTCAGAGTATCATTAGGCGGCATAAGAGACGAGTCTGAAATACGAGGACACAGAAGGACTTATGTGGGAGCAATACCAGGAAGACTGGTATATGCCATGACACAGGCTAAATCAATGAATCCCCTTATTTTGCTGGATGAGGTTGATAAGGTAAGCGGAGACTTTAGGGGAGATCCGGCAGCAGCCCTTTTGGAGGTTCTGGACAGCAGTCAGAACAGTCAATTTAGGGACAGCTATTTAGAAGTACCTCTTAACTTATCAGAATGCATGTTTATAGCAACAGCAAATCAGTTATCTACTATTCCAAAGCCACTATTAGATAGAATGGAGATTATAAATCTTAACAGCTATACTATGCTTGAAAAGCTTTATATAGGCAAGAAGCATCTACTCCCTAGGCAGCTTAAAAAGCACGGACTACAATCTAACCAGCTGAAGCTAAGTGAAAAAAATCTTGCTTATATTATAGAGCATTATACAAAAGAAGCTGGTGTTAGAAACCTTGAAAGAATGCTGTCAAAAGTATGCAGGCAATCGGCTAAAGAAATCATCGAAAAGGAAGTTGCTGCTATTCGTATGACAACTGGTAAGGTTCAAGAGTACTTAGGAGTGCCTCTTTATATGTATGAGAAGAAAGAGGAAACACCACAGGTAGGAGTGGTTAGAGGTCTTGCCTGGACCAGTGTTGGAGGGGATACACTGTCTATAGAAGTCAATATCATGAAAGGAAAAGGACATTTAGAACTTACTGGCCAAATGGGAGATGTCATGAAAGAATCAGCTAAAGCAGCTATGAGTTATATTCGCTCTAAAGCAAGTAAGCTCAATATTAATGAAGATTTCTATAAAACATGTGATATACATATTCACATCCCAGAAGGGGCAGTTCCTAAAGATGGGCCATCAGCTGGTATTACTATGGCAGCTGCAATGATTTCTGCACTTGCAAACCGCCCGGTAAAAACAGATATTGCAATGACTGGGGAAATAACGATTAGAGGAAGGGTATTGCCTATTGGGGGCTTGAAAGAAAAAATACTAGCTGCTAAACGTGCTCAGATTCAACAGGTTGTTATTCCTAAAGAAAACGAGATAAATCTTAAAGAAATTGAAAATGATATATTGAAGGATATTGAAATTATTTTTGTAAAAAATATGGATGAAGTGCTTCAGTATATATTTGCTTAAAAGGAGAATACAAATGAATGTTACAAAGTCAGAAGTGATGATTACAGCGGGTAATAAAAGCCAGTTTCCAGAACATAGTTTATCCGAAATAGCTTTTGCGGGTAAGTCAAATGTCGGAAAATCATCCCTTATCAATTCGTTAATTAATAGAAAAGCCCTGGCTAGAACCAGTTCCCAGCCAGGGAAAACACAAACAATAAACTTTTATAATATCCAAGATTCAGTTATCTTTGTTGATTTGCCAGGATATGGTTATGCCAAAGCATCTAAAGAGCAAAGAGATAAATGGGGAAAACTAATAGAAAGCTATCTTGAAGAACGGGTGCAGCTAAAAAAAGTTATTTTGCTGGTTGATATAAGACATGAAGTTGGGGCAAATGATAAAATGATGTATGATTGGATTTCCCACTTTCATCAAAGTGTTATAGTCGTTGCAACTAAGCTCGATAAAATCAAGAGGAGTCAGATTCAAAAGCATCTCAGCATGATAAGAAAAGGGTTGGGACTGTCTGGAGATGATATTTTAGTTGGATTTTCATCAGAAACCAAACAAGGGAAAGATGAATTATGGACAATTATTGAAAATAGTATTAATATAAATTTATAATTATTTGTAGTAGACAGCAGATGGTTTGAAAGGAGGGGGAAGGTGGAAAGGCGAGATTTATATTGCTTTAAATCCGGGAAACTGGAACTTTCAATTCTGGATGAAGGTTCAGAAGAAAAGGCGGAAGATCATCTTAGTGAAGAAAAGGGCATGACCTACATTTCTTTAGATGCTCAGGAAGAATTGAAAGAAGGAGATATTCAGCCTAGAGAGCCGCAGTTAATGATTACTGAGGATATTACCCACACACTAAAAACGATGGGTGCATTTTTAACACAGGCTGATTATATAGAATCAGAAGATTCTTATAGGGATGATGGAAGTAAAACGCAAGGAGAAGAGGTTAGTGACATTAATGCTGAGATATCTCCAGAGTATGATTTAACATTAGCAGACAGCCAACAGTGTACTGAAGAAAGCTCTATGACTTGGGGTAAAGCATCTATAGAAGATGAAAATAAAGAAGATGAAAATGATCATTGTGGAAAAACTATAAGTTTAGATGTAGAAGATGATTATGAAGAATTTAGCAAACCATTAAGCAAACCATTAAGCGAAGAAGCTGCTAAAAGCAGTATCAACTTAAAAGATGAGATAGTAGTAGAAATAGATGACTTAGAAGATGAAACTAAGGGCAATCCAAAAAATGCACAAGATGATAAGCAGCAATCTTGTATAAGAAGTATTGATACAGAAATAGAAGAGTCTCAAAATACATCAAGTCGTAGTGAAGCATCTTCTATTAATCTTCTGGAAGAAACTAATCAATTAGATAGTATAAGCGACTTTATAAAGATAGAAGTGAGCAGAAGCAATACGCCATTGCAGCAAAGTGTAATTGATGATATTCTGCTTTCTCACTTTGGAGAGGTTACCTCTAAATATCCTTTCGCTAGAGAACTTAAACAAAAAATTGAGAAGCAAATATTTAGAATTAAGTCCAATAAGTATTAATTCAGTATGATTTATATTCTTTTTTAATTTTTCTATTGATAAGTGTTGACATGAAAAGTAAAACATGGTATTATAATTTTCGTCGGAAGAAACCGAGAGGTTTGTGATGATGTGCGCGAGTGGCTCAGTTGGTAGAGCATCTCCTTGCCAAGGAGAGGGTCGCGGGTTCGAGTCCCGTCTCGCGCTTGTTATCGGGGTGTGGCTCAGTTTGGCTAGAGCGCCTGATTTGGGATCAGGAGGCCGCAGGTTCGAGTCCTGTCACCCCGATTTCTTTATTACCTTTTAAAAGATGCTGTTAATATTACAGCATCTTTTTTTGTGAAATAGAAAAGTGAATTCGGCTTATTATAAAAAAGAAAAGTTTTATCTTCAGGAAAAGAAGATAAAACTTTCCTTTTTTGTGTCCGGAATTTTAAAGTTTAGTTTTATATACTAGACTTTTGGTGATAGTGGCTACACTCAAATCACTAAACACATATTTCGGTTCTATTTTTGCATGAGTATTTGAAGAATTTCACTGTAAAGCGTGGAAGCATTATTTTTCCATTTGCTACAGAGCTCGATAGCTTGTTTTTTTGAACCTACACTTATATTTAACTCAATAAGAGTAGAATTATTTTCTGTAACCTTACAGTTTACAATATATTCATTTAACTTATTAGGGGTATAGTCAGCGTGAACATCAAATTCACTTCTTAATTTTCTCCAATTACCCTCAATAAATTGATCCAGTTCATGGCGTACAAAGTCAGGGATTCTAGAGGAAAAGAAGTCTAAAGTTTGGGTTCCTTTATCAGTTATCTCAAAATAAGAGGCATTATTTTGTTTTGAAGTAAGAATAAAATGAGAGTTTTCTAATTCGCTAAGGTATTGTTGTAATGAAAAATAATTTGTATAACCACGTTCAAGTATTATCTGTGAAATCTGGGACAAAGAAAGTGGTATTTTAACCTGAGATAATAGATAAAGTATGATGAGTTTGTTGATTGTAAAGTCTTCATGGTTATTAATCACAGAGAACCTCCTCACACTTTTTAATAATATTGTATATTAAAACTTCTCGGAACTCAATATTTGTTTCAAGATTTACCTTGGTAGATATGATTATTTTTTAAATAGTAGTAGATCTCATTTAATAATTGCTTTTTATTTTTAGTCCATAGGGGAGCAATGAGATGCTTGGGGTCTCCGTCACCTGTTAGTCTATGCATAACAAAATGGTCGGGCAGTATCTGAAGCACTTTAGCAACTGTAGAGATATACTCGTCTTTACTGAGCATTTCAAAAGGCTGTCTTTTATAGAGATCTCCAAGCGGGGCATTATCTAATATATGCAGCATATGGAGCTTAACACCCTGTAAGGGAAGATTACTGATGTAATGTGCTGTAGCAAGCATATCACAAATAGATTCATTAGGTAAGCCTAAAATAAGGTGGACAACAATTTCAACGTTTCTTTTGGATAGATCTTGTACTGCTTGCTCAAAACGCTGCATAGAATAGCCTCTATTCATCCAAAGTGCCGTTTTCTCATGAATAGTCTGAAGGCCCAGTTCAATCCAAAGATGAGTTTTGTGGCTTAATTCTTCGAGGTATGCAAGAACACTGTCACTTAAGCAATCAGGTCTTGTAGCAATAGCAATACCTTGCACATTAGGAAAAGAAAGAGCTTCCTCGAATTTTTCTTTTAAAAGAGAGACTGAACCATATGTATTTGAGTAAGATTGAAAATAAGCAATATATTTAGAAGCAGTTCCCCACTTTCGTGAAAGAAGCTGCACGGATGCTGCAAGCTGAGAAGAAATATCTTTAGTGTGAGAAGGGGTAAAGTCTCCGCTGCCGCGTTCACTGCAGAAGATACAACCATCAGATGAAATCAGCCCATCACGATTTGGACATGTAAATCCTCCATCTATAGAAAGTTTAATAATTTTTTGGCCATGCCTTTCTTTTAAAAAAGTATTAAGGGTATAAATATGTTCTTCTATTCTCATGTGAGATCCTCATATTCTAAGGTAGTATTTAAATCTATTTTAAGTCAATAATAATAAGATAATATAAGCCAAAAGCTTATATCATCTTATTATCTTATAGAAACTAATAGGTTGCAAGGAGCATTTCTTCCTTGCGGAGTCTAATTTCTTCACAAATATCTATAATCCTTTTCCATTCTTCATCTGTCGTAATACTGCGGGATAAATTAATGAAGTCATGACGTAATTTAATTGTAAAATCTTTTTTTATTTCTTCTACTTCTTCGTCGTCTGTACTGGTACTTAAAGCATTTAAAAAGTCCTTTGCTCTTTTTGATGAAATAAAAGGAAGATAGGGCTGTATATGATCCAGCTCATTTTGAAGATCATCATATTGCTTTTGAAAGGGATTATCTTCAATAGTATCCATATAGGATAAAAAAGATTCTAAATTGAAAAATCTTACATTCTTAATGGATGAGTAATCAAAATGACTTAATATATGTCTAAATTGATTTAAGTGTGTTTCGAGTTGGTGTTGAGTAAGCACAGTTGACATATAAAAATCCCCCTTAAAATTAGTGGTTAAAATATTTCTCTTTATACAGCTTATTATATCCACTACAAAATAAAAAAGTGTATGTAAATTTTACTTCAAAAAATCAATTAAATATAATATAGTATAGGTAAACATATTTCATAAATATTCCAATAAAAACTTAGGTTTAGTGTGGAAGGAGCGTAAAATGGAAAAAAAACATATTGTTGTCATAGATGATGAAGAACATATTTTAGAGCTTATTCAATATAATTTAGAAGCCAACGGGTTTAAAGTATCGATCTTTACAAGTGTTGAAGAAGCAATGGATACTTTGCAGCGCGAAACAGTTCATACGATTCTGCTGGATGTTATGCTGCCAGGAATTGATGGAATTAGTGCATTAGAGAGATTTAGAAAAAATCCCGTAACTAAAGATATTCCAATTATTTTAGTAACAGCGAAGGCAGAAGAAATCGATAAAATATTAGGGCTTGAATTAGGAGCTGATGATTATATTACAAAGCCTTTCAGTGTCAGAGAAGTAGTTGCAAGAGTCAAAGCCTCAGTGAGAAGAACAGAAAGAGGCCCCCATAAAGATGAAGAGTCAGCGAATGAAAAAATAACGATTAAAGAGCTCGTATTAGATATAGAAAGCCACCTTGTGGCTTATAAAGGAGAATCCATTGAACTTACTTTTAAAGAATTTGAGATTCTTAAGCTTCTGATGCTTAATAAAGGGAGAGTATTAACAAGAGAAGTTATATTAGATAAAGTATGGGGATATGATTATTATGGAGAAACCCGCACAGTAGATGTTCACATCAGGTACTTAAGATCAAAACTAGACACCTGCCATATCGGAGATTATATTGAAACGGTAAGAGGAGTAGGCTATAAGTTTATAAAGGAGTAAGACATGAAGAATAAGATAATCTTTCCTGTAATGATTGTGATGTGGATAACAGGACTTGTTATGATAGGAGAGGTTTTAATCGTTTTTGAAAAAATACAGAATAATACTATTAAGCCAGAAGCTGAAGGGGGGTACTATAATGCTATTTTTTATAGGCTTATAAGTATTTTAGCTGTCGGAAGCATCATTTTATATTTTATTTTATCAAGAAGCATACGTAAAATATCAACGCCAATTGAGCAGCTCACAAAGGATTCTAAACGATTTGCAAAAGGACAGTATACACATCAGCTTAGAAATTACGAAATAGAAGAACTGCAGGTTCTGGCGCATGCGTTTGATAATATGGGAGAAGAGCTGAATGGAACCATTAGAAAGCTTAGACATCAAAAGACAAAGGTAGAATCGGTACTGGCGTCCCTTGATGAGGGCATAGTGATTATAGATAAAGAAGGACAAGTTACAGAGTTTAATCATTTAGCTGGGGATATGCTTAAATTTAAGGCGGGCAGGAGTTATCAAGACTACATCACGAATATCATAAGAGGCGATAAATTCAAAAAGCTGATTGAGGAAGCGCTGAAAGAATTTAAATTTGGAAGTTTGGAGCTGAAACTAGGGAATAAGACAATATATGTTACGATTATACCAATTGGAGAAACCAATCGTGTTTACGAGTACCTTATTGTACTTAGAGATATTACTAAAATTAGAAATTTGGAAGAGATGCGTTATCAGTTTGTGAGTAATGTATCTCACGAGATTAAGACGCCTCTTACCAGTATCCAGGGGTTTGTAGAAACTTTAAAAACAGGGGCTATAGAAGATACAAAGGTAGCACACCGATTCTTGAACATTATTGATATAGAAGCTAAAAGGCTTTATCGGCTTATTCAGGACATACTGCTTTTATCGGAAATCGAAAACATGGAAAAGCAAGAATACGGAACAGCTAAGGTTAATGATATTATCAAGCAGGTTATAGATATCGTGAAAGAAGAGGCTGCAAAAAAGAATATTCAGCTTATCTTTAATGATCAAGATGAGGTTATCCTTCCTAATACTAGCAGTGACCATATCGAGCAGGTTATTCTTAATCTTGTCAGCAATGCCATCAAATATACGGATGATGGCTGTGTAATGATTACCGCAGAAATTAAAAATGACAAAAATATAATCCGTATCCAAGATACTGGAATAGGCATTCCCAAATCCAGTATGCCCCATATCTTCGAAAGATTTTATAGAGTGGATAAAGGGAGATCAAGAAAAAGCGGTGGAACTGGACTTGGGCTTTCTATTGTTAAACACATCGTTCAACTTTATAGCGCAGAAATTCAAGTAGAAAGTGAAGAAGGAGAAGGAACAATTTTTACACTTATTTTTAAATAGGCTAAAAGCTGCAGGCGAGACGCATAGGCGTATTGTCTGCAGCTTTTTAGTTTGGAGGATTAATCATATAGGCTAAAAGGAAAAAACTTATTAAGTGTATAGATTGCGCATCTTTACATTTATGTTATTCACAATGCTGCATGATGTGAAAGCATTGTACGAACAACCTTTATAGAGGAATACCCCGAGTTCATATTTTGTTTTTCTATAGGATAAGCTGCTGACTGTATATTTAGATTGCCTTGAAGTTTTCGCCGCCTTTAGGGGGTTTAGGGCCGAAGTACTGATAAAAGTTGACTTGAAGATTTCCATTAAAAAGCTTACGCTTTTTATCAGCCTTTTTACCATAGTCTTTTTCAAAAGTATCAGCTGAAGTAACGGTATATAAAGACCAGGTAGGATTAGAGTTCATAAGATTTCTGATATCCTTATGAAGTTTTTGAATGTTGTTCATATCACCGATACGTTCTCCATAAGGCGGATTACATACAACAACACCATAGTCGCCATGGGGAAGCGAGGTTTTATGCACCGGTTTCGCAAAAAATTGAATGTATTCATCTACTCCTGCTGCAGCGGCATTATCCCTGGCACTTAAAATAGCATTTCTATCAATATCTGAAGCATAGATAATGGGACTTCCTTTTTGATCCATAGCTTCCCTTGCTTCATGCCTCAGGTCATCCCAAAGGGACTTAGGAATCTGAGGCCAATTGGAGGAAGCAAATTCTCTTTTTAGGCCAGGTGCAATGTTTTTAGCAATCATTGCAGCTTCTATGGCGAATGTACCTGATCCGCAGCAGGGATCATATAATATGCGTCCTTTTTTCCAATAACTGATCTGAAGCAGTGCAGCAGCTAATGTTTCTTTAATGGGCGCTTCTACGGTACTTTTGCGGTAGCCCCTTTTATGAAGGCCCTCACTGCCAGTTGTATCTATTGTTAGTGTAGCTATATCTTTTAAGAGTGAAACTTGCACGGTATAGCTTGGCCCAGTTTCGGCAAACCATTCGATATCATAATGTTCTTGGAGTCTTTTAACAATAGCTTTCTTAACAATAGCCTGACAGTCAGAAATACTGAAAAGCGCTGATTTGACAGACTTCCCGTTAACAGTAAATTTAGCATCAGGAGTAATCCAGGCCTCCCAAGGTAGCGTATTAACTTTGTTAAAAAGCTCTTCAAATGTCACAGCATTAAATTCACCCATTTTGATAAATATACGGTCAGCGCTGCGAAGCCATAGATTAGACAAAGCAATAGCTTCAACATCCCCTGTATAAGTTATTTTTCCATCAGATACGGTGTTTATTTCATAGCCTAAATCTTCTACTTCTTTTTTGACAATGGCCTCAAGTCCAAAAGTAGAGGTGGCAATTAACTCAAATGTTTTCATTTCAATCTCCTCACGTTTTAATAGCTGCAGCAATTATAGTATTATTAAAAACTGCAAGGCTTCTAACAATAGTTTACTCTATAATGAACCTTCTGTATAGTATCTGCCAGTTCGAAGAGAACTATTAGGATGATGGATTTAACATAGATTTAACATTTCTCCAATACAAACTCAATAATAAAAAGTTAGGATAGGGGCGTAGGGTAAATATAAAACCACAAATTAGAGATAACCATCACAAAGATAGTTATCAGGGAGGATATTAAAATGAAAAAAAGATTACTTTCATGTATAACAGCACTTGTTCTTGGTACGATGATTCTTGGAGGATGCACAGCAAAGGATAGCCCATCATCAGCAGTACAGTCAGGAGAAGCTCAAGTAGCAGAAGATAAAAAAGAAGAGTCTAAATCAGAAGAAACTAAAAAAGGCGGCGTTAAAGTTTCGATAGTAGGATCAACAACTGTGGCAGAGCCAATGGAAAAATTAGCTGAGAAGTATAAAGAACTTGGCAACACTGATAACCTTGAAATACAAGGGGTAGGTTCATCGGCAGGTATTAAGGCAGCAATAGACGGAAGTGCAGATATAGGAATGAGTTCCCGTGAACTTAAAGATGAAGAAAAAGAAGGTGTTGTTGAAACAGTTATCGCCTATGATGGTATTGCAGTTGTTGTTCATCCATCAAATGGTATAAGCGATTTAACAAAAGCACAGGTTAAAGATATTTTTGAAGGGAAAATTACTAACTGGAAAGAAGTGGGCGGTATTGATAAAGATATCGTTGTCGTTACAAGAGAAGCTGGTTCTGGAACAAGAGGTGCTTTTGAAGAAATTCTTAAATTATTAGATGAAAACAAAGCCTCTACTATCGTTGAAACTGCTGTAGTAGGTGAAGGAACAGGAGCTATTATGGCAGCTGTTGCAAGCAAAGAAGCATCTATTGGCTATGTTTCAGAAGGGTACTTAAATGATACAGTAAAACCATTAAGTATTGATGGGGTAAAACCAGAAGTTGAGGCAATAAAAGCTGGACAGTATACGATTTCAAGACCACTTATACTGATTACAAAATCAGATCTTAAACCAGAAGCTCAAGCTGTGATTGACTTTATCTTAGGAGATGAAGGTCAAAAAATAATGGCAGAAAAGTATATACCTGTTAAAAACTAATAAAGTAATGAACTAAAAAAAATTAAGGTAGATGATATAGAGATGGATAAATTGATGAAATATATTTTTTGGTTGTGTGCGGCAATAACGATTATTGTCATCACGTTCATGGGGGCCTACATTATAGTTGGAGGTCTCCCCTTTTTCAGTCATACAAATATTGTAAGCTTTTTGCTGGGTAAGAAGTGGAATCCTTCAGGAGAAATATTTGGGATTTACCCGATGCTCATTACAAGTATCTATGCAACGGTAGGCGCAACTTCTATTGGCGTAGTTGTTGGTATGAGTACAGCCATTGTATTAGTAGAAATCCTGCCGTTAAAGGCAGCAAAAGTATTCTCGGCTGCAATTGATCTATTAGCAGGAATACCTTCTGTTATTTATGGATTCTGGGGACTCATGGTGATTGTTCCTATCATCGATAAGTTTTGGGGAGGGAAAGGGGCTGGAAGCAGTCTTTTGGCAGCTATTATTATTCTTTCTATTATGATCTTACCGACGATTATAAGAATGAGCGAAGTAAGTCTTAAGGCTGTTCCTAAAGAATATAAAGAAGGTGCGCTTGGTCTTGGTGCTTCAAAATTCCAGTATATCTTCAAAGTTCAGATAGGTGCTGCAAAGTCAGGGATCATGGCAGGAATAGTACTTGGGATAGGAAGAGCGCTTGGTGAAACGATGGCTGTAATATTAGTGTCAGGAAATGCACCAATTATCCCAAAAAGCTTAGTAGATCCAGTAAGAACCCTGACAGCTAATATTGCGCTTGAAATGGGGTATGCATCAGGGGTTGCAAGGCAAGCACTGTTTGCAACGGGAATGGTGCTGTTTGCACTCATTATGCTTATCAACTTTCTTCTGACGCAGTTCATTAAAAATGCAGAAAGGAGAAATGGCAATGCACGTAAAGCATAAAGATCGAATTGTATTTACAGCCTTAATAGGAATATCTCTCTTAACCATTACAGTTCTTTTGTGGATTTTAGGATATGTTTTCCTAAAAGGATGGAGACATATAGATATTATAAAGCTCATCCCGCCTATTGTAGCTACCATGTATATGATCTTAATCGGACTTGGTATTTCGGCACCTATTGGAATCGGAGCAGCTATTTATCTTAATGAATACGCTAAAGGCGGAAAATTTGTAGAACGCATTCGTTTTGCAACGGAAAGCCTGGCTGCAGTTCCTTCGATTTTATTTGGGTTATTCGGAATGATGTTTTTCCTTACAACGCTTAAGCTAGGGTTTTCTATGTTCTCAGGAGGGCTTACTATTTCTATGATGGTCCTTCCGACAATAGTTAAGACTACAGAGGAAGCACTTAAAACTGTACCCGTGGCATATAGAGAAGGCTCCTTGGCCTTAGGGGCTTCTAAACTAGCGACAATTACAAAAATAGTACTTCCAAGTGCCCTGCCAGGGATTCTTACAGGCGTAGTTTTAGGAACTGGCCGTATAGTAGGTGAGACAGCTGCTATTTTTCTGACTGCTGGTACAATGTATAAGCTGCCGAAAAATCTTATGGAAACGGGAAGAACGCTGTCAGTACATCTTTACCTGCTTGCAAAAGAGGGAATTTCTTTTGAAGAAGCATATGGTACGGCGCTTGTACTGCTTCTCGTTATTTTAATGCTTAATATATGCACTTATTTAATAGGGGCAAAGCTTAATAAAAATAGAGGAAGATAATAAAGGAGAGACATCATGAATAAAATAATAAGCATTAAAGATCTCTCGTTCTATTATGGGGATTTTGAAGCCTTAAAAAATATTAACTTAGAGGTAGAAGAAAATGAAGTTTTGGCTTTTATAGGCCCTTCGGGATGCGGGAAATCTACTCTTCTTAGAATATTAAATAGAATGAGCGACTTAGCTGAAAATCCAAAGGTAAAAGGCGAAATCACTTTCAGAGGTCAAAATATATTTCATATGGATACCATTGAACTTCGTAAAAAAGTCGGCATGGTATTTCAAAAGCCCAACCCTTTCCCAATGAGTATTTATGATAACATTGCTTACGGGCCTAGAATGCAAGGCATCAAGAAGAAAGCTTCTCTTGATGAAATTGTAGAAGACAGCCTTAAAAAAGCGGCAATTTGGGATGAAGTCAAAGATAAAATCAGAAAAAATGCAATCAGTGTGTCCGGAGGACAGCAGCAAAGGATATGTATTGCAAGAGCTATTGCGATGCGTCCGGAAGTTCTTTTGATGGATGAACCAACCTCGGCTCTTGATCCGATTTCTACGTCTAAAATAGAAGATTTAATGAGTGAACTTAAGAAACAATATACAATCATTATTGTGACGCATAATATGCAGCAGGCTGCAAGGATCTCAGATCGAACAGCGTTTTTCTTGTTGGGGGAATTAATCGAAACAGACAGGACGGAAACAATATTTAATCTGCCAAAGAATAAAAAAACAGAAGATTATATTACAGGCAGATTTGGTTAAGAAGGGAGAATAGGGATATGACACCAAGAAAAGTATATGAAGATCAGCTTAAAAAGTTAAACAATAAAATTATGGAAATGGGAAAAGGTGCTGAGGAGCTTATCGATAAAACGATACAAGCCATTATCAGCCATGATGACAACCTAGCAAAAAGTATTATTGAAAAAGATGACCTGATTGATAATATGCAGCTTGAAATAGAAAAAGAATGTGCCATGCTTATTGCGCATCAACAGCCGATAGCGAGTGATCTGAGGTTTGTCCTCTCTGTGGTAAAGATCGTTACAGATTTAGAAAGAATAGCTGATCAGTGCTGCGATATCTGTGAATACAGCATCAGGCTGAACGACGGAACTTGGTCTAGAGATGTTAATTATAAAAGGCATATTGAAAATATGGCTCTTGGAGCAAGAGATATGCTGGCAGAAGTTTTGAATGCTTTTATTTCAAAAGATATGGAAGCTATTAAAGCAACCTGCAAAGAAGATGATAAGATTGACTCGATCTTTTTAAAAGTTTGGGAGGAAATCACTGCAGAAATGATAGCCAATAAAGACTTTATCCAGAATGGCGTTCATTATATTATGATTATAAAATATTTAGAAAGAATTGCAGATCATATCACCAATATTGCAGAATGGATTATCTACAGCAGTACAGGTGAATATGCTATCCACAAACCTATTGAATAATAGGTTTTTCTTTTTGCTTAAATATGACATACTGATGACATTCGTTTCCGATATAATCAAATTGAAAAGTAATTTTATATTATTAAATAAAGGGCGAGGGGTGTAAAATGCAGTATGAAATGGTAGTACTAGAAGAAAAAAGTGTAATAGGGTTAATGAAGAAAACAACTAATCAAGATGGAAAAGCATTGACTGATATTGGTATGGTGTGGCAGACGTTTTTTGGAGATCAAGGTTATGCTGCTATTCCGAATAAAAAAAATGCAAAGACCATAGGACTTTATACAGACTATGAAGGGGACTTTACTGCGCCTTATCATTTTTTAGCATGCTGTGAAACAGAAAAAGATACAGGAGTTTATGGGGCACTCGTAAAGAGAACAATAGCAGCTGGTAAATACGCAAAATTTATTGTTACTGGAGATGTACAGCGGGCAGTGGGGGCTTTTTGGAGTGAGCTTTGGCAGAAAGCTGATCACTTAGGTTTTGAGAGGGGCTACACCTATGATTTTGAAGAATATCAAAATATTTCAGAAGATATGACAAACCAAGAGATACATATTTATATTTCTGTCAAGTAGGTGCTGTCTCTTATTTACAAATAAGTAAATAAGAGTATTACATGATAATTAATGAAAACATAGGAGCGGAGAACAAATCTTATATTGGTGTTCTATAAGAGGGAGATAAACCCTCATTAGTTAAGAAAATATAGTTTTTCTAAAAAAAGATAGTCTAGGGAAAGTGCCTAGACTATCTTTTTTTTAAACTTCAAAACCAAAATAACGCACAGTATTGTTATACGAAATATCTTGAACTAGCTTGCCAAGCACTTCAATGTCATTTGGATATTCACCATTTTCTGCCCAAGTACCAACAAGATTGCATAAAATACGTCTGAAATACTCATGTCTTGTATAGGAAAGGAAGCTTCTGGAATCAGTTAACATACCAATAAAGTTACCAAGTACAGATAAGTTAGCTAGATCTGTTAGTTGTTTTTGCATTCCTGTTTTGGTGTCATTAAACCACCATGCAGATCCATGTTGGATTTTTCCGGCAGTTTCAGGGCCTTGGAAACAGCCAAGGATGGTGCCAAGCATTTCATTGTCCCCTGGATTTAGCGAATATAATACTGTTTTAGGAAGTAGATTTTCTAAGTTAAGTGCATTAAGAAAGCCTACGATTCCACTTGCACAGCTTTGGGTATTAATACAATCAAACCCTGTATCAGGGCCAATTTTATTAAACATCAGCGTATTAGTATTTCTGATCGTGCCGTAGTGAAGCTGCATTACCCAATTCCGTTTTGAATATTCTTTGCCAAAGAAGATCAAAAGTAAAGTTTTGTACTTTTCAGCTTCATCAAAAGAAAGCGTTTCTCCGTTTAGTGCTTTGATGAAAATCTTATTTACTTCTTCTTCAGATGCGGCATTATAAGGAACATAATCAAGGCCATGGTCAGCTGCCCGGCAGCCAAGCGCATCAAAGTAATCTAATCTTTTGATAAGTGCAGTAAACAAGTCACTAAGCGAACAAATAGCAGTACCGCTTACGCTGGCAAGGGTCTCAATATAAGTGTTGAATCCAGCTTTATCAATATTGACAGCTTTATCAGGACGCCAAGCAGGCAATACTTTTACTTTGCAGGTTGGATCGTTTTTGATAGCTATATGATATTCTAAACTATCAATAGGATCATCTGTTGTACATAAGAGTTTGACATTGGACTGATCAATAATGCCACGAACACGCATTTCTTCAGATTGAAGTTTAGTATTACAAAGCGTCCATACTTCTTCTGCTGTATTAGGATTTAAATGACCAGTATACCCAAAATATTTCTTAAGTTCCAAGTGAGCCCAGTGGTAAAGCGGATTTCCAATAGCCTTTGGAAGGGTTTCAGCCCATTTTTGAAATTTATCTCTTGGCGCAGCATCCCCAGTAATATAATTTTCATCTACACCATTTGAACGAATAGCCCGCCATTTATAGTGATCGCCTCCAAGCCAAACCTCTGTAATGTTATTAAACTTATGATTTTCAGCAATTTCTTTTGGATTAATGTGGCAGTGATAATCAATAATAGGCATTTTTGCTGCGTAATTGTGATAAAGCACCTTAGATGTTTCATTAGATAATAAGAAATCATCACACATAAAGTTTTTCATGATAAAACCTCCTTATAATTTAAAAGATTCTCGCTCAATAAGTTTAGAGGAGATTGTTATTTTATTTGCAACACTTTTCCCTGAGAATACATCAATCAGTAAATTAACCGCCGTTGTACATAAAATATCTACCCTATTGTCAACACTAGTCAAAGTAGGAGATGTACATTCAGAGAGTAAAGAGTTATTAAAACCTATTACACAAATATCCTCAGGAATAGTATACCCAAGTTCTGTAATTGCTTTCATAGCACCTACAGCCAGCAAGTCTTCAGAAGCAGTAACGGCAGAAATAGAGGGCATTTTTAGAAGCAGCTCTTTTACCTTTTGTACTGAAGCTAATAAATTTTTAGGAACTTTAACAACAAGTTCAGGACGAACTGTAAGATGAGAGTCAGTGTAGGCAAGCGTATAGCCGTCAATCTTTTGAGAACCACTATATGTTTCAGCATCATAAAGATATAAGATCTCTGTATGTCCTTTGGCTATAAGGGATAATACATTTTGGTGCATAGCTTCTTTTTCATCCCCGATAATACAGTAGGTATTATCAAAAGGGAGAAAACCGTTAATAATAAACACAGGAACCTTTTGAGAAACCTGCTCAATATGAGAGTTGTCAAATTTTTCTTTGAAAGGAGAACCAATTAAGATGATGGCATCAACACGCTTAGCAAGAAGTAAATCCAGATATTTCTTTTTGTCATCAAGAGCGTCGCCAGTGCAGCAAAGGAGCGCATCAAATCCATTCTGCCTCAAAGCATTTTCAATAATTGAAACAGCTTTGGCATAATAAATATCAGCAACATCTGTACAGAGTACACCAATCATCTTGATAGAATTAAGTCCTAAACCACGAGCAAAAATATTAGGGGTGTAATCTTCTTTTTCCATAATATCAAGGATCTTTTGTTTTGTTTTTGGACTTACATTTGGACTGCCGTTCAAAACCCTGGAAACAGTCGCAATAGAAACGCCGGCTTGTTTGGCTATATCATAAATATTCATCTATTATCATCCTTTTTTTATTGTAAGCACTTTCAATAAATATTATAAATTCCCGCTTGGGATAAGTCAACGGTATTTTCTGATATATAGAAAATAATTAGGTCATTATTGACTTTTTAAAAGATAATTATTAAAATGAAGTTATGTAAGCACTTACAAAATACGGAGGTCAATTATGAAAAAAATTAACGAGTTAGTAAATACAAAGAAACGTCCGATTCGCGTTTTGCAATATGGAGAAGGTAACTTTTTAAGAGGTTTTATTTTACACATCATAGATGAAGCCAATGAAAAAGGGATATTTAATGGCAATGTTGCAGTGGTTAAACCTATTGAATTTGGAAACTTAGATGCATTTAAAGCACAGGATAATTTATATACCTTGTCGTTAAGAGGCAAGCAAAGTGGGAAGATCGTTGATGAAAACAGAGTGATTACTTCTATAGGAAAAGTGGTCGATGCTTACAAGGAATATGAAGCGTATGCAGAGCTTGCTTCACTTGATACATTAGATATTGTTATTTCAAATACAACAGAAGCTGGAATTACGTATGATGCAGCGGACATATTTGAAGCTATGCCGCCTAAGACCTATCCAGGTAAGCTTACTAAATTTTTATATGACAGATTTACAAGTTTCAGAGGAGATGCATCTAAAGGACTCATCATTTTACCTGTAGAGCTTATTGAGCATAATGGTGTTAAACTAAAAGAGTGTGTTGTAAAATACATTGAACTTTGGAACTTAGGAGAAGATTTTAAAACATGGATTCTTAATCATAATACATTCTGCAATACTTTAGTAGATCGGATTGTAACCGGCTTTCCAAGAGAAACTGCAGAAAAAATGTTTGAGACTTTAGGATACCAGGATGATTTATTAGATGTTGGAGAACCTTTTGGTCTTTGGGTAATAGAAAGTGAAAAAGATATTAGTGATAAGTTTCCAATGGACCAAATAGGAATGGATGTTGTTTTTACAGACAATTTAAAACCTTACAGAGACCGAAAAGTGCGTATTTTAAATGGCGCCCATACAGGAACAGTTCTTGCAGCTTACCTTGCAGGGCAGGATATTGTAAGAGACTGTATGGGAGATCAGCTTGTTAGAAGCTATATGGAAAATCTTTTAGAAGAAATTATTCCAACTGTAGCACTGCCAAGAGAGGAAGTCATTGCTTTTAAAGATGCAGTAGTAGAAAGATTTGAAAATCCATTTATTGACCATAGTGTCCTTGCGATCTCTCTTAACTCTGTTTCTAAGTGGAAAGCTAGAATACTGCCGACTTTTAAAGATAGTGTATGTCAAACAGGCAAGCTGCCTAAGTTTATTACTTTTTCTTTTGCAGCCCTTATGGCCTTTTATTCATCAAGTGACCTGCAAGGTGAAGCGCTTATTGGTAAAAGAGGAGAAGAAAACTATAAAATTATGGATGACAAAGAGGTTCTGGAATTCTTCGCAAATAACTTTACCACAACTGATGTGGAAGGACTCGTGAATAAGTTCATTTCTTATGAAGGGTTCTGGGGAGAAAACCTTGCATCTTTCGAAGGATTTACAAATCAGGTAAGCAGTTATTTAGAAAATATTTATACAAAGGGTATGAGAAGTGCACTTGAAAGTCTTATTAAGGAGGCATAGTGATGATGGATTTTATTAAAATTAATCCAGCCGATAACGTAGTGGTAGCCCTTAAGGAAATAGAGGGGGTTCCAGCAGGACATAAAAAAGCACATGTGACGATCAAAAAAGGAGAGCCTATTATTAAATATGGTAATCCTATTGGCTATGCAACAGAAGATATCGCAGAAGGGGAATGGATACACACGCATAATTTAAAGACAGGACTTGGAGAAATTTTAGAATATAACTATACGCCAAACTTTAAAGCGCTTGAAAGCAAGGAGCCAAGCACCTTTAAAGGGTATGTGAGGGAAGATGGAAAAGTAGGCATAAGAAATGAAATATGGATTCTGCCCACAGTTGGCTGCGTTAATGATATTGCTAAGATGGTGCAAAAAGAAGCCCAGATTTATGTTAAGGACCAAATAGATGCAATAAGTTATTTTGCACATCCCTATGGCTGTTCACAGCTTGGGGATGACCACTTAAATACCCAAAAGGTACTTACTGGCCTTGCGAAACATCCAAATGCTGCAGGCGTGCTTGTAATGGGGCTTGGATGCGAAAATAATACGATCGAGCAATTTAAAGAAATGCTTGGAGAATATGATGAAAAACGTGTGAAATTTATTATTTGTCAAGAGGAAGCAGATGAAGTTGGAGCTTCCCTTGAAAAAATAAAGGAACTTATAGAGTATGCAAAAACTTTTAAGAGAGAAGATATCCCATCTTCTAAGCTGATTGTTGGACTCAAGTGCGGAGGCTCAGATGGATTATCCGGCATTACAGCAAATCCGCTGGTAGGTGCATTTTCGGACAGGTTGATTAGTGAGGGCGGAAGTACTATTTTAACAGAAGTTCCTGAGATGTTTGGGGCAGAAATGCTGCTTATGGACCGCTGCGTAACGAGAGAAGTTTTTGACCAAACTGTAGAACTCATTAATAATTTCAAGAATTACTTTATCAGATATAATCAAGAAATTTATGAAAATCCTTCTCCAGGGAACAAAAAAGGAGGGATTTCTACACTCGAAGATAAGTCTTTAGGCTGTACACAAAAGGGCGGGACGGCCCCAGTTGTCAGCGTACTTAAATATGGGGAGATGGTTCATACCCAAGGACTTAACCTCCTGCAGTCTCCAGGAAATGATCTGGTTGCAGCTACGGCTCTTGCAACCTCTGGGGCACATATTGTACTCTTTACAACGGGTCGGGGAACACCTTTTGGCTGCCCTGTACCAACAGTTAAAATTTCTACGAATACAGATCTTTATACTAGAAAAAGAAACTGGATTGATTTTAATGCTGGGAGACTAGTTGAAGGAATGGATATGCAAGAAGCTACGGATGAATTTTATGATTACTTAATGAAGCTGGCTTCAGGAGAAATAAAGACAAAGACAGAACAAAATGATATCAGAGATATAGCTATTTTTAAGGATGGGGTAACACTTTAAACCAAATAACTAGGATTATAATATAAAGCTTACTAAAAAAACTAAAAGTAAAGTATTTGTTTCTCATATATGAAGTTATTATAAATAAGGATATTCACAGGCTTCTTGAAGTATGTGGATATCCTTACTTGTTTACAATGTGTAGTTGTGGACCATATCGCCTAAAGAGTCGGAGAAGTTTTTGAGTCCCTCGAATGTTGCGAGAACCTCTTGCAAGCTTGCTACCTGTGAAGCGGCATAGGACTTAACAGCCTCGGTTGAAGCGGTTGCTTCTTGCGCAACACTGTAAACTGTATTAATTTCTGAAATAACGACATTTTTAGCATCTTCGATAGTTTTAAGAACAGCATCAATTCCTTGGATAGAATCCTGAACTTTTAGTAGAGTATCATGGATTTCGAGAAAACTTTCTTCAGTCTCTAAAACGGTTGTATCAGTAGAACTTTGGGTTTCGGCAAAGTCATCTACATCTAATATAAGCTGATTAACAGAGGTAATATTTTCACCGACAATTTTTTCGATTTCTACTGCAAAGTTCGCAGACAGATCAGCAAGTTTCCTTACTTCATCAGCGACAACAGCAAAGCCCCGGCCGTTTTCACCTGCGCGGTTAGCTTCTATTGAAGCATTAAAAGCAAGCAGATTGGTTTGTTTTGTAAGCTGCTGCATAGTTGATAGAATATGTTTAATAGAAACAGATTTTTGGCCAATCAAACTTACACAATTTTTTAAGTCTATGAGCTTATCGCTCTGCATAATGGCAGCTTCTTTAAGTTTTGCGATTTGATTCATCCCGTTATTTACAGTTTTGGCAGCTATTTTTGAGTGCTTATGCATGTGTGTTTTGGTATGCGAAGCTTCTTCGAACTTATTATTTAATATAGAAGAAGATGCCATACAGTCTTTAATTTTTTCCATCTGGCTGCTTGCACCAGCTGAGATATTCTCAACCAGAACCAATGTTTCATCTCCATAATGATTGCAGTCATGGATAGACTGCTTCACATGATAGGCAGAGGTACCAAGCTGGTTAGAAGTATCCTGAAGACTTAGTATGGAGGATTTAAGACTGGCTACCAGTTCATTGGTAGCGGAAGCTATTTCATATATATCACGGGTTTTAATTTTTTTAGTGTCTATATGTACATTTAAGTTATTAGATTTAATCATTTTTAGCGCACTTAATATATATTTAATAGGCTTTAAAAAGTGATAAGCATAAACTATACCTATTAAGATAGCAATGATAAAAACTATTCCTACTGTATAGCCTAAAAAAGATATTTTTTTGCGGACAAGGCTTTTAATGTAGGCTTCTTTTACGTAGCACACAATATTTAGGCCGTTGCTTCTTTCGCTGCGGTATAAGTGATAAGATTCACCAAGAAAATTTGCTGAGAAAAAGTTCTCTTTCCCATTGATAATCTGATGGCCGCCCTCAAGCAGCGCAAGTTTTTGGTTAATGAAGGATTCATTTGTTGCAGTGATAATTGTTCCGTTATCGAGATAAAGTAAGACTTCAATGTTAGGATCCATGCCAGCACCTGTCATATGAGCATACAAATGCTTTGAGAGGTAATCCATGCTAATGTCCATATTGATGGCCCCTATGGCCTGATTGGAATGATTTAAAATAGGTGCAGAAAGGGTTATAAGAAGTTTATGAGAAAGATCATCGTGATAGGGTTTTGAAATCATGAGTTCTTTCTTTTTTTTAGCACTTGTGGCAAGATAATTGCCATCGATATCCTCTTTAGTAAGTTTGTTGACCCCGCTTTTGGAATAACCCACCCTGCTATCAGTTATATCAAACTTTGCATGGATGCCTTCAATATACTCCTTGGAATGTGTAAGGGATAATAACTTTTTTTGAACAAAGCTTTGCTGGCTGGCGTGATTTTCAAACTCGGAAAATAGGGTATCGGAAACCAGCAGATTTAAAATATTTGATTCGTTTTCAAGAACATTCTTGAGTTCGCTCATCATATTATTATTCAATAAAAGTGCAGAGTTCTTAATATCACTCGTCATGTTCGTTGCTAAGTCATAATACATCGTTGACATGAGCAGGATAATAGGTAATACTGAAATTAAAAAGGTTAATATCACAATACGACTCATTAATCCGAATCTTCTTTTGTTTAAACCAGCCTTCTCTAGAGAATGAAAAGATATCCAATGTTTTGGAGAACGGTTAAAGAATTTAGGTCGAAATTTAGGCATTAAACTGTTCATAGAGGCTCCTTTTTTTGCTGCGTATTTATTATTTGATGATTTTATACTAAAAGATTAATGTAAAATTTGGGTTAAATGTGAGTAAATTTAAGATTATAATAAAAACCTATTTAAAAATAAACGATTCTATGCTAAAATCAAATAAAACAAAGAAAAAACAACATAAAACCATAAAATTCACAAAAATATAGGAATGCTTAGAATGGAGGTGTATGATGTTAGCATTAGAAAGACAAAAACAAATTACTGAAATGGTAGAAAGAGACAAATCGGTTAAAGTAATAGACCTTAGTAAGATGTTTGATGTAACGGAAGAAACGATAAGACGAGATTTAGAGAAGATAGAAAAAATGGGTATCCTGAAAAGAACTTACGGCGGGGCTGTTTTTATTAACAATGCTGTGAAAGATACTGAAGACACCCCATTTAGTATGCGTGTTAAAGAAAATATAAACAGTAAACAAAAGATTGCTATTGCCGTAGCCAATCTGCTGAGTAACGGGGAAGTTGTTATGCTTGATCCAAGTACGACTTGCCTTGAAATTGCTAAAAATTTAGGAAATGATAAAAGGCTTACGGTCATTACGAATTCTATCAGTATTCTATCAGAGCTTAGCGCCTATGAAGAACTCAACGTTGTATCAACTGGAGGGACGCTTCGTAAAAGATCGCTCTCTCTTATTGGACCTACAGCCAAAGAAAACATTAATAACTATTATGCAGATAAAGCGGTTATTTCTTGTAAAGGTGTGGATTTAGAAAAAGGTGTAATGGATGCTAATGAGTTAGAAGTAGAGATTAAAAAAGCTATGATTGGATGTGCAAGAGAAATTGTGTTAGCAGTTGACAGTACAAAAATGCATAAAATCTCTACACACAAACTCATAGAACTGGCTAAGGTAGATTATATCGTCACAGATGAAAAGCTTACTCTAGAGTGGAAGCAGTTTTGTGATGAAAACAACATTAAACAGATTATATGCGATTAGTTTTATAATAAAAATACATTATTTTATTGAGGTGCTTTTTGATTTCCAATGCATACTATAAAATAGTGTATTTTTTTTGCTTTTTTTTGGAGTTTACTCAAAAATCCTATTGAATTCATCTGTGATCAGTGATAGAATGAAATCAAACAAAGAAAAAACAACACAAACTAACAAAAACAAAAATCAAGGAGGTAACATATGTTTGTTAACGAGTTTGAGATGAGAAAACTAATGTGTGAAATAGGTAACCGTGTTTACAATAGAGGGATGGTTGCAGCGAACGATGGTAACTTTTCTTATAAAATCAGCCCAAATGAAATTCTTTGTACACCAACAGGGGTAAGCAAGGGATTTATGACACCCAATATGATTTGTAAAATTGACCTAGAAGGTAATGTACTTCAATCGGACGGCATACATAAACCCTCTTCAGAAATCAAAATGCACCTTCGTGTTTATAAATGCAGAGAAGATGTGAATGCAGTTGTTCATGCGCATCCAATGTATGCAACAGCCCATGCGATTGCAGGGATTCCGCTAGATAAACAAATTATGCCGGAAGCAACGATCTTCCTTGGAGAAGTACCTATTGCGCCTTATGGACTTCCATCAACCATGGAAATTCCAGATGCTATTGAGCCATTTTTTAATACACATGATGCAGTGCTTCTTGAAAACCATGGGGCATTATCATGGGGTATTGACCTTATGGCAGCTTACTTCAAAATGGAGAGTTTAGAATTCTATGCTGAATTATCTTACAGAGCCCAGATGTTAGGCGGAGCAAGAGAACTTCCAGCCCATGAAGTAAAACGTCTCATTGATTTAAGAAAAGCTTTCAACGTACCAGGCAAACACCCATGTATTGAAAAAGAAGGCCTTTGTACAAAACCAGAAGGAATTTCTTGTACGCATGATTCAGACTGCAAAAATAGAGTATGTAACTGTGATGACAAAAAAGTAAAACCTGCAGCAAAACCAGAAGCGGCACCTGGAGCAGAGCTTATCGCGCGTATTACTGAAGAAGTATTAAGACAACTTAAAAAATAAGATTGGGGTGGGAGGCAGTGAAACGTTCTAAAAGAATGGAAGTGCTGGATAATCGCCCTGTTAACAAAGATGGTTTTATAAGTGAATGGCCGGAAAAAGGCTTTGTGGCTATGCTAAGTCCCTATGATCCATCCCCATCTATCAAGATTGAAGACGGCAAAGTTGTCGAGATGGATGGGAAAAAAAGAGAATCATTCGACTTTATGGACTACTTTATTGCAGATCACTATATTGATACAAAGACTGCTTCAGAAAGCATGGAAATATCAACTTTAGAAATAGCAAGAATGCTTGTTGATATCCATGTACCTAGAGAAGAGATTATAGCGATTGCAAAAGGACTGACGCCGGCGAAACTCACCAGAGTGATGAATCATATGAATGTCGTTGAGATGATGATGGCCATGCAGAAAATGAGGGCAAGAAGACATCCGGCGAATCAGGCACATATTACAAATGCAAAAGATAACCCAATCCTGATTGCAGCAGATGCTGCAGAAGGAGCGCTAAGAGGCTTTAGAGAAGAAGAAACAACGGTTGGGATTGCAAGATATGCCCCCTTTACAGCCATTGGACTTTTAGTTGGAGCCCAGATAGGACAAAGGGGTGTACTTACCCAGTGCGCTGTAGAAGAAGCAGTAGAACTTGAACTAGGTATGAGAGGGCTCACAACCTATGCAGAAACCATTTCTGTATATGGAACTGAAAAAGTATTTATTGACGGAGATGATACACCCTACTCCAAAACCTTTTTAGCTTCTGCCTATGCTTCAAGAGGACTTAAAATGAGATATACATCAGGGACAGGATCAGAAGTTTTAATGGGCAATGCAGAAAAGAAATCCATGCTTTATTTGGAAACAAGGTGTCTGATGGTTACTAAAGGCGGCGGCGTGCAAGGCATACAAAATGGCTCGGTAAGCTGTGTGGGGATTACAACCTCCGTACCTTCAGGGGTGAGAGCTATACTGGCCGAAAATCTCATTGCATCGATACTTGACCTTGAAGTAGCATCCAGTAATGACCAGACCTTTTCGCACTCAGATATTAGAAGAACAGCAAGAATGCTGATGCAGATGCTGCCAGGCACAGACTTTATTTTTTCTGGCTACAGCGGTACCCCGAATGAAGATAACATGTTTGCAGGATCTAACTTTGATGCAGAGGACTTCGACGACTACAATGTGCTTCAGAGGGACCTTAAAGTTGACGGCGGACTGAGACCTGTTAAAGAAGAGGATGTTATAAGTGTAAGAAGCAAGGCAGCAAAAGCCATGCAGGCCATTTTTAAAGTGCTGGGCTTTCCGGAAGTTACAGATGAAGAAGTTGAAGCGATCACCTATGCTCACTCCAGTAAAGATGTACCGGACCGGGATGTTGTTGGAGACTTAGCAGCAATAGATGAAATGATGAAAAGCGGTATTACAGGCATTGATATTATTAAAGCCCTGTACCAGTCTGGGTTTGAGGATGTGGCAGAAAGTCTGCTGGAGATGTTTAAACAGCGCATGACAGGGGATTATCTTCATACATCAGCTATTTTAGATACTGATTTTAAAGTGCAAAGTGCCATTAACTTTAAGAATGACTATAGGGGGCCTGGAACAGGCTATGTCATGAGTAATGAGCGCTGGGATGAGATAAAGGATATTCCGCATATTATCTCACCGGAAGACTTATAGGAGGTGAAGGAGATGGATGAAAAGCTTATAGAAAGCATCGTAAGAGAAATACTTGTACATACCAGTCTTCACACTTCTTCCAATAATCCTAAGCCTTTAAGCTCAGCGTTTATGGATCCTAAAGAAGTAGGCATCGGTATTGGAGCTGCATACGGCATCAAAATCCATTATACAATAAGTGGGCTGTCTGTAGATAAGGTGCTTCAAGAGATCATGGCAGGCATAGAAGAAGAAGGAATGATTCCTAAAGTCTATAGAATCACAAGAACATCCGATGTTTCCTTTATGGGAAATGACGCAGCAAAACTTGTGGGATCAGGAATCGGCATAGGGCTTCAGTCAAAAGGAACAGCGGTTATTCACCAAAAGGATCTTTATCCGCTGACTAATCTCGAACTCTTTCCGCAAGCACCGCTTTTAACTTTAGAAACTTATAGAAAAATAGGCAAAAATGCAGCAAAATATGCAAAAGGCGAACAGGTTATGCCTATTCCAATACAAAATGATCCGCTGTGCAGACCGAAATTTCAGGTTAAAGCAGCGCTCATGCATACGATAGAAACAGAGCTCGTTGTGGACCGGGGTGAACCGGAACTGGTAAATACCAAAGGGTAAGGAGGTAAGAGTGATGGATTTATATCCGTTAATAGAAAAATACCCTGAGCTGATTGCCAGCAAAACAGGGAAAAAACTTGGAGATATAAGCCTTGAAAATATTATAAACGGCAGTATTACAATTGATGATCTATCCATTTCAAAAGGAACTCTTATGCTCCAGGCTAAGGTAGCCCTCGAAGACGGCAAGCCCCAGCTGGCTGAGAACTTTGTAAGAGCAGCAGAGCTTATAGCAGTACCTGATGATGAAATTTTAAGCATATACAATAGCTTAAGACCCTATAGAGCGACAGAAAAAGAACTTGAGGCTATAGCCGATAAACTTGAAAACATATACAATGCACCTATTTGTGCAGGCTTCGTCAGAGAAACCCTAGAGGTACACAAAAAAAGAGATATTCTCCGAAAAGAGTAGGTGAATGCCTTTGGAAAAAATTGTAGCAGGTATAGATATTGGAAATTCAACGACAGAGGTGTGTATAGCCGAAATAGATGCTGCAGGCAATCTGCATTTTAAGAGCAGCAGCGGAGTTTCGACAACAGGAACTAAAGGCACTTTGGAAAACATTAAAGGCATAAAAGAAGCTTTAAATCTTGGTCTCGGGAAAATAGGAAAGAGCATCCAGGAAGTTAGCCGGATTTATCTGAATGAAGCAGCTCCAGTTATTGGAGATACGGCAATGGAAACTATTACAGAAACTATTATTACTGACTCTACGATGATTGGGCATGACCCAAGCACTCCAAGCGGTGAAGGACTGGGAATCGGTGAAACCTTGTGGATTACAAAGCTTGATACGGCTGCTTATGATAAAGACTATATTGTGATGATTCCAACAGAAATAGATTATATAGAAGCGGCTAAGCTGATTAATGAATCTAAGAAACATATAACAGGAGCTATCGTTCAAAATGACGAGGCAGTACTTATTCAAAACCGAATCAATCGCTCTATGCCTATAGTGGATGAAGTTAAATTTATTGAACGTATTCCTGAAGGAATGCCGGCAGCTATAGAAGTTGCAGGCACAGGAAGAAGCGTACAAAGTCTTTCTAATCCTTATAGTATTGCAAACCTCTTTAAGCTGACCCATGAAGAAACCAGACGGATTATTCCTATTGCCAAAAGTTTAATCGGAACCCGCTCAGCGGTAGTAGTCAGAACACCGAATGGAGAAGTAAAAGAAAAGATGCTGCCGGCTGGCAAGCTTCGGATCGAGAGTGAAAATGGACCTTGTCATGAAGTTGCAATTGATCAGGGTGCAGATAAGATTATGGCAGAACTCTCAAAAACCCCTAACATTTTAAATGTAGAGGGAGATAACGGAAGTAATATCGGTAATATGATAAGCCGGATGAAACAAGATCTTTACAAACGCTCACTTAGTGCAATGGATCAGATACGAATCAAAGATCTCCTTGCAGTAGATGTACTGGTTCCGATAGATGTGAAAGGAGCATTGGCTGGAGAGGTGTCACAGGAGAAAGCTGTGGCAGTAGCAGCTATGGTAAAAGCAGAAAGACTGCCAATGGAACTTTTGGCTCAGGCTGTTTATGAAGCATTAGGGATACCGGCAGAAGTGGCAGGGGTTGAAGCTGTAATGGCAAGTCTAGGAGCTCTTACAACAAGAGGAAGCACACTGCCTCTCGCCATACTTGATCTTGGAGGCGGTTCGACAGACGCGGCCCTATTGCAAAATGATGGAACTGCCCAGGCTGTTCATCTAGCTGGTGCCGGTAGATTCATTACGATGCTGATCAATACGCAGCTGAACTTAAATAACCTTTCACTGGCAGAAGACATTAAAAGATATCCTCTTGCTAAGGTAGAAAGCCTCTTTTATATCAGATTGGAAACGGGAGAAGTAAAGTTTTTTAAGGAGCCGCTTAGTCCGAAGGTATTTGGTAAAGTGGTTGTCTGTAAAGAAAAGGAGCTTATCCCTATAGAAACGAAACACCGCTTAGAAAAAATAGCTATGATAAGAAAATCAGCTAAAAAAGATGTATTTGTACAAAATGCATTAAGAGCCTTAAGGCAGGTTGCCAAGGACCATGACATAAGAACTATCTCCAATGTTGTTTTAGTTGGAGGCAGCGCCCTTGATTTTGAAATCCCTCATATGATCTTAGAAGAACTGTCTTACTACAATATTGTTGTAGGCAAAGGAGAAGTAAGGGGAACGGAAGGACCAAGAAATGCTGTAGCAACAGGTCTGATTCTTTCAAAGGTGGGAAGTGTATGGTAAAGCCTGAAATCATTATTGAAGCTTATGATGCGGATACCCATGCCTTAAAAGAAATACTGGCAGGCATTGAAGAAGAAGGGGTGTTATGCAAAGTGATTTATGAAGAAACCCCGAAGCCGGAAGATGTGCTTGGAAGGACGGCAGCAGGCAGGTCACAGTTAGAAGTTGGTATAGGAATATCCCGCAGGAAGGCTGTGCTTTATATCAAAAAGATGAGGGATATGCCGCTTCTTGAGACTGAGTCAGATTTTAGAAGCTTAGGGCAGAATGCAGCCAGGTATGTTAAAGGAGAGAAGCTTATATAACGCACATTGAGGCATAAAGGTTTTAGGATGGGGGCGCAAGATGATTTTAGTATTCTTCAGGGCCTCGATTACGTAATTCTAAAAAACTGCTAAGATTTTCTTCACGAATTACTTCATAGGTGCCTTCCGCATACTAAAACCACTTGCTAGTCATCTATTTGTACTTAGCTAAAGTGTAATGAGGAAAGAACAATGCAATTATAGAAATTCGTGTTATAGGGACTCAATGAATCTAGAGCTGTAGAATTAAGTGCGTTAGCTATAGCAGAGGAGGAGAGAGATGAGAGTGTATACGAAGACCGGAGATGATGGAACGACTGGTCTATGCAGCGGTGAAAGAGTTTCTAAATCCCATCCTCAAATAGAAGCTGTTGGGACTTTAGATGAACTGACAAGCCACTTAGGAAATCTTCGGAGCATGATTCAAAAAGGGCCAATGGCAAGAGAACTTATGCGTATTCAGGAGACGCTTATTCTTGTAATGAGTGAGATCGCTTCAACTAGAGCGGGTAAGTGGCAGCAGAAAGAAGACATTCGATTTCTTGAGAGCTGTATTGACAGCTATGAGGAGCAGGCAGGCGGATTTACAAAGTTTATTCTTCCGGGCGGCAATCCGGTAGCTGCTCAGTTTGATATAGCGAGAGCGGTGGCCAGAAGAGCAGAACGAGAAGTCATAAAGTGTGAAGTCGTAAGAAGTGACATAAAAAAATATATTAATAGATTGTCTGACTACTTGTATATGGCAGCCAGGCTGATCGATAAGGTGTTTGAGGAGACGATGAAAACGAATAATCAAACGATAACCCAGGAATTAAATTTAGAAATGGCTAACAGTATTATCGAACGGGTCAAAGCATATGCAGTCTATAAAGGCATTCAAGTAGTGATAGCTGTAGTTTCAAAAGAAGGAAATCCCATAAGTGTTCAGGCGATGGATGATGCTTTTGTGATCAGCTATGAGCTGGCTGTTAAAAAAGCATTTACAGCAGCGGCTTTGAAAATGCCTACTCATGAGCTGGCGAGGCTTACTGCAAGCGGGGCTCAGTTTGAAGGATTAGAAGGGATGCTGGATGCTAAAATAGTTACCCTTGGCGGCGGATGTCCGATCAAAGTGAATGGAAAAGTCATAGGTGCTGTCGGGGTAAGCGGCGGGGCAGCCGCAGAGGATATAGATTTTGCCCAGTACGGAGCGAAATGGACAGAAGGAGTGTGAAAAAATGAATGACATAGAATTAAAAGCCGTTGTTGAAGAAGTCGTGCGTAAGCTTGCTTTTTCAACACACAAGGAGCCTAAGGCTGCGCTGGCTACAAGGCTTGAAAAGGGTATATTTGAGGATATGAACGAAGCCATAAGAGCAGCAAAAGCAGCTCAAGTTGAACTTCATCAAATGCCTCTTGAGTTTAGAGAAAAGATTATTTCAAAAATCAGAGAAAAAATTATGGCAAACAAAGAACTGCTTGCTGAAATGGCGGTACATGAAACAGGCATGGGTAAGGTTGGACATAAAATCCTGAAACATGAGCTGACAGCAAAGAAAACGCCAGGAACAGAATGTATTGAAATAAAAGCATGGAGCGGTGATCAAGGACTTACAGTGATCGAAAGAGGACCTTTTGGCGTCGTTGGAGCGATTACGCCGTCAACGAATCCATCGGAAACTGTTTTTTGTAACGCTATTGGTATGATAGCAGCAGGCAATACAGTCGTTTTCAATTCTCATCCAGGCGCTGCAAGAACATCTAACTTCGCTGTTCAGCTGGTTAACGAAGCTGCAATAGAGGCAGGAGGCATTCCAAACCTTGCAACTTCAGTATTAAAGCCAACAGCTGAATCAGGCAATACACTCTTTAAACATCCAGATATTCAGCTATTAGTAGCTACAGGCGGACCAGGAGTCGTTAAAGCTATTTTACAAAGCGGCAAGAGAGGCATAGCAGCAGGTGCTGGAAACCCTCCGGTACTTGTAGATGAAACAGCCAATATCCAAAAAGCAGCTGCAGATATTATTAACGGGGCAACCTTTGATAACAACCTCCCTTGTATTGCAGAAAAAGAAGTAATTGCAGTTAACGAAATTGCTGATGAACTGATTTACCATATGGTACATGAAAATGACTGTTATCTGCTAAAAGGCGATCAAATCGATAAGCTTGCTAAGACAGTCCTTGTAGAAAAAAACGGACATTTTACAGTAAGCCGTGATTATGTAGGCAGAGATGCCAGTGTGATTTTAAGAGGCATTGGCATAGAGCCCCCAGATAACATCAGATGTATCATCTTCGAAGCTTCCAAAGATCATATTTTAGTTGTTGAAGAACTGATGATGCCGGTCCTGGGTATTGTAAGAGTGAAAGATGTAGATGAAGGCATTGAAGCAGCAAAAGAACTTGAAGGCGGCAACAGACATTCAGCCCATATGCATTCTTCGAATATTCATAATCTGACCAAATACGGTAAGGCGTTAGATACAGCCATTTTCGTTAAAAATGCACCATCTTACGCAGGAATTGGCTTTGGCGGCGAGGGCTTTGCAACCTTTACAATAGCAAGTAAAACAGGTGAAGGACTGACAAATGCAGCAACTTTTACAAAATCAAGAAGATGTGTCATGGCAGATGCACTTTATATCAGATAAGGAGGATGCTACGTGGAATCATATAATATCGGAAATATTGAGCAAATTGTAGCTCAGGTTATTAAGAATTTGCAGAATGAATCCGGCGCAGCAAGCAGCGCGGCGGTTCCGACAAAAGGCAAAACAGCTTACTTAGTAGAAAAACAAAAAATAGAAGTTAAAACCCTTGATATCCCAGCAATCAGTGATGATGAAGTACTTGTTAGAGTTGAAGGGTGTGGAATCTGCGGAACAGACGTGCATGAGTACAAAAACGACCCATTTGGTTTAATACCAGTCGTTCTTGGGCATGAAGGCACAGGAGAAATTGTTAAGATCGGGAAAAATGTTACAACAGATATGGTAGGAAAACCTCTTAAAGTAGGAGATAAGGTTGTAACTTCTGTTACACTGACAGGTGATGATGAATACACCACTTTAAAACCAGAACGCGCCA
The DNA here is from genome assembly GCA_937981575.1 of uncultured Clostridia bacterium. GTDB lineage: Bacteria > Bacillota > Clostridia > Lachnospirales > Cellulosilyticaceae > FMMP01. The sequence continues at coordinate 18,710 of CALJNR010000026.1, read as the reverse complement.
ACCTGAGTGATAACATGGCAGTTTACGGTCTGCTGCCGGATGACAGTTACAAATTTAATGGCTGGTTTGGTGAATACATTATCCTTAGAAAAGGTTCTTCGATTTTTAATGTAAGTGATCTTTCACTGGATGACAGAATTTTAGTTGAACCTTTCGCTGTTGCGATGCATGCTGTTGAACGGGCTAAAACGACTAATCTTTTAAGTTTTGGAAGTAAAGTTCTTGTTCAAGGGTGTGGCCCTATCGGTCTTACAGTGATAGCAGTACTTCGTACCATGGGCATTCAAAATATTATTGCAGTGGACGGCGATGCAAAAAGACTGCAGTTAGCAAAAGAAATCGGAGCAGACCTTACAGTGAACTTTAAAGATTTCACAGGATTTGATGACATGCTGGCTTTCGTAAAAAGGCAGACAAACGGCGGAGCAGATTTTGCATTCCAGTGTACTGGCGTACCAGCAGCTGCTTCAAATATCTATAAATTTATTAAACGCGGCGGCGGGCTTTGTGAACTTGGGTTTTTTGTAGATAATGGGAATGCAACCATTAACCCACATTTTGATTTATGCCAAAAAGAAATTACCCTTGTCGGCTCTTGGGTATACACCTTCAGAGACTATGTAAATACTTTAGAATTCTTAAAACGTGCAAAAGGCATCAAGCTTCCCATTCAAAAATTAATTACTCACCGCTTTGGGCTTGATGAACTTAATGAAGCGATGGTCGTTAATATGAAACAAGAAGGTATCAAAATCGCTTTCATCAATAAATAAAGAGGTGCCATATGGGAAAAGCAGTAGGACTCTTAGAAGTATACGGACTCGCAACGGCCTTGCATGCTGCTGATGTAGCATGTAAAGCTGCAAATGTAACAATTGAAGCAATCGATAAAAACAAACCAGCAGGAGGCGATTCACTTCCCGTGCCTCTTTTAATCATGATAAAATTCAGAGGAAGTGTATCGGATGTAACGGCTGCCATTGACGCAGGCAAAAGAGCAGCTGATCAAGTATCAGGATATGTTGCAGGTAAAGTGATTCCAAGCCCAAGTGAAGACTTAGAAAAACTTTTAAAACTAAATTGTTTATAACACATAAAAATAAATTTAAAAATAAACTACACATAACAGGAGGGTTTTAAAATGAAACAAGAAGCATTAGGAATGATCGAAACAAGAGGACTTGTAGCAGCAATTGAAGCAGCAGACGCAATGGTAAAGGCAGCAGATGTAACCTTAGTTGGAACAGAAAAAATCGGCTCAGGACTTATCACAGTGATGGTAAGAGGTGATGTAGGCGCTGTTAAAGCAGCTACAGAAGTTGGCGCAAGTGCAGCATCAAGACTTGGTGATTTAGTAGCAGTACATGTGATTCCAAGACCACATGGCGACGTAGATAAAATTTTACCAGCAGCAAAATAACGCATCCTAGAAAGAGTGATGACATGAGAGCTATAGGAATATTAGAAGTTGACGCAAATGTTGCAGCAATAGAAGCCCTGGATGCTATGTTAAAAGCAGCAGACGTTTCGCTTGTGACAACTGAAAAAGCCCTTGGCGGAAGACTTGTATCTATGATTATTCAAGGGGCAGTATCCGACGTTAAAGAAGCGATTGAACATGGCAAAGTGGCAGCGGCAAGACTTGGCAAAGTAGCGGCGGCTATTACGATAAGCAGCCCCCACGAAGAAGTACAAAAGCTTGTACTTCATAGTGCAAGAAAACTAAATAAGTAGGTGATCGGCGTGGCTGAAAGTAAAGCAAAAAATACATCCGGTGCCAAAAAAGCGCAGGCAGCTCCTAAAGTGGAAGCCGAAACTGCAAAAAAAGCAGCTGCAGCTGAAATAGGGACTGAAAATAAGAGTATTCAAGAAGAAAAATTAGAAGTTAATCATACCCCTAAAAATACAGTGATGAGAGAGGAGAAAATTATTATGAACAATCAAGCATTAGGAATGATCGAAACAAGAGGACTTGTAGCAGTAACGGAAGCAGCAGATGCTATGCTTAAGGCAGCAAATGTAGAACTTGTAGGTTCAGAAAAAATTGGTTCAGGACTTGTGACAGTCATGGTAAGAGGAGATGTAGGCGCTGTTAAAGCAGCAGTAGAAGCTGGGGCAGCTGTAGCATCAAGACTTGGCGAAGTGATTGCAACTCATGTTATTCCAAGACCACATTCAGACATCGAAAAGATTCTACCAAAATTCTAATTAAGAGGTGAAAACCTTGGGCGCATCTAACTTAGCTTTACAACAACTGATTATAGAAGCAGTACAAAAAGAACTAAATAGGGGCGGAGCTAAAAGCGCTGCCCCAGCAGTAAAGACAAAAATGGAAGTACCGATAGGCGTATCAGCCAGACACCTTCATGTCACCCAAGAACACCTTGAAGTTTTATTTGGAAAAGGAGCCGAGCTTCATCCCAAAAAAGAACTGATGGGAGGGCAATATGCAGCTAATGAATGTGTAACCATTGTCGGCATTAACCTTAGAGTGATTGAAAATGTACGCATACTCGGCCCGGTAAGAAAAGAAACACAGGTTGAACTTGCAAAAACCGATGCCATCAGACTTGGTATTAACCCGCCGATTCGAGAATCAGGCAGTATACAGGGCTCATCACCAATCACAATAGTAGGGCCAAAAGGCGCACTTTATTTAAATGAAGGATGTATCATTGCTAAAAGGCACATTCATATGGGTTCGCAGGATGCAGAAGTTTTTGGTGTTAAAGATAATGAGATTGTGGCTGTAGAAATCGGTGATGAAAGAAAAGGACGTTTTGAAAACGTTCAAGTAAGAGTTCATCCAAGTTTTACACTGGAGATGCATATTGATACAGATGAAGCCAATGCACTAGGGATAAAGTGCGGCCAAAGTGCAAGAATAATTAAACCTTAAAAACTAAGCTTATAAAAAAGCTAAAGATTTAAAAGACATAATGAGATTCAGCATGTAAAAAGTGAACTTTAAATAGGCCATAAAAGGGGATGCAGGGAATATGACAATAGCAAAAGTAATAGGCAGCATTGTTTCAACACGGAAACATGAGGCACTTGTGGGCAATAAGTTTCTGATGGTTGAAACCTTAGCTTGCATGGATCAGGATAAAGAGCGTTTTATTGCCATTGACACTGTTGGCGCAGGGGTTGGCGAAATCGTGCTGATTACAAGAGGCAGCAGTGCAAGATGCAGTACACATAATATAAATGCACCTATAGATGCAGCAATAGTAGGCATAGTAGACGATGAAAATAACATCATTTAGTGATATCAGACAGGAAAAGAGGTGAGCAGTATGACATTTGAGAGGTTTAAAGAGAAAGTTTTTGAAGCTGGCGTAATAGGTGCAGGAGGTGCCGGATTTCCGACCCACATCAAGCTTGAATGCGGGATGGACTACCTGATAATTAACGGCGCTGAATGTGAGCCTCTTATTTCTACAGACTACGAGATCATGATGCACTTTAGTCACGAATTAGTTACAATACTAAGAGATATGCTAAAGATTATGTGCATCAAAAAAGTAGTATGGGGAATTAAGAAAAAGCATCATGAACTCATCGAGAAACTCAATACGCTCACTCTTTTTGATGATCAGATAGACATTTGCCCTCTTCCGAATATTTATCCGGCAGGAGACGAATTAACCCTCATTTATAAATGTGCAGGTATTATTATTCCAAAAGGAAAACTGCCAAACAGTAAAAAGGTCATCGCACTCAATGTGGAAACCCTTTATAATATCTATACATGTATCTATCACGATCAGCCTGTAACTGATAAGTATGTTACTCTAGGAGGACTCCTTAAGCTTCCTAAGGTCGTTAAAGTACCTATAGGCATCCCCGTAAAAGAAGTCATTAAAATGGCAGAAGTCACTATAGATACCTATGATATACTCCTTGGAGGGCCTATGATGGGAAGTTTCATAACTTCGGACTTTAAGGTAACCAAGACAACAAAAGCTATCATTTTGCTGCCCAAAAACACATGGCTTTTTAACAAGAAAAAAGCATCTGATCTAGGAAGTGTGCGAAGAGTCATGTCCTCTTGTTCACAGTGCCGGATGTGCACTGACCTTTGTCCAAGAAATAGGCTGGGACACAACGTTTGGCCGCATCTTCTAATGAATGCCTTTGCCAATGGACTTGTTCAAAATTCGGATAAACTCCATACGGCTTTAGGCTGCTGCGGCTGCAATACATGCTCGTATTATGCCTGTCACCATGATCTAAATCCAGCCGAGCTGATGATGATGGTGAAGCGGGAACTCATTAAAAATGGTATCAAACCAGAAGGGACAAGTGATCCTAATCCAGCTGATCATGTGACGGCAGAAATTCCAACCTCAAGGCTGATTATGAAGCTAGGCTTAAAGGCTTATGACAAACACGGGACATTCGAAGAAAAGTTAGTTGAGGCTGACAGAGTTTATATTCCACTAGCAGCCCATATAGGCAAAAAGGCATTGCCTATTGTTAAAGCTGGTGACTGCGTAAATAAAAATCAAAAGATCGCTGCGGCCAGTATTGACGAAATCAGTGCTAATATTCACAGCAGTCTTGATGGAATCGTTAAAAACATTACTGAAACAGAAATCATCATAGAGAGGAGATAGCTAAGGTGGATGAAATGAAATCTCTTGGCGTAGCAGAGTTTAGATCTGTAGCATTAGGTATCAAAGCAGCAGATACAATGGTTAAAGCAGCAGACATTAAACTGGTTATGTCACAGGTTGTATGTCCAGGGAAGTATATTGTTTTATTTTACGGCAAACTATCCTCTGTAAAAGCAGCGCTGGAAACGGCGGAGGCATCTCCTTTTGATACTGTATTAATTGATACGTACTTACTCGGAAATCCAGATCCAAGTCTCTTTTCAGCTATTTATGGCATGACTGAAAAAGGCAGCCCGGAGGCAGTCGGCATTATAGAAGGATATTCGGTGGCATCCATTATAGGTGTTGCTGATGAAGTGGTTAAAACAAGTCCGGTAAAACTGATAGAAATAAGGCTTGCAAGAGGTATGACCGGCAAGTCCTACGCACTATTTTGCGGGGAGCTTTCAGCTGTAGAAGCCTCCATGGAGAAAGCAAAACATACATTGCTGGAAAATGCTATGTATATTCAAAGTGCTGTGATCCCAAGCCCAGATCCTCAAATATGGGATATGTTATAAAGGCTCCAATCAAAGCTTATAACAGAGAGTTTTTAATGTAGGAAAGTATAAGCCTCCCCCTATGGGTTTATACTTTCCTAGATTAAAATGTCATCATGGGTGACTTTTTGAAACCAGGAAAGTTCACCTCAATGCTAAATGCGAGAACTTTCCTATTTCATAAATGTCTGCTTTTTTCAAAGGATTAAAAGAGTAGATAGTGGGTAAAAGTTAACAACAAAATCTATTAGATAGAGTATAAAATTTCCTAGCTGCTAAGTGATTTTTAGTATCTAGGATAATACTATAAAATAACATAGCAAAGGAGTCTCATATGAATCAAAAAGCATATATTGCCATAGACCTTGGTGCATCCAGCGGCAGACTTATTTTAGGAAGTATGGAAAACAATCAGTTAAAACTTGAAGAAATTCACCGTTTTCCCAATGAACCTGTTTATTTAGGAAATACTTTTTACTGGGACTTTATGAGAATTTTTCATGAAATCAAGCAAGGCCTCAAAAAAGCTGCAAAGCTTAAAAATGTAGAAATTGCTTCGATTGGTATAGATACATGGGGGGTTGACGGTGGATGGCTTGATAAAAATGGAAAGCTTCTCACGAACCCAGTACACTATAGAGATCATAGAACCAGTGAGATCATGGATGACTTCTATACAAAAATTACAGACAGTAAGCTTTATGATATTACAGGCATTCAAAAAATGAGTTTTAATACAGTTTATCAGCTTTATCATGATTTTACGACTAATGATGTCGTTAAAGCATTCGGTGAGAAATGGCTTTTTATGCCGGACCTTATTGCATACTTTTTGACAGGCAGTACATTTAACGAATATACTATTGCTTCAACAGGGGCTTTATTAGATGCAGCAAAAAGAGAATATTCTAAAGAACTCTTTGACACCCTCGGCATGCCGATTGATAAAATGCAGAAGCTGGTTAAGCCAGGAACAGTGGTTGGAACTTTAACTGACCGCATAAAAGAAGAGACTGGCCTTTCAGATGTTAAAGTCGTTGCAGTAGGCAGCCACGATACTGCGTCTGCAGTAGCAGGTACACCTTTAACGTCAGAAAATGAAGTTTATCTATGCTGCGGGACATGGTGCCTTATGGGGATGGAACTTAGTGATCCTATCTTGCATCAGCAGTCAAAAGATTTTAATATTACAAATGAAGGCGGCGTAGAAGACACGATCCGCTACCTTAAGAATATTAATGGGCTGTGGTTCTTGCAGCAGCTTCGTAAAGTATGGAATGAAAGAGGTCTTAACCTATCTTTCCCTGATATTATAGAGGCCGTTAAGAAATCAGACAGTGAATATGCAGTGGATGCCAAAGATGATAGATTTCTAGCTCCACTCGATATGGAAAAAGAAATCATTGCTTACTGCAAAGAAACATACGGCATCGAGCTTAGTGAAGTTGGAGATATTGCTAAAGCGGCTTATAATGGGCTCGGAAAACTTTATAAAGAAATATTAGAAGCCTTTGAAGAGTTAAGCGGCAAAGAGATCCATACGATACGTATGGTAGGCGGAGGCATCCAGGATAAGTACCTATGCCAAAAGGTAGCAGATATTACAGGTAAACTTGTGGTAGCTGGGCCGACAGAAGCATCATGTATAGGAAATATGCTGATGCAGATGAAAGCACTTGGAGACATCGAGTCCCTCAGTGAAGGCCGAGACATTGTAAAAGCATCCTTTGATCAAAAAGAATATACAAGGCAGTAAAAAGGCGCCCATAAAGTGCTGCAAAAAGTAAATAAAGATTACTTTTTGCAGCACTTTTTTAATAAACAATTGCAGCATTTAAGAAGCTTAGCACATTCATTCTAAAATGGTGCAGCTGATGGCGAGTAAATAAACCAAGTATAAGAGAAAAGACTTAGAGATTGAAAAAACTGGCATATCAATAAGACGTCTTCTTTATGCTATAATTAAGAGAAACGACAGATAAGAAGGATAACATGATATATGATAGGGCGTCTAAGACGCATAAACAATCAGCAGACGACTATAAGTGAGGGGGTGAGCGGAGTGTTCGGAAGAAAGTCCATTTTTATCAGCAAGCAGGTTTATTCTTATTCAATGGTTTTTGCTGTGATAGTTTTGATTTTCTTTGTTGCTTTTTATAACTATATTCTTATTACAAGCCAGAAAATTTCTACGTTAAATCAGCAGGAGCTTGCAGATAAAACAATGAAGCAGGTTGAATATTTTCTCAATGATATGGATCATATTGCTTATCAGGTAATGACGAATTCACAGCTGTTAAATACCTTTAATAAGCTGCAGCAAGATGAAAACAGCGGCAACTATTTTGATGATAATATTCTTTTGAATATTGATACAGGAAGTATTTTGACAACAATTAACGGACCTAACAGGCTGATGTGGCGGATCAGTGTGTACAATCAATATGGAGACTATATTAGTTCAGGTGCGCTTGTTAATAAAGAAAGTGTAGAGCAGTTTTTAAAATACCAGAACACCCGAGGCGTTATGGCCAGCCTTAAAGACAGCGCAGATAAAAGTGTTATCATATCCCCTGAACCAGACCGTTGGTCCCAAAGCTACAGTTCAACTTATTTAACGATAAGACGCCCGCTCATGAACATTTATTCACAGGAAGTATACGGGATCGTTGAAATTCAGCAGGATATCAAAAGCCTTATTCAAAGTACAGAATTTAATATTATGGAGTCTATAGGAATCACTATCCTTGACCAATATGGAAAAGTTGTTTTAGACCGGGGCAACGAAAAGGGGCAGGAAAGACATGCCAATCGTGTGTCGATGACCTCTCTAAAATACGGCTGGACGGTTATCCTGTCTCAAAGTAAAGAAGCTATGCTGGCCCCGTACCGTATGCTGATTATTACAGTCTTAATAGGCAGCATAGCTATTATTGCCCTCACTACTGTAGCTATCCTCATTATAGCCAGGAAGCTGAGTGAACCTGTTATTATGCTTAAAGACAGAGTAAGCCAGCTGAATATGCAGAACATATCCGAGCATTATGAAGGCGATCACAGTATCGACGAGGTGAGAGAACTTAACAGTGCTTTTTCATCGATGTTAAGCAGGCTGAGTGAATCAATAGTGCTGGAGAAAAAAGCGTGGTTTCTTGCCCTGCAGGCGCAGATGAATCCCCATTTCCTTTACAACAGTTTATCAGTAATCAGCGCTTCAGCTGTAGAAGAAGGCAATGATAAGGTCGTCATGATGTGCCATGAACTTTCAGCCATGCTGAGATATGCAGCATCTTATAAAGAAACAACCGTTACGCTCAAAGAAGAACTTGAAAACGTTGACAGCTACCTTAAACTTATGAAATGGCGCTATGAGGATTATTTTGAATATGAGATAGCAGCTGAAGAAGAAATGCTTAGTATGTCTATGCCGAAACTTATTCTGCAGCCCCTTGCTGAGAATTGTTTTGCCCATGCTTTTTCGGAAGTGGAACCGCCTTATTATGTAAAGATTACTGCCAGAGTAAAAGAGGGAAAATGGACGATAGAGGTCTGCGACAATGGATGCGGCCTAAGCGACATAGGGAAAAAAGAAATTATTGATAAAATTGAGGGCTATTGGCGAGGAAGTTCTGACAAATATACGGAAATGAAAATAGGGGGACTTGGCCTTATTAATACACTGATTAGAATGCGATTAAATACAGGAAAAGACATCACATATGCTATTGAAGATAATACCCCAAGGGGGCTGATTATTACAATGAGAGGGGATATCTAATGATTCGGGTAATGATTGTTGAAGATGAACCACCTATTTTACGGGTAATTGCTAAATTTATTGAATCCTTTGATGGAGCCTTTCAGATTGTCCATACAGCCATGAATGGAAAAAAGGCACTGGAGTACTTGGAGCATGAGACAGTAGATGTAATCTTTACAGATATTAAAATGCCTGTTATGGACGGACTAGAACTTACGGAGCATATTAAAGCCAGGACGCCAGAGACGATAGTTGTTATCATCAGCGGGTTTCAGGACTTCGGTTATGCAAGAAAAGCCCTGCAGTTTCAGGTTTATGACTATCTATTAAAGCCTATTATGCAGGATGCCATGAGCAGCGTTCTAAGTAAAATCGAAACGGAGCTTATGGCAAAAGATAAAGAAAAACATCGTCAAAGAATTATAAACGTAATGAATAAAAAAGCGCCAATGCTAGGGGATGACACTGCAGAAGGTGGTTATGCTGTTTTGCTGATCTGCGCCGGCGCATTTCCGCTTGTTCCTAATGATTCAATGTTGCCAGGAAGCGGTATTTGGGAAACTATAAATCTTCAGGGGAAGCTTATGAGCATTGTTTCAGATCAAGAAAACAGCATGTGTTTTAATGGAAAAACAGCATCAGAGCAGGTCGTTGTATTTGAAGCGAAAGATGAGAAAGCTATAGGGGATACAGCAGAAAAGCTTTATGACAGCCTAAAAGCAGAAAGCACGCTTCCTATCACACTTGTTTTGGCTCCTTATAGTGTTAAGTTATGTGATATTGGACAGACTCTCGAAAAACTGCGTACAAAGCTTTATATAAGTATTAAACTTTTGGATTCTCATATTTTGCGGCTTGATCACGGTGAGTCTGAAGCAAGCGCGGCACTAGATGTCCCTCTTATAAGAGAGACTATAAGATCAGCGGCCCTAGCTCAAGGGGAGCAGCTTGTAGAAAGCATCTTAGCTGCCGTTAAAAAGCTTACAGGAGCAGGTTTCACACAGCTTCAGGCAGCTGCTTTTTTTTATGATATACTCTATGGGGTCGATCATAAAAACGGAAATTCTATCAAAGATACTGCAGGGCTCAAAATGGATATTGATACAGCCCTTTCCCATGCGACAGATGATAGTTCCCTTGCAAAGGATATAGCCTTTATCCTATTGGGTTTAAATGAAAAAGAAGATCTGTCCAATGATAAAAGTACAATTTCTGATATAGCGAAACAAATAGAAGACTATCTGAAGAACCATTATAAAGAACCGATCACAACAACGATGCTGTCTAAGAAGTTTGGTTTTGTGCCGTCTTATATCAGCAAACTCTTTAGAAACTATAAAGGGATGTCGCCGTCAGAATATCTCACCTACTACCGTATTGAAAAATCCAAACAGATTATGCTGAATGATCCAGATAAGATGATTAAAGAAGTAGCGGCGATGGTAGGCTTTGGGGATCAGTATCATTTTTCTAAAACTTTTAAAAAGCAGACCGGCGCATGGCCTTCGGAATATGCTAACAAGAAACAGTAAAAAGTATCAGGATATTTCAAGGCTTTATAGAAAATAAATAGGCCCTTACTTGAGGAAGTGTGCAGCTTTTGCACGCTTTCTTTATGTGAAAAATTACCCATCATTAACCTAATGCGAAGGGGCATTTGTGCATAGTTTACTTTTTGACATGCAGAGTTTAATTATTTGCATTTATAGGGTTATAAGATTTTGATAAAATCTAATTAACAAGCTAAGTAATAATGGTATGAAACCCTTTACTTGCATAAAACACTGGCTAAGAAAGGACGGGTGGTGAGTGTGTCAGAATATATTTTGGAGCTGAAAGGCATCACAAAGATATTTCCAGGTGTTAAGGCACTTAATCAAGTGAATTTTAACCTTGCAAAAGGTGAGATACATGCCCTGATGGGAGAAAATGGAGCAGGAAAATCAACATTTATTAAAGTGATAACAGGTGTACACGCCCCTGATGAAGGAGAAATGTATTTCGAAGGGGAAAAAGTAACTTTTAAAAATACAAGAGAATCACAAAAACTCGGGATCGCTGCTATTTATCAGCATGTTACAAATTACCCAGACCTTAGTGTGACAGAGAACATTTTCATTGGACATGAAAAAGTATCGCCAAGAACCAAACGCATCTTATGGAATGATATGCACAAAAAGGCGAAGGAACTATTAGACAGCATCGGAGCAAATATTGATCCTAAAGTACAAATGGGAACCTTAAGTGTTGCAGAGCAGCAGATCGTAGAAATTGCAAAAGCCTTATCTATGGATGCCAAAGTCATTATCATGGATGAGCCGACGGCAGCTCTTACAAAAACGGAAAGTGAGCAGCTCTACAAAATAGCCGAGCAGCTAAGGGATAGCGGCGTATCTATTATCTTGATCTCACATCGATTTGAAGATATGTATAGACTTGCAACAAGAGTAACAGTATTTAGAGATGCACAGTACATAGGATGTTGGGGAGTTAATGAAATCTCCAATGAAAAGCTTATTTTTGCCATGGTAGGTCGTGAGATGACACAGCTCTTTCCTCCTAGACAAGGGAAAATAGGAAAAGAAGTTTTAAAAGTTGAAGGACTTTCTCAAACAGGCTATTTTGCAGATGTTTCTTTTAGCGTAAGACAAGGCGAAATACTGGCACTTACAGGACTTGTCGGAGCAGGAAGAACAGAAGTGTGTGAAAGTATATTTGGTATTACTAAGCCTGATAAAGGCAAAATTTACTTTGAAGGCAAGGAAATTAAGATTAATGAACCCCTTGAAGCCATGAACATGGGCATTGGCTATCTGCCAGAAGACAGACAAAAGCAAGGGCTCATACTTCAGTGGGGAATTGGAAAAAACATTACACTTTCAACCCTTTCTCAGATATCTAAAGCAGGGTGGCTGAATGAAAAGAAAGAAGCAGAAGTGGCTAAAACTCTTGCTGAAAAAGTTACCGTTAAGGCAACCAGCATTTTTGATACTGCAGACTCTTTATCTGGCGGCAATCAGCAGAAAGTAGTTGTAGCGAAGCTTCTTGCATCGGAGCTTAAAGTCATCATATTGGATGAACCTACAAAAGGTGTAGACGTAGGAGCAAAATACGCAATCTATGAAATCATGAGAGAGCTGGCTAAACAAGATTATGCGATCATCATGGTTTCGTCCGAAATGCCGGAAGTACTAGGTATGAGTGACCGTATAGCCGTGATGCGAGATGGAAGAATTACCGCGACACTTGAAGCAGATGGTATTAGTCAAGAAAAAATACTTGAATTTGCAATGCTAGAGAAAGAGTAAGGAGGAGAAAAAATGCGTAATATTTCTAAGTTTAGAGAGGCAGGACTACTTGTATTCATAGTAATACTTTGTATTTTCCTGCAGCTAAAAAACCCTAGTTTTTTAACCCTTGAAAATATCAATGACCTCCTTACTAATACAGCAATACTTAGTATTTTAGCTGTAGGTATGATGATGGTTCTTTTAACAGCAGGGATTGACTTATCTATTGGCTCTACTCTTGCCCTTTCGGGGATGACAGCAGCACTGGTAGTCAGCAACAATCCAGATATTTCACCTATAGCAGCTATTTTAATAGGGATAGCCGTAGGAACGGTATGCGGCCTTGTAGTAGGCTTTTTAGTATCCATAGTCGGGATTTTCCCGATCATCGCCTCACTTGGGATGATGAATGTTTACAGAGGACTCACGTTTATGTCAAGTGGCGGCAAATGGGTTAGTGCCCATCAAATGCCGGAAAGTTTCAAAAAGATAGCTACAAGTTCAATTTTAGGAATCAATACACTGATCTTTATAGCGATCGTTATTTATATTATCTTTTACTACTTTATTAACTATACCCGAACAGGAAGACAAATCTACGCTGTCGGGAGCAACATTAATTCAGCTAAAATAAGCGGCATTAATACAAAGAAAACACTGCTTTTGGTTTATACATTAATGGGCTCTTTAGCAGGGCTTGCAGGGGTACTTTGGGTATCTAAGTTTGCATCAGCTCAAGGAGATACAGCAACGGGATATGAACTAAATGTTATAGCTGCCTGCGTACTTGGAGGAGTAAGTGTGGCAGGGGGATATGGAAAGGTATCAGGACTATTAGTTGGAGCCCTTTTACTTGGGATTTTAAATAATGCCTTACCGCTTATTAATGTTTCACCATTTTGGCAAAGCGCCATACAAGGGGCAATTATTCTAGTGGCAATCCTCATGAATGCTTATATTAAGAGACGCGCCACAAAAGAAAATCTCATGAGGAGGAAGATATAAGCTATGGAAACTAAAAGAATAGTCAGCAACAAAAAAGAATTCAACTTAAAAAAGTTTTTCTTCCAATGGGAATGGATGCTCGTTGCAGTATTTATCATTATCAATATTATTAATACCAATTTATCGCCTTACTATTTAAGCTTTGGCGGCATCATGGACGCAACAATGACCTTTTTAGATAAAGCCTTTATGGTGCTGCCGATGGTACTTATTATCATACTAGGAGATATCGATATCTCTATTGCATCGACAACAGCATTATCATCTGTTATTATGGCGGTTGCCTATAATATGGGCCTTCCAATGCCGCTTGCTGTTTTACTGGCTTTAACTGTAGGGGCTGTATGTGGTATGACTAACGGCATATTGATCGTTAAGTTCAAGGAACTGCCAGCAATGATCGTAACACTCTCTACGATGATAATCTATAGAGGAATTGCTTATATTATACTTGAAGACCAAGCAGCAGGTAAGTTTCCTTCATGGTATTCTTACTTAGGCTGGGGATATGTAGGAAAGATTCCATTTATGCTGATCGCTTTTATCCTTATAGCTGTTTTATTTGGATTACTGCTTCATAAAACAACCTTTGGAAGAAGTGTATATGGTATGGGAAATAACATAACAGCATGCCGCTATTCAGGCATAAAAACAGACCACATCAAAGTAGCTGTATTCACCCTGATGGGCATTATGGCATCAGTTACAGCTCTGTTTTTAACATCCAGAACAGGAAGCACAAGACCAAACGTTGCAATAGGGTATGAAATGGATGTTATTGCAATGGTTGTACTGGGCGGAATAAGTACCCTTGGCGGAAGAGGAAAAATGCTTGGCGCTGTTATTTCAGTATTTATTATTGGGCTTCTGCGCTACGGCCTTGGGCTTATCAACGTTCCGGCTCAGGCACTTATGATTATTATTGGTATTATCCTAATTGTTGCAGTAACTATCCCAAATATCAATCTAAATGGGTTTAAGAAAAAGAGGTTAGCTGCATAATATAAAGGATTTCATTGTTTTAAACGAGCACTATGCTCATTTAAATAAAAAGCAAACTTAAACAATCAAAACAAAATGGGGGTAAGAAAACATGAAAAAATTCAAAAAAATATTAGCACTTAGCATGGGCGCAGTATTATTAGCATCAAGTCTTGCAGGATGCGCAGGCAAACCAGCAGACACAGCTGCACCAGCACCTAACAAAGAAGCTGGAAATGAAGCTAAACCAGCAGAAAATGCGGCAGGCGGAGCGAAAAGATATGCATTCATTTTCAAAAGTGCAGGTAACCCATATGGAGAAAAACAAATGGAAGGCTTCAAACTGGCTATTGAAGAAGCAGGAGCAGGCGAAGTGATTTTAAAAGCACCAGCTGAGCCAACAGCAGAAGCACAAATTCAAATGATAGAAGAGCTTATTGCACAAAAAGTAGACGTTATTGCTATTTCAGGAAATGACCCAGATGCATTAGAACCCGTACTTAAAAAAGCTATGAATGCAGGTATCAAAGTATTATCAGCTGACTCAGGGGTTAACCCAGCAAGCCGTATGGTGCATGTTAACCAAGCAGATCCAGAGCGTATTGGCCGTGTTCAAGTACAGGCAGTTTCTGAAATGATCGGCGGAAAAGGTCAGATTGCAGTACTTAGTGCAACATCACAAGCAACCAATCAAAACATATGGATTGAATGGATGAAAAAAGAACTTGAAGATCCGAAGTACGCTGATATCGAACTTGTAAAAGTAGCTTATGGCGATGACCTTCGTGATAAGAGTACATCAGAAACAGAAGCTCTACTTAAGGCCTATCCAGACCTTAAAGGGATTATTGCTCCAACAACAGTAGGTATGGCAGCAGCCGGCAAAGTATTAACAGACAAAGGTTTATCAGGCAAAGTAGCATTAACAGGACTTGGACTTCCAAGCGAAATGGCAGAATACATTACAAACGGCGTTTGCCCATGGATGTACTTATGGAATCCAATTGATGTAGGATACCTTACAGGTTATGCTGCAATAGCACTTGCTGATGGAACGATTACAGGCGCAGCTGGTGATAAGTTTACAGCAGGAAGACTTGGAGAAAAAGAAGTTATTACAGCTGGCGACGGTACAGAAATCATGCTTGGAGACCCATTCAAATTTGAGCCAGCAAACATTGAAGAATGGAAGAGTGTATACTAAGATTTAGTATACTAAGATTTAGTATACTAAAATTCAGCACCCTAGGATTTAGTACACTAGAATTTAAATCAAATGCAATAGCCTGTCTCATAGGAGACAGGCTTATTTAAATAAGAAGTCAGTTTTTATGATTAAAAGCTAGTAGGCAGCCTATTTATAAATGTAACAATCATAGGAAAAACGGATGTACAGATACTATAGAGCTATGGCTCAGCGCACAGAGAAGTTGAAAAGATAAGCAAAAACTGATACCATAGAAATTAATGGTGAAAACATTTTCATAAGCGAAAAGAATACATTTCAAGGAGGCAGTTAGCATGGAAAACAGTAATAAATTTGCATGGACATGGAAAGTTAAAGAAGAGTGTTTAGAAGAATATGTAAAGATGCATTTGGAGCCTTGGCAGGAAATTTTAGATGAACATTCAAAAGCGGGTATCAAAAATTATTCCATTTTTCAAAATGGCAATCAATTCTTCTACGTTTTTGAGTGTGATGATGTAGAAGCTGCTTTTGCCTACATTGATCAAAGTGAACCATGTAACAGATGGAATGCAATAACTTCTAAAATGGTTGAAGGATCATTTGACTTCTCAGAACCTAACCCTATCGTACCACTTAGAGAAGTGTTCTATCTAAAATAACCGCTAATGAGATTAACTTGACTTTTTTTAATAGAGAGAATATATTATACTAAAACACAACATTTAGTATAGAGAAGCAGCCTATATAATGAAATGGTTCATCTATGCAAAGTTGTTTCTCAGAATGATTTCACACCACATATCACCCTTTTATAACTTAAAATTAAAGATGTGAAATTTATATCATAACGAAAGGAGCCAGTGTTTATGGCGACTATAAAAGATGTGGCATCGGCAGCTGGTGTTTCAGTGGCAACAGTATCTAGGGTTTTAAATAACACTGCCCCTGTAAATGAAGAAACAAGACAAAAGATACAGCAAGTAATGGAGGAACTGGCGTATCAGCCAAGTATGATAGCAAGAGGCATGCGCAAGCAGCAGTCGAAGGTTATCGCTATTATGGTACCAAGCTATGAAAATCCTTATCATATTAAACTCTTTAAGTATATTGAAAACTATGCAAAAGAAAAAGGATACAGACTGATCCTTGTCGGAATGGATGAAGGCAACAACTCTGAGCATGAATCAATCATGGATTTAATGACCAGAAATGTAGACGGCATTATCTTATGTACGTATAGGGGCAACAAATATAATATCAAAAATATTCTTCAGCTTTCAAAACGCCTGCCTATTATCTTCATGGATAACTTCGAATTTGATGAGGCCATCAGTTCGGTAGTGATAGATGGTTATAAAGGGATGACGGAAGTCACCAAGCATCTCATAAAACTAGGGCACAAGGCGATTGCCTATATAGATGGCAGTTCAGGGTACAAGGTAGCCAATGAAAGAAGAAAGGGATATGAAGACTGTCTGGCGAAATACAACATTCCTGTCAGCCAGGAATATATTTATTATGCGGATTATGAGATTGATGCAGGGTATGAAGCCTGCAAATATTTCATGGAAGAGTGTGAAACGAAGCCAACAGCTATCCTAGCGGCCAATGATATTATGGCTATAGGGGCAATAGGCTACTTAGGCGAAAAAGGATACCGCATTCCGCAAGATGTGGCAGTTGCTGGATTTGATGATATTTATCTCAGCAAAATCATTGTTCCAAACCTTACGACCTACAGACAGCCGCTAAATACCATTGCTGAGCAAGTGGTCAAAATGCTGATTGATAAAATCAATTCTCCCAACAGCGAAGAAAAACAAGTCGTTATCGATGGAGAACTGATCGTAAGAGGTTCTACCGATAAAAGAGTCAAAGATAAAATGTTTCCGATTAACTAATAAAATCAAAAAATGTCTTCCGTAAGCGATAACGCTCTTCAGAAGACATTTTTTGATTTTATCAAAGGTTTTCTGCTACATAATATGCTTTTTTTATATAATTATTAAAAAATTATGATATAATTAGAAAATAAAGACAGAATAGAAAGATTTAAGGTTTTTATTTTAAAGATAAGCTGAATAATACAACAGATAATGGTAAAAATTAAACAAGAACATATGTTTGGGACTGAAAGAGAGGTTTACCATGTCTGTTAAAATTTCAAAGCTTGAAAATGATTTAATGATTACATTTGATTATTCGGCAGAACGAATTAATAAAATTAAAAGCATCACAGGATATAGGTGGGATGCTAATAAAAATGAATGGTTAGTGCCACTTTGCGATGAAAATATTGATAGATTAAAAAAGTTATTTAGTAACGAGCACGTAGTTTTTGATTTTATTTGCAATAGGTGCGATGAAGATAGAGTTAAAGCCATGGATGAAGAGTTAAAATTAAAAGGATACAGCTTTAAGACAAGACAAACCTATACAAAACATATTAGGCGCTTTCTAAACTTTATTAATAAAAAAAGCGACTTGGTAAGTGAGCAGGATATAAGAAAATATATTCTTTTATTATTGGATCAAGAAAAATCCCATTCGTATGCAAATCAGGCTATAAGTTCTATTAAATTTTTATGTAATGACATCCTTCATAAGGGGCATGTTATTGAATCTATGCCAAGGCCTAAAAAAGAGAACAAACTTCCAAACATCTTGAGCTATGAAGAAGTCAAAAGAATTTTGAAAGCTCTTGATAATGAAAAACACAGAGCTATATTATTTCTAGTTTATTCCTCAGGGTTAAGAGTGGGAGAAGTTGTAAGACTTAGACCAGAAGATATAGATAGCCAGAGAATGCTGATTCATGTGAGTTTCTTACTGAAAGAACAGTAGAAAGGATATTCGAGAAAGCCTGTGTGATTGCAAAGATCAATAAAAAAGTATCGGTACATGCCCTTAGACACTCATTTGCAACCCACCTTCTAGAGGGAGGGACTGACTTAAGGTTTATACAAGAACTTTTAGGGCATTCAAGTTGTAAAACTACTGAGATTTACACCCATGTTACACGAAAAAACATTTCAAACATCCAAAGCCCACTGGATAAGCTATCATTAAATAGATCCATTTAGCAAGATATAAAGAGTAACGACCAAAGGAATATTTCCCGACACCAACGTCGGGAATACCACTATTTTTAAAGTATATACCGGCATAGGTGCCGATAATATTTTAGTTATATGCAATGACAATACCGGGGCTGAGCTCTGAAGCATAATTATAAAAAACAAGTAAAATCATATCGTGTATATGGGGGAAACATGAGGATACATAATTTTTCAGATGAAGAAACAAAAAAGTTAAGAATGCAATTAG
>CALJNR010000025.1 GCA_937981575.1 uncultured Clostridia bacterium | reverse complement strand
TTTAAATTCCCTTGCTATGACTGTTTCAAAAATAAAAGAAGCAGAAGAGCTGTATTCTTTGGAAAGTCGCATTTTCCTCGAATCCACGGGAATTTATCATTACCCACTCTTCTGCTATCTTCGTGATAAAGGATTTCATGTCTCCGTGATTAATCCTATCATCACTAAGAATAGCACAAACATTAACATTAGAAAAGTGCATAATGACAGATTTGATTCAAAAAAAGCTGCTCTAATAGGTTTAAAGCCTGATTTGAAGGTTTCTCTTATGCCTTCAGATCTTGCTCTTGATTTAAGAAATCTTTCAAGAGAATATTATGACCTTATGGATAAGCGCTCTGCTTATGTGAATAAGCTTCAAGGTGAACTTCGTATGGTGTTTCCTCAGTATTTAAAAATCTTCTCCAAAATAACTACAAATACAGCTATGGCATTACTGGAAAAATACACTTCTCCAGATGCTTTTTTAAGTGCTTCAAAGGATGAAATTATTACTTCCATACGTACTACTGCACGTTTTGGTATTACTTATGCAGAGAACAAGTATAATGCTATTATTCAGGCTGCAGATGATGCCAAGGCTTTTGGTCATGCTGTAAGCAGCAACTTTAAACGCATTCTTCTATACATCCGTTTCATACGTCAGTATGATGAAGAGATTTCACACATACTTTCTGATATGCATGAGCTTGTGGAGGCCAACGAAGATACTGACTTAGTAAAACAGATACACCTCATTGAATCTTTTAAAGGTGCTGGATTTCTTTCTGCTGTGTCCCTTATGGGTGAAATCGGAGACTTCTCTGCTTTTCGCTCACCAAAACAGCTTTTTGCCTATTTTGGCTTGGATCCTGCAGTAAAGCAATCTGGGAAGTTCAATGGCACCAAAGTAAGCATGTCAAAACGTGGTTCCAGGATTGCACGAAGAGTCATTCACACCATGGCTTTAATCAGTATCAGCAAGAACAAAGATGGTTCCGCCAAGAATCCTGTGCTCCGTGACTATTATCTTCTAAAATGCCAGAGCAAGCCTAAAATGGTGGCTTTAGGAGCCGTTATGCATAAAGTTTGTAATATTGTATTTGCCATACTTCGTGATGAAAAAAAATTCGAAATCATCACTCCTGAAAAACATCAAAATAATTACTTAAAAGCGAAATGCGACATCGCTGCCTAATGTAATTCCATCCTATTACTTGTTTTTTGACAGCTGTCAAAAGGCTTATTAAGGTTACCCTTTTTAAGTTCAACTGAGATATCAAATATTATTAAAATTAGTTATTGACAATTCTTAGCTGGACTTAGATCAATATATGTGCTATTTATTTTTATTATAATTTAAGTTGAATAAAATGCTTAGACGAAAAGGATATTAGTAGGGTTTGTAGAAATAATGTAAAAAATGACTATTAATGAAATACAACTATATATTGGCCAGTATTCGTAAACCATCTAAATGAATTTTAAATTGCTAACTGTATTCGCTAATTAGACGTTAGGTGCAAGTTTAACGGTGCCAAACCAAAGTATTTTATAAGACAAAAATAAAATCAAAGGAAGGTCAAAAATGAGAGAACTAAATGATTATGTCAATATCTACAAAGAACAACTCGAGAAGGGAGACATTCAAGAAGCATACTCTGGACTTGTAAAGTATGTAATGAGATTAGGAACGACTTTATCCAAAAACTTGGTGAACAATTTTTCTTTTGGGAATCTTTTTCAAGGTTATATGGATTATACGTACTTCTATTATTCTAATGACTTTTTGAAAAAGCGAAAACTAAAATTGGGACTCGTATTAAATCATAAAAAAATGCGGTTTGAAATATGGCTGTTAGGGCAAACCATACCCATACAAGAGAATTATTGGCAATTTTTCAAAACAACTAAATGGAATAAAGACAGAACTACCAAACCTCAATACTCTATTCTTGAAACAGTGTTGATTGAAAATCCCGATTTTAACGATTTGGATTTACTCTCTCAACAAATAGAAGACAACTTAGTAATAATTTCAAGGGAAATCATTGAGGATATAAAAAGAAGCAAATTGACTTGATTGAAAATAAAAGACCTGCACCTAACATGGTATTGTCAAAACGGGTTGACAAAATACTATTTGGCGGCAGAAGCAATTCAAGATTAGTAATCCTATTGAGCGACATTGCTTTAGCGAGACAAGGGGACAGGTTAGATGCTCAATACTTACTTTTAAGGCTTTTTACATTTGAATGGCAATAACAAAAGACGGAGGAAATCCTCCGTCAAAATTATTTCTACCTTCTTTATTATTTTATCTTCTTCATAGCCTCTTCAGCAAATTTAGTAGTAACAATCTTATCATAATCAACCTTCTTCTCTAATTCCCCAGCCTCTGCCATAACTGCCTGTAATTTATCTAGACCTTCTTTAGTCAATACAGGATTTGGAGCCCATGCACCGATTGAACGATATCTATCTACGACACTGGCTAAAATAGCTAAGTCTGCATCAGGGAAATGAGGCTGAAGTGATT
>CALJNR010000024.1 GCA_937981575.1 uncultured Clostridia bacterium | reverse complement strand
GCCATTTTTAAATCCTCCTTTTATTTTTACTGTTAGGATTAACATAAAGCAAATAAAAAAACCCCATTTCAAATGAGGTTAGTAGTATGCAATCGTTCGTCCTCATCTTACGCATAAATGATGCGCGGGAATTGGCACCTTTACGTATGCTAGGTTGCCGGGTTTCATAGGGCCCATACCCTCCACCTCTCTGGATAAGAATTCTATTTAGTTATATTTCATAATATAGTTTAACACTCTAATAATCTGCTGTCAACGTATATCTTTCTCTATGCTTCTTTGTCAATTTTTAAAATATTTTGTCCTTCAGGTTTTGTTTGTTTACCATAAATATTTGTCATTTGTTTATACATCATATCTGCAAGTCCAATACCACCAGCTTTTGCCATTTCTTCAGATTGATTATTAATCATGAACTCTTCAAAGGTTTTTTCATAGTCTCCTTTTGGGATTAAGCTCTCTTCTGAAACCATAGACTTTTTCATTTGTTTGAAAAGCTGTGAAAGCATATAGCTTTCTAGCTGAACACATGCATCTTTTAAAGCTTTATCATCCTGACTTTTTGATACCTTTTGAAAAATAGCATCAAAATCTTTTGCCTTATCTTCTTCTACTTTGCTAGTCATTTGTTCTGCAAAAATAGGATTTAATTGCAAGGTACTGATATCCACTTATATCCCTCCCTATCCACGTTTAAGATCATTAGCTTGCTGAAGCATAGTATCTACTGTTTTAATAGCTGTTGAATTAAGTTCATAAGCTCTTTGCGCTACAATAAGCTTTACCATTTCCTCCGCTACTTGCACATTGGATCCTTCTAAATAGCCTGTTCTAATACTACTTCTAACAAGTCCATCTTCTTCTCCTTCTACAAGAGGGTCTCCTGAGGCTCCTGTTTGTATAAATAAGTTTGACCCAATAGCTTCTAGTCCTTCTACATTTGCAAATTGTACTATCTTAAGTTGAGCTAGTTCCATTCTTATATTAAGCTCTTCATCTATGTAATATACAGAACCATCTTTACCTACAATTACCTTGTCTACTGGGATCTCTGTTCCTATAAGAATAGGTTCATCTTCCACAGATAAAACAGTATTGCCATCTGAGGTAACAAGCGCATAAGCGCCATCTTCTGTAATAGAAATACGAAAACTTCCATCTCTCGTATAAGTCATTTGCTCACCTTTTAATACCGTAAAGAATCCTTTTCCTTCTATAGCCATATCTGTATTTTTCCCTGTTTCTTGAAGTATTCCCATGCTATAATTCCTGGAATTTGGAAGAGCTCTTACACCATGACCAACCTGCATAGAAGTAGGTCTTTGCCCATTCTCTATCTCTGGAGCCGCCATTGTTTGATAAAGCAAACTTTTGAAATTAGTTGTTTCTTTCTTGTATCCTACAGTATTCACATTGGCTAAGTTATTAGCTATTGTATCTACATTTAACTGCTGAGATGTCATGCCTGATGCGGCCGTCCATAATCCTCTTACCATTATTTTACCTCCTATGCCCTTCCTAATTCATTAACTGTTTTGTCTAAAAGTGTATCTTGAGTCTGTATAACCTTTTGGTTTGCTTCATATGCTCTTGAAACAGTAATCATATCTACCATAGCTGTAACTGGATTAACATTAGATGCTTCCAGAAATCCTTGTATAAAACTTCCTGGCGCCGGAGTGCCGGGTGCTGCCGCCTCATATAAGTTATCATTAACCTTCGTAAGTGTTTTGGGGTCTTCAAAACGAATAAGCGCTAGTGTATCTATGAATTCGTTACCTCTATAAACCTCTCCTGCTTCTTTAATAACAACTGTTCCTCCATTTGACAAAAAATCTTGTCCTAGTTCAAGAGGTATGCCTTCTTGTGAAAGAACAAAGTAACCTTCCTTTGTTACAACTTGTCCTTCTTGATTAACAGAGAAGTTGCCATCTCTTGTATAGAGTACCCCACCCGGTGTTTGGACTGCAAAAAACCCTTCACCTTGGATAGCCACATCAAGCATATTATCTGTTTTTATAACTGATCCCTGAATAAAATTCGTATAGACCTCGTCTACTTTTGCACCTAAGCTCATATTGCCTATTGTTCCATTATTTGGAGTATGATTTTGCATATCATCTATTCTACTTGCTAAAACTTGTGGAAATGATGCAATAATAGTTGTATCCTTTTTATAAGCTGTTGTGGCAACATTGGCTAGATCATTAGATATCACATCTAGCTTTTTAGTTTGTACATTCATTCCTGTTGCAGCCGTATATAACCCTCTTATCATACCATTCTCCTTTACTTTTGTTTTGCCCCATGTGCATACCTATATTCTACCCACATACCAGTTCCTACTGCTACACATGACATCGCATCGTCTGCAATAACTGCATTAATCCCTGTAATATCATAAATAAGTTTATCAAGACCGTAAATGAGGCTTCCTCCCCCAGTAAGCACCATACCTCTATCTGAAATATCTGAGGCAAGTTCTGGTGGGCTAAGCTCTAGCACTGCCCGGATTCCGTCTATAATATTCGTGATAGGCTCTTCTAAAGCCGTCCTAATTTCATCTGAAGTAATAACAATATTTTTAGGAAGCCCTAGTATCAAATTTCTACCTCTAACATCTATTTCGGCAGAAACCTCTCTTTTATATACACTTCCT
>CALJNR010000023.1 GCA_937981575.1 uncultured Clostridia bacterium | reverse complement strand
TCTTAAGGAAGGGCAATATTACGCCCATCCTAGAAATTATTTTTGGCGGATTTTATATACACTGTTTGATGAAACTTATGAGGAGGATTATGAAAAGCGTAAGGCCTTTGTGCTAGGGCATCATATTGCGTTATGGGATGTCCTTAAAAGCTGTGAGAGAGAAGGCAGTTTGGATACGGCCATCAAAAATGAAGAAGTTAATGATTTTGACTGGTTATTCATGACTTATCCATCTATCCAAACGGTATTTTTTAATGGCACTAAGGCATATGAAACGTTTAGAAAAAAAGTTGGATTTCATGATAAGGCAACCGCCTTTTATAAGCTACCTTCTACAAGTCCGGCTCATGCTGTTAAGTTTGAAGAAAAGTTAGAAAAGTGGGGTATTATTTATGATTATCTATAGGGATTGTATTTGCTGTTTGTCCTAGTTATAATAGAGCTATTGATTAGACAGAAGAGAGGCATCTTATGAAAAAACATCCACTTATAGCAACACTTATCAGCTTAAAAGGCAACCCTAGAGCATGTTTGTATCCGGAACCCTTATGGGGGATTCCCTATAACCTTTATGCCCCTTATGTTTCTATTTATATGATAGCACTCGGAGTAACAGATACGCAGATTGGGATGATTGTAAGTATCAGTACTTTTTTTCAAATTATTTTTTCACTGCTCGGGGGAGCTGTTAATGACAAGCTGGGCAGAAAGACCACAACCTTTATTTTTGACATACTATCTTGGAGTGTACCATGCCTTATTTGGGCTATGGCACAAAATGTTTATTATTTTATTATTGCAGCCATCATCAATGCCATGTGGCGTGTTACGATGATTTCGTGGGGGTGTCTTTTTGTAGAAGACGCTGAGCAAAAAGATATTGTTAATATGTGGTCGCTCGTATACATTTCAGGGCTGTTAGTCGCATTTATAGCACCGGTTACAGGACTCCTTATCAATAAGTTTTCTTTAGTAACAACGATGAGAATGTTATTTTTCTTTAGTTTTACTATGATGACGATTAAGTTTGCAATCGTTTACATATTTTCAAAAGAAACAAAGCGTGGCACAATCAGAATGGAAGAAACCAAAGATACTTCTCTTTTTAAAATACTGATAGAATATAAAGATGTTTTAAAACATTTTTCTAAGTCGTCTAAGCTATATTATACGATTATAGTATTACTCATTATTACAATCTGCAGAACGACGACAGGTACATTCTGGAGCGTTATTGTAACTGAAAAAATACTTATTCCGGCAGAAAATATAGCACTCTTTCCATTTATCAGGTCTAGTGTGATGCTGATATTCTTTTTTGTTATATCCCATAGAATATCTGCATTTAACCTAAAGCGGCCGATGACAATAGGCTTCTTATGCTTTATAGTAAGCCAAATGCTGCTTATTACACTGCCGGATAAGGGATATATTCTGCTTATTGTCAGCACGTTTTTAGAAGCATGTGCCATAGCGCTTATTGACCCGCTCAGTGAATCGATGCTTGTACTGAATGCAAGCCCAGAAGAAAGATCAAGGATGACCTCTATTATCTACGCCATTATCCTTGTGCTTTCGATGCCTTTTGGTTATTTGACGGGGGTGCTCTCTGATCTTAATAAAACCTATCCTTTTATACTCAATATTGTACTATTTATAGCAGCATTTTTGATTATTTTAAAAAGTGATGTAGTGGTAAAAGATGAGTCTTCTGTATCAATAGGTGGGTAAAAATGGAAAACAATACACAAATATAACAAAAAGTTAAGCTGTATTTAAAGTGTGGATTATAAACCAATTATGATCTACACTTTTTAATTTGGAAATAATGTTATAAGTCACATATTATTTTTCAGCATTGTTCAAATACTGACCAGGTACTTTGAACGGCTATAGCTGCATGGAAATAAGGCTATAGCCGTTTGAGAGATGATGTATTAAAATGAAAACACGAGTTAATATAAAACATATAAATAACTACAAGAAATATAGAATGTTATAGTCCCAAACTGTTTGATTATTTGTTAGTCCCTTCTATAAACGCTACTAATTCTTTATTAAATTTGTCCTTTTCATCATAAAACAAACCATGTCCGCTGAATTTAAAGGGAATAAGCTTAGAATGCGGAATACCTTTTGACTGGGCCACAGCTAAAGGAAACAGGCAGATTTTATCATGAATACCGTGAAGAATCAGGGTTGGAACTTTTATTTCTTTAAGATCATGGAATAAGCTTTGCTCTCTGAGCCAAGTTCTTGCAACAGCTGCAGTTGCCCAGGAAGATGCCTGCAATCCCAAATTAAAAAACCAGTCAGAGAAAGGCTGTGTTATAGATTGAAAGAAGAATGTATCCCCGAAATTACGCAGCATTTTAGGCCGATCAGTATAAGTTTCTGAAATAATATTTTCAACATCTTCTTTTTCAATACCATAAGGAAAATAAGACCGTTTAATGAGACTAGGAGCGGCAGCTGCGCAAAGAACAAGCTTAGATACGCCATGGGCATTGTGTCTTGCCATATACCTAACCGCTATGGCACCGCCTGTAGAATGCCCAATGAGTGTAACAGATTTAAGTTTGAGTGCTTCGATAACGCATCTTACATCATCAGACAGTCTGTTATAATCATAGCCTGTAAAGGGTTTATCAGATTTTCCAAAGCCTCTTTGATCAAGGCCGATACACCTATACCCCAGCTGTGGGAGGGCGTTAAGCTGGTATTCAAATAATTGATGACTTGCTGGCCAGCCATGAAGAAATAATAGTGTTTTACTGCCGCCTGGGTTAAGGTCTTCTAAGTAAAGCTTAACATTTGGTTCTGCTGTAATATAGTATCCCAAGAGAATACCCCCATTAATGAATGATCCATTATTAATGTATTCTTAAGAAAGATACTGTATGAATTGTTATAATGGATATAATGATGCTAAAGTGATAAGAGAACTTGCTTTGCTAGTAAGAAAAATAAAAAAAAATAATTCGACATGTCAGATTCTAAAAATGTTTTACGAATTAATAAATAGAAGCTTGATAAAAGGCAGGTGAAATGGTGACAGAGGATAGTACAATATTAAATCTTTTGCAGCGGCAGGATGAAAAAGGCCTGGAGCTTTTGATGGACACTTATGCAGGACTTGTTTATACGATTGTACATAGTAAGATTCATACAATCTGCAGCAAAGAGGATATCGAGGAATGTGTAAGTGATGTTTTTTATGAACTTTATAAAAGCAGCAGTAAGGTTAATCTTCAAAAGGGATCACTTAAAGCATTTTTAGCGGTCATTGCAAAAAGAAAAGCTATTGATATTTACAGGAAGTATCATAAACAAACTCAAAAAGTCATTCCACTTGATTTATTATATGAGCTGGAGGATAAGGGGTTAGGCAGCAGTCAAGCATCAGATTATGACAAAGAGGAAACAAGGACGCAGATTATTAAAGAAATAAAAGCTCTTGGAGAACCGGATCATGAAATACTTATTCGTAAATACTTTTTTGAGCAGCCTTCAAAAGTAATTAGTGAAGCGATGGACATCAAGGTAAATACAATCGACAAAAGAATATCACGGGCACTGATTAAATTAAAAAAGTTACTTGAAGGAGAGATGAAACATGGAGACTAACCTAATAAGCTTGCTGGATTCATTAAATGTAAATGAAGTAGACGAATTACTAGATAAAAACATAGACTGCAAAATGGATTCTAAAACCTTATCCCGTATCAAAGCTTTAACTTATCAAAAGATAGGACAAAAGAGCAAAAAGCAAGTGTCTGGTTGGTTAAGACAACTGGCGGCGGTATCAGCAGCTGCATGCCTTTTGTTAACTGCTGGAGGGGTTAGCGGCTATGCGTATTATAAAGCACCGGTTGCTTACCTAGACATCGACATTAATCCAAGTATTGAATTAGGAATCAATAGATGGGACAGGATTGTATCCGCTAAGGGGTACAATGAAGACGGTATCAATGTTTTAAAAGCGAAAAATGTCCTTAATAAAAAGCTTCAAGAAGGCGTTAAGTCTATTATTGAAACAGCAGATGAAAAAGGGTATCTAGAACAGGCAGAAGGAGCAGCTGTAGCTATTACTTCGGTGACAGATGATACCAATAAAGCTGAAGAGCTTACAGATCTTTCAAAGGAAACGATAGAGGAATATGCCGAAGAAAAGAAACTGGATGTTGAAGTTGTTACAGAGCATGTTACACTCAGCCGTCAGGAAGAAGCTAAGCAGCTTGGAATCACACCAGGGAAGCTTAATCTCATACAAAAACTTCAGGCTTTTGATCAGGAAATAGCAGCTGAAGACTACAAAGATGCTTCTGTAAAAGAGATCATGAAAGCCGTTAAAGCACTTAGAAAAGAGCAAAAGGCGAACCAAAAGGAGAAAGAGAAACAAACTGAAGAAGAAAGTGGAGATATAGAAGCGTCAGAAGAAGAAAAAGGTGTTGATGCAGAAGAAGATAAACGGGCAGAAGAAGTCAACGCATCAGAGGCTCAAGTAAAAGAGGAAGAGGCATCAGAAGCTAAAAAGGCAGCCCAGCAAAAGGGTCAGGCAGAAGTTAAGCGTAACAAAGCTTCAGAAACAGGCAGCCAAAAAAATCAATCTGCTGCAAAGAAAGAGATAAAAGATACGGTCGCACCACTTCCTAAACAAAATGAAAAAAAGAATGAGAATGCTGGAAGCAATGAAAACAGCAAGAAAAGTACAGGCAAAGAAAAAATAGGCAGTAGTCAAAAAAATAAGAAGTAAGTATCATTAATACTTCAAATAAAGTGAGTTATGGGAGGATTTCAAATGAAAGAGTATGTTAAAAAGAGAGTTAAAATGATAATGTTTTTAGGAACAGTAGGGGCATTAAGTTTTTCGCTTGTTGCAAAGCCAGTCCTTAAAACGATTAAAGCTTATGTTAACCCTGGTATGTCCTATACTTTAAATGGTGAAAAGGTATTAAATGGCGTACAGACCATTACTTATGATAATAAAACCTATGTTCCAATTGCCGATGTTGCCAAAATATTAGGTATTGAAACGAAGTTTGAAAACAATACCCTAGCGCTGACAACATCAAGAGGAACCCTTGCCACTAAGTCTTGGGCAACAACTACTGATGGGGCTTATAAGATTACCCCGGAAACAACTGGAACAGTTAGTATCAAAGAAGCTGTTATAAAAGATATAAAAGCTGAGAATAAGCTGGTTACAGTTTTGAAAGCTGGAGCTGAAGATAAAACAGAAAATTATACTATTTTAAATATTACGGATGTAACGAAAATACTCCGTGAAAATGACACAAAAACCTATACACTATCAGATCTTAAATCTGATATGAAGGTCAGCGTAAAGCACTCAAGTGTCACAACTTCTACACTCCCAATTCAGACTGTAGCATTCGAAATCAAAATACTTGCATTAGCTTCTGAAGAGGATAAAGATGATGACAAAGAAGACAAAGATGAGGTAAAGACATTTTTTAAAGATGCGAGAATAGTTGAAGTAAATAACAAGGATAAATACATTGTGATAGAATCAGGAAAAAAAGGTAATCTTAAGATAGCCTTTAGTAACAAAACAAAGGTCAAATTTGAAAATGCAAAAAAACAGCCTAATGCTAACGCACTTAAAGAAGGGCAGATTGCAGATATTAAAGTGGAAAGCAGCAATGAGGGTGGTTTGCAAATACTTGAAATCACAGTCAAATCATCTAAATAGAACGTCTAAAAGAAGCATACCTAGTTAAGGCGAATAGGTATGCTTTCTTTTGCTCTATAAAGGATTTATAAAGAAAAAGTGCTGTATCAAATTTAGAGAGCCTTGGCAGCAAGTATTTATTTATATTGGGTTGATTTTATCATAATCATTACATTATGCTATAGAAAGAGATGAAAGGAGTAGAATCATTTTAAGCTTCAAATGTTAAGCATGCAATGTATAAAGAGAAGTCATAAGCTGAAGCTATTTTGAATGATACCCTTAGCTGATGGAAGCTTAGAAGGAGGGAAAGATTATGAAAGAGCAGACAATGGAGATGAGAGGAATGCCAAGGATTGAAATTATCAACTATTTTATAGGTCTTTCTGGAGAGATAGTGAGCGAAACTAAGATCAAAGGAGAAGGGTGGGAAGTGGAAATTGATAAAGAGCAGCTAGTTGCACTTGGTTCGCTAAGAATACCTTCAACTAAAGTTGTGCTGCGCTGTGAAGAGGATATATTTGTGCATATGCTCGGGGCATTTCGACTGAGGTTTTTATCTGCTGGAGGATGAGTAGGTCATTCCTAATTAGGATTAAAGCAAAGCAGTATTTTCTAACTGGAAAATACTGCTTTGCTTTTTGGGGCGTGTTTTGTCAAAAAGAGGCCAATAAACACCTGGAATCTGCTATAATAGAAGGGATAGATGACTTGGGCATAATGACATAAAATGAATAAGGACAGGGGAAAAATGATGAAAAAATATAACCGGCCTGTTTTGTATCTAGCAATGATATTTTTTGTTTTTGCAGCTATGCTGTCTGCGAGTACTATTAAACCTACTGCTAGATTCGCGTTTCAAAAGAATGCCTATCAGCAAAGGGAACCTATTGAAATTATCGATAGCAGTCAAAGTCCAGATGGCAAAAGAATTACACAAAGAGAATGGATGACAGTAATCAATAAAAAGAAAAAGACAAGCTCAAACATTAATACGCTTTTAAAAGATGTGCCCCCAGGCAGTTATGAAGTATTTTTGCGGGTAAAAAATCAAGGGGGCATCTGGAGTGAGTGGACGAGCAGAAAAGTTCAGATTACAAAAAGCAAAGCTATAGAGGTTAACACGTTCAAAATTGAAAAGCCGCTTTATGCCATAGGGGAAAAACTAACCTTTATTTATCAGTATGATAACCCCAATGAACTCAAAATAAAAAGTCAAAAGTGGACCTATAGAAACTTGGCGGGTGGCTCTAAAATAGCCGGTAAGCCAAAATATTTTATGCGGCCAGGAAAATATGAAATCAGCATGCAGATTCAGGATGAATGGGGTAATTGGTCAAAAGTTAAAACCTGCACGCTTCAAGTCAATACAGAAAAAATAGAAAGAAATGGCTATTACCTGTTTGTAAAAGGACGGCAAGGGGATTTGCTGGAAGGATACATAGATAAAGACTATAATACATTGGAAACGCTAAAAAATGTAGAAGTTTTAGATAAGCCTGGAACGCTTATCGTCAGCAATTCACCGGAGCGGGTAAGTACAAGCGGCGTTTTATACAAAGATACAGTAGAAGGCAGCGGAAAACTTCTAGTTCATCACCAAAATGCTGCACCTGTGGGGAAAAAGCTTGTGGTTGTTGCAACCGCTGGAGGAAACAAAGAGGTTAATCTGGCTGTTTCAAATAATACGATTAAAGGGCCAAGCAAAAATATATTAGGAACAGGCCAAGCAGCGCTCAGAGATTACTTTAAAGGCAGCGGTGTAAGAAATTATGTTCTAAAGCCAGGGGTGCCAACTGCCATATACGACAGTGGATCGGTTAGAATGTGGAAGAGGGAAGAAGTTGTTTCGGGAATGCTGGACTACGTAAGTGATGGCAGTGTAACTTTTACAGTAGCTATGCTGGATCATCAGTCACCACTCGGAAACATAAATCAGTTAAGCCCGCTGAAAAAGGATATTCATATACGGGGGACCTTTAGTGTTATAGAGAAATGTTATACTGTTGATACAACTCAAATGACTGAGCCGTCTAAGCTGGTTATTGGAAGTACTGAAGGTGAGTGGGTTACAGGAAAAGATGCTTTGACAGGGGAAACCGTGAGAAATGTAGGCAATTACGGGGTAGCTGTCTATATTCATGTTAAAAACAAAGAGAACATGGGAATTATTCTAAATGCCAGAGGGGGAGCTTACCAAGGCGCAATCAAGTGGCGGAATGGTGTCGTATTTGATAGTCCAAGAGAAGAAGTATTGTCCAGCAAAACGATAGCAACGCTGGTAGGCATGATTAAGGCCAATGAAAGTAATGAGTTTGTTTATATGCTTCCAAATGGCTCAGCAGCGCCCGTGCTATTTGGGTTTATTCCTGAAAGATATTGGAAGTAGGATAAAATAGAAAACAGAGAAAAAAGGAGTAGTACAAAACTAAGCTAATGTAGTTTGTACTACTCCTTTTTGTGAGTTTATAGGGTATTTTCTATAGTTTGCAAGTAAACAATTAAGCTTTTAAAGCCCATAGGGGGTTATTCTTTGGGGGTTTTTAGGTGTCAAAAGGTACGTTAAGTGTAGAAAGAATATTAATTAAAATAAAATAGTGTTTACCTATTGCCAAATTTTTCTCAAAGGAATACAATAATATTGTACTAATCAAGTAAGAAAGTACAAAATTTGATTGATAAGATACATGAAGAAAGGAAGGGGCAATAGGCAAGATGGGTACTCAAAGTGAAGTTAAATACAATAGATTGATGGAAAAAGCCGAAGAACTCTTTATAAGTTTAGGCTATAAGTCCGTTTCGGTAGAAGATATTGCGGCAGCAGCAGGAATAAGTAAAATGACTATTTATAAACACTTTGCTTCCAAGGAGGATCTTTTTATAGAAGTTGTTTTATCAATTATGGAAAGAACGTACATGATGATACAAGAAGAGATTGATAAAGTAGATGGAACGATTGAAAAGATTGACCGCTTAATGCAGTTTAATATGGAAACTTCAAATAAGTTTTCTATGGCTTTTTATAAGGACATTATGTCAATCCCTTATATCATAGACAAACTCATGGAAGAAAAATATAGAGTCAGCAGGATGGTATTTAAAGGGATTATCAATAATGGAATGGAAAAAGGAGAAATAAGAAAAGTCGATGTAGACTTTATGGCAGAAATGCTGATGATGCTTCTTACTGGGATTGCCGAGCGATATTCAAAAAAACAGTTTGAAAACAGGGAGGAGATAAAAAAGCTAGTAGAAAACTTTTATGACTTTCTCAAATACGGATTATTAGGAGGAGACGGGGTGAGAGGATAATGGAAAAGAATATTTTAATGCAAGTGGAAAATATCAATAAGTTCTATCAGATGGGAGAAGTAACTGTAGCAGCTAATAAAGATGTTTCACTTCAGCTTTACGAAGGAGAATTCGTCGTGATCTTAGGAGCCAGCGGTTCGGGGAAAAGTACCCTTTTAAATATTTTAGGGGGAATGGATCTTCCGACAGAAGGCAAGGTATTTATGGAAGGCGAAGAGATTACGAGGTACAGTGACAGAAAGCTTACAGCTTATCGCAGAGAAAAAATCGGGTTTGTCTTTCAGTTTTATAACCTGATGGCGAACTTAACCTCAAGAGAAAATGTAGAGCTTGCGACAGAAATATGCAAGAATGCATTAGATATTGATGAAGTATTAGATGCTGTAGGACTTGAAGACAGGAAAGATCACTTTCCGGCTCAGCTAAGCGGAGGAGAGCAGCAAAGAGTAGCCATAGCAAGGGCTGTAGCCAAAAATCCATCGCTCCTCTTATGTGATGAACCAACAGGTGCTCTTGATTTTAGAACAGGGATTAAAATCCTGTCGCTTCTTAAAGAAATTAATAAAAAATACAATAAAACCATTGTGATCATTACACATAACGTGCCAATTGGAGAGATGGCAGATCGGGTGATTAAGATGCGCAGCGGTGAAATTGTAGAAACTAAAATAAATAGTAATCCAGTCCCTCCTGAAAGGATTGAGTGGTAATGAAGAAATTAGACGTAAGACTATTTAGACTTATTAAAAATGCCAAGGGGCAATTTATTTCACTTTCGGTAATGGTCATTTTAGCACTTACTATTTATGTTTCTTTTAGCATGGTAGCAGACAACTTAAATGATTCAATATTTAGTTACTATGAAGAAACGCGTTTTGGAGACATTTTTATAGAAGTTGTCAAAATTCCTAAAACAGCTATAGATAAATTACATAGCATTGAAGGTATAGAAAAAGCTGAAGGCCGTATCAGCCAAGATGTGCCGCTTAGGGTAGAGGACCCCAATGAAAAAGTAAGAGTGAGGGTTGTCTCGCTGCCTAAAGAAAAAGGAGGGCTTAACAGCATCTATAAGCTTGAAGGAAGTGATTTGAAAGACCATGCTAAGTCAGTAATGGTTCTTCAGCAGTTTGCAGATGCGAGAGGGATTGCACCAGGAGATAAAATAGTCCCTTATATTGCAGGAAGAGAGTATCCTTTAGATACAGCGGGTATCGTGGGAAGTCCAGAATATATTTACTTGATGGAAAATGAACAGGCACTTTTGCCGGCGCCTGAAAAATTTGGAGTTATTTATGTTAATGAAGATTTTGCGCAGTCTGTTTTTGGGTATCAAGGAAGCTATAATGAAGTCATGATTAAAATTAGAGATGACTATGGTGATAGAATCGATCATATTGCCGATGCGATAGAAGATGAGCTGGAGCGTTATGGTGTAAAGCGGATTGTAAAAAGAGAAGATCAGCTGAGCCATAGTATGATGATGCAGGAAGTAGAACAGCTGGAAGTCATGGCTGCAACCATTACCGTACTGTTTTTGATGGTAGCCGCTGTTATCATCAATGTTATGCTTTCGAGGATTGTTAAAAATGACAGAATGTCTATAGGGGTGATGAAGGCTTTAGGTTATGGCAACTTCAGTATTTTACTGCACTATACGAAATTTTCAGTTCTTATAGGTCTAGTTGGATCGCTGATAGGAATTATTTTTAGCATTCCTTTATCTGAAGCCTTTACGAATTTATACATTATGTACATGAATATTCCAATGTTTGAAATGAAGATATATGGAGCTTATTTTGTCTACGGCATTGTATTGACCAGTGTATTTTGCGTACTGTCGGGACTTATGGGAGCGAGGAGCGTACTTAAAATCCTGCCCGCTGATTCGATGAGGCCAGAAGCACCCAAAGCCGGCGGAAGAATTTGGCTGGAAAGGGTTAAGATTATCTGGAAACATATTTCTTTTAGCTGGAAAATGGTGATTCGAAATATTATGCGTAACAAAAAAAGAGCGCTGTTTCTTGTGGCAGGCATTGCACTTACTTACAGCATCACAATGGTGCCAACGTTTATGTCATCTGTATGGAACAATTTATTTAAACTTCAATATGGTGAGTTTCAGACAATGGATTATAACATTGATTTTGCCGTGCCTATGAATCAAAGTGCTTTGACAGAACTGACGAAGCTTATTCAGATAGATGATATGGAGCCCAAAGTTGAAGTACCTTTTGAGCTTAGAAATGGTTGGAAGAAAAAAGCAGTCAGCGTGATTGGCATTCCAAAAGATACGGTATTTTACCACTTTAGAAACCCAAAAGGGGAACCTATTCATTTGCAGGATCAAGGTATTATCCTATCAGAAAACCTAGCGAAGTCTCTTGGGGTACATATTGGGGATGAGATTATTCTTAAAAACTTTATGCCGGATAAAGAAGATAAATCCATTAGAGTAAAAGGGATTACCAAGCAGTATTTAGGAGCTAATGCTTATATAGCTCTTGAAGCTATGCGTGAAGTCATGGGGGAAAAAGGGATAGTTACCGGGGCTATTATTAACTCACAAGATGAAGTCGTTTCAAAGCTAAAAGATGTAAAAAATATCAAGCAGGTTCAGTCTGTACAGGATATGAAAAACAGCTTTTTAGAATTTATGGATATGATGATTTATTCTGTAGGTGTATTCATGCTGTTTGGAGGTATTTTAGGTTTTGCGATTGTTTATAATGTAACGATTATCAGCATCAGTGAAAGAACAATGGAGTTTTCGTCACTTCGCGTCATGGGGTTTGATAAAAAAGAAATCTATAAGATGATTACAAAAGAGAATGGGGTAATGACGGTTTTGGGTGTTCTTATTGGAATGCCTTTGGGATACAGTATGTGTCAGGGAATGGTAACGTCTCTCTCCACAGATCTTTATACGATTCCGCTCGTTATAGAACCTGCTAATTATGCAGTGACAGCAGCAGCTACAATGTTTTTTGTTACACTGGCGCAGCTGGCTACGATAAGAAAGATTTATCGTCTGAACTTTATGGAAGCACTGAAGAATAGAATTTCTTAATGTTAATACTGAAATAAAGGATGTGAATAACGTGAAAAAGTTAAATAAAAAAGTAGTTGGGGCTGTACTAGTCGTTGGGATTCTTTTAACGGCAGGGCTGCTTATGCAGAATAAAAATAAATTGGTAGAAGTTGAAGTAGCTGCCGCAAAGAAAGAGCATATTGCTGAGTATGTAGAAGAATTGGGACTTGTAGTTTCTGAAACGAAGGGGAATGTTTTTGCCCCAGCTGCCGGAAAAGTTACTGAGGTGATGGTTGAAGTAGGAGATCAGGTAGAAAAAGGTGATGTAGTCGCTAAAATAGACAATCAGCAACTCGCTTCTCAGCTTATGGAAATGGAGGCTAAGAAGGCTGCTATCATGGCGCAGTATAATGAAGCGGTAAAACCTATAGACCGCAAAGAAATAGAAAAGCTTGAACTGCAGCTTGGTACTCAAAAAAAGAAAGTTGAAGAGGCCAAAAGGCAAAGTGAGATTCACAAGACCCTCTTTGAAGCAGACGCCATAAGCTATGAAGAGTACCATGTAGTACTTCTAAGCGAGCAGCAGGAAGAGGCGAGACTTGAAGCCATAAACTTAGATCTTGAGCTGATCAAAAAACCTATATCACAAAATATAGCAGCCAGTTATAAGGCACAACTTAAGCAAATCGACATTCAAATGGAGCAGCTTAGAAAAGATGGACAAAACTATGTGGTTACTTCACCGCTCAGGGGAACTGTGATGATGAAAACAGCAGAAACCGGCAGCTATCTGCAGCCTGGCATGCAGATGATGGAAATAGGCGATGCAGAAGCGTTATATATTGAAAGTGATGTGTTGGTTTCTGAGATAGCAAAGATCGAGGAGGGGTCTAAGGTTGAGGTTTCTCATAAGGATTTAGGTATATCCGGAGCAACTGGAACCATTCGAAAAATCTATCCTAAAGCCTTTAGCAAAGTTTCAGACCTCGGAATTGAGCAAAAGAGAATCAAGATAGAGATAGCCATAGAAGGCAAGATAGAAGGACTAAGGCCAGGATATGATCTGGATCTTAAAATCATCGTAAGCAGTAAAGAAAATGCGGTGGTCATTCCAGAGAATGCAGTGTTTGAAAAGAATGGCAAACATTACGTTTTTGTTAATGAAAAGGGGGCAGCTGCTCTAAGAGAAGTACAAAAAGGTATAGAAAGCAGAAAGAAAGTTGAAATTATTTCTGGTCTGAGTGAGGGAGAAGAAGTGATTCTATCACCAGATGAGAAGTTAGAAGAAGGCATTTTGATTCACACAAAAGAAATGGTTTAGCTTGAGAAGGTGTTATGAAGTTTGACATAAAAGAGGTGAGATAAATATGAAAAATTATTTTAAGAACATATTAGCAGCGGGAATAACCATTATCTTTTTGGGAGGACATTTTACTTTCGCCTTGGAGGAAAAACCTCTTCTTACTCTTGAAGAATCTATTAAGGCAGGCATTACGTACAGTCAGCAAGTCTCTCTTAATGTGCAGGAGAAAGAGTTGATTAGAGAAAGGCTTAAGGCGAATTACAATAATGCCTATGAGGTTTATCAAAGCATTTATCTTGAGCAGGCTAAAAGTGAAAATCAGGCACAAGTTTTAATAGATAGGATTAGCTATGATATTGCAAGCCGTTACAATAAACAGATCATTTTAGAAAAGGAGCTTGCGTTTTTGGAGCACGCTATTACGCATAAAACGAAAGAACTGCAAAAATTAAAGGCTAAAATGGATGCAAGGGTTATCAGTCCGATGCTGCACTATAAAGCGGAACTTGAACTCCAAGAATTAAAGAATTCCCGAAAGGCCCTAAATGAGCTTGGGCAGCACGAACAAAGTTACTTTAAGCTTGTAACGGGAAAAGATTTAAGTAAGCATACTTTAGAAGATACACTGCATTTTGAGCCTTTCCGTATTAGCGGGGATCCTGAGCATTATATTAGCAGTGTAATAGAAGCTTATATAAAATACGATCAGGATATTGCTCAGTTTGCAAAAGATCATATCATTATCGGGGGATCAGCGCCGATCTTATATACAGACTATTTAGAGAGGAAGTATGCAGCTGATAAAGGGTTAGCAGCTGTTGAGGATGCTAGGAAAGTTATGAAAGATACGCTGATGAAGAGTTATTCGTCCTTGATTGACATGGAAGAACAAATAACTGCTCTAGATATCAAGCTTGCACTTTTGCAAAAACAAGAGGGCATTGCAAAGGTAAAATATGAAGCGGGAAGAATGACTGAGGCAGATTATCAAAGAGAAAGCATCAAGTTAGAAAGTGTAAAGCTGGAGCAGTATAAGCTTATTGGCGAGTATGATAGGCTTAGGCAGATTATTGAAAAGCCTTGGAAGATAGGCGTTTAATACAGTTTTGAAATTTAAGGTACTTCTTTTAGAAAGGTGAATCTAAAAGAAGTACCTTAAAAATTATCTATTTTTTCTCGTTTTAAAATATTTGTTTGTAAGAAGTCGATAAGAAAACGAGACAGTTTCGTTAATTAGTTTAATAAAATATAAAGTTAAATTGTTAAAAATGCGAAATATAAGCATTTACTTGTCATAAATACGAAAAAGAGGTATAATAAGTTTTAGATAATACTAAAAGAAAAGGTCGAGAGATTATGAGAGAGATAACCAACCCAGATGAAGCTGCAGAAGTATGTAAGGCATTAGGTTCTACAGTACGTATGAATTTGATTAGAATGCTTTCAAAAAATAAGCAGATGAACTTAAATGAATTAGCTGGTAAATTAAATATTACGAATGGAGCTATGACACAGCATATGAAGATTCTTATGGATGCGGGGCTTATAGATGTTGTGCTGATGTCAGGGAAAAGAGGCTCGCAGAAAATATGCCATTTGAAAGATAATAGAATACTGTTAGATTTCTTGGCTGATGCCTCCAAAGATAATATGTACCTGGTTGAGATACCTGTTGGAAGTTATGCGAACTACAATATTTATCCGACTTGCGGAATCTCTACTAAAACATCTATTATTGGAGAAGTGGATGACCCGAGGTATTTTGATGCGCCGGAAAGAAGTGATGCAAGTATTATATGGTTCGGCAAGGGGTTTGTTGAGTATAGGATTCCAAATTACTTGAAATCTAACCAAAAGATAGTAGAAATGCAGATTTCTTTTGAAATTTCTTCAGAAGCGCCTGGCATTTGTGAAGAGTGGCCGAGTGATATTCATTTTCATCTTAATGAGGCTTACTTAGGGTACTGGACCAGCCCAGGAGATTTTGGTATCATTCAAGGGATTTATACGCCTTCATGGTGGTCCCCTAACTGGAATCAGTATGGACTGTTAAAGCTTCTTTCGATTAATAAAGAAGGAACTTTTATTGATGGAAGAAAGATCTGCGGACTCGCTATAGATGAGCTGGAGATTAACTATAAAAGTGATATTATATTCAGAATTTCCATTCCAAATGATGCAGAAAATATCGGCGGGGTTACACTGTTTGGTAAAGGATTTGGAAACTACAATCAAAATATTAATGTAAGAGTTATATTCGAATAGCAGAATGAGACAAAAAAAGGTATATCAAAGGGAGATTTTCTCTTTGATATACCTTTTTTATTTTGAGATAAGAAAGTTCGTTTTGCTGGTTGAGGACCAAACTTTTCTATCTCACATGCGCATACGTTTTTTGTAAGCTTCTTGTGAAACTACAGATTCATGCATCATGAATGATTAAAGTTTTAGTAAAAGTTAAAATAAATGCCGAAAAAAGGTGTTTTAGTATGGAAAATAAGAATTTAAAGTTATCCATGCATTGGAAAAATAACAGTATACTTTTGTTAAATATAAAACACAAAAAAAGAATTTTAGAAGAGGTTATGATAAAATGGATAAAAAAATATATATTTTAATTAAATAGTTGTTGACTTATTATATTTTTTATATATAATTAGAAATATAAAAGGTTTATAAAAAAATATAATATTTCATATAAACCTAAAGTAAATAAATAGCTTCTAACGAAGATTCTTCGAAATATTTAGTATAGTTATTACTAAAATAAATAGAAAAGAGGAAAAAGATGAAAGCAGCCAAAATGTTGATTGATAAAGAATTCAGAGTAGGAATAATTGACAACAGAATTTATGGTTCTTTTATAGAACATTTGGGAAGAGCTGTATATAATGGAATATATGAGCCTTCGCATCCTTTGGCAGATGAAGATGGATTTCGAAGGGATGTCATGGAAATGGTTAAAGAGCTGAAGGTCCCGATTATCCGTTATCCGGGTGGTAATTTTGTATCAGGATATAACTGGGAAGATGGGATTGGCCCTCTTGAACTAAGGCCTCAAAAGCTTGACCTAGCCTGGAGAACGCTTGAAACTAACGAAATAGGGATTAATGAATTTGCAAAATGGAGCCAAAAGGTTGATACTGAAATTATGATGGCAGTTAACTTAGGAACAAGAGGGATTGCAGAGGCGTGCAATATTCTTGAATACTGCAATCATCCAAAAGGTACATATTATAGTGATCTGCGTATCAAACATGGTTATAAAGACCCGTATAAAATTAAGACATGGTGTTTGGGAAATGAAATGGATGGTCCATGGCAGATTGGACACAAAACGTCAGCAGAATATGGCAGGCTGGCTGCAGAGACAGGAAAGGCTATGAAGCTTATTGACCCTTCAATTGAGCTTGTATCCTGCGGCAGTTCCAATACAGCAATGCCGACTTTCCCTGAATGGGAAGCTGTAACTTTAGAACATACCTATGATGTGGCTGATTATATTTCGCTGCATCAATACTATGGCAATAAAGATAACAATACTTCTAACTTTTTAGCTTTGTCATTGGATATGGATAACTTTATTAAAACAGTTATTTCCACCTGTGATTATATTAAAGCTAAGAAACGCAGCAAAAAAACAATAAATCTCAGCTTTGACGAATGGAATGTATGGTTCCACTCAAATGAATCTGATGAGAATACGATGAAAAATAATCCATGGCAAAAGGCACCGGCTCTTTTAGAAGATACATACACATTTGAAGATGCTCTCCTAGTTGGCTGTATGCTTATAACTTTCATTAAACATGCAGATAGGGTAAAGATGGCTTGTCTAGCACAGCTGGTTAACGTCATTGCACCAATTATGACAGAAAATAATGGGGGGGTATGGAAACAAACCATATTCTATCCTTATCTTCATGCTTCATTATATGGAAGAGGCATCGCTCTGAATTTGGTGGTCAGCAGTCCAAAGTATGATACAAAAGACTTCACAGATGTTCCATATCTTGAAAGTACTGCAGTCTACAATGAAGAAAAAGGGGAAGTTACAATCTTTGCAGTTAACAGGGATTTAGAAGAAGATTTATTGTTAGAATGTGACTTTAGAAGTTTTGAAAATTATAGTTTAATTGAGCATTTAGTATTGGAGTGTAACGACCTTAAGGCTTATAATACATTGAATCACCAACCTGTCAGTCCAAAGCGTAATGGGCAGTCTAAAGTGGATAATGGGAGATTGGAGGCAGTATTACATAAAGCATCATGGAACGTTATACGACTTGGCAATAAAAAAAATTAGGGAGGGTATAAAAATATGAAAAAAATAACAGCAAAACTTATGAGCATTTTACTTGCAGGAGCAATGCTTACAGGATGCGGAGGAGGAAATGCAGCCGCACCTAGTACAGGAGGAAACGGAGCTGAAAAAGCACCGGCAGCTGAAACAAAAACTGAAGCATCTGCAGATGCTGCGACGATGGAACTTTGGACATTCCAAGAAATACATACTACTTTTTATGAAGAATTAGCAAACATTTGGAATGAGCAAAATCCTGACAGACAAATTAAACTTAACTATACAGTACTTCCATATGATGACATGCA
Source organism: uncultured Clostridia bacterium (assembly GCA_937981575.1). GTDB lineage: Bacteria > Bacillota > Clostridia > Lachnospirales > Cellulosilyticaceae > FMMP01. The sequence continues at coordinate 6,405 of CALJNR010000023.1, read as the reverse complement.
TAGCAAATTATTAATTGCACTTCAATCAGGTGTTGGGGCGCCAGATATCGCAGATATCGAAATTGGTAAATTTGCAAACTACCTTAAAGGCGAACCACAGCTTCTTCCTTTAAATGATGTAGTAGACCCAGAGCTTAACAACATTGTAAAATCCCGTGTAGAAATCTATGGTAAAGAGGGTAAATACTACGGAATCTGCTTCCATATCGGCGCGTCTGTAACTTACTACAATAAAGAAATTCTAGATAAAGCCGGCGTTAAAGCGGAAGATATTGTTACTTGGGAAGACTTTAGAGCAACTGGTAAAAAGGTTCTAGATAAAGCCGGCGTTCCAATGGCAACTATCGAAACTTCAGACCCATGGTCATTCTGGCCAATGCTTGCTTCACAAGGCGGAGACCTTCTTAAACCAGATGGTTCTCCTAACGTAGATTCACCAGAGTTTATTAAAGCGATTGCCTTTGTTCAAGAAATGATCAAAGAAGGCACAATGGTTGTAGCACCAGGCGCATTCCACCATGCAGAAGAATACTACGGATTCATGAATAATGGCGGAGCAGCTTCAGTAAGTATGCCTCTTTGGTACATGGGCAGATTTACAGAATACATGCCTGACCTTAACCAAAAGATGGTTATTGCACCGAACCCAATATGGGAAAAAGGTCAGCCACGTTCTGTAGGTTTAGGCGGAACAGGTACTGCAGTTACAAACCAAGCAAAAGACGCACAGCTTGCTAAAGACTTCTTAGCATTTGCGAAATTATCAAAAGAAGCTAATATTAAGATCTGGACTTCTTTAGGCTTTGACCCAATCAGAACAGAAGTATGGGATGCACCAGAAATTGAGGCACCAAACAAATTTACAGATTACTTCTTAAACAGCCCATTTGATGTTCTTGGTCAAATCAAAAATGAAATACCAGCTATCGTTACAGGAGAAAATCTTCCAAAAGTTATGGATGCCCTTAAAACAAGTACGTTATTTAGAGCCTTTGAGGATTTAGAAGACCCAGCGAAGCTTGTAGCTGATGAACAAAGTAAATTGAATTAACCTAATTCTATTAAATAGCAGTAGTGTAGCACCGCAAGCAGTAAAAAACTGCCCAAGGTGCTATATTATTACATAACGAAAGGAGTGAAACGATGAACAGCGACAATATAGGTGTAACGGGCTCTGTGGAAAGGAATAAGACTGCTAAAAGTAAAAAAGGGTTTAAAGCTTTTATTTATTCTCAAAAAATTGCCCCTTATGTGTTTATTTCACCTTTTATTTTTGTTTTTGTCATATTCTTTATTTATCCTGCAATTTCAACAGTTACAATGAGCTTCCAGACCGTTTTGCCTGGCAAGGTGGAATTCATAGGGTTTGAAAACTATAAAAACCTTTTCAATCCTACTTTTTTTAAGGCTATAAAAAACAGCATAATGTATACAGCATTAACCCTAGCACTCCTTATTCCTATCCCGATGATCTTAGCTTGTTTTTTAAACAGCAAAAACATGGTAGGCAGAAATTTCTTTCGGTCTACGCTGTTTATTCCGGCTCTGACTTCAGCGGTTGTTGCAACCACTATCTTCAGATTGATTTTTGGTGAACTCCCAGGTTCTTTGATGAATCAGATTATAGGAGCTTTTGGATTATCGCCGATTAAATGGCTTAAAATGCAGCATACTTCATTTGCAGCATTACTATTTTTAGCCTGCTGGAGATGGACGGGAGTAAATATTTTATATTTCTTATCCGGACTTCAAAATATTCCGCAGGAAGTTAATGAATCTGCAGAATTAGACGGCGCAACGACGATGCAGAAGTTTATGCATATTACAATGCCCATGCTCCGTCCGATTACAATCTATGTTTTAACGATCAGCATCTATGGTGGTATGGCAATGTTTACAGAAAGCTATATGCTCTTTGGAAGCAACAAGTCACCGAACGATATGGCCCTTACTATCATTGGATATCTATACAGGCAAGGCTGGGAGCAAAACAACATAGGTTTTGGAAGCGCCATAGGCATCGTTCTTCTGCTGTTTGCGTTAGTGCTTAACTTTACGCAGCTTAAAGTATTTGGATTATTTAAGAAGGAGGATTAGACAGTGAGCAAAAAACAAAAAGAAATCAAAGAAAAAATGAAAGTAACCCCTCAGACAATCTTACTGCTTGTCCTCTTTATAGGAATAGCGGCTGTTGTACTTTTTCCAATCTTTTGTATTACACTTGCATCCTTTAAGCCTTCAAAAGAGCTTTTAAGATTTGGACTTAATGTGAAGATTGAACCAGAAGTGATGTCTTTAGGCAACTATATCTTTTTATTTACAGGCAAAAACAATTATTTTATGTGGTTCAAAAATAGTTTGGTGATTACTGCTATTCAGGCTTCACTTACCTTGATAGTCAGTGCACTGGTGGGATATGGATTTGCCATGTATGACTTTAAATATAAAAATCAGCTCTTTATGTGCGTTATTTTGATTATGATGATCCCGATGGAGATCATTATGCTTCCGCTGTACAAACAAATGATAGGAATGAAGATGATTGACTCTATCTGGGGAATTATCCTGCCATTCATAGCTTCGCCGGCTCCGATTTTCTTCTTTAGACAGTATCTAAGCGGCATTCCAAAGGAACTTATGGAAGCAGGGAGAATTGATGGCTGTTCAGAATATGGGATTTTTGGAAGGATTATTTTGCCGCTGATGGCGCCTTCTTTTGCAGCCATGGGCATATTTGTCGGGATGAATAGCTGGAATGGCTTTTTATGGCCATTAATCGTACTTAGAAGCCAGAATAAATTTACGCTTCCCATAGGTCTTGCTACGCTCATTACCCCTTATGGCAATAACTATGATGTGCTTATAGCAGGTTCTGTTATGGCAATACTCCCTATACTCATCGTATTTTTATTCTTCCAGCAATACTTTATTGAGGGTATGACAGCTGGCGGGGTAAAAGGCTGATCTATAGTGTGTGATGCAGCATGAGGGCATCTTATAAGGCGGCGCTTTATGAGGTGCCTTTTTGAATACGCAAAATACCTTTTTTTGAACAGATTAAGGGCCCTATTTGGAAAAATAACCCTAATAAAAGGAAGATAGAAATGAGCCTAAAAACTAAAATTATTATTTTTACAAGTATTGGCATTTTGGTAGCAGGGGTCTTGTCAGTCGCTGTTCGGTATAGCGAGGGTCAAACTAGGAAGACGAAAGTTAAATGGGAGGAAATAGATAAGATGAAATATATAGATGAAGGAAGCTTTGAGGTAAAAGGGGGGCTTATGCAGTCAGAATATCCCAATCCGTTTATTGAGCAAAGGGCGGATCCTCAAATTTACAAACACACAGATGGCTATTATTACTTTACAGCCTCTGTTCCTGAATATGACAGAATTATATTAAGAAGAGCAAGGCGAATAGAAGAACTAAGAGAAGCAGAAGAAAAAGTGATATGGACAAAACATAAAAGTGGTGAAATGGGAGCACATATATGGGCGCCTGAGCTTCATTTTATAAAAGGTAAATGGTATATCTACTTTGCAGCAGGAAAAGCTGAAGATATCTGGGCGATAAGGCCTTATGTACTGGAATGTGAAGCGGGTAATCCATTGGAAGGCACTTGGACCGAGAAAGGCCGGATAGATGTGGGTGTTGAGAGCTTTTCGCTGGATGCAACTACATTTGAACATAAAGGGATCAATTATCTCATTTGGGCACAGAAGGATGAGAAAAATTACTCCAATCTTTATATCGCAAAATTAGAAAATCCCTGGACTATAGAAGGAACGCCCGTTATGCTCACTACACCTGAATATGACTGGGAAAAAGTAAGGCATCCTGTAAATGAAGGACCTGCGGTGATTAAGAGAAATGATAAAATTTTCATGACTTATTCGGCTGCCGGGACAGGAAAAGAATACTGTATTGGACTTTTGGTAGCAGATGAGAAAAGTGACTTATTAGATAAAGTATCATGGCAAAAATCCCCTTATCCTATACTGCAAAGCTCAGATTTAGAGGGGGAATTTGGACCTGGGCATAATTCTTTTACAGTATCAGAAGAAGGAGAAGATTTGCTCGTTTATCATGCAAGGCCTTATGAAGGGCTGATTGCAAACAATGCACTTACCGATCCTAATAGGCACACGCGTATCAGACGCATCTATTGGAATGAAGATGGATCGCCGAATCTGAAGGTGAAAGATAAAGAGGTATTAAATGCAGCCGATCAGGAAGCTGCAGCTGCTATTCACGTTAAAAATTAGTTAACATTGGGGGGATACCTATGAAGAGGAAAGTGAGTTTAAGCTTTGAAAAATACCATTTTGTAGGAATAGGCAAGTTCTTTGAAAAGAGCAAGCTGCTGTATCAGCTTGTGGGACTGTTCTTGATATTAAGTATTACACCATGTTTGATAGTGACTTCCCTTACGAAATCTAAAGCAAACTCTTCAGTTCAGGCCTCTTTGGCAGGATATGCTCAAAAGATTGTCGACCAGCTTACCTATAATTTGAATTATTACTTGGAAGTAACGACATTTTCAGCAGCAGCTTTTACGAATCATCAAGAAGTTCAGAACTATTTTGTTAATATGAATACGCTTAAAGGCCTAGAGAAAAAGGTGTTCGAAAAAGATACACTGCCTGCTTTGCTTGCAGAGATAACTTCTAAGGATAATTCAATTGATGGACTATATGTCTTAAGTGATGATAAGCTTATTTTCAAAAGAAAGCTAATGGGAAGTGAGTTTCATTCCAGTACGCTACTTGCCCATCTCGAAAGTGATGCTTTTAGAGCTTCAGAAACCTATAAGCAGATTTTATCTAAGGACTTAGCAAGTAATACGTGGTTTTATTTAGGGATTGAGACAGATATGAATCAAAAAGATAATGCAAATGGTATTTACATGGCCCGGAAAATATCAAGCGTCAATAATACCATTAGTATTTTTAAGCTGAATGCTAAGCATTATCAGAACTTTATAGATTTAGCCAGTGTTCATGAGGGTATTCCAATTATGGTACTGGACCATGACAATACAGTTATACTATCCAATAATAATGATTTAATAGGACAAAATCTCAAAAATATTAATCAAAAACATCTTGAAAGAATCAGTAATTCTTCTAAAGCCTTCGGAACGTTTGCTGACAAAGAGGGATTGTTTAGCTATTCGATCCTTGCAAATGGGTGGAAGGTAGCAAGTGAGGCTCCCCTACATATATTGATGAAAGATCTAAACAAGGTATGGGGGCAGATAACCATCATTGTTGTGATAAGTCTTCTTATGATTCTGCTAATAAGCATAGGAATGGGAAGAAAAATAGCTGTTCCTCTTTCTAAGATGACTGGATTCATGGCACAAGTTCAAGAAGGTCATTTGGATATAGAAGAAGCATTAAGAAAAAATGTTGCTGCCACTAACCTAGAGATGAAACTGCTTGTAACAGGCTTTTTGAATATGATTATCTCCCTTAAGGAACTGATCATGAATGCAAAAAATGCTTCAGAATCAGCAGAAGAGAATATGGGCCTGCTTAACCAAGTTGCTATGGACACGTCGGTTTCAGCACAAGACGTGGAACGGGCAATAGAAAGCATAGCAGAAGGCGCACAGGGACAGAGTAAAGAGATAGAAAGTACTCTTGGGGTTGTTGAATCACTATCCAGCCATATTAATAAGGTGACGGCTATGGTAAATGAAGTTCAGGAAGCTTCTAAAAGTACAAAAGCGATGAGCCATTCAACTAAAAACCATTTAGAAGAATTAGCAGACCAAACGAAGGATACCATCGCCATAACAGATGCTATTAGGCAGCAGGTTGAAGAATTAGGCAATGAAGTAAGCAGCATAAGCCGCATATTAGCGCTTATTAAAGGCATCAATGATCAGACGAATTTATTATCATTAAATGCTGCGATTGAAGCAGCTAGGGCAGGAGAAGCAGGCCGGGGATTTGCAGTTGTAGCGGATGAAGTGAGAAAGCTCTCTTATCAGACAGAGGAAGCCATACTTGCCATAGATCAGATGATCAAGGGAATTCAGGGCAAAAAAAAATCTACGCTTGATGAACTTGAAAAGGCAAACAGGGTCTACAGTAATCAGATTCCTATCGTTAATTCGGCAAAGGATACGTTTTTACATATTGATCAGCAGATGAACAGAGTCAATCAGCAAATTGATCACACAACAGCAATCCTTCAGGAAATAACCGTACAAAAAGAGGAAGTCGTTGAAAAGATGGCTCAAATTTCACAAATTGTTACGCATTCAGCCGGAGTAAGTGAAGAAGTGAGTGCTGAGAGTGTCCAGCAGACTTATAATGCTCAGAAAATAAGTGTAATGGCGAATAAGCTTCTAGAACGCATAAGTGATCTTAAAGCAGCTTATTCAAAATTTGAATA
>CALJNR010000022.1 GCA_937981575.1 uncultured Clostridia bacterium | reverse complement strand
TTCAGCTATTGTTTTATCTACGTTTGCAATTAATAGATCTAATTGTTTTCTTTTTTGGAGGAGTTTTTCCCGGTGCTCTTTAAGCGCTGCTTTTCCGTCAAAGTTCTTAGCATTTATGATTTCTTTAATCTCTTCCAGACTTAATCCTAATTCTCTGTAAAATAAGACTTGCTGCAATCTGTTAACTTCCTCTCCCCCATAAATACGATATCCCGATGAACTGATTCTTGCCGGCTTTAGAATTCCTATTTCATCATAATATCTAAGGGTTCTGGTACTCACACCCGCTAAAGTGCTTAGCTTTTGAACTGTATATTCCATGTCTTTTACCTCCTCACAAGATCACTATAAACTATTACGCAGCGTTAATGTCAATACTTTTTTATTAACCTTTTATTAAATCTCCTCAAATCCGCACTCACTTATCTGTCTTCTCACTGCTAATAAGATTAGTGATATAGGTACACATCAAATTATCGACTAAATACATATACTGGTATAAAGGAATCTTATCAAATAAACCATTTTATGATAATGATCTTTTATGCTTATAAAAATCAAATCATTTACGAAATCTATTAATAAGTCAAGCCGTTCAAAATTTAAATTTTCTTTTTAGAAATCCTATAAAATACAGTAAAAGGAAAAGAGGTGCTTTATGCTTGGTTCTGTTTTGTTATATATAATGGGCATATCACTCGTAGTGATTGTTGGGATTGTTATTTTTTCTTTTATTAAAAAAAAGTAATTTGATTTTTTTAATTGTGTCAGTATTTAATAATATTACAACCTATAAGCTTTTTAGCCTCATAAGCATATCATAAAGGGACTATCACCTTATTTATTAAAATATCCTCGATATAAAAGGAATTTTATTCTATAAGATCATAGTCCCATTTATTTTTTATATTTTATAGGGTTAAATTATCACCTTGCTTATTTTTAATGATTTTGTATAGTAGGGTTATTATGATACAAAAAAGTACTGCAGCTTGTGACATCAATAAGAATATTAACTGCAAAAAACTCTCTATTCGATTATATAATAAAAATATATGCGTCACACCAAACCATATACTTACGGTAAAGTTTATATGATACAGTATAGATGGCAGGGTTGGTTTAGTTTTTGTGATATACGAGTAGGTTACAAATGCGTTGGCTTGTTTTTGTAACTTTTTCTTTTCTAACATATCAAATTTTAACGTCTTCACCAACGCTCCTATTGCTCCTCTAAATGTAAACTTGAACCACCCATGCTCGGCATCATGCCTTAACACCTTTCTATCAACTTGACGCATATAAGTATTCTTTAGCATTCTATTTGTAAATACTTCGCTGGATAAGTTAACCATTTCATGACTGAGATTATGCTTAAGTTCTGTATGCTTGACTCTGTCCATGTGCTCATCTATAAGCTTATCTAAATCACTAAAGTTAGTATAGGCTAAATAAATGCTGTTTGCTTCTTCAAAAATGCGGGGTTCTACTTGCGTCGTCGAACAGATACTCAGTCCATTTTGAAAAAATGTGTCAAGTCCGAGACTCTTTTTATAAGAAGTATTAGTAAGGGTTTCCCCTGCACTTTTTACGCTTGTTCGTACTATTGTATGATAGATTTGTGCTGAAGTAGCTAAATGCTTATGAACAAATCGTCTCATGTACATTTCTTTTGTATTACTCCCAGCTTTGCCCGCTCCCAGGCATTCATCGATTTTATAATCATTTTCGTATTCAAAGCCTGCACTTATTAGTTTCTGTGAAATGCTTTCAAAAAAGTCTGTATCCAATTTCTCAACCTTGTTTAGGTCCCATGGTATAAGCTTGTTTCTAATAGATAGTTTTATGGATGCCATCCCCATAGCTACTGAGAAAGTAATCATTACAGGCAAAACAATAATTGCTGTAAGCAATAAAGAAAATATTCCTGGCATAGTTATCCCCCTTAATATGCACTATTCAAAAAATCCAGCTGCTTCACTTATCCACAGTTGATGTATTCAATACACTTCTCATCCACATAATTACTAGCTTTTTTAAATTGACTATATATTTAAACTTATATAATAATATCATAAGCATTCACCTAAATCAATATCATTGGTGCTGTATCTAACTCTATCTTTTGACCATCTACAGTAACATATCTTTTACCTATGATTAGTTTGATTACTGAGCTGTCTCTCTTAATCCTGTCATCATACGGCCATTTTTTATATATGGTTTTACAGTCATCTCTATGTCTTTCCCTTCGCAAAATGCTGTTACTTCTACATTCGATTGAAGTTTAACCTTTCCAAAAAGAACCAGGAGAATTTTCATTTTCCCCTGGTTCTTTTTTACTTAGTAAATTCTTATTTTTTTATGGTAAACGTAATTTCTTTGGTTTTTGCATCAAACTGTGTATCTATATTTAAGAGACGTGCAATTTGTGCAACTGGTAAAACTGTTCGCCCCTCTTTAACCTGTGGTGCTACATCCAAAGGTACTTGTTGACCATTTACAACGGCATATTTTTGACCTATTACAAGCCTTATTAACATGCCTTGTGTACTTATTTCAACTGACTTATCTTTAGCATTCCATACCACGTTTTTGCTTTCAATTTGAAGTATATTTGCTATATCTCTTACCCCTGCCATTGTACGGCCATTTTCTATGTAAGGTTTTACAAACAGCTCCATATTTGTACCTGCTTGAGACGCTGTGCCACTTAATGCAGATATACTTACCGTTGTTACTTGTGGTTGTGATGTCTGTTGTCCGTTTTGTGGAGTGCTTGGTAATACTGGAGTTGGTGGCACTACTGGCGTTGGTGAAGGTGTAGTATTGCTGCTTCCTCCGCCTCCGCCGCCGCTGCTTGCATTTCCTGTTATAACAACTTCACAAGTATTTGATACCTGTGGATTACTTACTGATGTTGCTTTTACGACTACTGTTCCATTCGCCGATGCTGTTAATAACCCACTTGCACTTATTGCTGCATAGTTACTGCCAGCTTCAATGGACCATGTTACTGCTTTATTGGTTGCATTGTCTGGTGTAACTGTGGCAACCATTTGTAATGCGCCGCCTCTCGTTGTAATAGTTGATACACTATCTTTTCCTGATACAATTACAGTTGCTACAGGTATGCTAATAGGCGTTGTATTGCCACTTGATGGCATTGGCTGTGGTGTCATTGTTGGTCCCCAAACTTCCATTGCATCTATACCATTTGCCTGTGGCACGAATTGTACTCGGTCAATAGCAAGCTTTCTAGGTTCAGTTACGCCTACCGCGTTATGCGCATGATAAATCATAAATAATTCTGTGCCGTCTGGAGAGTAAACGAGTGAATGATGTCCTGCTCCAGGTACTAAACTATTAGACTTCATAATAGGATTGTATTCATATTTTGTCCAAGGTCCAAGAGGGCTCGTAGCCGTTGCATAACCTACCCCATAATCCGGACTCTCAAAATGATTTCCAGAATAGGTCATATAGTAAATGCCTTTGTGTTTGACTACAAAAGCGCCTTCATTAACTCGTGCAACAGGAGGTTTTTGACTATTTTCCCAATCCTGAGATACTGAAAACACCTGCGTTATAGTATCTTGTTTAATAGACATCATATCTTCATTGAGTTCTGCTCCCCATAAAGCATTTCCGTCAGTAAATCTTACAAAATACATATACTGCTTACCATCATCATCTATAAAGATATGTGCATCGATCTCTTTAACATTGTCATGTATTGGTTTTTTTACATCTTGCTTAAATGGCCCTAGTGGCGAATCACTTGTCGCTACTGCAAGATGCTCTTCAACTGCATAATACATATAGAAAACGCCATTTTTTTCTATAACCTCTGGTGCCCAAAACTGTTTATTCCCCCATGAATCTTCATTCTTTAATGCCCATCCATCGTCAGTTTCTTTGACCTTCCAGTTTACAAGATCTGTAGAAGTATAAACCTTAATGCCCCTTGTCATATTTGGCCAATCTGGTGTATGGGTTCCATATAAATAGTATACACCCTCATGGTAAAGTACATGTGGATCTGCAATACCAGGCATTACAGAATTGGTATAACTCTCTTCTAATACTACTTCTTTGTAAGAAGATATTTTTACATTATCAAAGCTTGCTTCCGCATTAAAGGTACGCAGTCCGATTTGTCCTGTTCCAAAATGTGTTTTTTCAAGCACATCAAACTTAGGATATGCGTTTACATTAAGTGGATTATCATTAATATAAACTACAATATGTCCTTCATTTACAATAACTTTAATACGATAGATTTCTCCAACATTAATAGGAAGTTTCTTAGTTGCAATCTCATTCCAAACACCATTGTTCATCTGTCCAAGAGTGGCTGATTTATTTGCTGCACTAATGCCAATGTAATATCCGCTAAAAGCATCTGCGCCTACACTAGGATTTGATACTCTAAAAATCAAACCTGCTTCATTGCCGCTTTTAATCTTTACATCTGCTTCTAATACATAATCAGTAAAGACTTGGTCAGTAATGAGTGCTTTGTATCCTGCTCCGCTATTAACATGATATTGTCCATTTGAAACCTGCCATGTTCCGCCATACGTAGCCCATCCCTCTGCACTGCCATCAAATTTTTCTTCATAAAGCACTTCTGGTGCTGCACCTGTTGAAGTAACTGTTACTAAAGCAGTCTCACTGTATATACCGTCTTGTGAAATGGCTTTAATAGTAACTCTTCCTGGTGCTATCCCCGTTACTAATCCAGTATGACCAACTTCAGCTATCTTAGAGCTGCTTGAAGTCCATATAACCTCTTGACTTGCTCCTTGATTTGTGATTTGCACTGTTTCTCCTACCTTTAAAGTAAGATTATTCTTATCTAATTTAATACCCCCTTGCAGTTCTTTATAAGCAAAATAATCAAATTTTACGTCCATGCTCACGTTAGATACGATACTATTTGCAAAGAATCCGACTTTAATATTCTGAAGGTTAGCAGTAACTGAGTCCGCTGCCTTTATCCACTCATAACCATTCCAATAGAAGGTGGTATAGATATTTCCTATCTTTCTGATTTTCAAGGTAACCGTATCTCCGCCAGGGTGCGCCGCAAAGTTATCTGCGCTTTTGTACACCTGTCCTATTTCATAAGCAGTCTCAAGTGTTCTGCCATTAACCCATACATGAGCAAGCTTTATAAGATTGTCTGCATTTTGCCATACAAAAAGCCCCGCCTGTTCATGGTTTCTTCTAATAGGTGCTGTAAGTTTTGTAACGATCTCAAAGTCTTTGTTACCATCTAATGTCTTTAAGAAAACATTATCTTGTGTATTATTATGTTGATAAATATCTGTATTCGATGTACTGATCGTCATCGCTCCTGGATTTTTTGTAAGGCTCCACTTTGCTTGATTTTCTTGGAATACTGACCATGTACTATCTAATGCTACACTATCAAACTGATCTACTTCAAATCCCAAAAGATCAGGTTCTGCTGGATCCCCAACAACTGTTACTGTGCACTCAGCATACTTACTTGCATCAGCATCGCTTGTTACTCTTATTGTTGTGGTTCCTACATCTTGCGCTGTTACAAGCAGCGTCGTCGTTCCTAATACTGTATTAGAAGCTAACTTAGATACTGCTGCTACATCTCCCTTAGTTGATGTAAATACAACATTTTTATTTGTTCCTGAAATAGGTCTAACCGTTGCTGTAATTTCAGCCGTCTGCCCTTTACCAAGCGTGATGTTTTGTTTATCCAAATTGATTGATTCAATTTGAACCGGTGTCCCTATATCATCATTCTTGATTGGATCAAGTACAATATAGTCAACCTCAGCAAAATAAGTTTTTGGCTCAAGTTTGATAGAATTACTTCCCTTATTAAGGGTTACATCAATTGATGAAGGATTATAATTACCCCATCCATACTTTTTGTACTTTATAACTTGACCTTGACCACCATTGACTGATACAAGGTGCTGCGACTCCCCGCCATCACTTCCATTGCCATACATAACAGTAAGCGTATAATCGCCCGCTTCCTCCACATGAACATTAAATAGTATAGAATCTATTCCAGGTTTGTCTAAATAACCTACAACTTTTTCTCCGGATGCATTTCCAGCAGTTCCTATCTTAGCATCTCCACCAAGAATAGCATATTCTGCTTCATATTTATATCGGATCACCTCTGGTGTGCCTGATGGTTGATCTATGAGTTCACCATATCCAACTGGCGTTCCAAAGTTAGGCGTACCATCAGCATTCCATGTAAACTTCTGAGCTCTTATACTTCTATTGGCCCAGCTTCCTTTAGACACTTTTCCAGCATGGTAGACAAGCCAATCTTCAGTACCATCTGGAGATACCGTAAAGCAATTATGTGCTGCACCATATGCCCCTGGTACAGGGGTGAATACTGGCCCTGTTTTTGTCCATGAATTTGGATTCATGATATCATCGCCATCTGTATACGTTAACATACCTAGACAATAAGTATCACTCCAGCTTCCGCTTGCAGAATATACGATGAATACTTTTCCATCTTTTTTCAGTATTTCTGGTCCTTCATTAATATAGGGACGTTCATTAACTTCCCACGGCTCAGTTGGTGTAGATATTTGAACCCTATTCCCACTTATAGTCCACGGATTGCTCATTGGTGCTATATAAAGGTTTTGTCTTCCATCTGTATAGCCTTCCCATCCTGACCAAACAAAATATAAAGAACCATCATCTTTTTCAAGCGTTACGCCATCAATAGCCCATCTATCAGTAGGATCAGTAATCTTCCCTTTAAATGTATAGCTGCCTTGTGGATCCTGTGTATCGCCTTCAAGTACATACATACGATGATTTGCATTATTTCCATCATCTGCTGCAAAATAAATATACCATTTGCCTTGTATATATTGCAGCTCTGGCGCCCATATTCCTTTAGAATACATTGTGCCGCTCGGTGGTGTGAAAACTGTTACTCTCGGCACACTGCCAATATCCTGTAATCTCTTAGCTTTAGCAACGACAAGTGAAGCATCATTATCTGACTTACAATAGTAATAGTAACCATCTTTAAAAACTACACTTGGATCAGCTGACCCAGCACCGCCTGATACTTGTACAATGGGGTTTCTAAACTGTGTACTTGCATTTACAGTAACCGTGCAAGTATCTTTATAGCCGCCATTAACAGTTGTTACTGTAATAGTTGCCGTTCCTGGCACATGTCCTATTACAACACCTTTGTCATCTACTGATGCTATACCAGGTCGATCTGATTCCCATGTTACTTTTTGATTAAAAGCATCCGCGGGCTCAATATTTGCAACAAGCTTTTGACTTTCCCCCGCATTTAACATAAGTTCTTTTTGCACTGATACACCTGTGACACCTTTTGGATTGTAAATTGGAAGTAATACCGTTTTATCTAAACTTGGCCCTGACCAGTTTAAATGCATGCTGGCATCTCCAGTGTGGTGTACATACTCTACTTTAATCGGATATTCTTTTTCAGCTTCTAAGTTAATTTTTCCACTTACTTCTTCCATTGTATGGGTGGATTTTTCAATCACTTGAGTATCACCAATCCAAACCCTTGCAACATTATCACTCTCTACATAGATTGTATACTCTCCTGCTGCCTTAGATTTGATTGTTCCCATCCAACGGATTGAAAAATGATCTTCTCCAATGCCGACAGAAGCATCCGGTGAGCCAGTCCCTCTTTCATCCCCTAAATCAAAGTCAATTCTAGGTGTAATAGATGTCTTTTTAAGGTCTGTAAAAGTTTCATCATTAAAATACTGTACATTAAAGACTGCTAAGTTATCTAAATTACCACGTACAGCCACAATATCATCTATACTCCATGGATGTCCATCAGGATATACCACACCATGGAAAGGTTCTGCTGGTTCATAGTTAAGAGGATTTGTGTCTGATCCCCAAGGGAATCTACAGTTATCTCGACCTATACCTAGTTCCCATAAAACAAAACCTATTCCCTTATCATAGAAATGCTCAACTATTCCCGGAACTGTCTGAGTCCATCTATTCATGACTTCATCTGCTAACGTGGATTTGTTAGCAACTGTAGCTCTTGTGCCGCCTATACTAACTGGATAATCAGCTTCATAAGGGTGCCATGTAATGAAATCTGAGAATGGCCCTCCAGAAAATTGTCCACTGGTCGCAGAAACTGGAATTTTTGATCCTATTTCTTTAATCCAAATTCTTGAATCATTCATCAGCTGCTTAGTGACTTGATCCATTAAGCCGCCTTCACCATTGCTTGGCTCATTATAGGTGTTCCAAAAGGCAATTCTATCATCATTTAAATGAGCACTAACAATACCTTTTACGTAGTCCTCCATTTTTTTCTTCATAATACCATCGGCGTTATTGTACTCCGCTTTATAAGTGTCACCTGGTCCTTCCACCCATCTGCTGTTATGCGCGCCATATCTAGGTGCAATGGCAGGATCATAATTATAATCCGGATAATCGTCCCAACAATCATCAAAGAATACTACTTGTACCTTAATACCATATTTATCCGCGCGCTGCAGAAAATCTTCAAAGTTTGCAAGTAATTTTTCACTTTCATGTTCCCATAAAAGGTTATGCAGATAAACTCGCACAAGATTAAAGCCATAGTCATGTGCATAAGAAAGTTCTCTGTCATTAATTACAGGATCATACTCTTTCCACTGCTGAATTTGATTAACAGCATTGGTTGGCACAAAAACTGCTCCTTTTACCCATGACCAATCGTATTCTGGTTCTATGACTTCTCCAAGATCTGTTAATATAACATTGCTATAGGTAACATCTGTAAGCCAAGTCCTCATACCAACTGAACCGCTCTTAAACATGTCATCAGCAACACTTACTACATGATTGCCATCTACGTAAACATCAATGCTGCTGCCCTTTGTAATGACTTTTAATCTATACTTTGTCCCTTCAGTAATTGGATAAGGGATAGCTGCCAGTTCTGTCCAGTTATTATTAAATCTTCCTACCTGAACTCTTCCATTTCTAGTTATTCCTGCATAATAACCTTTAAGCATATCTGCCCCATTCTTAGGTTCAGTTACTCTAAAAATAAATCCTGCATTTCTATTGTTATCTGTTCCTCCTGCTATAGATACATCAGCTTCGTATGCAAAGTTAGCCACATTTACATCCTTTGCAACGATCTTATAGCCTGTTCCCCTATTGACACTGTAAGCACCATCAGATATGTTCCAATTACCTTCGTATGTATCCCACACAAATTTTGAAGTATCTAAAGGTGCTTCTGCAGGCTGTATTTTGACATTGCTATACTTTGCGTTTGTGAGCCATGTTCTCATACCTATTGTACCTTCAGTAAATGTATCATCTTCAACGTTTGTCACAAAATTGTTGTCTATATAGATATCTATGCTGCTCTCTTTAACAACTAATTTTAAGTTATAGATAATGTCTTCATCTATTGTATAACTTACCTTTTTTAATTCTGTCCAAGCCTGAGCATCAGGTGTATTATTAAACATGCCTACTTGAATATTCCCTTTACCTACTGCAGCATAATAGCCTTTAAGGTTATCCGGGCCTTCACCTGCGTCACTCACTCTAAAAATTAAACCTGCATTTCTTCCGACATCTCTGCCTCCTGCTACAGAAACATCAGCTGAATATGTAAAATCCGTATAACTGCTATCCTTTTTAACTATTTTACTTCCTCTGCTTGCCTTTGCCTTATAGGAATTATCAGCTATCATCCAATACGGACCTGAAGTTTTCCAGAGAGGATTTGTATCATTAATAATGATATCATTTCCATAAATCTCCCACTTATTAGCCTCCAAATCTGTTTGATTCTGAAAATCCTCTACACTGAGATTACTATATTTTGTGTCTGCCCACCATGTTCTCATACCTATTGAACCACTGGTAAACATACTATCTACAGCACTTACCACATAGTAGTCATTTACATAGACATCTATTTGGCTGCCGTTTGCAACTACTTTTAACCGATAGGTAGTATTTTTATCGATCGGATAGAACGAAGCTGCAAGTGAAGTCCAGTTATTATTCATTCTTCCTATTTCAACTTTACCATCTACACCTATCCCTGCATAATAACCTCTGACACCATCTGCCCCATTTGAAGCTTCGTTAACTCTAAAAAGAAGCCCCGCATTATCGGCATTGATACCTGATCTGAGCGTTACATCAGCTTCGTATACAAAATCAGTGTACGCTACTTCTTCGGCGACTATTTTATACCCTCCGCCTGGATTCACACTATAGGAACCCTCAGATATATTCCAATTGCCTTCATATTGAGTCCATTCATAATCTTGATCAGCTGTTGTTTGAGTGATATCCTCTAATTTCAACATTTGATCAGTTGTTCCTTCGCTCACTGGGTCTAACTGTAAGACAGAAACCAGATCATCTTCTATTTCTTGCTCATGATCTGCGGCATAAAGTACTTGTACCAAACTATTAGTCGCTACTAAAGATGTTACAAGCGTCATAATAATTAACTTCCTTAGTCTTCGTTTAAACATACCTCAATTACCTCCTTTACGTTATCTTATTGTTATTTATTTAATGTCGTATACCTCATGGGTATAGACAATAAATCTAATCATACAAGATGGCTTACTCTACCTTAAACCTTTGATAAGTATGTTTAAGCTCACCGATACTTTGATGTAATATATCTCCCATCCGTGTCATCTCTTCTGAATAACCTGCTTGTACTGAACACTGTGCGCTCACTTCCTCTGTAATACTTGTTGACTGCTCTGTTACCTGTGATATCTCTTCTATCTCATACATCACTTCATCTTTCTTAAGAGCAACCTTACTTAGTAAAGCTGTAACACTCTGTATCGCTTCATTCAGATTTTCCATTTCATCGAGTATGTCATTAAATTTGTTTGTAGTTGCCCTAACGATAGGACCTTGTTCATCTGAAAAACTTTTTGCTTGCTCCATATGTTCTAATGCCAGCTTGTTTTTATGATGTATACTGCCGAGCATCCCTTCGATTTGATCTATGGCTTGCTTGGTGTGCTGAGATAACTTCCTGATTTCATCAGCTATTACCATAAACCCTTTTCCTGATTCTTTAGCCCTTGCAGCTTCTATAGCTGCATTAAGTGCCAGCAAGTTAGTCTGTTCATTAATTGATTTGATAATATGAAGAATCATCCCTATATTATTAACTTCCTGCCCTAACGCTTCAACATCTTGACTTACTATTTGAGTAATGTGATTTGTAGATGCAGTGTTATCAATGAGTATACTTATTTCACTTTTCGCCTTTTCACTCATGTGAATTGTGGTTTGCGAGACTTTTTTTATACTGTTCATTTTTTCACTCGTATCATTAATATAGCTGTGTAGGCTGTTCATTAACTGCGAGCAATTTTCTATTTTATTACTTTGGCTGAGCGCCCCTGTCACAATACTGCTTACTGCAAGCTCAACATCTGCAGCAGATGTTGTTGTATTGCATGCTATGGTTTTTAACTGCATCATATTATTTTCTACTACATTTGTTACTTCTTTAGCATCTACAATAATTGTTCTAAGTGCCTCAACCATTGAAATCAACCCATCTCTTAGTGCCGTAATCTCTCTATTATGAACGGGTATCTCCTTCGTTAATTTACGCCCCCACTCGAGGTTACCATGTTGTACTTGAGCTATGTAAGTGGACATGATCTTAATAGGCTTAGAAATCCTGCCTGAGAAGAAGATACTAATGATAATGATGATGATGATAAATAGCAACATGACAAGTATAAGCTGATTCCATACTAAATAAAGATGCTTCATCAGTACATGAATATCTCCATCTAAAAAAACTTTCCATCCATTATCAAGGGTTGCAAATGTAATAAGTTTGTTGTTATAGACAGTTGTAGCACTATCCTCATCTAAACTATTAATATAACTGATATATTTATTAAACTGCTCCTCAAAGTTTTTATTGCCTATTAAATCTTCATTATCCGATAAAATAATATTTCCTTTTTCATCTATCATAAGAATGGGAATTTCAGCATCTATAGTGGATACTTTAAGTATGTCTGTATAGTAAGAACTATTTATTGAAAAGATAACAACAATGTTTTTTCCACCTTGATTCTGAAATTTTTCACCTACATAAATACCCTTAGTATCTTGACTTAAGAGTTTAAACCAGTATTGTTCATTTCTTCCTAAATCCCTTAGTGTTTGATACACTTCAGAGTCTAGAAATTCTTGGCTGACTAAATAATTATCTAATGTGCCGAGATTTGTATCCGTTCCTAATGTAGAATCTTTTTTATAAATGATCTTATCCTCATATATTATAAATATCCCTTTTAAATATTTACTGTTTACGATAGCCTCTACTGCCTTGGCACTTAAGCTTCCTTCCAGCTCATCTAACCGCTGAGCTGAAAGCTGATAATACTGATTAATATATTGTATCGTTTCATCACTATATAACAATGTATTTGTATCTTGCTTAATATCTTGTAATGTGTAGTTAATGTTAGTTGCCAGCTGCTCTATCATCTTTTGAGAATACATGCCTATCGACTCTTGTATAGACCCTTCTATTTTCTCTTTCACAATGATGCCCAATACAGTTGTGGGAATAATGCTTAGTAATAATAATAAAATAATTAATTGGGTCGATAGTTTGATTTTACCTTTAGGCTCACTTTTATTATTTTTCTTGTATATTTTCATTACATTCTCCCCTCTTCCGTACGGCTTAACCAGCCTATTTATTCTTACACTGCTGCTTTTTTCTGTTGTTTAACCGATTGTCCTTTAGTCTCAATAACCCTTTGAAGAACTACAAATAAGCATAACAGCGCTGCCACAGCAACTTTAGTCCACCAAGAGCTAAGATTGCCTTGAAATATAATAATAGTTTGAATAATACCTTGAATGAGTACCCCAAACATTGACCCTATAACAGTTCCTACTCCACCAGTCAGAAGCGTTCCGCCTATAACAGCTGATGCTATAGCATCCATTTCAAGCCCAATATTTTGAAGTCCGTATCCAGATAATGTATAGAAGCTAAAAACTATCCCCCCAAGGGCTGCACAAAATCCGCTAAGGGCATAAACGCTTATTTTAACATGGGCTACCGGAAGTCCCATAAGTCCCGCTGAATGTTCATTCCCTCCTATTGCATAAACATTTCTTCCAAACTTAGTATACTTAAGAACGATTGCTGTTACTGCAACCATTAGAAGTGCTATAACAACGCTTATAGATATATACATTTTAGGCGCTAACCTTATTTGATAGTTCGCTATGAATGAATACGTAGGATTTGTAATGCTTATAGACTCTGTACTAATAACATAACATATTCCCCTATAAAGAAACTGCCCTGCAAGGGTTGCAATGAAAGGCTGTACTTCGTAACAATGAATCATATAGCCCATTATAAAACCACCAAAGGTTCCTACTGTAAGAGATAACAGCATAACCGCTACAGGATTCCATCCTTTTTGTAATAAATGTGCCGAAAACATACATACAAAGGCTACAACTGAACCAACTGATATATCTATTCCTCCACTTATCAGAACAAAGGTCATCCCAATTGCAACTATTATAAGATACGCATTATCTATCAATAAGTTTAAAAAAACTTGTGCATTTAGAAACCCTTTATAAGTAGCTGCCCCAGCTATAAAAAGGACAACAAACAATAGTATAGTAACAATAATCGAAAAATTCTTTTTCAGCATGCTGATTATCATGATATTTGAGCTCCCTTCTTAACTAAGAGATCCTTTGACTTTTTAAAATAATTAAAACGTCCAAATATTGCTTCTCTAAACTTATTAGACTGAAATAAGCAAATAGTTATGATTACAATAGCTTTTACAAGTGATATGGTTTGAGGCGGAACGCCAAGTGCATATACAGTAGTTGTCAGACATTGAATAACAAGGGCTCCTATAACACTTGAACCTACTGAAAATCTACCTCCATTTAATGAATTTCCTCCAATAGCTACTGCTAAAATAGCATCTAGTTCAATAAATAAGCCTGCATTATTACAGTCAGCTCCTTTTATATTTGAACTTATTAAAATTCCAGCAAGTGCTGCCATAAAACCTGAAATAATATAAGTTATTAGTTTTAACTTGTCGACTTGTATCCCTGCCAAATGACTGGATCTATTATTCGTTCCTAACGATTCAAGAAAAAGCCCAAATGCTGTTCTTTTTATAAAAGCTAAAACAATAAGCAAAACAATTAAAACAATAAATAATGCAAATGGCAGTCCAAGCAAATATCCAGCTCCAATGAAATAATATTCGTTAACCATCGATGCCGAATTTATTGTAACAATTTTGCCTTTTGTAATAAGCTGCGCAATACCTCTGCCTGCTGTCATTAAAATGAGTGTAGCTACAACTGGCTGAATTTTGATTTTAGCTACCAGTATGCCGTTCCAAATCCCACAGATTATTCCAGATAAAAGTGCAAATATTAACGCAAACAATAAAGTGTTATTAAAACTTCCTATACGCCCGTCTATAATGCTGCAGGCTATTGCTCCCGAAATAGCCACAACTGATCCAACTGATATGTCAATTCCCCCTGTAGCAATAACCAACGTCATGCCAATAGCTAAAAGAGCAAGAGGGGCTACATTTTTAAGGATATCTATGATATTTCCGTAAAGATGATTATCTATGATTTGGATACTAAAGAAGTTTTTAGTAAATACAGCATTAAACAAAAGCAGCACCACTAATGCTATAATAGGCCAGAACAATCTTGATTTAGTCAGTCTGCTCATCGTTCATTACCTCCTGCTATCATTTTCATTATTTTCTGCTCTGATATTTCATCGCCCTCAAGTTCACCGAGTTTTTGTTTTTCACTAAAAACTGCCATTCTCGTGCAGCATCTTAGCATTTCATCCATTTCAGATGAAATGAATATAACTGCCATCTCTCCATGTGCAAGTTCAACGACCAACTGTTGAATTTCAGCTTTTGTTCCTATATCAATCCCTCTTGTTGGCTCATCCAAAATAAGGAGCTCTGGGTGCGTTGCCAGCCACCTGGCAAGGATAACCTTCTGTTGGTTTCCCCCACTTAAATTTTTTATAAGCTGTTCTCTATTTGGCGTTTTGATCTGCAGCAGCTTGATGTAGTAATCTGCGATCTCCTCTTGTTTCTTACGTCCAATAAACTTAAACATACCTTCTTTGGACTGCAAGGCAACAATAATATTTTCTCTTATACTCAAATTACCTAAAATAGCATCTGTCTTTCTATCTTCCGGGCAATAGGCAATTCCTTTTTTTATCGCATCAAGAGGTTTTCCTAGATTTACCTTTTCACCCTTTATGTATAGTGTCCCTGATGATACTTTGTCTGCCCCAAATATTACTCTGGCAGTTTCAGATCTGCCTGACCCAAGAAGTCCTGCAAGACCAAGCACTTCTGATTTTTTAACATCCAGTGTAAATTCTTTAATATTCCCAATAGATAAAACTTTGTCTGCTCTTAAATATACTTGCTTTTCTATGTCTTGATCATTATCTGTATTTTTTATAGTTTCCGATAATACATCATAGCCCTTACCAATCATCTTACTGATGAGTTCAAGCTTAGGAAGTTCTGCCGCTAAAAACTCACCTACTAGTTCTCCATTCCTAAGGATTGTTATTCTATCCGATACTGCATATACTTGATCTAGAAAATGGGTAACAAAAACAATTCCCATTCCTTCACTTTTAAGCTGGTTCATAACATTAAACAGCTTTTCACATTCAGTTGCATCTAAGCTTGATGTCGGCTCATCCAATATGAGTACTTTGGCTTCTACATCAATAGCCCTTGCAATAGCAACCATTTGCTGAACAGCTACTGAATAATGACTTAGGGTCTGCGTAACATCAATATCTATGTTGAGCTTATTCAGTAGTTTCTTTGTTCTGCTATTTATTGTTTTCCAATCAATCATGCCATTCTTTTTAGGTTCTCTGCCTATAAAAATATTTTCAGCAACAGATAAGTTTGCACATAGATTAACTTCCTGATATACGGTACTGATCCCTAATTCTTGTGCATGTTTCGGGCTTTTAGTTCGAATTTCTTCACCGCTTAGCTCTATTTGCCCACTATCTAATTTTTCTACTCCAGTAAGTACTTTTATAAGTGTTGATTTACCTGCGCCATTTTCTCCTAACAGAGCATGTATCTCTCCAGATCTTAATGTAAAATCGACATCCGAAAGCGCCTTAACTCCTGGAAAAACTTTATATATTTTTCTCATGGTTAACAACGGTTTTGCGGTCATTTAAAGACCTCCTTTCAAATTTAAACTATCATTATGTGAGAATCCGCCTTAGTACCATTTACTAAGGCGGAAAATATTAATCTAATAAAGTAAGTAATCTATCAATCCCTTTTATTAGCAAAATAATATTATAAGAAAATTGACTTTGAAGATGCATGAAATACTTGTTATCTGGCAGGATTACTGAAGTATTGCTTTTGTGCCCTATAAGAGCATCATTAAAATGCGGGGTAAACTTCAAAGTCAATGATCAGCAAAATTTAATATTTACGATTTGGAAGGTCCTCTTTAGCTGTTTCTTGACGGAAGATCCCTTCATCTGATTTGATCCATTTTTCTACTGTTTTACCATCTTTTAAGTCTTGTGCTGCTTGGAAAAATTGTGGCCCAAGAAGAGGGTTGCACTCAACTGTTACGTTAGCTTCTCCTGCTGCCATAGCTTCAAAGATCCCTTTAACGCCATCAATAGATACAACTTTGATATCTACGCTTGGTTTAAGCCCTGCATCTTTAATCGCTTCTATAGCTCCTAATGCCATATCATCATTATGCGCATAAACACCGTTAATTTGTCCTGGATAAGCTTTCAAGAATGCTTCCATAACTTCTTTGCCTTTAGCACGGGTGAAGTCCCCTGTTTGACTTGCTAAAATTTTCATATCTGGATAATTACCCAGTTCATCAGTAAATCCTTTCATACGATCTGTTGCAGCTGACGCGCCAACAGTTCCTTGAAGTTCTACGATGCTGCCTTTGTTTCCTAATAAAGCTGCCATTTCTTTAGCAGCATTCTGTCCTTCTAAAATAAAATCTGATCCAATGAATGCAGCATATAAGTCTTCAGGTACGTCTGCACGGCGGTCCACTAAGATGATTGGAATACCTGCATCTTTTGCTTCTTTAAAAACAGTTTCCCAGCCAGTTTCTACAACTGGAGCAACCCCTATAACGTCAACTTGCTGCTGGATAAATGTTCTTATAGCTTTAATCTGGTTTTCTTGTTTTTGTTGTGCATCCGAAAACTTAAGGTCAACGCCTAATTCCTCAGCTGTATTGAGAATAGACCACGTTTCAGCATCACGCCATCCGCTTTCTTGGCCAATTTGTGCAAACCCTACAACTAATTTATCATTTTTAGGTTTTTCAGCTGGCTTCGCTTCTTCCTGTGCTGCCGGTGCTGCCTTTTCTGTACTTGCTGCTGGCGCTGTAGTTGTAGATGATGGTGCACATCCAGCAAACATTGTTCCCATAAGAAGTACTGATGATAAAACTGCAACTAATTTTTTAAATTTCATTTTATTCCCTCCTATTTTCAATTCTCTGATACATTTGCTATGTATAATCAAAGTATATCCCTTAGGATCTTTCATGTATATTCAATACATTATGATATTTTTTTAGCATAATTCTCTTCATGCTATTCCATTTTTTTACTATGCTTTTTTTTAAAGCAGCTATGTGCAATTCCTTATGGGCCTAACTAGGCAATTACGCATTTCACTTTAAAAATGTGTTTTTTTATCATAAAAAAAATAACTTTATCCTTAGGGAAAGATAAAGTTACTGTCAAACTTCTATGTACAAATAATTTTTAATCATTTTAAATCTATTCTTTTTGTGATTTTATTTTATATTCCCTAGCACTCATACCAACATTCTTTTTAAATAAGCCGCTAAAATAATGGGGCTCATTATACCCAACAGCTATAGCTATATCAGCTGAACGCATCTTTGTCGTTGTTAATAATTTTTTCGCTTGCTCAATTCTAATACGGGTAAGATACTCTATAAAGGTTTCCCCTGTTTCTTGTGAAAAAATAGCACTAAAATGATTAGGACTAAGGGCCACCTCTGCAGCTACTGTGTTTAAAGAGATGTTAGAACTTGAATAATGCTCATTGATATACTGTTTTGCTTTTCTTATCACATGACCATAACGTATATCCTGACAAGAATCTCTAAAGTCAATAACCTTTTCTAAAAGGTCTGTAATAAATGTTATAAATCTTTCCGCAGAAGAAGCTACATCGAATAAAGTGGTTGGATTATCTATCTCCGGTACAATACTTTTTGCTTCTCCCCCAAGCTCTTTTATAAGACGCGATGCAGCGACTACAATATCCATCAGTATATAGTAAGTAAACAAAACACTCTTTGTATTTGAGTGATCAATGCCTTTTGTGTAGTGCATAATGATACTTGATATATCCTGCCTGGATGCATACTTAAGCTTTTCATCAATTGAATCATATTCCTCAAGAATAAACCGAGTAATTGCTGACTCTTTCTCAATATCCTTAATGCCTATAATGTGTCCTTGTTTAAATCGATTTAAAAACTTAATAGCTTTTTTAGAATCAGCAAATGACTGGGCTATACCCCCTACTCGGTCTGTTACCGAACCAATTCCGATACTAAGCACCGCTTTTGTATTCGTTTCATACTGATATTTTAGGTAATTCGCCAGTTCGTAGGCTCCCTCATTAATACTTTCTTCAGAAGTCCCCTTAAGAATCAAAAGAAAATTGTCTTCGTTTCTAAAGAATGGAATAATATCTGCTCTATTTTGTAAAAATTGATCAATTGCTCTTTTGACTTCCAACAGTTCTTTATAAACTGTTTTACTAGAGTCAATTTCAATGTTTAGCAGCAGATAATATTTTGCTATTAAATCAATATTTGCTTTGCTCGCTTCTTGAAGCGCATCAGCGGTACTTAATGCTCCCATGAAAAGCTTATCAAAAAATTGGTTTCTTATCACTTGGATCGATGCCATCCGCTCTCTTTGAGATGCTTCGCGATCATTACGCTTTTTCTTCTCTTCCTCAAGGCTGAGAATAATTTTATTTAATACCCCAAATAACTCTGCAGCCCCCACCGGCTTAAGCATATATTCATCTACCCCTATAGATATGGCATCTCTTGCAAAATCAAATTCATCATATCCACTTAGTATAATAATTCTTATTTCCGGCATGGATGCCTTAATAATTCTAGAAAGCTCTAATCCATCCATAAAAGGCATTTTGATATCTGTTATTAAAATATCTGGGCGTAGTTCCTGAATCATTGGCAATGCCATTTCCCCATCGGATGCTTCCCCGCAGAGCATATAGTCATTACCATTATAACTCATCATATTCCTTATGCCTTCTCTAATGACAAACTCATCTTCTACAACAAATACTTTATACATCTTTATCCCCTCTAACAATTGGAAGTTTAAAAGCTATCTGCGTCCCTTCTCCATACTTACTGTTTATCCAAAGTCCCGTTGTGCCTTCATAATACAAACGTATCCTTCTATGCACATTGTAAATACCAAAGCCTACATCAGATGGAACGGTTTCCTCTCCTAACATCTCCCTTAGTTCTTCTAATTTTTCCGGCTTAATCCCTATCCCATTGTCTTCAACCTGAAAACAGCTCCAGCCCTCTTCCTTCCATCCTTTAACTGTAATGAGTCCTCGCCCTCTTTTGTTTTTGATACCATGGTAAATAGCATTTTCAACCAAGGGTTGCAAAAGCAGTTTAAGCATTGGAACATCATTTAATCTTTCATCTACTTCAATATGATAGTCCAGTATATCTCCATATCTGATAGACTGAATAATAAGATAGTTTTTTACATGCTCTATCTCTTGGACAGTAGTAATCCAATCTTTTCCTTTACTCAAAGAAATTCTGAAGAAATTAGTAAAAGCCAGTGTAATCCTTATGACTTCATCATGTCTTTTCTGCTCTGCAAACCAAACAATCGTATCAAACGTATTGTACAAGAAATGCGGCGTTATTTGAGCTTGCAGAGCCTTAAGTTCTGCTTTTTGAACCTTACGCTGCTCTTCAACGCTCCTATCTATTAAATCTTTTATTCTTTCAGCCATAATATTAAGACTTTCGGTAAGATCCTGCAGTTCCTCAACTTCCGGTTCTTGCACTCTTACAGATAGGTCTCCTTCAGCAATTACCCTAGCCATATACTCCAATTTTAAAATCGGAAAGCTTATCGTATAATTAACAGTTTTGAACCCTCTAACAGCAAGGAGAATAACAACTCCAAAAACCAAAGCAACGAGTAAAGTACTTATAAATGTAATGGTTTGAATGGATCTATTTACCCTTCCGATATCCTCTATTTCTACAAAGATGAATTCCTGTAAGACGTCAGATACTAAAATAGATACTCCCCTAATTTCCTCTAGGAGTTTTTCACTCTCTTCCACTCTTTCATTATTGCTAATCTGCATCCCAACTTTATCTACGTATGTTCTAAGGGTAAGCATTGTTCTTTGCGCCACTTCTATAAGCTGTTTGCCCTTTTGGTCATTTGTATGACTAATCAGCGTATCAAGGACATTATTAACACTATTAATCATCTCATATTGTTTGCCTTCTTCAAACATCTTATGTCCAACCACTACACTCCACATTTCGTTAGATATATCACTTTTTACAATACTATTCAGCGTATTTGCCTCTTCAATATTTCTAATAAGTCTATTGTACTTATTCGTAAAGATATTTAAAAAAATCCAGCTTAAAATACAAGGAATAATAAGCAATGAAATAATAATAAAATAAGAGCTTTTTAATCGTCCTTTTATGCTTCTTTGGCGTAATTTCCTTTTTTGGGACTCCATCTTCTAATAGCCTCTGGGAGAAATCAAAGATAAATCATCCCACTCTGTAAATACTTCATCTTCTACATAAACAGTCCGAGGAATATTTTCTCCATTTAATACTTTCTTCGTAAGATCAATAATCTCTTTGCCCAATTTAGGATTACATTCTATGACACAATTTACTTTGCCATCTTTTAAGGCATCTATTACCTTTTGCTCTCCATCAATCGTAATAATGACAATATCTTTTCCAGGAACCATCCCAACTTCTTCCATGGCTTCAATAGCTCCGAGTGTCATTGAATCATTATGAGAATAAAGAACATCTATTGCTTTATATTCATTTAAAATATCTCTCATAATTTCTTTTCCTTTAGAGTGCATAAAATCTCCGCTGCGGCTGCATATTACTTTGAAATGAGCATTCTCTTTAATAACTTCTCTAAATCCAATACTTCTTCCTTCTGCCGGCGAGGAACCAATGGTTCCATATAACTCAACGATATTAACTTGCCGAGTTTTATCTTGAAATTTCTTCTGCAGAAACTTTCCGGCCATTTTACCTTCTTTTTTAAAGTCAGAACCTACAAAAGATCTATAGAGATCTGGCTCATCTGTTTTTATTTCTCTATCTGTTAATATAATGGGTATATTAGCTGCCTTAGCCTCATGAAGTACATTTTCCCACCCAGTTTCTATGACTGGCGAAAGGAGTATTGCATCTACTTGATAGGCAATAAAAGATCTTATGGCTTTAATCTGATTTTCCTGCTTTTGTTCGGCATTTATGTACATAAGCTGCATGCCCTCAGCTGCCGCTTCTTCTTTTATAGACTTAGTATTGCTAAGTCTCCATGAACTTTCAGCGCCTACTTGTGCAAAACCTAAAACAATGGTTCGCTTATCTTTTATCTCCTGCTCCTGCTTACTTATTGCACCTTGGCAGCCTGAAAATAAAAACAATCCTCCGCACCCTATCACAATCCATACTAAGCTTTGTAAATGTAATAACTTCTTCATACCCAGCCCCCTAATATATAAACAATCTAGCACTCCAATTAATTATTCAGTCAATACTCCCTAGTGAATTGATTTATATTGGTAAAAACTACAATTCATAATTCTAATTAAACTGAGCTTATTGATACTTTTAAATAATCAAAATAACAAAAATTATCAAGAATTTTACATAAAATTCCATCTCTAAAAATGTTATAATGTTATAACTTTTTATCTTAATTTTTATAATATTTATTATGAATTCATATATTTTTTTTGTCAACAACATTTCTGGCTATGTTTTATATACAGAAGTTTGGTAAAATATTAACTCTTCTGTATAATGAATGATTAATAGATTAACTACCATTTGTTTTAAAACATTTATTTTGTGCTGTTAAATGTCACATCATCTACAATTAAAAAAAGAGTTATGACTTTATTACTTACAAAGCCATAACTCTTTTCAGCATTTCATACGCATTCTTTTTTAGATCAGTTTTCTTATTTCTCAATCTCAATGTAGTCAGCTAATTCTGCATAAAGTTTACGTGGGTCCACGTCATCATCTGTTACAATAAATAATTCTTCATTTAAACTGAGTGCAAAGATTCCAAGAATAGACTTTGCATCTACCATTCCGCTCTTACTATGAATCCATATATCAAATGGATATTTGCTTACTACTTGATTGATTTGTTGGATATGTGCAATGTTCTTTACTTTTATAGCCTTTTTCATTTTTTAATCCTCCTCATCTTATCATTAATTCATCTTCAGTATATGATACTTATCTATTTTTTACAATAATTAAATCATAAAAATAATTAAAATAAACAAATTTTCTAATTATTTAATTTAAGTACCGCTCATTTCTTACATATTATGTTAATGAATTTTAGTAATACTTGCAATGGCTGATTATGAAAATGCTAAAGTAATTTTGTTTAAACAAATAATAAATGCAAAAGTGACTGCAACCTTGTCTTCCACAAAGTCACAGCCACTTTTAAATATTTATATCAACTTACGCCAAGAAAGCATAAGCCAATAGCTTTATTCTGTTACTCCCACTCGATAGTTGCTGGTGGCTTGCTTGTGATGTCATAAACGATACGGTTAACCCCATGCACTTCATTTACGATGCGATTTGAGATATGTGCGAGCACATCGTGTGGTATTCTTGCCCAGTCTGCTGTCATAAAGTCTGTAGTTGCTACCCCTCTTAGGGCTACTGTGTAACTATAAGTTCTTTCATCACCCATAACCCCTACTGAACGAAGGTTAGTAAGCACTGCAAAGTATTGTCCGATTTCTTTATCAAGTCCAGCTTTTACAATTTCTTCTCTGTAGATATAATCTGCTTCACGAAGCATATCCAGTTTTTCTTTCGTAATATCTCCAATGACACGGATCGCAAGGCCTGGTCCTGGGAAAGGCTGACGTGCTACTAAAAACTCTGGAATGCCAAGCACGCGGCCTACATTACGCACCTCATCTTTAAAGAGGTCACGAAGCGGCTCTACGATTTCTTTAAAATCAACATAATCAGGAAGACCTCCTACATTATGATGGGATTTGATAACCGCTGCATTTTTTGTACCGCTTTCAATAACGTCCGGATAGATCGTTCCTTGTACAAGGAAATCTACTGTTCCTATCTTCTTAGCTTCTATTTCGAATACACGAATAAATTCTTCTCCGATGATTTTACGTTTTGTTTCTGGATCAGTTACGCCCGCTAACTTTTCTAAAAATCTATCTTCACAATTCACTCTAATAAGATTCATATCAAATTCTTTGGTAAAGATTTGTTCAACTTCATCTCCCTCATCTTTACGCAGAAGACCGTGATCAACAAAAATACAGGTTAGATCTTTGCCGATTGCCTTATGAATAAGGACTGCTGCAACCGAAGAATCAACCCCTCCTGATAAAGCACAAAGTACTTTTTTACCACCTAATTTTTCTTTTAGCGCTTTAATAGATTCTTCTGCAAAGTCAGACATAATCCAATCTCCCTTGCAGCCTGCAATGTCATATAGGAAGTTTTTAAGCATGATATTACCCTGTGGGGTATGCATAACTTCTGGGTGGAACTGTACACCATACAGTTTCTTTTCTTGGTGCGCCATAGCAGCTACCGGACATGTTTCTGTTGTTCCGATAATTTCAAACCCTGACGGCGGCTCACTTATAAAGTAAGTATGACTCATCCAGCAGCTTGTCGTTGCGTCTACGTCTTTAAAAAGCGGGTTATTGAGTGATACATTGATAGATGTTTTGCCGTATTCTCTTTGGTCAGCCTTAGCTACTTTACCACCAAGGACGTATCCCATCAGCTGTGAACCATAGCATATACCTAAAACAGGAATGCCAAGATCAAATAATTCTTTTTGAACAACAGGCGCATCTGCTTCTGTAACAACTGAAGGCCCTCCTGTAAAAATAATAGCTTTAGGATTTATTTCTTTAATCTTTTCAAGCTCTGTATCCCATGGCATAACTTCGCAATAAACGTTATTTTCTCTGACACGTCTTGCAATAAGCTGATTGTATTGTCCACCAAAGTCAAGAACTATAACTAGTTCATGTTTCATGCTTACGCTCCTCCTTAGATTTTAATATTCTATACTATAGTTTGGTGCTTCTTTTGTGATGTGAATATCATGAGGGTGACTTTCTTTAAGCCCGGCACTTGTAATTTTTACAAATGTCGCTTTTTTCTGAAGTTCTTCAATGCTTGTGGCCCCTGCATAGCCCATTCCGGCGCGAAGTCCTCCTAAAAGCTGAAAAATCGTATCCGATAAATAGCCTCTATAAGCTACTCTTCCTTCAACGCCTTCTGGAACGAGTTTTTTGGCATCACTTTGGAAATATCTGTCCTTACTGCCTTTTTCCATAGCTGCAATAGAACCCATCCCTCTATAGACTTTGTATTTTCTACCTTGATAAAGTTCTATTTCTCCTGGACTTTCTTCGCAGCCTGCAAGCATAGATCCCATCATACAAACGCTTGCACCCATACCAATAGCTTTTACAATATCACCTGAATATTTGATTCCGCCGTCTGCAATAACAGGTACGCCATAAGGCCTTGCTGCCTCGGCGCAGTCTTCTACAGCTGTAATCTGAGGAACCCCAACCCCTGCTACAACACGGGTTGTACAGATGGATCCTGGTCCGATACCTACTTTAATCGCATCTGCGCCTGCTTCAATAAGCGCTAACGTAGCAGCGGCTGTTGCCACATTGCCTGCTATAATCTGAAGCTCTGGGTATTTAGCTTTTATCTTTTTAACAGTATCAATAACCCCTTGAGAATGTCCATGGGCTGTATCTACCGTTATAACATCTACCTTAGCTGCAACTAAAGCATCTACTCTGTCTAATACGTCTCCTGTTACTCCAACTGCAGCGCCTGCTAAAAGTCTTCCCTGAGAGTCTTTAGCTGACTGCGGATACATAATAGCCTTTTCGATGTCTTTTATCGTAATTAAACCTTTTAAGTTGCCTTCCTTATCTACAATAGGAAGCTTTTCGATACGATGATCAGCAAGTATTTGTTTTGCCTGGATAAGATCTGTTCCTTCCGGCGCAGTAATAAGATTTTTACTTGTCATTACTTCTTTGATTTTACGGTTATGGTTGGTTTCAAAACGAAGGTCTCTGTTGGTCAAAATTCCTACAAGCTTCATGCCTTCTGTGATAGGAACTCCTGATATTCTGTATTTAGCCATGAGTTCATTTGCTTCATATACATAATGCTCTGGAGATAAAAAGAATGGGTCTGTAATAACACCATTTTCTGAACGTTTTACTTTATCTACTTCATCAGCCTGTTCTTGAATAGACATATTTTTATGAATAATTCCAATGCCTCCCTGACGGGCTATTGCAACAGCCATATGGGCTTCTGTTACAGTATCCATTCCTGCGCTCATGATAGGAATGTTAATCGTGATTTTCTTTGTAAGCTTTGTGTTTAAAGCTACATCCTTAGGCAAAACATTTGAATAATTAGGAACGAGCAGGATATCATCAAATGTAATACCTTCTTTTAATATCTTTGACATGCCTTTGCCTCCTGAAAATCTATTAGTCATTACAAGTGAAAACAAAAATCGAACGATAAAACAATAATATAAGTTTTTGTACACTTTACCATATCTATTTATAGCTTGTCAAGATATCTCACCAATCCTTAAAATAATTGTTTATTTTGTATTTTTCTTTATCCTTTTACCGAAAAAACATGTAAAAAAATATAAGCTATATTACTATAGCTTATACCTTTTTAAACACCTTATGCGGTGCTTGTTTATACATTTCATTTAAAAAGCTTTCATTAGGCGTAACAAGGACTTTATACAGCGCACTATCTTTTGAAAAAATGATCGCATACGTATCGGCTCCATTTTTTCCATCACTTGCATTAATTACCTTATTGCCTTTTTGAAGTTCATGACTTTTTGCTGTATCGTGAATACTCGCCATGATTTCAATACTTTTCATATTAACAGTGATAACTCTTTTGCGTTTCGATTTATTATAGATAACATCTATATCTAACTCATTGTTCGTTAAAATATATTCGTATTCCTTATTAAATCTATTAAAAAAAGTAACTGCTGCAAAAAGTGTAACTAAAATAATAATCGGCCCAATAAAAGGCAGTCCTGGTGTAAAACCAATCATAATAACGATAGCTGCAGCGATAACGATCCCTGCCTGAGCAGCTGTATCCATCGTAGACTTCTTTTGTTTAATAAGATATTCTTTAAAGGTTTCTGCCATAAGTGTATCCTTTCTTATCCCTTAGTATTGAATTGTTTATATTAAAAATACTATAAAACTGAAGATTTTTCAACAGCTAATCCATTATATTTGATAGATATTTGTGAAATGTAATAATAGAGTAATAAATACAAAGCTTGTTCTCATATGATAATATAGGTATAATGAGTGAGAACATATATCTTTGTTAGGAGGCAACTACTTTGGATTTATTATTCGCTTTAAAGGCTCTGCTGCTTGGTGTAGTAGAAGGAATGACGGAATTTCTGCCTGTATCCTCTACAGGTCATCTTATTATCTTTGCCAATCTCCTTAAGTTTTATGATAATGCCGATAAGGCTTATGTTGATATGTTTAACATGGTTATTCAGCTTGGGGCTATTCTTGCCGTTATCGTCTTATATCGCAATAAGATCATTGATACGATTAAAAACTTATTTCCTAGTAAAAAGACAGCCCTTAAAGACAGCGGATTTTACTTTTGGAGTATGGTTTTGATTTCCTGCATTCCCGCTGGTATCATCGGCATCAAATACAATAGCCTAGTTAAAGAAAAACTGTTTAATCCGCTTACAGTTGCATGTGCTTTATTTATAGGCGGTGTATGGATGCTTTATGCTGAGAGCAAGCTCCGGACTAAGCATAACCGTTCTTTATCTGAAACTTCAATTACCCCTTGGCAGGCTATTATCGTCGGCGCTTTTCAGGTTCTATCTATCGTACCTGGTGTGTCCCGCTCTGCTTCTACCATTATAGGGGGATGGGTAGCTGGTTTTTCTACTGTTGCAGCTGCTGAATATTCTTTTTTCCTTGCCATTCCCGTTATGTTTGGCCAAAGTATTCTAAATATCCTTGAGATGCAGGCTAAGCTTTCTCCTATGGAATGGATTTCTTTAGGCATTGGATTTATAGTATCTTTTGTTGTAGCACTTGTTGTTATTGACGGTTTTCTAAATTTCCTCACGAAAAAGCCAATGAAAGTATTTGCCATTTATAGAATCATTTTTGCTTTTGTCGTATTGGCTATTGGGGCTTTGGGACTCTTCGTTCCAGTATAAGCTCTTTACATATCAAAACCAGCTGGTAATCATACAGCTGGTTTTTTTAGTTTATCGTTTGATTATTAGAGCGTGAACTTTTTAAATTGATCGTTCATTCTTTCTACAACCCCATTAAGATCTGATGCCAAATCTTTAATATCTTGTAAAGATTCGTCCTGCGATTTGATGCTGGCTGCCACTTCTTCTGTTGAGGCTGTATTTTCTTCTGAAATGGCCGCAAGCTTTTCGATCATTGCCACAATCTTATTTTTATTTTTGCTCATGTGTTCCTGATTTTCTTTTACTGTTGCTACTATTTTTTCTGTTGTGTCAATAGCCTCTGATATGCCTGTGAACTTATCTTTTGCTTCATCTATACTTTGGGTCTGTCCTTCCATGATTGCAAAACTGCTGTTAATCATCTGCACCGCCGAACTACTTTCTGTCGTCAGCTCATCAATAATTTGTTTAATCTGTTCTGTAATGTGTGCTGACTGCTCAGCTAGGACCTTAACTTCTTCTGATACAACCGCAAAGCCTTTGCCGTTTTCTCCTGCTCTTGCCGCCTCAATAGAAGCATTAAGTGCTAAAAGGTTAGTCTGTCTTGAAATGTTTTCAATGAGTGTACTGGCTTCTTTAATATGATTAACCTTAGCATTTGTATTCATAATAATCGTTTGTATATTCTCAATAAGTTCATTGCTCTTTCTGTTATGGATAATAACGTTTCCAATAGCCTCGGCCCCATCTTCCTTCAGCTGAATAATTTTCTTAGCTGAAAGAGATAAACTGCTAATGTCATTCTTACTATCTTCTATAAGTGATCCTAGGCTTGTTACCTCCATAGCCCCTTCAGCAAGATTCTGGCTTTGAATAGTATCAGCTTCGGCTAAGCCTTCTGTAACCTGTGCAATCTGACTAAATGAATGGCTGAAAGATGTTGTTACTTCACTTAGAAACTCTGAGTTTTTATGTACTTTTGCCGAAATCTTTTCGCAGTGCATAATAAAGTTTCTAAGCTCAAGTGAAATACTGCTCAGTGCCTTTCCTAAAATGCCAATTTCGTCTTTTCTATTTAGAATCCCCTCTGGAAGGCTAGTTGTCAGGTTCAATCCTGCAATTTCCTCTGAATACTTAGTTGCTCTAACGATAGGGTTTACTATGCTTCCCGCCATAAAGTAAGCAATCAAAATCCCCATCGCTAAAAATATCACCCCAAGAACCATAAAACCCCTCTTTTGTTTGCCGATAATATGATTTAAAAAGTCGAGGTTTTTTTGAGATTCTCCTAAAAATAAAATACCTATCACTTCGCCCGAATCATTTTTAAGGGGTTTATAAATCGCCAGATACTCTTTGCCTAATATATTTGCCGTCCCAGTATAGTTCTCTCCTTTTTGGGCTGCTTCATAAGCTTGTGAGGCAGGGTCTAGATTAGTCCCTACTGCCTTTGTCCCATCTTCATTAAGAATTGTAGTCAAAAGACGTCTAAACTCTGAGCCTTCTTTTACAAACAGTGTAACATCTGCATGGGTCCATTCATAGATTTGCTTGATGATATCTTCTCGCTCTTCAACTTTTTGATACTTTTCATCATAAAGGGTATTGTTATCATAGTTCATCTCTCCAAGCTCTTTAAGCATATAGCTCTCTACCAAATGAATCTGTGAGCTTAGTGAGCCTTCTACGAGATTTTCTTTTATCTCCTTAAGATTCTTTTCAGCCTGCCCGTAAGAAAAAGCTGATAAAGTGATGACAATTAATCCAACAAGAATAGAAATACTTAATATGACTTTTACTCCAAGTTTTTTCATGTATGCCTCCATAGATCCTGTTTTTTTGATAATAGTTATCAATTGTTTTCATTTTATACTATTGTAAACTATTTTAGTTTATTTTAAAACAATATTATAAAGAAAATTTAAATTCGTTAATATCTTCACTCTTTTTTTAAAGTGTATTAAATATTTCTCCTTTTTGACTAAAAAAAGAGTGTTTACAATTATAATTGTAAACACTCTTAATAATCTATTATTGGATTTTGAATAGGTAGATTAGCAGTTATTAAATTACATCATACCCATTCCGCCCATGCCGCCCATTCCGCCGGCTGGCATAGCTGGTTCATTTGATTTGATATCTGCTACGATGCATTCTGTTGTTAAGAATGTAGCTGCAACAGAAGTTGCATTTTGAAGTGCACTTCTTGTTACTTTAGTTGGATCAATAATACCATCTTCAATCATATCTACGTATTCTTCAGTCAGTGCATTGAAGCCCATACCTTTTGCAAGTTCTTTTACTTTATTGATAATAACAGCTGGCTCAAGTCCTGCATTAGAAACGATTTGACGAAGAGGAGATTCTAAAGCTTTTAAAATAATACGCACTCCTGTTTTTTCATCGCCAGTTTTTTCTGCAATCAGCTTTTCAACTTCTTTAATGACATGAATGTAGCTGCTTCCGCCTCCTGCAATAATCCCTTCTTCTACAGCTGCACGAGTTGCTGCAAGTGCGTCTTCAATACGAAGTTTTCTTTCTTTCATTTCTGTTTCAGTTGCAGCTCCAACTTTGATAACAGCTACGCCGCCTGCAAGTTTTGCAAGTCTTTCTTGAAGTTTTTCTCTGTCGAAATCAGAAGTCGTTTCTTCAATTTGACGGCGGATAAGAGCCACTCTATTTGCAATATCAGCTTTATTTCCAGCCCCATCAATGATAACTGTGTTTTCTTTGTTTACTTTGATGCTTGCTGCACGGCCTAAATGCTCGATACCAGCTTCTTTAAGGTCTAAGCCTACTTCTTCTGAAATAACTGTACCGCCTGTAAGAACAGCGATATCTTGAAGCATTTCTTTTCTTCTGTCACCAAAACCTGGTGCTTTAACAGCAACACAGTTAAATGTGCCACGTAATTTGTTTACTACAAGTGTAGCAAGTGCTTCACCTTCTACATCTTCAGCAATGATCAGAAGACGTGCGCCAGTTTGAACGATTTGTTCAAGAATTGGAAGGATTTCTTGGATATTTGAGATTTTTTTATCTGTGATTAAGATATATGGGTTTTCCATAACAGCTTCCATTTTTTCAGTATCTGTTACCATATAAGCTGATAAATAACCTCTATCAAACTGCATACCTTCTACTACATCAAGTTCAGTAGTCATTGTTTTAGATTCTTCTACAGTAATAACCCCATCGTTTGATACTTTTTCCATTGCATCAGCGATAAGATTTCCTACTTCATCATCTCCTGCTGAGATAGCTGCTACTCTTGCAATATGATTTTTGCTGTCCACAGGTTTGCTCATTGATTTGATCGCATCAACTGCTACAGTTGTTGCTGCCTGCATACCGCGACGAACGATAATTGGGTTTGCACCTGCTGCAATATTTTTAAGACCTTCTGTAATCATAGCTTGAGCTAGTACTGTAGCTGTTGTTGTACCGTCTCCTGCTACGTCGTTAGTTTTAGTTGCAACTTCTTTTACAAGCTGAGCACCAATATTTTCAAATGGGTCTTCAAGCTCAATTTCTTTTGCAATAGATACCCCGTCATTTGTGATAAGAGGTATGCCAAATGATTTATCTAATACAACGTTACGGCCTTTTGGTCCAAGTGTTACTTTTACTGCGTCTGCTAACTGATCAACTCCTGATTGAAGTGATTTTCTAGCTTCTAATCCAAAACGAATTTGCTTTGCCATTTTTATATTTCCTCCCTTTAAACTATTCTACTATTGCTAAGATATCGCCTTGTTTCACGATAACATATTCTTCTTTATCTACAGTCACATCTGTTCCGGCATATTTGGAATAAATTACTTTATCTCCAACTTTTACTTGCATCTCTACTTTTTCACCATCTACGATTCCACCTGGTCCTACTGCTACTACTACAGCTTCCTGTGGTTTTTCCTTTGCTGTACCTGTTAAGATGATCCCTGATTTTGTTTTTTCTTCTGCTTCGAGGTGTTTGATAACAACTCTGTCAGCTAATGGTTTTAAATTCATTAAAAATACCTCCTTTTATATCGTTATATGGTTATTTTTAAGTTTTGTTAGCACTCACCTGTATAGAGTGCTAATTACAGTTATAATATTATGGTATAATTTCCATTTATGCAAATGGTATTTTTTACGTTTTTACTATTTTTTAATCCATTTTTATCTGTTTTCTTTAAATTTCTTTTTATTTTGGAGTTTTTCTCTTGTTTTTAATTTTTAATGCTTGAATAATTGCTTTTCTCTGCCATAAAAGAACAGGTATTGCTGGGCATAACCGGCTAAATTCCCGAAATACTCTTTTGCAAATTGCTGTATATCCTGATGTCTCATTTCCCGACCTTTAAAGTATAACCCTTCAACTACTCTTTTAATCCATACATCAGTCGGAAATACCTCTGTTTTAGCATAAGCAAATAACAAAATGCAATCGGCTATTTTAGGCCCGACTCCTTTAATGAACATCAGCTTTTCTTTAGCCTCCTCAGCTGAAAGGGCATAAAGATCATTTAAGATGACTTCTCCACCTAGAATCTTCCGGCAGGCATCTAGGATATAAGGCGCTCTAAAGCCTACTTTACAGCTTCTTAGTTCTTCTTCTGTTGCTCTTGACAGCTCTTTAGCCGTCGGAAAGGTATAATAAGTTTTCCCTTCCGCGTCATACTCATCAATAGGAAATCCAAAGCGTTCTGAAATATTGCTGATACATTGCTTAATATGGGGTATAGCCTTGTTTTGGGACAAAATAAAAGATATAAGCATCTCCCACGGATCCTGTTTTAAGATGCGTATCCCCTGGCCAAAATCTATTGCTTCAGATAAATACTCATCTTTTTGCTTAAGCTTCGTGGTGATGCCCTCATAATCTGTTTCAAGATCCAAATAATCTTTCCATACTTCCCAAGCTTCACTTAAATTAGCATTATAAATAAGTGCCGTACTGCTTTCTGGCTGCTGAACGATTTTGATGAGTTTTTGCTTAGCACTTAATAGATAGCTGCTGTCAGTTATTTTTTGAAACCGAAAAACTTGTCCGCTTTCTAATATTTGACTGATATTAAAGTGATCTAAATTCTTAAGCATTATCACATTATTCATGTTAACACGCCCTTTACAATTCATTCCTTAGCTATTATTTCCATTATACGTATTAATAACCTCTTTGAATAGGATTAATACGTACTGTTTACAAAAATTTTCATTATTCAGCTTTTATATGTTATAATATACAAGAAGCGTCCGCATACACACGGGCATGTAAAAGTTTAATTCCTTGCTATCAAGGCGGACTTTTTTATCTTATAAAATGATCCTAAGGAGAATTTCTATGAAAGATACCATTTATACGATCCCTTTAACAGATGCATTTAAGGCAGACGATGAATGTCCCTTTTGTTTTATCAAACGCAAACTTGAGCAAGATGCTATTTCTTTTATACTAGGCTGCGCTTATATGGAAGATGATATCAGAGAAGTCACAGATCATATGGGTTTTTGCAAAGAACACTATAAGAAAATGTATGAATATGGCAACCGTCTTGGCATGGCACTGATGCTTCATACCCATTATGTTAAGCTTCAAAAAGAGCTCGAAAAACAGCTGGAAGCTTTTTCTCCCTCTAAGTCAAGTCTATTATCCAAGTTTAAAACAAAAAATAGCCCATCTGATTCACTCAATCAGCTAAGCAGCTGGACAAAGATGCAGGATCAAAGCTGCTATATCTGTGACAGCATCAATAAAAATTTCGAAAGATATATGAGTACTTTCTTTCATCTTATAACCCATAATGAAGACTTTAAAAAACTCTTTACAAGCTGCAAAGGTTTTTGTGTATCTCATTTTGGGGATCTCATGGCTATGGCAGAAACTAAGCTGTCTTCTAAACAAAAAGAAGAGTTTTATCCTATGTTATTTAGCAAAATGAAGGAAAACCTCAAGCGCATCGAAGGCGACATTTCTTGGTTTATTGATAAATACGATTATAAGAACAGTGACGCAGACTGGAAAAATTCAAAAGATGCTATTCCCCGCGGCGTGCAGAAGCTGGCAGGGATTTATGTCCAAGATCCAACCTTTAAAGAAAAATAATATGAAAAGAGATAAATCTGGTATATAATATAATCAAAAAACGCATCTTCCTGTCTCGGAAGATGCGTTTTTTGATTATAAATAAAACATTTTGATACCTATAAGTATAATAGCAACATCTGCGAATATGTGGATAATCCACGAATTAATAATGCTCTTTTGCCTGATGTTGATGGCATTAAAGATAAGTCCTCCTATGAAAAGCCCTATTAAAGCAAGGATGATAATAACAGGGCTGAACCAGCTTTTAAAAATAGTTACATGATAAATGGCAAAAAGAAGAGCTGAAAAAATATAAGCCAGCTTTTTGTTTCCTTTTTGACAGAGATTTAAAAAGATAAAACCCCTAAAAAAGTATTCTTCTAAGAACGAGTTGCCAAATATAATGTAAAGTGCAATAAATGGAAACGTCGCCGGATTGATACTAGAGGCTTTCATAAGCTCTTCGGCGATTAAGTCTAAATCTATATACATCTGCAAGACTAAATAAGTCATAAGAATAATAAACATAATCCCTAACCCTAAAAGCCCCGCCTCAATAAGCTGCTTTTTTCTGCTCTTAAGATAAAGCATTTCTTTTAAAGGTCTATGCTCTATCCATTTGAAATATGCCATGGGCAAAATGCCAAAAAAGATTACTTTAGTTCCCGCAGTTACGAAATACGGTACGGCTATATAACGCTGTAATATATAAAACATGCTGCCTGCTGTGCACATAGCACATGCCATAATACAAATCCAAACCGAACTTATTTTTATAGCCTTCATACTTATCTCCTGACAGTTATTTGTAACCTTATTATAGGGTATCCTTAACTACTAGTAAATATCTTTTCATGGGCTTTTGAATGTTCTTCTTCTACACTTTTAAATGATGGCAACATTCCGGTTTTTTGAAAGGTCAACAAGATAATAATACTAATAGGCCCTATTATAAGTCCCAGTACGCCAATAACTTTGTACCCTGCATACATAGCCATAATTGTAACTAGGGAATATAGTCCTATCTGACCAGATAGTATTCTAGGCTCTATCATTTGTCTTGCTAAAAATATAATACCATATATCGTTAAAAGGCCCATTCCAGTACTGTAGTCTCCTATAATCATACTGTAAATGGCCCATGGCATAAGAATAGCACCGCTTCCAAATACCGGGAGCGCATCAAACACTGCGATACACAGGCTAATAAGAAAAACATATGGCGCATGGATAATTAATAACCCGCCTAGGCAGATGATAAAAACAATACTCATCATGATAAGCTGTGTTCTGATATATCCACCAAGTGCTCCAAGCAGCCTTTCTTGAAGCATGCGCAGTCTATCAGATGTTTTTTGGGGCACCTGAGCCTTTACAAAAGATTTGATCATCTCATAGTCTCTAGTCATAAAGAAAGTTCCTATTAGAACAACTACAATGAAAATAATCACATTTGGAAGCTTAGAAGCTATATCATATACCCAAGCAATCAATGTCTGAATAAAGTTGCCAACACTGCTAAGCAGCTCATTAAGGATACCATCTAAAGTTGATAAAGTTTCTGGAAAAGGTGCTGCATCTTGAAGCTGCTCCAGTCGCTTTTCAAGTATAGGAATCATTAAAATAACCTGTTTTTGATAATAAGGAAAGTTTTCCGCAAATGTAACAATCTGCTGCCACAGCTGCCTAAAGAGTATCGTTATGACTCCAAACACTGAACTTAGTATTGTCAGCATACTCAGCACTGTACCCAATCCTCTTGGAACTTTGGCAGTTCTCTTAAGCCAGGTTACTGCTGGATTCAATAAAGAAGCCAGTCCCCATGCAACTATAAAAGGGGCTGCCACTTCCAACATATAATTAAAAAGTACATAAACAATAAATAAAAATATAGATGAATGAATTATTATTTTTCCCGCTTTGTCATACCACACTTCCACTCTTGATAACATATTTCACCGTTTCCCCTTTTGTAATAAAAATATTTAATTAACTTTGATTTTATTGTTTTGTCTCATATGTCTTGTAAGCTTAACTATATTCAGCTTTTTAGTATTCTCTCTCTAATTAGCTTAAACATTTGAATAATAAAAGTGGGGCCAGCAGCTAAAAGATATACTGTAATAATTTGGTGGCCATTTAGCGTTGCTGTTTCAAAGAGATGCTGAAGCCCTGGTATAAACAGTACACCATTTAATAAGAGCATACCTACTATAAAAGCTAAAACACTATGTGGATTAGAAAAAAGTCCTAACTTAAACAAGGATTTAGAACTTCTGCAGTTAAACCCATGAAACAGCCTTGCTAAACATAAAGTCGCAAAGGCCATCGTACCAGCTAGCGGTGCTGCACCGCCCTGGAGTCCTATATAAAAAGCAGCCAGCGCGAAAATTGCAATGATTAATCCTTCTGTTACTATTGTTTGAAGCAATGTTTTTGTTAGTATTGACTTATTAGTATCCCTTGGCTTATTTTTAATAAGATCCTGATCTGATTTTTCTATTCCAATGGCTATAGCCGGCAGACTATCAGTTACTAAATTAATAAATAAAAGCTGTACAGGCGCAAAGGGTATAGGAAGTCCAAGCAGTGATGTATAAAGTACTGCAAATATCCCTGCAGTGTTTCCAGATAACAAAAAGTGAATAGCATTCTTTATATTATTATAAACATTTCTTCCGTTTGTTACAGCTTTAATAATTGTAGCAAAGTTGTCATCTGTTAAAATCATTGATG
The DNA here is from genome assembly GCA_937981575.1 of uncultured Clostridia bacterium. Taxonomy (GTDB): domain Bacteria; phylum Bacillota; class Clostridia; order Lachnospirales; family Cellulosilyticaceae; genus FMMP01. Next base: position 3,500 of record CALJNR010000022.1, on the reverse strand, counting down.
CAGCATCTTTAGATACTTCTGTCCCCGTAATCCCCATTGCTATGCCTATATCTGCCTTTTTAAGTGCTGGTGCATCATTAACCCCGTCCCCTGTCATCGCTACGATTTTGCCTTTTCGTTGCCAAGCATCTACAATTCTAATTTTATGCTCTGGAGAAACCCTCGCATAAACCGATAGACTCTCTAAGTTTTCATCCAGCTCCTCATCTGTCATTTTATCCAGTTCTACCCCTTCTAGAGCCTTATCCTTTTCCTTAAGTATACCAATCTGCTTAGCTATACTGGATGCCGTAACCTTATGATCCCCTGTAATCATTACAGGCTTAATCCCTGCTTTGATACAATCTGCAACAGCATCTTTTGATTCAATCCTTGGAGGGTCTATCATAGATACAAGTCCTAAGAAGATATAATTATTTTCATCTTCTAGTTCTAGTGTTTTTCGCTGATCTAATATCTTATAAGCAAAACCAAGTACCCTAAGCCCATTCTCTGAGAAATTTTGATTAGCCATTCTTGCATCTTCTAAATCTTTCTGCATAATTTCTCTGACACCATCGTGGGTATGAATAAAGCTTAATCTATTAAATAGTACATCACATGCCCCTTTAGTAAATAAAACAAACCTTCCATCTATTTTATGCAGGGTGCTCATTAGTTTTCTATCAGAATCAAAAGGAATTTCCCCTAACCTCTTAATCACATCACGCATTTCAATTTCATCTATAGCGTACTTTTCTGATAAATTAACCAAGGCTACCTCTGTAGGGTCTCCTACTTCTTTTTGATCATGAGTGACTGAATCATTACAAAGGACACAGGCCTTTATCATATATTCATCAACCTTATGTTTAAGGTTCAATTGTTTATCCTCAAGTATTTGTCCGTTAATATATAAAGATTTGACTGTCATTTTATTCTGAGTTAATGTCCCTGTTTTATCTGAACAGATAATAGATACACTGCCTAGACTTTCAACCGCTTTAAGCTCTTTCATAATAGCACTTTCTTTTGCCATTTTCTGTGTGCCTAAAGCAAGTACGATAGTTACAATAGAACTAAGTGCCTCGGGAATAGCTGCAACAGCCAGAGCCACTGCAAACATTAGTGAATCTAAAATAGGCATTTCCCTGTAGATACTTAACACAAAGATTAGTGTACATATTGCCAGAATAATCACAGCCAGTTTTTTACTAAACTCATCTAAGCTTATTTGAAGCGGTGTTTTCTTTTCCTCCGTTGCATTCATCAAACTTGCAATCTTGCCAAGTTCAGTCTGCATGCCTGTAGCTGTTACTATCACAAGCGCTCTTCCGTAAGTAACAAGTGACCCAGAAAATACCATATTTTTTTGGTCACCAAGTGCCACTTCTTCCTCTTCGATTTTATCATCCGTTTTATTTACGCTTTCTGACTCCCCAGTTAAAGAGCTCTCGTTAACTTGAAGTGAATAATTTTCAATTATACGACCATCAGCTGAAACAAGATCTCCGGCTTCTAATATAACAATGTCACCTGGCACAATATCTTTTGACGGTATTTCTGATTTTTTCCCCTCCCTAAGTACCTTTGCAGCAGGTGCGGCTAGAGCTTTAAGACTCTCTAAAGACTGCTTAGCTTTGAAATGCTGGAATGTGCCAAGTAAGGCATTCAGCAAGATGACTCCAAAGATTACAGCCGTACTTTCAATATTTCCTGATACCAAAGAAATAATAGCTGCACCTATTAAAATAAGGACTAACAAATCCTTAAACTGCTCAAGAAATACTTGAAAAACATTCTTCTTCTTTTTTTCAGCCAGAACATTTTCTCCATACTGCTTAAGCCTTTCTTCTGCTTTTTCAGAGGTTAGTCCTTCTATTCCCCCCTTTAACGCTGTAAATACTTCTTGTTTTGACAGATTAAAAAACTTCTCCATAACAACTTCCTTTCAGGTTTTTTAAAGGTGCATTACTGGATTAGTATAAATAAAAAAGACCTTTAATATAACCAAAGAAACAATTTCTATGATTATATTAAAAGTCTCATAACCTATTGTTAGGTATATAGTACCAGATTTAAAATCGCGATGTTGATACTATATTTTATACTACTCCCTTTTAATGCACGTTATTTAATTATTTATATAATATACATATTTTATCTCAATGTCAATCTTTTTATGAAAATTGAAAGTGTGCCCTGCGCAAATTATATTCTCCTAAATTCTTGCAATAAAAAAACGTGCGCAGAAGGATTCGAACCCTCGGCCTTCTGATCCGTAGTCAGACGCTCTATCCAGCTGAGCTATGCACACATAATATAAATCATTTATTCAATTAAATATTAACTATAAAATAAGAAACGTGCGCAAAAGGATTCGAACCCTCGACCTTCTGATCCGTAGTCAGACGCTCTATCCAGCTGAGCTATGCGCACATAATAATACCACTTCTTAAAAAGCAAAAAAATATGCCCGAGACCGGAATCGAACCGGTACGGGAGGTAAGTCCCGCAGGATTTTAAGTCCTGTGCGTCTGCCAGTTCCGCCACTCGGGCATATCATGGTCGCTATAGGGCTCGAACCTATGACCCTCTGCTTGTAAGGCAGATGCTCTCCCAGCTGAGCTAAGCGACCAAATTCTTAGTAAATGCTATTAAGTTGAATAAAATTTACTAAAACGACCCAGAAGGGGCTCGAACCCTCGACCTCCGCCGTGACAGGGCGGCGTACTAACCATCTGTACCACTGGGCCTTAAAATCAATAAATATATTTAGATGGACCCTCGGGGACTCGAACCCAGGACCGTCCGGTTATGAGCCGGATGCTCTAACCAACTGAGCTAAGGGTCCACATCTAAAGCCGACGATCGGACTCGAACCGATAACCTGCTGATTACAAGTCAGCTGCTCTGCCAATTGAGCCACGTCGGCATATTTAGTTTGCTTATACTTTAGTGGCTCACTTGGCAGAGTACCTCTGCCTCTCGACCAAACTGCGGTCTCGATATGAATTGTGCCACGTCGGCATATTTAGTTTGCTATCTGCTTAAATCATTAAGCAATGACCCATAGGGGAATCGAACCCCTGTTACCGCCGTGAAAGGGCGGTGTCTTGACCGCTTGACCAATGGGCCTTCTGTTTCAATTGATGAAACTTAAACTCCCCGAGTAGGGTTCGAACCTACGACCCTTCGGTTAACAGCCGAATGCTCTGCCGCTGAGCTATCGAGGAATGCATGAGTAGTATATCAAATGTAGTGACTCATGTCAACATTTATACTCACAAAACTAAACACAATCTTTATATTTAACCTATTATTATTTTTAGGTCAAACCCTCGAACCGTTAGTATTGGTCACCTACATGTATTACTACACTTACAGCTCCAACCTATCAACCTCATAGTCTCTAAGGGGTCTTACTTCCTTTCGGAATGGGAAGTCTTATCTTGAGGTCTGCTTCACGCTTAGATGCCTTCAGCGTTTATCAGATCCAGACTTGGCTACTCTGCTATGCC
>CALJNR010000021.1 GCA_937981575.1 uncultured Clostridia bacterium | reverse complement strand
GTTGGTCCCGTTGGTCCTGTTGGCCCTACGCCTCCAGTTGGTCCCGTTGGTCCTGTTGGCCCTACGCCTCCCGTTGGTCCCGTTGGTCCTGTTGGTCCTACGCCTCCGGTTGGTCCCGTTGGTCCTGTTGGTCCTACGCCTCCGGTTGGTCCCGTTGGTCCTGTTGGTCCTGTTGGTCCCGTTGGTCCTGTTGGTCCTGTTGGTCCTACGCCTCCGGTTGGTCCCGTTGGTCCTACGCCTCCGGTTGGTCCCGTTGGTCCTGTTGGTCCTGTTGGTCCTGTTGGTCCCGTTGGTCCTACGCCTCCGGTTGGTCCCGTTGGTCCCGTTGGTCCTGTTGGTCCTACTCCTCCGGTTGGTCCCGTTGGGCCTGTTGGTCCTGTTGGTCCCCTTTTTCCTCTTGGCCCTGGTGGCCCTTCACAGCAACAAGGTTCACAACAGTCATCTTTATAACACTCATCATAAAAACAATTATCACTGTAGAAATTATCATAGTAGATATTCTTTAGTCTTCCCCAATATTTATCATCTCTCATTCGTCTTATCTCCTCCCTACCTTTTCTGGCTGCACAAAAAACGGCAGCGCTGATTTTCTACTAATATAATATGTATTTCACTAAAATCCGTGCTAATTAGCACCTATAACATCAAAAAACTTGTTTTTTTAATCAAAAATCTCAAATTTTAGCTGGAAGGTTGTCTTATGTCATTTTATAGCTGCTCCTTCATATAATGGTAATGAACTTAAACAAATGTAATATTAAAGAGGTGTTTTAATGGGGCAATATAAAATATGTGTTTATGCTGTATGTAAAAATGAAGAGCAATTTGCAAAGCGTTGTATGGATAGTATTAAAGATGCAGATGTTGTTGTAATAGGTGATACGGGATCGACCGACAATACAGTTGACATTTTAAAAAGTTGTGGCGCTCTTGTCTATTCCATTCCTGTTACGCCATGGCGCTTTGACGTCGCTCGTAATGAATGTCTAAAATTCATTCCTGAAGATGTCGATATATGTGTAGCTATAGATTTAGATGAAGTCTTGCTTCCTGGGTGGCGCGAAGCCCTGGAAAAAGTATGGCAGCCCGATACCCATCGCGCAAATTATCTTTACATTTGGAGTTTTAATAAAGATGGTTCTCCAGCCGTTCAGTTTTATCAACACCGAATACATGCAAGACATAACTATACTTGGATTTACCCTACACATGAAGTTTTAAAATTCTTAGGTGAAGGTCAAGAGAATTGGGTTCTCGCGGAAGGATTTGTTGTTGAACACTATCCAGATATGACCAAATCAAGAAGTTTTAACTTAGAACTCCTCAAACTAGCAGTGGATGAAAATCCTGGGGATTCTAGAAATATGCACTATCTCGGAAGAGAATATTACTTTGCAGGACAGTGGGAAAATGTTATTAAGACGCTAAATGAATACTTAGCGCTCCCTTCTTCATTGTGGAAAGAAGAAAGAAGCTTTGCAATGCGCTATATCGCAAATAGCTATGCCTCTCTTGGCAATCCTCTTGAAGCTAAAGCATGGCTTCTAAGGGCTATAGCTGAAGCTCCAGATATGCGTGAAGCTTATGTTGAAATGGCTCGGCTTGCCTATAAAGAGAAGGATTGGAACCTTGTTTATCTTATGACACATTTGGCGCTTGAAATAAAAATAAAATCCCCACGTCATTATAATGAGAGTTTCGCTTGGGACGAAACAGTATATGATCTCGCCGCACTTAGCTGTTATTATACAGGACGTTATCACGAAGCCATTGTTCATGCCAAAGAAGCTGCCCGTCTTGCTCCTGATGATGAGCGTCTGATCAATAACCTTAAATTAATTGAAAATAAGTATAAGGCTGTTAAATAATTCCTTAAAAACAAATCCTCCCGCTCAAATAAATTATTCACAATAATTTATTTGAGCGGGAGGATTTGTTTGAGCTTAATAATCAACCCCTATTGTTTTTGTTTTATAAATTCCAAATTTTTCTTTAAACGTTCATCCCCTGGCTCCAGTTCACATGCCTTCTTGCTGTATATATAAGCTTTTTTATAAAGTCCCATTTCATAACAAGCAAGCGCACCTAAATCATAAAGACTATATCCCCACGCTTCAACTTCTAAAAGATAGCTCCCTGTCTTTTGTGTAATTTTCAAAGCCTCCTCAGTCATGTGATAAACAAGCGACCAGTTTTTTTCTATATACCCAAGTTTGGCCATCTGCAGATAAGGCTCCCTGACACTCGGACATTCTGCAACAGCCCTGTAAATCCACTTTTTAGCTTCACCTAAATCTCCCTGCTGCTGATAGGCCTGTGCAATAAACCGCATAGAAGCACATCTCTCTTCATCCCAACTGGCACTTGGCATAGCCAAATGCTTTTTTAAGGTTTGAATACATGCTTCATATTGTCCATAATATAAATATTCTCTTCCAAGCCAGAATACAATTCTGTCATCCTCTGAATTTTCTTTAGCAGATAATTCTAATAAAGGGAGGTATTGTCCTCTCGACTTATTAAGGTCTGGATAATGATTTAAAACAAGGTCATTTACCCTTACTTCTTTTTCTATTCCTTCCCCCACATATTTTAAAAATTCATGAACCGGACGTATCCATCTATAGCCATGTCGGCTATGTATTTTTTCCATTTCATATTGTTTATTTGGAGACCCATCTGAATTGTAACTCCAAGTGAATAAATATCTTGCGCGGGTACTTCCTGGGAGCCATGCCTTCTCAAGCTTATCCCTCCACCCCGGTTCAAATATTTCATCTAAATCATTGGAAACACAAATATCTATATCTTCTGGAATATGACTTAAAGCTATATTTCTTGCTGTATCAAAACGCCAAGGGACAATTGTTTCTCTATAAACTATTGCGCCTCTTTTTCGAAGCCGTTCTACTGTCTCATCACTCGACCCCGTATCTGTTACAACAACCATATCAGCTTCACTTACAGCATTCATCCATCTTTCTACGAATTGTTCTTCGTTTTTACAAATGGCATACACACATATTTTGTACTTACCCAACTTCTCACCTTCTTTATACTTAATCACTCCGTTTCTGAGTGCCTTCAGCTTTGTGATTTATTTTCGTTATTAAGATATGTATTTTTTACAAATACGTTCCTATGAAGTCACTTAATTATTATGTAAAAGATGCTAAAAAAATTTCAATATTTCTAAATGATAATGCTTAGAATATGTTTTTAATTGCTGCAATCCGCACATAATATAATGATTAAAGAATCTACTTACAGCAGCTTGCTAAATTTAGTCAATAGGAGGGTGATTCGACTTGGCTCCTCATTTAATTGTACAAATTATCATTTTGATTGTATTACTTATCTGTTCTGCCTTTTTTTCGGCATCGGAAACTGCGTTGATGTCCATTAGCAAAATCGATGCACGTCATATGGTTGATCAAGAAGTTAAGGGAGCAAAACTATTAAATACGTTACTCGAAGACCCTAATAAACTTTTAGGCTCTATATTAGTAGGGAATAACCTAGTCAACATCGCAGCATCTTCACTGGCAACTGTCATTGCTATCAATCTTTTTAAAGGAACTGCCGAAAGCTTTGGTATTGGAACAGCTACTGGCGTCATGACACTGCTTGTCCTCATCTTTGGGGAAATAACACCAAAGTCATTATCCAATCAGCATGCTCAAAAAGTTGCACTTTTTGTTACTAAGCCCATTGCTCTTATTACAGCACTCTTTAGCCCCGTTGTTAAAATTCTAATGGGTATTACTAATTTAATTATAAAGGCATTTGGAGGACATTTAGATACCAGCAAGCCTTTTATAACTGCCGATGAACTTAAAACTATTGTTACTGTCAGTCATGAAGAAGGCGTACTGGAAGAAGATGAAAAAGTAATGATTTATAATGTATTTGACTTTGGGGACTCTTATGCAAAAGATATTATGATTCCTCGAACAGATATGATTGCCCTAGATAAAGATGCTACATATGAGGAAATATTAGCACTCTATAAAGAAGAACAATTTTCTCGTATGCCGGTTTATCAAGAAAGCTATGATCATATCATTAGTATCCTTTATATTAAAGATTTAATTATACAATCCTTTGAATCAAGTAACTTTGAAGTAAGTTCAGTATTAAGAGAAGCTTTTTTTGTTCATGAATATAAACGTATTGATGAACTCTTTAAAGAAATGCGTACCCAAAAGGTCGGCATCGCAATCGTTCTAGATGAATATGGCGGAACTGCGGGACTTGTAACGATGGAATATCTCATTGAAGAAATAGTAGGAGATATTGATGATGAATATGATGTTGCCGAAGATGATATTATTAAAGTCTCAGAAAATGAATACTTGGTGGATGCTACTTCTAGAATCTCTGAAGTCAATAATCATCTGGGTTTAGATATTATTTCCCAAGAATTTGACTCAATTGGAGGATTTGTTATTGGATTATTTGACAGGTTCCCAACTGTCAGCGAACAAGTACATTTTAAAAGTTTAACTTTTATTGTAGAGGAAACATCTAATAACCGTATTAATAAAATTAGAATTAAGCTTAATCAAGATAATCTTTAGTATTTAAACCTAAAAATATCCTCTTATTCATAAAGATAAGGGATCTTTTTAGGTTTGATATTCTAGATTTAGTAGAAAATAAACTTAACTAAATGCCATCTTAACTTTGAGCCTGAAAAATGACAGTTACAGTCGTAGAGTCATCAGCTGTCGTAGACTTATACCCAATTCTTATATATTTTAAGAATCTATTTGCTGTCATAATATTCGCTGTTTCAGCGACTACCGCCAGTTCATCGCCATCATCAACCCAAGTTATATTATCTGGACTAAGCTGTACTTTAAAAGTCGCACTGTTAGTAATACCAGTATTGTTTACAAAGAATGCATAAGATGCCATATTGCTGATATCCTGCTCTCCAGAAAAAGCATACGTATTGGCCGTTGCTTGGGCGTTAACTATTGTTTCATCAACAAAAGCTCGTGTATAGTTGACCTGAAGTACCCCTTGGTCATCCGTTTTTAACGCTTGATTGTTTGCTCCGTCATTGCCATAGACAAGAATACTATCATTGGCTTCATCAATAATAACGCTTACTGTATCAGCTGATGTCAGAGGCCTGATATCTAACTGTCCGCTGCTGTTTGTTTTAATAATCTGATTATCCGCTCCGTCATTACCATAGACGAGAATACTATCATTAGCTTCATTAATGGAAACGTCCAGAGGGGCTGCCGCATCTGTTGAAATAGTGAGTCTTCCTGTATCATCGGCTTTAACATTAATGACATTGCTGCCATCTGTAGCATAAATCTGATTTTTAAGACTTGAGGGGGAATCTTGATACACTGGCATTCCAGGCATGGTTTAATCACTCCTATTTTATTACATATGATTTAATACAATATATTCAAACGAGCCTAAAAGGTTATGCTTTTTATAAAGTAATATTTATTTTTGTGCTTGAAACCACATTTTAATGGGATTTCGGTCATTTCCTGATGAATTTTTGAAAGCTGTTCTTATATAAAAACTATATTTTAGGGGCTCTATAACAACAAGTTTTTTAGGAGAAACCGTATATGTAACACTGGCTTCTGTATTATACTTTTTGTTAGGACTGATGTTTAAAAAAACATCTACTGGTGTTTCCCCTTCATTATAAATATGATAAACATAACTTTTGTAAAAAGAACATTTGATCCACCTGGAGTATTCCCAAAACTCAGAACTGATATAGCTTTCCATTAATTCATAAGTGTTATTTGGCAGTTGCTGCTCAGATACTAAATACAAAGAAGGCGGGTGCAACGTACATTGACCGCAGAATTTTTTAGCCGTGCTGTACTTTAGCTCGCTGGCAGTCAAACAGATATTAAAATAAGAAATTGAATCAAGACTGTTAATCACTTCTGTTACATCCCACTCATACCAACCTTTATCTTGAGTTATAATTCCCGAATAAACTAAGTCTGCTGTTCCTGTGTTTTCCACACTTATTAATGTGTTTACAGATACAGTATTGCTGCAGCAAAACAGTCTAAGAACAGCCCTTTGAACAGGCATTATTATTGTATTTTCTTCTACACTAAAAAATAACTGGCATTTGAAATGTTCTCCATCGCGCTCTGTTCCTATAACAATATAATTTTTCCCCAGTGTAAAACATCCATCTGAATAGTAATTTTTTATGAAACAAGGCGTTACCATGAAATGATCCAAGTCCATAACCATCCTTTAACAGGGTGCTATTACATTATATGAAAGCTCTGCTTTTTTGAGATAACTATAAATTGACGCGAACAGGGTTTTTACTATACCCCCTCCGGCTTTATCATATTATCCTAACGATTAGGATCATCTCTTAGCAGAACATTTTTCCACCACGTTTCATTTTCAACATACCATTTAATCGTTTTTCTAAGTCCGCACTCAAAAGGACATCTTGGCATCCAGCCCACATTTTTTTGGATTTTACATGAGTCAATTGCATATCTTAAATCATGTCCTAATCTATCTTGTCTATAACTTAAAAGGGATTCTTCTTTGCCGAGTTCATTTAGAATGAACATTGCTAATTCTATATTACTCTTCTCATTATGTCCTCCTACGTTATAAACCTCCCCTGGTTTGCCTCTATGCAAAATGCGATCAATGGCACTGCAATGATCTTCTACATAAAGCCAGTCTCTTACATTAAGCCCATTGCCATAAATAGGAATAGGCCTATTTGAAAGCGCATGAATTATAGTAAGCGGTATAAACTTTTCAGGGAACTGATATGATCCGTAGTTATTGGAACACCTAGATATTGTAACAGGCATCTGATAAGTACGGTAATAGGCCGATACCAGCATATCAGCCGCAGCCTTCGAGGCTGCATAAGGTGAACTTGGATTAAGTGGTGTAGATTCCGAAAAGAATAAATCAAGCTTATCAAGAGGCAAATCACCATATACTTCATCCGTAGAAACCTGATGATATCTTGAAATCTTATGTCTTCTTGCCGCATCTAAAAGTATTTGCGTTCCCAACACATTTGTTTTCAAAAATAACCCAGGGTTTGTTAATGAGCGATCTACATGGGACTCTGCAGCAAAATTAATGACTATATCAAATCTCTCAGCTTCAAATAAGTCATTAATCAACTTTTCATCTGCTATATCTCCCTGCATGAAACTATAGTTTTCGTCGTTTTCTATATCTTTTAGCGTTTCTAAGTTTCCTGCATAGGTTAGCAGATCTAAGTTAACTATTTTATAATTTTTATGGTTTTTCAACATGTACTTAATAAAATGACTCCCTATAAATCCTGCTCCTCCAGTTACCAAAAGCTTCATTCTTATCGGCCTCCTTTATAAATAAATGGTATATTCGTTTCACTAAGCTGTTTGAGCTTTTTATCTTTTTCAGAAAGAATAACTTTTTTGATCCCTTTAAGCGGCCATATAATTTTAAGTGTTTCGTCGTGCCATATTATACCGCTTTCATACTCTGCCTTATAAAGTTGTGTGCACTTATAGCTAAACAGTGCTGTATCGGATAAGACCAGAAAGCCATGGGCAAACCCTTCTGGAATATAAAGCTGCCTCTTATTTTCATCAGATAAAATAAAGCCCTCCCATTCTCCAAATGTGGGAGATCCTTTTCTTAGATCTACTGCTACATCAAACAACGTGCCCTGTATTACTCTCACCAACTTACCTTGGGGGTATATGGTTTGAAAATGAAGTCCTCTTAGAACCCCCTTCTTGGAAAAAGATTCATTGTCCTGCACAAATTTAACATATATCCCCTGATCTTCAAAAGCTTTCTCCCTATATGTTTCTAAAAAGTACCCCCTATGGTCTTCAAATACCAGCGGCTGTATCACATATAACCCTTGAAGTGAGGTTTCAACAAACTTAAAATTCCCCAAAGTTATTCCCCCTCAGCTACTTTTATTAAGTACATGCCGTACTCTGTTTTTTTTAGCTTATTTCCCAAACTTAAGAGCTGATCTTTGCTGATATATCCTTTTCGGTAAGCTATTTCCTCCGGACATCCTATATAAATCCCCTGAATCGTCTGCACTGATTCTATGATGTTCCCAGCTTTTAATAAAGATTTATAAGTGCCCGTATCTATCCATCCTACTCCTTTTGGAAACAGTCTGACTTTCAATTCCCCTTTTTCTAAATAAACATTGTTAACAGCCGTAATCTCCAGTTCTCCCCGTGCTGAAGGTTTTACCCTTTTTGCTATTTTGACAACTTGTGAATCATAGAAATAAAGCCCTGGTACAGCATAACTGGATTTTGGATATCTTGGCTTCTCCTCAATAGAAATAACATTAAAAAATTGATCAAACTCAACAACCCCAAAATCTTCAGGATGTTCTACCAAATAACCAAATACCATTGCTCCTTTTCTTTCTGCAGCAGCTTGAATGAGGAATTCCTCGAGCCCACAGCCATAAAAAATATTATCCCCTAAGATTAATGTAACAGAATCATCGGCTATGAACCTTTCTCCGATAATAAAGGCTTGCGCTATGCCTCCTGCCTGATTTTGCACACTATAAGTTATTTTAAGTCCTAAATGACTGCCATCCCCCAACAGCATTTGAAATAATCCTATATCTCGAGGTGTTGAAATAATAAGAATTTCTGTGATGCCTGCCATTATAAGAATAGATAGAGGATAATAAATCATAGGTTTATCATAAATAGGAACGATTTGTTTGGATATAACTTTTGTTATTGGATAAAGTCTGGTCCCCGTTCCCCCAGCTAATATTATGCCTTTCATATTATCTCTCCTTAAACTACCCAAGCTTTACTAGTTTTCACCTTGTGAGCCAAGTAAGCTTATACACTCTTTACTATACTATGATGAAATCTGTCGTTTGGTTAGTGTTTAACCCTAAAATTATTATTTTGTCCTGCCGTTTTGAAAATCCTCTTTACCCGAGATACAAAAACTTTGTAACAGATATACTTATTAGAATAGGATCGTCCTTCTACTCTAATGCATGCTGTTAAAATTTAAAGAAAAAGGGCTGCAAGTGCAATAATCATTGCACTTGCAGCCCTTTTTCTTTAATAATGAAGCTAATGATATCTGCTATTTGAGATGCTTCTTCCAATGTTAGATCTCCATATATAGGCAGTGTTAAAATGCTGTTGCTTATATATTTCGAAGTGGAAAGATGTACCCCTAAATATTGCTCTTTATAGCATGTAAAATCTGTTACCAAGGGATAAAAATATTTTCTAGTAAAGACATTATATTTCTGAAGTTTTTCTTGGAGTTCATCTCTGCTGATATGTGTTTTATCTTCATCGATTACAATCGGAAAGTAAGCATAGTTAGACTTGACGTTCTTTCCGACCTTTGCAAAAGAGACCCCTTCCACTTTACCAAGCTTTGTTTGATAAACATCACTTATCTTTTTTCTATGGGCAATTTGATCATCTAAAAAATCAAGATTTATAAGTCCCATAGCAGCTTGAAATTCGTTCATTTTGGCATTAATCCCTATCGTTTCTACCTGTTCCGGCCCTGCTATGCCGAAGTTTTTATAAAGTTTAAGCTGGGTTTCCAGACTTTTATCACCAAACGTTAGTACGCCGCCTTCTATAGCATGATATACTTTTGTTGCATGCAGCGAAAACATGGCGATATCTCCAAAACTGCCTATCCCTTTTTCGTCAAGCTCTACCCCAAATACATGTGCAGCATCATAAATAACCTTTAAATTATACTTAACAGCAAGTTTTTCTACTACCTTAACATCACAAGGGTATCCAAAAACATGTACCGGTATGATAGCAGAAGTTTTCTCAGTAATTAAAGCTTCAATTTGATCTGCATCAAGTGTAAAATTCACTGGATTGATATCTGCAAATACAGGCGTAAGATTATTCATAGTAATTGCATGGGGCGTTGAGGCAAACGTAAAAGGTGTCGTAATAACTTCTCCCGTAAGTTTTAATACCTTGATAGCTATATCTAGTGCCAAATGTCCATTGGCAAATAAGACTGCATGTTTTACTTTAAGATACCTTTTAATCTTTTCTTCTAATTCATCATGTAAAGGTCCATTGTTAGTAAGCCAATGCTTCTCCCATATCGTTTGAATCTTTTTTTCAAATGCCTCTATAGGCGGCAGAAATGACTGCGTTACATAAATAGGCTTTTGAAAACTTTTAATCAATTGGATAGAGGCTGTATCTTCTTTAATATCCGTTTTCATCGTTTGTTCTAACATTAATAAGCGCTTGCTTCTCTCTTTTACTCTTTTAGCCGGGGTTCCAATATAAATACCCCAGCTTTTGCAGTCTTTTGTAATCATAGAGGAAGCTCCAATCGCACAGCCTTCCTCTATGATTACACCAGGCAGAATAATACTATGGGTGCCAATAATAACATGTCTTCCTATAGTAACTCGTTTATGCATGATGTTTTTATAACGGTCATCAATCATAGGATTTGTCATGGTTTCGCCGCTGTAATCATCGGAAATTGCATAAATCGTTCCCTTAGATGATAGTGTAGAATAATCTTCTATTGTTATCCCTGCCGTTCCCCCAAATAAACCGCAATACGCCGCTATATGAATATAGTTATCAAGAACTATTTTGCCGCTTAAAATACAAAAGTCATCTATACGCACGTGATTTCCTATAGAAATATTTTCAGCTGAATAAATACTGCATTTCCTGCTAATTAATACCTCTTCTCCAACATGTGCTAATCCTAGTTCTATCAGTTCCTCCTTGCTGTAAAAACTATTCATTTTCACCCACCCCATTTGTGTTCCACCTAGAGATAGCTCCCCAGTGCCCAAATAAATGACTCAGCTCCTTTTTGCGGTGAAAATTGCTCCACCACTTCATTATAGGCATTTTCTGCCAGCTGCTCTCTCAGATTTCGATCCTGAATTAACTTTTCAATTTGACCATACCATTCATCACATGTATTTTTGGCAATCGCGCCGTTTATTCCCTCTCTTATAGCTCTGTGATAAAGGGGAATATCTGAATAAATGCCCGGTATTTTGAACCTTGAATACTCTAAATATTTATTGAAATATTTACAGTTATCAAAAGAGCTGTCTTCTAGATAGGCAAGGCCAAGATCCCAACTTTTTCTGGATAAATACATTTCATAATACCTATAAGCTACAGGCCTATAATAAAGCCCTTCTACTGCATCCAAAAAAGATACCTTCGGTCCAAAAAATTCAAACTGAATTTCTTTTTTGTACTTACCATGGAGACTTAGAAATACCTCTTTAATCGCTTCTAATCTTCCAGCATAATCAGGGTTTCCAGCCACGCCTATAACAATTTTATCTTCATAAAAATTTTTTTGGCTTTTAGAATTTACCTTAACCGCTGGCTGTACCCAGGTGCTCCTGCAGTGATACTGCTCATCATAGCTTCTTGACAGCCATTTACTGCACGTTACCACTTGATGTACACTTTTGATAAAATAGCGAAGCGTTTGCTGAACCTCTTCAGAATTATAGTAATGATTTAATCTACAATAGTCCGGAACATTAAACAACCTATCATCGACGTAATAAAGCGTTATTTTTCCTTTTCTCAAAGCTGTATCTAACACATAGATCATCTGACTTTCAATTGTTCTTGAAAAAATAATATTATCAGCCCATTCTAATTCACTAATAGGTCTCTCACTATCTGTCACTTGATAGTCAAGTACCTTGTGTGCCTTCAAGTATTCCAAACTATTTAACAAACCGACCCTTTCACTCGCTCCTTGGCTGTCTTTAGTAATAATCAGCCACTTTTTGATCGGCTGGAGTATTACCAAATCTGTCTTTTTATGACTAACCCCATCTTCCCACTTCCTTTATTCCTATTCTCACCATTTTGAACTCTATCTTTATCGTTAATAAATATTCAGTTTATTTCCCAAAATAAATTCCAGCATCTGAATAAAATCTGGCAGCAAAACCTTAGTCTCATAGTTTTTCATTATATCTCGCGTGGCGTTTTCTATCATCTTATGCCTTAATGATTTATTGGCAATCAGCAGTGCTATAGCCTGATACCACTCTTCTTCATTATTATTAATAATGAGCCCATTATATTGATTAGAAACAACAGTGTGGTACAAATTTGTATTGGAATAAATTCCAGCGGCACCTGATGCTGTTATCTCCAAATATTTATTTGGGCATTTGCTGTTTGTATAGCGTGAATCATCCAGCGGACTCATCATAATATCACACTGCCAGTTTCCAACTTCTTTTGCGTACTTTTTATAATCTAGTGTATAGGGTGTCTGTATAACACGCTCATTGAACCTGCTTAGCTCTAAAGGCATTTCTATACCTTTAAAAAATAGCTTTGTCTCTTTATAATCGTAGAGTACTCGTATAAGTGCCTTAAACCCTGGACCAAAATGCTGCTTTTTAGATGGACTTCCTGCAAATCCAATATGGATAACACCTGATTTTTCAGCAGGCTCTCCTCCTCTAAAATGACTAGTCGTAACATTTGGTGAAAGCTTCAGAACAGCGCCATTATACTTTTTTATATCTTCTTCTAAAATAGTGTTATAAACTAATACGTAATCTGCTATTGCAAGCATAGAGGTGAAATAATGATAATATTGAGTATTTCTGCCTATCTGAGTTTCTGCCTGTGGATAGGTCTTTGTGATACAAAACCAATTATCATCTAACAAATATACGGTTTTGATTTTTTGTTCATGACAATATTTTGCTGCATAAAAAGCATTACGCGCCTTACACCTTACAAAAAATACAATATCATATTCTTTTAGTTCTTCAGCTTTTACCGTACTTTCTGAAAATCTTCTCCAAGTTAAAAGTTGTTCTTTCTTTAAAAGATCAAAGTAGTTCAAAAAACAAAGCTGTACTTGAGCATTCTCTGCCGGATTATTGATTATTGCAATTTTCAAATTGCTTTTTTTGCATGTTTTTTCTTTAAAAATAACCTGCGGCAGACTTTCCTCCTGCTGATAAGCTTTCGTAATAAAAGTTCTTATAGCCTCATCCAGGCTATATTTAAAAGTGTATTGATAGTTAATACTTGACAGCGGAAACGTAATAATAATGGGATGGCCCATAAAAGTGCTCGATTTAATTTTTGGAATAACTCTTATTAAAAATTCCCAATCCGCTATTTGAGTAAGCTCTTTATCCTCAGACATTCCCCCCGTACGTCTTACTGCTTCTCTTTTTATAAGCATATAGCCCAGCGAAATAGAATTGATAAAAGAGAGATGGCTTTCCCCCAGTTCTTTCATCCCCACAAAATGCTCTATATGGCTGCTATTATCGGGTGTCTCAGTATACCTTGCCATTCCATAAACTGCATCACATTCTTCGCCTATAAGTATATTCTGCAAATGAAAAAGTGAATCTTCATTCCATATAACGCCAGACCAAGTAAATATCACTGCTTCACCCTTTGATAAGGATAAGCCTTTTTGCCACATAGGTCCTGCCCCCATAAAATCTTTGCCAAAGTGAATCACCTTTACTTTTTCATCTTGTACTTGGATGCTTTCCTTAACTTCATCGCGTACATGAAAATCTATTTGATCAAGCATAATAATGATCTCAATTTCTACGCCTTCTGCCAAAAACTTCTGCTTCTTATAGCTATCTATTGTCAAAAAAAGTTCTTCTTTTGATATACTGCCATGATGATAGATAATAAAAGATATATTCATAATCTCATCTCCCTGAACCTATCCGGAAGCAGAAGACTGCTATTTGCTTAAGTCCATTTTATATAATTTCTTTCCATCTATTACCATTTCATCTTTTTTAATAAACCCTATATCCTCATAGATATGAATGGCATTTCTATTATCACTGAGCACTTCCAGTTCAATTTTCTTAAGTCCAAGTTCATTAAGCCCAAACTCACAGAGGGCTTTGGCTGCCTTTTTTCCAATCCCTAATCCTTTGGCCTGAGGTTCCCCTATCATAAACCTCCCAAACTGAGCCGTCTGCATCCCATAATTAATATCATATAACGCCGCTGTTCCAATTGGGGTGTTATTCCATTCCACTATAAACATCACGTCATTCTCATTGGATAAATAACCTTTAAACCAATTTTCTTGTTCTTTTTTACTTACAATATTTTCATGAATAAACCATTTTCTTATAGAATCTTTATTTCTCCATATTCTTACCTTTTCAATGTCTTCGTAAGTTATAGGTCTCATCACTAAATATCGGTCATAAATAATATATTGATGTTTCATTAACCCCTCTCCTTCTAAGTCTATCTCGCATATTGAATCACTTGCCTTGCAATATAGTCAACTTGTTCTTGCGTAAGTTTTAAATGCAGTGGAAGGGAAAGAATCCTTTTATTTAACCTACGCGCATTAGGACACAGCCCTTTTCCATAGCTATACATTTCATATTCTGTATTATCCCTATAGTGTACACCGGGGAAAATATCTGCTTCATTCATCTTTTCTAAAAGCTCATCTCGATTATTTACTTCAATAATATAAAGATGTCTTGATGATTCACAATTCGGGAATATTGGTACCGGCTTTATTTTGTCAAAGTAAACTTTAAAATGCTCATCGTACCAGCTGGCAACCTGTCTCCTATACGCATTATCCTCTTCTAAGTATTTAAGCTGTACGAGTGCAATAGCTGCCATTATTGCATTTCCATTATACTTATAACCTAAGTGTTCGACTTCATATTGCCATTTGTAACTTCCTTGATCACGCTGATAGGTATCTTTGTTAATTCCCAGCCAACTCATCTTTCTGCCTAACAAATCATCCTCTTTGTTTTTAAAACAAATCATCCCAGCATCTCCCGTAGGGAGATTCTTAACAGCTTGAAACGAAAAAGCCACTGCATCTGCTTCTGTCCCCAGAACTTTTCCATTTAACTTTGTACCTGACATGTGAGCTGCATCAACAATGAGTTTAAGGCGGTACTTTTTACATAGCTCTGCTATCTCTTCATATCTTCCGCTATTTCCTCCAAGTCCTACGTACATAACGGCTCTCGTTTTATCTGTAATTTTCTTTTCTACATCTAATGGGTCTAAGCATAAATATTCATCCACGTCAGCAAATACAACTTTCATATTTTCATATCTAATAGCATGATTCGTCGATACAAATGTAAGTGGCGTAGAAATGATTTCTTCTTCATCATGCCAGCCATTTTGAACCTTTAGTATTTTAACCGCAAGGTGGAGCGCGGCTGTAGCAGAATTTACAAAATGTGCATGCTCAAATCCGGAATACTTTTTCCACTCTCTTTCAAACTCTACTGTTTTAAACCCAATTCCTGTCCATCCTTTTTCCAAACACTCTTTTATTTCCCTCAAACACTCATCTACTCTAAATGCAGGGGTAAACAACTGAATTTTCATTGTGCGTCCCTCCTTAAATATCTTAATTATCATTAACCAATCCTGTAGACGCTTACTACTATTGTATTGTATTCAAGCCCTTATGTTTTGCTACATCATATATAAGTGAAAATCCTCCATCTACTGTAGTAAATGGAGGATTTTCCAATTTCCTTTAAGATAACACAACTTCGCCGGCTCGTATAACACTTAGTGAACCTGCAAAAAACGGAATTGGTTCAACTGGCTGCGCAGCAAGGCTCAATCCACCTAAACTTCCACCTGCATGAGCTGAGGTCATTTCGATAGCTACACCTGATCGGTTAACAATTTGTAAAATAAACGGTGCATTTAGACTCGCCTCTGTTACCATAACAAATGCCGTTCCTTTTACAATACTAAAGTCAGCTGAAACTGACCCTGACTTGCCATGTACAAGCGGTCCTGAAGGATTTACTTCTTCAAGATATGCTACAACATGGCTGCCTGCTTGCGCCGGTCTTGCAATGAACTCCCAATTGATTAAATAATAGCCAGGCTCAAATATTAAAAGCTGATTATTGATAAAATCAATTGGACTGCCTAGTTCTACAATGTTGTTAAAAGGAATAACCTCTCCTGGCGCAATTGTAAGGATAGTTCCTGGGGCAGGTACTGTATTTAAAAGTTGAATGCCTCCAAGTCCTGCTGTACCTGCTGGTCCCGTTGGCCCTGCTGGTCCTGTTGGCCCCGTTGGTCCTGGTAATCCTGGCAGTCCTGGTATTCCAGCTGGCCCTGTTGGTCCTGTTGGTCCTGGCAGTCCTGGTATTCCAGCTGGTCCTGTTGGTCCTCGTAATCCTCTACAGCAGCAACATTTATGGTAACATCGATGGCACTGACATCTGCTACACTGGTGTCCATAGTCTCTGCAGCCAGAGCAGTCACAGCCGTATTGCGGACAATGCGGATAAAAGCCTTCATTAAATCTGCACTTTTGTCTTTCAGTAATAACTCTTTCTCTTATTCCCCAAGAAAAATATGAGCTGTCCGAGTATAATTTATGCGACACTCTTTTTCCTCCTTTTCTTCGAAAACTTAATATAATGAGCTTTCAATCTATTTCACTAACATACTATGTCGTCCCATAACACTTTGTTCCATTTTATAGACAAACTATACCATATCATTATAGTAACGTAGGCTATATTATAGGGTAGATGATCACCCCCTACAAATGTCCTCCGCTTTTTTAAACGTTAAGATCAAAAGTATCTTATAACAAGAAAGCGGGCAAAAATAAAAATTGTCAAAAACAAATAGGGCATGCACTTAGATTAAAACTCTGTGCATGCCCTATTTGTTTTTAATAACTTGAAAGTGTCCTCTCCTATTATAAAGGAATAGACTTTTGTCATTACTATCCTAAATTTTCGGTTTGTGCATTAATCTGTCTTTTTCTTTTCGTCATCAGTCCACCGATTCTGCCGGTTTCTTTAGCAGAAAGGCTTTTCCATCCTCCTTGCTGTACTTTATCTAAAAGTCCTAACTCTTCTGCTATTTCTAGTTTCATTTTCTCATGTTCAGATAAAGCATCAAATAGCTTTTCTTTATTTTTAGATTGATTAGATTTCATTTTTTTTCCTCTTTCCTCTAAATGTATTTATTAGAGTATGTATCTATCAAACCATTTTTATACACTAGGCCTTTATTTATAAGAAAAGCACCTAAAATTTATTCTAAATCATATACTATTCTAACACTAGTATGTTAAACCTCATATTTTTACATTGACATTTATAGAATTCGGTGATATGATTTTAAGCAACTCAATAATAAATAATGTAGAGGCGCGGTAGCCATCAGTATACATTTTGATTCTTGCAAGAGAATGTGATAAATGTAAAAAGGGGATATCGCCGAAGGATAAATAGCTTGTACTATTTATTTCTGGTTGTATCGTTAAGAACTATACAACTGTCATCCTTTGATGTAAAATAAGGGTGGAGTGCTACCATTATCATTTCATTGCAGCATTTTTCTGCGATGTTTATGAATATGTATGTAGCCAGCCTCTATGAGCTGGTTTTTTTATTTAGATTTTATAGGGGTAAATTTCAAGAAATTTATCCATACTGTTTGGTAACACTAAGTGCAATTGCACTTTACACCTTTTTTTGAATATTATGGTATAAAGGGGAATACTGATTCACTGTAAGTAAAACTGAACAGGTTATAATTATTTTAAACTATATAATATATGGAAGGGTTGGTATTATGGCAATTTTTGAAGGTGCTGGTGTAGCGATTGTTACCCCATTTTATGAAAACGGGGATATTAATTTTGGTAAACTAGAAGAACTCATTGACTGGCAGATTGAAAATAGTACAGATGCTATTATTATTTGCGGGACAACTGGAGAAGCTTCTACTATGGATGATAATGAGCATCTTGAATGTATTAAAGTAGCTGTGGAGCGTGTTAAAGGGCGTGTTCCTGTTATTGCAGGGACAGGAAGCAATGATACAAGACACGGTATTGAACTGACTAAAGCCGCAAAAGCTCTAGGAGTTGATGCCTCCCTTCAGGTAACCCCTTACTATAATAAAGCAACACAGAAAGGACTTATTGAGCATTTTGCCGCTATAGGTCGTGCAGCTGATTTACCAATGATCGTCTATAGTGTCCCTGGCCGTACAGGTGTAAATATTGCACCAAGTACAGCTTATGAACTTTCAAAATTTGATTTTGTAATTGGCCTTAAAGAAGCTACAGGCAACATCTCTCAGGTTGCCCAAATAGCGGCCATGTGTGGTGATAAACTCCCGCTTTACTCCGGTAATGATGATCAAATCGTTCCAATCATGTCACTAGGTGGCAAAGGCGTAATTTCTGTATTATCTAACGTTGCACCAAAGCAAACCCATGATATGGTACGCCTCTATTTAGATGGCAGAATAAGTGAAGCCCGTGATTTGCAGTTAAGTTTTATTTCATTAGTAGATGCGCTTTTCTGCGAAGTAAGCCCTATTCCTGTTAAGGAAGCTCTCAATCTGATGGGCTTTAATGTAGGTCCTTGCAGAATGCCTCTTTCCAAAATGGAAGAAAGTAATATCGCTAAGCTGAAACAAGCTCTTATAAGCACTAAGTTATTAGTTTAATCCCAGAGCAGAAAGGATGATGCACATGATAAAAATATTAATGCACGGCTGTAATGGCATGATTGGCCAAACAATATCTCGTATAATCTCTCAACATGAAGGTGTGCAGCTAGCTGCTGGAATAGATCCAAGTTTCGAAATTCCAAATCCTTTTCCCGTTTTTAGCCGCATCAGCGAATGTAATATAGATGTCGATGTAATTATTGATTTTTCAGTTGCCAAAGCAGTTGTTCCTATGCTTGAGTACGCAATTAAGAAAAAAATACCAGCAGTTGTATGTACCACTGGACTTTCTCCAGAAGAAATTGCCTATGTACAAAATGCAAGCACGCAGATACCAGTGTTTTTCTCCGCTAACATGTCTCTTGGAGTTAATTTGCTTATTGCCCTTGCCAAACGAGCTACCGAAGTTTTGAGCGATAGTTCTTTTGATATAGAAATTATCGAAAAACACCATAATCAAAAAGTTGATGCCCCTAGTGGAACAGCCTTAGCTATTGCTGATGCTATTAATGAAACTTTAGATAATACTTATAATTACCGTTATGACCGCTCTGGAGTACGTGAGAAAAGACCTAAGAAAGAAATAGGTATTCATGCAGTAAGAGGTGGTACAATTGTAGGTGAACATGAAATATTATTTGCAGGTAATGATGAGTTTATCTCCCTCACCCATCAAGCGACTTCCAAAGAAGTTTTTGCTGTAGGCGCTATTAAAGCTTCTAAATTCTTAGTGAATAAAACTCCCGGCCTATATAATATGGAACATTTATTAAATGCCTGACTAAAAAACTGCTGCTTTTATCTATAAAAGCAGCAGTTTTTACTTTGTCATCTCTAATCTATCACCCTTCTTAATCCTCGGGCATATACCTATTAATGATAACTGTATTTATTTTACCACATTTTTGTTAAACAACATCTCTTACAAAAGGAGAGAAACGAAATGAAAATAGGTTTTTCTACAGACTTCAACGGACCTGGCGGAGCCAGAAGCTGGATTAAAGGGTTTAGCCATTACTGTGTATCAAAAGGCTGTGAGGTAAGTTATGGACCAAGTACAGACGTAGATGTTTTTTGTTCTGTTGCTAACCTCTCAAAACCATCTGAGCTCGAAGAACTCCAAAAAAACAAAATTAAAATCCTCCAAAGACTGGGAGCCATTTATCTTTTATACAATCATCACAACCCTAACCTGATTCAAAGTAAGAATGATGAATTAAAAAAAATCATTACTTATGCGGATTCCATTGTATATCAAAGTAAGTTTTGCAAAGAAACACTTTTTGGCAGCTTATACAAAGGTCTTCCTCCAGATGGAGATATCATCTACAATTGTGCAGACTCTGAAATATTTACGCCTTTTGGTCCAACCCTAGAACGCTCACAAGATAAAAAAATAATCCTTGCAGCTGCATATTGGGGAACGCCAGATACAGCGACAAAATCTATGGAAATACTTATGCGGGTTCTTAGACATTTTGAAACCTATAAAGATATTGAATTTTGGATATTAGGAAGAGCCTTTCCAATCCATCAAAAGATGCTGCAAGATGCCCACTTTGGTCATGTAACAAAGTTAGATCTTTTAAATCCTATAGCCCATGACGCGATGCCCATCTTGCTAAGAAGTGTTGATATGGTCCTTCATTTGAAAGCGCATGAAGGCTGCTCAAATATGGTCATAGAGACAATGAATATTGGTACACCGCTTGTGGGGCTTCACACCGGAAGCTTGCCTGAGCTTGTTGATGACGCAGCTCTTCTTGCAAATTGTGCTGGAGATATTACTGCCTTCCCAGCACCAAATGCAAATGACTTATTAGCGAAAATATACGACACATTAAATCACTTGCCTGATTTTCAAGCTAAAATGCTTGAACGCGCCAAACTTTTTTCACCAGAATCAACCTATGAAAAATATCTCATCAAGCTAAAACAATTATCTGAGACTGCCTAAAAACAATCATTCTACATTTTTGTCGTACTTGTGCTCATTCTATACTTATTCATAGACCAGTTAAACTGCCTCTATAGGTTAAATGATTTGGGGTGATAAATATGAAAGTCTATTTTTTTGTATTAGGAAGCGGTAATTCAACTACCTCCTACTCTAACCGTATGTTTGCAAAAGGATTAATGCAGAAAGGATACTCTGTTGAAATTGTAGAAACCTTACAAGACAAATACAGTATTCTTGAAAAAGTAAATAGCGGGATTATTTTTTTTCAAAAAACAATCCAGTGCCCAGCTCATATCAGCAAAGCTTTTAAACACTTAAAAGGCAAGGTTTTCTTAGTTCATATTGATGATGATTTTCAAGATATGAAAAATGCTGAGCATATCCACACCCTTGACTCAACTGATCTCATTCTAGTAGGAACTGCTCAGCATAAAGAAGCACTCAAGCACTATACCTCTACTCCTGTTGAAACTATAAGCTGTCTATTAGACATTGAAAACTATCCTTTTTCGGATCCTATTCATAAAAATAATATGCCTTTGATAATAAGCTGGCAGCAATCCTGTGCGGATGCCTATACCAAAGATTTGTTATCTATCGCCTCTCCATTATCTGCATTATTCCAAAAATATAACTTCCAGCTTGATTTGTATGGATGGCATCTTGGAAAAGACTATCCTGACCGGAGTAATAGTGTTCGTGAGGCTTTACCCTTCGCTAACTTTATTGAATACCAGCCTATGACTAAGTACCTGACCCATATTATACCAAGGCTCTCACAATCTGATATTTTCATCATGCCTTATATTGATATCCCTGAAAGATGGGGCAAAAGCGGCTTCTCGCTTAAACGAATCATGCTTTTAGGTATTCCTATTGCTGCAACCGCAACGCTTCATCATCAAGATTTGATTAAACATCAATTTAATGGCCTCCTTGCAGTATCTTTAGATGAATGGTATTCAAATATTGAAAAGTTAATATTAGATGTTAATTTACGATCAAGGTTAGCTCAAAATGCCCGTAACAAAATGGATAGTGAATATCATTTTGATCAGGTGATGGATAACTTTATAAGCAATGTAAAAAAACACTGCAAGTATTTCTAGAAAGAAGGTGGCTGATATGCCTATCCCTTTGGTATGTTTTCTTTCTTATAACCGCGCCGGAGCTGCTGCAAGTAACTTGAAAGCACTTCTGCAAACCGAAGATGATTTTGAACTATGTATTGTAGATAACGGCTCTGTTGACGGTATTTGGGAATATATTGAAACACTTAAAGATGACCGTATTAAAATAAAGCATCGTTTTGAGAGGAATTATGGCGTTGTTTATGCCATTAACTATGGGCTTAGTAAACGTACCAAAAACCAGCCTTTCATCCATATAGAAAATGATGTTTGGGTAAAAGAACCTCATTTTATTCAAAAATTCGAACAAACCCTAAGTGCCTTTCCTGACTTAGGGCTTATCGGCGCGGTTTCAAAAGCCCACTTTGATACAAAACTTAGTACCCTAGTCCCCGTTAAGTCTCATGGTAAAACATGTTATTACGCAAATATGCTTATTGGCTGTTTCAACTATCTTACACCCGAAGTCATTGAACTAATAGGGTATTGGAATGAAGAGACCTGTGGTGCCGATAAAGAAATAGGCCCTCGCATTAATCTTTTTACCCCTTTTCGCACTGCCTATACCGGAGAGTTCTATGTGGATTTCAGAACACAGATTCATTGTGATGCCTGTCCTATGCTGAACTTATGCCGCTTTGAGCGCACAGTACCATGCGAATGCTGCCGTGAGTTTTATCCTAAACTTTATACCCATAAGTCTTTTGCTTCTGTTGCAAATCTTAAAACGCAGCACTATCTTGAAGCTATAAAAAGCGGCAAGCGTTCTTTCTACAGTGCTTCTGTTCATGATATAAACGCTCAAGCGCATCATTATTATGACAAAGCATCTGCCGAGGAAAACTTCTCCTTTTTTTCCGCACAATCTTCACATACAATAGATATGCTTTGACCCATTTACTTTAATAAATTTTAATAGCCTCGGATACTACAGATTTAATATCTTAGGATTTATGTTATTCATGATGATGCATGATGTGAAATCATTGTGAGAAACAACTTTGCCCCGGTGAATAACTTAAGTTTACAGGTTGTTTCTCTATACTTTAGTATTTCTCGGTTTTTTCTTATTTGGTCAAAATCACTAGACTTATTGTCCATCATTATTTATAACTTAATTGAAGTAAACATAAAAAGCGTAAAAATAATCATATTAAACATTATCAGTTGCACATGCTCCCTTAGCTGAATACATTATAGTAAGACAAGAAGGGAGCTGAAAACATATGAATCTCTACAAAGACCTCATAGATAAAAAAACAAAACTCTCCGTGGTAGGGTTGGGTTATGTGGGTTTAGTCCTTGCAATAGAGCTTGCTAAAAGGTTGGAGGTTATAGGTTTTGATATAAATGATAAAAAAATATATAACTATTTAAATGGTATTGATCCAACTCAAGAAGTAGGGTCTGATGGACTAAAAGCAACAACTATGCAGTTCACCACCAATGAAAAAGACTTACAACAAGCGAAATTTCATATTATCGCCGTTCCTACCCCTATAAACAGTGATAGGTCCCCTGATCTAAGGCCACTTATAAGTGCTTCCAAAATAGTAGGACGCAATCTAAAGAAAGGATCTATTGTTGTGTATGAATCCACCGTATTTCCTGGTGCAACTGAAACACTATGTGTTCCTGTTCTTGAAAAAGAATCTGGTCTTAGGTGCGGACTAGACTTCAAGGTTGGCTATTCTCCTGAACGTGTTAACCCCGGGGACAAGATTCATACGGTAGATAAAATTGTAAAAATAGTTTCTGGTATGGATAATGATTGTTTAGAAATTATTGCTCATGTCTATGAACTCGTAATTAAAGCCGGCGTTTTTAGGGCCAAAAGCATACAAGTCGCTGAAGCAGCTAAGGTGATTGAAAATGCCCAAAGAGATATTAATATTGCATTTATTAATGAGCTGGCTCTTATTTTTGATAAAATGGGCTTAGATACACTAGAAGTCCTCGAAGCTGCTGCAACAAAATGGAATTTCACACAGCTTTATCCTGGACTTGTAGGAGGGCACTGCATCAGTGTTGATCCTTATTACCTCATTGACTTCTCCAAAAAACTTGGTTATACACCCAAATTAATGTCTGTGTCTAGAAAAATCAACGAAAGCATAAGTGACTATATTGCTGAAAAAACCATTAGGCTGCTTATTGCAGCCAGCAAACAAGTTAAAGGTGCAAACGTTGCCATCTTAGGGTTTACTTTTAAAGAAAACTGTCCTGACATAAGAAATACTAAAGTCACAGGTATTATAGATAAACTAAAGGAGTACCAGATTAATTGCTTTATAATGGATCCTTTAGCAGATAGCACCGAAGTAAAATCTGAATATAATATCGAACTTGTGCCATTTGAAACAATTAAAAACATGGATGCCATTATTATTGCTGTGGCCCATGATGCATTTAAAGTATTAAGTCCTAAATCCCTTAAAGATCTTTATGCCCAAGAAAGTTTATCCGTCTCCAGCGCTCCTGTTCTAATTGATGTTAAGGGCATATTTGATAAGCAAGAAGTCCTAGACCTCGGCTATCTGTACTGGAGGTTGTAGCATGGGATACAGCGATGTTACTTTTCCTGCTGAAACGAAATTTTTAGTCACTGGAGGCGCTGGTTTTATAGGAGCAAATATCGTAGAAGTTCTTCTTAATAAAGGGTGCAAAGTAAGGGTTCTTGATAATCTGTCAACCGGTAAACTTAGTCACTTGACCCCTTGGATTCAAAATGAAAATTTAGAAGTAGTGATTGGAGATATCAGAAATTTAGAGTTATGTCTTAAAAGCTGCGAAGACATAGATTATGTTTTGCATCAGGCAGCCTGGGGTTCAGTCCCTAGATCTATTAAATTGCCTTTAGAATATGAAGCTATTAATATTAAAGGAACTCTGAATATGCTTATGGCCGCAAAAGAAAAAAGGGTTAAACGATTTGTTTATGCTTCATCTTCCTCGGTATATGGTGACTACCCTTCTCTGCCTAAAGAAGAAAGCCGCATAGGCACGCCTCTCTCCCCTTACGCTCTTACTAAAAGAGTAAACGAATTATATGCACATATCTTTTTTAAGTTATATGGGCTTGAAACTATAGGACTTAGGTACTTCAATGTTTTTGGCAAAAAACAGGATCCAGATTCCGAGTACAGTGCGGTCATCCCTAGATTCATCCGCCTTCTGATGCATAATGAAGTTCCAACTATCTATGGTGACGGCACTTTTTCACGGGATTTTACTTATGTTGCTAATGTTGTAGAAGCTAATCTTAAGGCATGCCTTGCGCCTTTGGAAGCTGCTGGAGAAGTGTTTAACATTGCCTATGGCGGGCAGATAACGCTTAACGAACTTTATGATACATTGAAAAGCTTATTATCAAAAGATATTATGCCTGTATATAGTGAGGCTAGAACAGGGGACATTCCTCATAGTTACGCTGATATTAATAAAGCAAGACAGCTATTGCATTATGATCCAAGTTTTAGCTTTCATGATGGAATCATTAAAACTATCGATTGGTATAAATCTGTTTTATCTTTCTAGTTCTATGGCCATTTTTTATGTCCCTCACGCTGTTTCTCTTCGAGCTAACCCATCCGATCTTTAACTAACATAAAGAAGGTGTATTGATAATGCGCTCTAAGTCCCATTAATCAATACACCTTCTTTATCATACTGCCTTTCTGAACTAGATTTAGGAAGATTAAAATAAACATCAGCTGTATGTAAACCTACTAAAATCCTCCTAAGTAATTTTTTCAATTACATTTTTACAATCTTTTTCTTATCCATTCCTCTTTATCTCTTGAATGAAACTAATATAATCCGCACGCTCAGCGAGACCTTCAGGCAGCAAATGGCCCGTTAAAACCAGAGTTATATCCTCAGGCTTATGATGGTCAATTAAGCTGCAAAGCTCCTCTTCCTCTATTAATCCTTTTTCAATTGTATTAAGTACTTCATCTAAAATTAGTAGGTCACATTCTCTTATATCCATGACTTTAGCCGCGAATTTAAATGCATTTTTGATTTCACTGACTAATTCCTCTTTTTCATCTTCCTTTAAACTGCCTTTTCCTTCATGTCTTTTCTCGAAGTTAAATACTTTAAAATAAGGTTCCAAATCTTTTAGAACTCTGCATTCTCCTTCTATATGTTGTTTTAAAAACTGTATCATAATAACTTTTTGATTGTTACCAACAGCTCTTATCCCAAGTCCAATAGCTGACGTCGTTTTTCCTCTCCCACTCCCATAATAGATTGCAACATGTCCCTTTTCCATCGCTTTACTCCTTTATTCATAGTAACCTATAGGATAAAGTTTTGTCCAAATCGTTTAAAGTAATTCACTTTATCTCGATAATCAGGCATAACTTTTCCAATCTCCTCCCAAAACGTCAGGCTATGGTTAAAATGCTTTAAATGCATGACTTCATGGAGCACAACGTAAGCTATCATTTCTTTCGGTGCACATAACAATCTTACATTATAAGAGATGTTTCCTTTGGTTGAGCAACTTCCCCATCTTGTCTTTTGATTCCGGATAGTAATTTTTTTGTATTCTGCATTTATCATCCCAGCATAATAATTTGTTAGCTGTGTCAGTATAATACCAGCTTCTTTTCTATAAAATGCTTCAATAAGCTGCTTAGCTTCTTCGTCTTTATTATTCCCTTGCGTTTTGATAAAAAATTGATTCTCTTGAAATGATATATCCGATTTTCCATAAGACTCCTGGGCAATATGCACTTTTCTATATGTGCCTAAATATAAAATTTCTCCTGTTATACGCCAGTCACTTTTTTGCCTCAATTCTTCTTTTTTCTGAAGCATTTTCTGAATCTGAGGCTGATACTTTTCTATCAGTCCTTGAAGTTCTTTTGCACTCATTTTATTTGGAACCTTAATAATAACCTCCATATTTTCATCTATATAAATAGCTACTGTTTTTCTTTTTTGTCTTATAATCTGGTACATAGTCATTTTCCTTAGCCTTTATAATAATTGTACATTGCTATTTCTTTATCCAGTATATAGGTTGTTCCTTTATAACACAACTTACATAAGAAACTTTTTTCTTAGCCTTTTATTTTTATCCAAACGCAATATCCCGTTCAACCTATTTATATCCTCTCCTATAGATCGTTTAAATCGCAAAAAAGAGAGATGCCCCTAAGCATACTCTCTTAATAGTGATTATGGTTGTTCTTTTAAACTGTTTTCTGCAATTTCCATTTTACTAATTGAAATCTCATAAGCTATTTTCGTAGAGGCTTCACCTGTCTCAAGCTTTTTCTGATAACTTCTACTTTGAATTCTGCCCCATACTTCAATATGATCTCCTACACTTAGACTTTCAGCAAATCTTGCATTTCTTCCCCATGTGATGCATGGAATATAATCTGATTTGTGATAAGAACGATTTACTGCAAGCAAAAGATCTGTAATTTCCCGTCCAAAAGGCGTTGTTCTATAAATAGGAGGTTTACATACATAGCCGTTAAGATAAATGTAATTCTTATTTTTAGCTAGTTCCTGCTCTGAAACTTCCTTAGCTTCTAAAATAAATACCGTAAGAATAAGCCTGTTTTTACCTTCTTCATACTGATTATAGGACCTGAATTGTCCAACGGTTTCTAATACCTTCCCCTCAATACTTCCAAGTGTTGGAAGTATACGCTCAGAAATAGTTACTGGTAAAATATCATAGGAATCACTTAGTCTTGGTACTTCTAAATTAAATGTATAAAAACCTTCCCCATATACTTTATGACTAAATTTAATACTGCTAACTACTCTTCCAATAAGCTGTACCTCATTGTTTTCTAAGATGTGCTCTACCATTCCCTACCCTCTCCTTATCCTCTATTTGTTCTTTAACAGTTTCATCTGTCAATATAATATCTATTCATGGGTGTACAACTTTATACCATGTTGTAAATATTATTTTCTTGAACAAATGTATCAGCATCAAAGCCATAGAGAATAAATACAGCTGCTCCAGCTAGCAGCTCTTCTGTACATCTCGCCTTGCCATACACCGGAAATTCTATAGGCGTGACAAAAGTCCCTTTATAAGTTGGAAAACATGTCTGTATGCAGCACTGTATTTTTGTCAGCCCTTCTGGATCTTCCTCTGCACTGGATAAAGAAATATCTGCATCTTTATGCCATCCATACGTTACGCATCCTTTTTGCTTGAAATTATAGGTATCAGGAATCAAAAAGCATTTGCATTTAAAGTGTTTTAAAATCTTATGTTCAAAGTAAATTTTGTGACTAATAAAAGGCTTTTGCAAAAGAAAGTGATCAAAAAGTACAATGATATCAAAGCTAATGTGTTTATAAAGTTCACTTTCTATACTGGTTTTTTTAAACTCAATAACGAGCAGCTCTACGTTGTCTTCTTTCTCTAAGCATTCCACATAGTTTTTTATAGATAATATTTTATTATTTTTATAAATAATAGGTTTATGAGGTGCAATGTGCTGCATTTTGATACCATGTGCTCTGCCGACCATAGCAATATAATCAAGTGTATCATTTCCCATATCTAATGTATTATCTATTCCTATTATAATCATTAGCAAGCTCCTTTAACTTTGATATAGTATGGATTAGTTTTTGCTAGAAATAACTTTTTTATGTTTTTTTACTTCATAAAGTTAAAAATCAACTTTTAATGCTGCATCTATCAGCATTAAAAGTTTCACATATCCTTTCCAGAAAGGTAGTATATATTGACGATTTTCATAATAGTAATACTATATATTGTATATCTGACTTGCAATTGTAAAAATTATATGGTAAATTAAATTAACTGTTATTCCCATTATCAATTCCATTCTAAAAGGAGATTTGCTTATTATGATTCATTTAAAAGACCTTATAACCCGTTATTACACGGCGCCTTTAGAAGGTTCCAGTCAAACTGTATATGACCTTTTTACCTGGCATTTTATAGACGTTAAAATTACCGATTATAAAACAGGTAAGCTTATTGTACATATGGAGCATTTAGAGTTTCCAACTCATTTTTCCCAATCTGCCTGCGACATTATTGCCAGTAAGTATTTTAGAAAAAATGGTGTGCCCACCGAATGCGGCTATGAAAACTCATTTAAACAAGTCGTTCACCGCATGACCAGCTTTTGGACTGAAGCAGCCTATGATGAAGGCCTTATTAACGAAGAATCAAAGCCTGTTGTCTATGATGAACTTGCCTATATGATGATTGCTCAGATGTGGGCCCCAAACAGTCCACAGTGGTTTAATACAGGCTTAAAATCTGCTTATAACATCTCAGGTCCTGGCCAAGGGCACTACTATTTTGATCCTCAGCTTAATGAAGTTGTTTTAGCTGAAGATGCGTACACCCGCACACAAGGCTCAGCCTGCTTCATTGTCAGCGTAAAGGATTCTCTTTTAGGAGATAAATCGCTTACAGATCAACTGGCGACTGAAACCCGCCTTTTCAAATATGGCTCAGGAGTAGGTTCTAACTGGTCCAGCATCCGAGCTAAGGGTGAAATGCTGTCCGGCGGCGGCAAGTCTTCCGGCCTTATGAGCTTTCTTAAGGTATTTGACCGTAATGCAGGAGCGATTAAATCAGGTGGAACAACAAGACGTGCAGCTAAAATGAATATCTTAAATATTGATCATCCTGAAATAGAGGATTTTGTCAGTTGGAAAGCTCACGAAGAAGATAAAGTTGTGGCATTAGGCAAAATGGGATATAATACGCATTTTGACGGCGAAGCTTATGAAACCGTATCTGGGCAGAATGCCAATAACTCGGTTCGTGTTACAGATGCTTTTATGGACAAAATTTTTGATGCTGAAAGTTCCATTAATCTCACCAAAAGATTAGACGGCTCTGTTTCTCATAAAATCTCAGCTAAGGAGCTTTATCAGAAAATTGCCCATGCTGCTTGGCGCTGCGGGGATCCAGGCATTCAATTTGATGATACAATCAATGCATGGCATACCTGTCCTGCTGGTGAAGACGGCAAAGCCTATGCGCCTCATAATCGTATTAATGCCAGCAATCCTTGTTCTGAATATATGTTCCTTGATGATACAGCCTGCAACCTTGCCAGTATCAACATTCTGAAATTCTACAATACGAACACCCACCAATTTGATCTAGAAGGCTATATGCACTGCATTAAAATGACTCAGATTGTACTTGAAGCAACGATTCATCATGGACAGTTCCCAACTCCTGATATTGCCAGAAAGTCTTATCATTTCAGAACTACAGGACTTGGCCTTACCAACCTCGGTGCACTCTTCATGCTGATGGGTCTTCCTTATGACAGTGATGAATCGCGTATGATTGGTGCAGGTGTGATGAGTATTCTAACCGGTTACTCCTACTTTATTTCTTCATTGTTTGCGAAGCAGGTCGGTCCGTTTACTTACTTTGAAATCAATAAACCGCATATGATGCGTGTCATACGCAACCACGCAAGGTGCAGCGGCTATAGTGATACAGATAACCTTCTCGAAGGCCTTAATTATTCACCAGTGATTATCTCCCATAGTATGCTGTCTGAACTTGGCTTCTATCAAATGAGCCAGACTATTAAGGAAATCTGGAAAAATACCCTTATAATGGGCGAAAAGTATGGATTTAGAAATGCACAGGTTTCTGTCCTTGCCCCTACAGGTACTATCGCCTTTGCTATGGATTGTGCAACTACATCGTCTGAGCCATTTTTCAGCCATGTAGCCTATAAAAAACTTGTAGGCGGAGGCAGTATGGAAATTGTCAATCCTATTCTTTCTGACGCCCTTATTAAACTTGGCTACACTTCTTCTCAAATCAAGGATATTACGGATTATATCTTACGTAAAGAAGACAAAGACGGCTATATGCAGCTTGTAGACGGCAAGATCGAAGATGCCCCTCATCTTAAAGAAGAACATTACTGCATTTTTGATACAGCTAATAAATGCGGAACAGGAAACCGTTATATCGCTCCAAACGGACATGTCAAAATGATGGCTGCTCTTACCCCTCATGTTTCAGGGGCTATCTCTAAAACAGTGAACCTTCCAAGTGACGCTGCAATCGAACATGTAGCCGACATTTATCATCTTTCTTGGAAACTTGGTGTTAAAGCAATCGCACTTTACCGTGACGGCTGCAAAGCCTCTCAGCCGCTGAATACAGTAATCAGCAAAGAAACAGGCGCTCATCTGGAAGATTTAAGCTATAGCGAACTGCTTGAATATGCTAAGAAAAAAACGATTGTTTCACAGGCCCCGCTTCGCATTAAGCCTACCGGCATCAGAAAAGCTCATGTACACGAAGCAGAAATCGCCGGACTCAAACTGTATATTACTGTTTCTTTTTATGACAACGGCAAACTTGGAGAAGTCTATGTATCGGCAGGCAGGCAAGGTTCGCTTGTCAAAGGCTTACTGGACAGCATCTCCACAACTGTTTCTGAAATGCTTCAATACGGTGTTAAGGCAGCAGATATTGCAAGCATGTACAGAGGACAGAAATATGAACCAAGCGGTTTTGTATATGGACACCCTTATATTAAAATGGCTGATTCTATTTCGGACCTCATTAGTAAAATTATCGATATTGAGCTGGGTGATTTTACTTACTGCCAAGTAAAACCTCTTGCATCACTAGATATGGCGCCTAAAATTTCTGCAAAAAACGCACCTAAAATTTATGGAGAAACATGCCCTTCCTGCAAAAGTGAAAGGCTTATAAAAAATGGAACCTGCAAAGTCTGCATTGAGTGCGGCACAACAACTGGATGCAGTTAATGAGTAACTTTTTCCTCTCTTTTGCATACTATATAAGTAGGCAAATCATTTGACACCTAGAGATACTATAAACAAAGAGAGGCGAACGTACAAAATGAATAACGCCAATAGTTATATCATAAAAACATTAAAAAAAGAATTATCCCAGGCGATCCTTAGGAATAATTTTGACTTATCAGCTCCCGAAGTACTACAGCTTAGCCAGAAATTAGATGATTTAATGAATCCCTTATTTAAAGAACAACTTGAAACAATTATACTTTTTTGATTCCATCAACTATTAAAGGTTGCAAGAGCACTGCTCTTACAACCTTTATTTATGCTATGGACATATGCTATGCTGCCTGCCTTCAAAATCAAGCTTATACGGCTTATCTGTTTTAACAAGTTCAGAAATTGGAACGATCTTATATCCTTTATCCAGTATGCCTCTAATAATTGCGTCTAAAGCCTGGGCTGTGTACTTTGATCCATTATGAAGCAGGATAATAGAGCCTGGTCTTAAATTCTTATGATTAACCACTCTGTTAATCAGTGCCTCTAGGCCATATTCTTTCCAATCCAGTGAATCCACATCCCATTGAATCGTATGGTAATTACATTCTCTTGCTGCTTCTATAACGGTATTATTATATTCCCCATAAGGCGGCCTGTAGAGATTGGTCTCTTTGCCAGTCACTTCTTTAATAGCGGCATGGGCGGCCATAATATCTTTTTTCAGCGCCTCTTTACTCATCTGCGTCACATGTGGGTGCCTATCTGAATGATTGGCTATGTCATGCCCTTTAGCTGCAAACTTTCTTACAGCATCCGGATATTTTCTTACCCAGTCTCCTACAATAAAAAATGTAGCTTTTACATTATACTTATCCAGCACAGCTATGATCTGATCCGTATCTTCAGCGCCCCATGCCGCATCAAAGGTGAGGGCTACCAGCTTTTCACCATTGGTATTGACACAGTATATAGGAAGCAGCTTTTTTGAAGCTGATGCTTCCACCGCTTCTGGTCTGCTGTCAGCATAGCCGTATATATGACTTCCTAAAGGCATAATACTCAGCACTGCGGCAGTCAGTCCAAAAAAGAAATGTTTTATCCTTAAAAATGATTTCACTAGGTCTCCTCCTTATATTTGTCACATCCCATAAACATACGAATTTATTTTTCCTAGTCAGCCATCTTTTTATACCACTTATTGATCAAGTATCCAAAAACCGTCTTGTTCATGTGTTAATAGGTTAAGTACAGCCAGATTTTTCTGCTTAGCTTCAAAAATAACATCTGCTTGTTTTATACTGCATGCGGCTAAAAGTTCTAAAAACTGAATATAGTCTTCTTTCTTGATGTAATCAGCATGAGAAACCGAACGATCATACGGCTTTCCGCTGGATAGATGATATTTATCAGGGGGATA
This sequence comes from uncultured Clostridia bacterium, assembly GCA_937981575.1. Taxonomy (GTDB): domain Bacteria; phylum Bacillota; class Clostridia; order Lachnospirales; family Cellulosilyticaceae; genus FMMP01. The sequence goes on along the minus strand of CALJNR010000021.1, from coordinate 55,292 downwards.
AGCCTTAATAAGCGCGCCTATATCCCTTTCATGGCTCGGATGACATCTGTTATGATGAAAATCATAGACCCACTTTATTTTAAGCAGCTCACAAAGAGAGCAGACATCATAAGCTGTATAAGTCTTATCATCGTTTTCTATCGATATCAGCGAATGATCCACATAGCATAGATTGATTTTAAACCTTTCTATGGCTTCAGGTTTATTGCCATAGGCTCCTCCCATATGAATAACTACATTTTGACCGCTTACAGCCCGAATCCACTCAGTCTGTGTATTAATTTCCTCTATCGAGCGCTTAACGACATCCGTTTTTGGACTTGAGAGCACATTAAACTGGCTGGGATGGATGCTTATTCTAAGATTATAAACATCTCTTAGCTGCTTTATTTCAAGAAAATGCCCCTGCATTTCTTCATTACTTAAAACAACTTCCTCATAAAGTGCTTTGACATAAGGAGCTGTACAAAAAGGAACAAGATCAGAAGATACCCTATAAACATAGATATGCTGAGCTATATTATGCTCAATAATCTCGCGAAAAAGTCTGATATTATGCCAGATTACATCTGTTATCTTGTTTTTATCTCTATTCTCTACTGCACTTAACCGATACGTTCTAAAAGACTTTTTCATCAAAAGATTAATACAAGCATATCCAGGCCTTACACTCGGTATGTTATCATTTTTCATTATATTTCCCTGTTTCTAAAGGTTAATGTATTCTTTTTTCTAAGGATTATTATTTTCCCTCATCCATCTATTCATTCATAACTTTTACATATAAAAAAAGCTCCTGCAGAAAGGAGCTTCTTACTTACTCAAATATTCTTCTATAGCCTATAATAGGATCATCGCCTCTTTGCTGAATAGGAACGATACATACAGATTTCCCTGGAACAGGAGCATGGATGATTTGATCATTTCCTACATAAATTGCAACATGTCTTACATAACCGCCCACACCGTAAAATACTAAATCTCCAGGCATAAGCTCTGCTCTTGTCACTTTTCTGCCGTTTGAAGCAAATTGATCTCTTGAACTTCTTTGTAATTTGATATTAAATTTAGCGTAAATCTGTTGCGTAAATCCTGAGCAGTCCACACCTGTCTGCAGATCAGCTCCACCGCTTCTGTAGCGTAGTCCAATAAACTGCTTAGCGTAGCTCACAACTTCTTCGCCTTTAGCCAGCTGCTTACCATCTTGTTTAGCTGCCTTTTGAACTGGCTCTTCAAAAGTGGGACTATTTTGTACATGTATATAAGATTTTTCTATGTAAACAACTTCGTTATTCTCAATAAATACACCATAATACTCATCTGTTTCGTCAGCTATTACAAGCTCTTCTCCCTCGCTCAGATAACAACTCACTTTTGCCTCTTCGTTTGGAACACTATAGGCTGCAGTACTTTCTTTTACAATACCTTTATTAAGCTCTGCTGCTGATAAGCTAAAAGTGGAAATCGCAAATGTTGCAAATATTACTGGTAGATACTTAAATATTCCATTTTTCACTTTTCTTTCCCCCCAGAAAGTTATGTATAGTGTCGTGCATTATGTATTTCTTTTTAACAATTATTACAAAATTATTATATACTATAATCAATTATGTGTCAACTAGGGGTTATCTTATTCACAATTAGTTTAAACTAATTTATTATTTTGTACAGCAATTTAGCTTAAAACACGTTTCATACCAATAATTGGTTTCCCATAATAAAGCGCACTCATTTTTATTCCAGATTTTGCATCGCTTGCATGTATAATCTGTCCATTTCCCGCATAAATAGCTACATGGTCAATCGTTTTTCCATTAGAACCATAAAATACTAAGTCTCCAGGTAATAGTTCTTTTTCACTGACTTTATAACCGTTTGATGCAAACTGCGCTCTTGAACTTCTTTCAATCTGTACCCCAAAGCGCTTCATGATCTGCTGCGTAAATCCTGAACAATCTACACCTCTTGTGAGGCTGTTGCCACCAAAGACATATCTTCCACCTAAAAACTGTCTGGCATAATCTACGACTTCTTCACCTATGTATGTTGATTCTGCTTTAACCCGGCCGCTTTCAGTACTTACGGCTTCAGCCTCTGTTTTAAAATAAGGAAGGCTGCTCAGCCCTGTTTCATCCAGCTGTGTTTTGTAAATGTATCCTTCTTTATCCTGGGTTTTTACTTTATAAAAGTCATCTTGTCTTTCTAAAACAAGGATTAGTTCACCCCTTTTTAGAAAATCGATAATATCCGCTTCAGGTGATGCTTCCTGTCTAAGTCTTGTATCATCTGCGGCAGTATAAGTCAGTTTTCCGACTAAATCAATAGCTTCACTGTCTACTGCCTGCTTAATTTCTTCATCTATTTCTATTATGTATTCATCCTCTTGTTTTGCAACAATCTTAACAAGTTCCCCTTTTTGAAGCGTTAAGACTGCCTCATCCACTAAGGCCTCTTCCCCTTGTGCTAAAACTACTTCTGCTGCCTTACTCTTTGTTTCAATTTCCGTCTTTAGCGTTCCATAGATCGCTGCATTAGCCGTCCCCATAATCGACATTGATACAATCCCCATGATCAGTATGTTGTTAAGTCTCATTGTATTCCTCCTAATGCATTAATATAAGTTGTTAAAGATCTGTTATAATTATTAACAACTTATTACAAAGTTATTATATATTTATTCCACATTTTTGTCAACCACCCAATTTCCAAATTTCTACTAATTGCTCATCCACCTTTCTGACCCCTCTCCCCTAACCCCTTAAAAATCAAGCATTAGACGAAATACACCTTCCTTTTCCAAAAACAAAAAAAGACCAAGCTTTCATCCTGTAAAATGAAAACTTGGTACTATAAATGTTATATCCCAATATATTATTTTTTTGCTGGAACCTTACTTTAATAGTCGATCCTTTATATAATTGAATCTGATTTATTTAATAATTGTTCAAACAGGATGTCTTACTTTGGGCATATGAAGTGCAAATCTGCCTTTTCAACTCCTAATAGAAAGGTGTGAAAAACTCTACTGTTTTAGCTTCTATAAACCATCCTCAGTCTAGGTCAAAGCATTTTCGGATATGCAACATCATTGTCAAGTTGTTAGCATCCAAGGCGAAAGCTACTATCCCAGGGAATGAAAGGGGTAATGAAACAAAATCCGCAATCAATACTTTATTTGATATATAATCTTAGCTTTACACAATTAAACAGAATAAATTCAAACACTATTTTCTTACAAAATTGCAACGTCATTGACATGACATTTTTCATAAAATCCTTTATAATAATTTCCATAAGAGATGCTCCTTTTGTTGGTGTGGTTTGACGATTACAGTATACCAAAAGGATACATCTCTTTTTTCAATTTCTCCTACATTAATTTTGCACTAACTACGAATGGCACATTTTTTTTGCACGAATAGTATACCTCCAACAAATAAATTGTCCTCCTGTGTATTTTTATCCTTATATAATGCAAAAAAGCTTAGCCAGATATCTTTCAAGATACCTAACTAAGCTTTTTTGCATTATGTAAAATTTTCTTCCTGATTCGGTTAAGTTTCAGGCCTACAATAAATGCTGGATTGTAAAAAAGGTTATGCTCCCTTCTTATAATTCCAAGAAGTTCTTTCATACCAATATATACCGGCCTCTAACGATGATTAGCGGTGCTGGGAGGGGTGCCTATCGATTTGACTCGGGTTTGGCTGTGGGTAGGCGGGAAAAGCGAGAGGCAGCCCCTCCCGGCTCCGCGGCCCTTTTCCACAATCTCAAATACACCCTAATCTTTCTCTATTTCTCTAAGTACCTAATGGACTTATTACTTCACACTAAACGCAAAAGTAGTAGCGGTTGAATAAATAGCATCCTTCTTCAAAAGCACTCTCTCTTTGAAAACTTCATTATATCCTATAGGCAGATTCTGCGTTTCAAAACATACCCCATAATGAGGCTTTTGCACTTCTCCATTTGAAAGCTTAATAGGAGTATCTGCATAATTCATTGTATACATTACAACCCCTGATTCAGTTGTGCTGATTTCCATACATCTTTTTGAAATAGGATCATAAAATTCTACAGCCCTATCTCCGTCCTTTAAAACCCAAGGATGGTCATATCCATTGCCGTATTTCAGCTGAATATCATCGGCATTAATATCTCTTCCTATTGGCTTTCTTACTTGAAAATCAAATGCCGGATGCTCTTTCACACTTAAAAACTCTCCATTTGGAATAAGTTCAGCATCTAAGTTCAATATTTTATCACCATTAATAAACACTTCTTGATCTAATACAGATCTTTTAGCATTTCCAGAAAGATTGAAATAAGCATGATTTGTCATATTAACAATCGTGTCTTTATCTGTATGCGCCTTATACTCAATCGTTAATTCATTTTGATTGTTCAGCTTATAAAGTACCATAACATTCAAATTACCTGGAAAACCTTCTTCTCCATCGGGGCTGAAATAAGTCAGTTTTAAAACAGCTTCCTCCTCCGTGACTTCTGTAGCTGCCATCCATATCTTTTTATCAAATCCTTCGATGCCCCCATGCAGGGTATTGCCATTATTATTTTTAGCAAATGTATAAACTTCGCCGTCAATTGTTACCTTGGCATCATGAATTCTTCCGGCTACTCTGCCGATAAGTGCATTAAAATACCCAGGATTGGTTTCATAGGTTTCAATGTCTTCCCAATTCAGTACCACATTTTCAAACTGACCGTCTTTATCCGGCACCATAATTTTAGTGATGATACCTCCTAAATCCAGTATCTCAACCTTCATTCCCTTATCATTAGCCAGTTCATAGATTGTCACTTCTTTTCCGCTTTTAAAAACTACTTTAGAATTTGTAATATCCATCTGTGCACCTCTTTTTTTTACATACAAAATAGTTTGAATCTACTCAACATCATATCAAACATTACAATTTTTTTCCACAACTTTCTCTTTTGATCAGTTTAGTGGGTATCAGTATTTTCTTAGATATCTGACGCTCACTTTTCAAACGTTCCACTAATGTTTCAACAGCTGTTTCGCCCATAAAATCCGTATAAACTTTAACCGTTGTAAGGGACGGCGTCAAAAATTTCGAAGTATAAATATCATCAAACCCTATAATACTAATGTCTATACCAACCTGAAGTCCTTTTTCCGAAACAGCTTTATACGCGCCAATAGCCATCGGATCACTGGCTACGAAAAAGGCTGAGGGGCTGCCCTTTATCTGAAGCGCCTCCTTCATCAGCTTATAGCCATCTTCTGGCGTAAAACTCCCCCTAAACATATAGGCTTCATTAAAGACTTCTTTATCTTTCATAAAATCCTTATAAGTCTCTTCACGATAGTCTTTGATAACATCCTTTTTATCATTGATATACTCAAGCCCTCCTATATAACCAATAGCTTTATGCCCCAGCTCATAGAGATGGCCTAATGCTTTTTCAACCCCATTTTTATAGTCTGTTACAACGCTGTCATATTTTTCTTCATCCGGCGAAGAGTCCACAAAGATAATATGGTTGGTTAGTTTATTTAAAAGTTTAATATCTGTATCCCCAAACTTACCTATAGCAATTAAGCCATCTATATCTTTAGAAGCATTTCTGATATCAATCGTGCTGATGTTTTTAAAACTGATACCTTCTTTCTCGCATCTTTTCTCGGCAGCAATGCGGATAGATAAGTAATAGGGATCTTTGAGCTCTTCTATTTCTGAGTACCATTTTATAATACCTATATTAACTTTTTTGCTTCTATTCTTTCTTTGATTAACTGTTACATATTGAAGCTGTTCGGCAATTTCAAAAATACGCTTCTTTGTATCTATAGGAACATTAAGTGTTTCATCAAAGTTAAGCACTCTGGATACTGTTGCAATTGATACCCCTGCTTTTTCTGCGACCTGCTTAATAGTAGCCATAACACCCTTTTCCTCCTTAGTTTTTTACTAAATTTTTTCCTTCAAAATAGCTTTCAACCACCCTAACCAACCTCTTGATTTCATTATACTTAATCCTTATTTATTATTATAACCAATTCTACATTTTCTATCAAGATAAAAATATTTTTAGTAAAAATATTGATTTATTTTACCTGTGCGCTATAATAAAAATATAGCCTAAAACAAATTATTAGGAGGATGATTATGGAACTATCTCTTTTACAGCAAAAATTTAATATAGTATTTGGAAAAGAATCAGAATCAAGTTTTTTTGCTCCAGGCAGAGTCAACTTAATAGGTGAACATATTGATTATAATGGCGGTCTTGTTTTCCCCTGTGCCATTACCCTTGGTACCTATGCTGCTGCTTCTAAACGTCACGATAACAAGTTTCGTGTCTTCTCCATGAATTTTGAAAACCTTGGCATCATAGAATTCTCATTAGATGACTTAACCTATCAAAAAGAGCACAACTGGTGCAACTATTTAAAAGGCGTACTTAAATATCTCCTTGAAGCTGGTTATAAAGTTCCTTCTGGACTAGATCTTTTATTCTTTGGAAATATTCCTAACGGTGCCGGTCTTTCATCATCAGCTTCTTTAGAAATGCTGATGTGTAAAATCTGCACTGATCTTTATGGCTTATCCCTTTCAAGTACTGAAGCTGCTCTTTTGGGCAAAAAAGTTGAAAATGAATACATCGGCGTAAACAGCGGCATTATGGATCAATTCGCCATTGCCCTTGGCAAAGCAAACCATGCACTGCTTTTAGACTGCAATACTACAGAATATCAGCATGTTCCATTTGAAATTGAAGGCTACAGCATTATCATCATGAATACCAACAAGCGCCGTGAACTAGCTGATTCTAAGTACAATGAACGCCGCAGCGAATGTGAAAGTGCACTCTCTAAGCTTCAAAATGCATTCGATATCAAAGCCTTATGTGACCTGAAAGAAGAAGACCTTACAAAAGCTGCTGATATTATCAATCATCCTATAGAGTTTAAACGTGTTAAACATGCAGTCACAGAAAATATCCGTGTTATCGATGCAACAAAGGCTTTAGAAAATAATGACCTTTTCACTTTTGGCAAACTGTTAAATGCCTCTCATATTTCACTTAAAGATGATTATGAAGTAACAGGCAAAGAGCTGGATACATTAGTCGCTGCAGCTTGGGATGCAGACGGAACCCTTGGGGCACGTATGACAGGAGCTGGTTTTGGTGGCTGCGCTATTGCTATCGTAGAAAACCAGAAAGCTGAAACTTTTATTGAAAGTGTGAATAGCAAATATCTGAAGGAAATAGGCTATGAAGCTTCATTCTATATTGCTTCTATCGGTAATGGTCCTATTCAATTAAACTAATTCAGGAGGTTCTTATGAAAATACTTGTTGTTGGTGGTGCAGGCTATATCGGTTCTCACGCAGTAAAACAATTGATGGAAAAAAATATTGATGTCGTTGTAATTGACAGCCTTGAAACTGGACATAAAGAAAGTATTCAAAAAAGTGTACCTTTTTATCACCTTGATATCCGTAACAAAGAGGCTCTCAAAGAAGTTTTCGAAAAAGAACAATTTGACGGCGTCATGCACTTTGCAGCTAACTCTTTAGTTGGTGAATCTATGGTTAAGCCTTTAAAATATTATAATAATAATGTTCATGGTGCTCAAACCCTTCTGGAAGTTATGGTCGAAACAGGCGTAAAATACATTGTCTTTTCTTCTACAGCTGCAACTTATGGAGATATTGAAACGATGCCGATTACCGAAGAAATGGCAGCCTGCCCTACAAATACTTATGGCGAAACAAAGCTTGCAATTGAAAAAATGCTGAAGTGGACCAGCAAGGCTCACGATCTTCATTATGTATGCCTGAGATACTTCAATGTAGCCGGTGCAGACTTAAGTGGTGAAATCGGCGAAGCCCATACAACGGAAACCCACCTTATTCCGCTTATCCTTCAGGTTCCTCTTAGCCAAAGACCTCACATCAGCGTATTTGGCGATGATTATCCTACAAAAGACGGAACCTGTATTAGAGATTATATTCATATAACAGATTTAGTAGATGCCCATCTTCTTGCCTTTAACTACTTAACTAAAGGCGGCGAAAGTAATATCTTTAATCTTGGCAGCAACAGCGGCTATTCTGTACTCGAGATGATCGAAGCAGCAAGAGAAGTTACCGGCCATGAAATACCGCTTGTGATTAGTGAAAAACGCGCAGGGGATCCGGCAGTTCTTATTGCTTCTTCGGATAAAGCTAGAAAGGTGCTTGGCTGGTCACCAAAGTATACAGATGTCAAAGCTATTATCACCAGTGCTTGGAACTGGCACAAATCTCATCCTAACGGATACAAAGGAGAATAGTATGAATACCATATGCGGATTTATCGACAGACTTGTTCAGCTTGCTATCCAAAGCAATATGATTTCAGAAAGAGATGCTATTTACGCCCGTAATAGATTACTCGCTTTAATGGGCGAAGCTGAGTATGAGGCATCTCCCGCCGTTGAAACTGACCTTTATGAAACTTTAGATGAGCTAAGTGCACTTGCAGCGGCAAAAAGGTTGATCGACGACAGCCTTTTTGCAAAAGACATCTTCACAAGCACACTTATGGATGTCTTTCTTCCTGCCCCTTCTTATGTGGAAGAAAAATTTTTTAAAGCTTATGAGCAGGCACCAGAAGCTGCAACAAACTTTTTCTATAACCTCAGCCTTCATTCAAACTATGTTAAAATGAGCCGTATTGCCAAAAACATACAGTACAAATATGCTTCTAGGTATGGCGCTGTGGATATTACGATCAATCTCTCAAAACCAGAAAAAGATCCAAAAGAAATTGCCCTTTTAAAAACAGCTCCCCCCAATAAATATCCCGCATGTTTACTTTGTATTGAAAACGAAGGCTATGCCGGAACAGTTAAGCTGCCTGACCGTGCTAATCACCGCACGGTAGCTCTGAACCTTAATAATAGAAATTGGAGGCTGCAGTACTCTCCTTATCTTTACTATAACGAGCACTGTATTTTGCTTTCAGAAAATCATGAGCCAATGAAACTGACAAAAGACAGCTTTTACAATCTGCTTCGTTTTGTTGAAAAGTTTCCGCATTATTTCATAGGTTCTAATGCAGATCTTCCAATTGTCGGCGGTTCTATTCTGTCTCATGAACATTATCAAGGTGGTGCCTATAAGTTCCCTATTCATTCCTCAGATACGTTGTGGGAGTTCATTATCCCTAAGTTTCCTGATGTGAACTGCCGCATTCTGAACTGGCCGCTTTCTACGATTCAGTTAAGTAGTGAAAATCTTGAAGACGTGGCTGAATGCACTGACTATATCTATAAAACATGGAAAGCATATTCGGACCCTTCAGCTGATATCCTTTCACATACCGATGGCACACCGCATAATACGATTACACCTATTGCCGAAAAGCGCGGTAAGCACTATATTATGAATGTTGTACTTAGAAATAATCGGACAACAGCTGAGCATCCCCTTGGTATTTTCCATCCTCACGAAGATGTTCAGCACATCAAAAAAGAAAATATCGGACTTATTGAAGTGATGGGCCTTGCAATATTACCTGGCAGACTTCGTGAAGAATTAGAGACGATTAAAGAGTATATTGTAGGAAAATCCTCTGTTGTAGCTGATTATCATAAACAATGGGCCCAAGAACTTAAAGGGTCCTATACCACTGATATGAATATAGATGAACTCGTAAGGGATGCATTGGGAGAAAAGTTCGTACGCGTTCTGGAAGATGCAGGGGTATTTAAATTAAATACAACTGGCATTGAGCAGTTTAAGACATTTATTCACATCCTATAAAATAAAAACGCTGAGCAAAAACTTTTTTGTTTTTGTCCAGCGTTTTTATTTTACAAAGAGAAAACTCTTCTTTTTTATAGAATTTCAGGCTTTTTCTAGATAAAGAAATTTATCAAATGAATGTTCTTAGTATATCGATACCTATTACTGCTATTCCTACAGCCAGTGTATAAAAAGCAAAAACTTTATACTTATCTGTCCTTACAAGCCATTTAATGGCTTTGATAGATAAAAACCCCGAAATGGCTGCTGCCGCAAATCCTACTATCATAGGCAATAATTCAAAGCTTATTCCTATTTCCTGTGCTTCCTTAAACTCAATGAGACATCCTCCTAAAATGGCTGGAATGCCAAGTATAAAAGAAAATTTAACAGCAAACTCTTTTGAAAACCCTGACATCAGTGAGCTGCCAATCGTTGATCCCGACCGGGATATGCCCGGAAGAATGGCAATTCCTTGAAAAATACCTATAAATAAAGCATTGCCGTACTTCATTTCTTTGATATCTTTTTTGCCATGATCTTTTCTATCTGCTGCAAACAATACAGAAGCTGTAAATAAGAAACAGATTCCAAGTATTAAGAGACTCCCTTGATGCACAATACTATTATAAAGTGGTTTAACAGGAATAAGAATAAACAAAGGAAGTGTAGCTGTAAGCAGCATAATAATCATCTTTCTGTTAGGATTCATATTTTTAAGCGTAAACTTAAAACTAAAGATTTCTCCAAGCATTATAAATGTTTCTTTAATAAGTTCCCAAATTGTTTGATAAAAAACAGCACATACTGCGGCTAATGTTCCTAAGTGCAGAACTGCCATAACGAGCGTTGACTGCTGCGTCTCCATTCCTGTAAAATATTGATAAAGTGCCAGGTGCCCCGAACTTGATACAGGCAAAAATTCCGTAATCCCCTGCAAAACCCCTTGCGTAGCTGCTTCTAAAATCGTCATATGTACTCTCCTAACTCTTATTTACTCTTATTTATTATACAATCATTTTTTTATGAAAACTATACTTTAATTATTTCAATTTTGTAATGATATATTCAGCCTTATTCATTCCATGTCATTCCCAATATACGACATAAATAATTTTGGATAAATTTCTGCAGCTTCGGTAAAAATGTTAGTAGCTTTTAAAAATAGGAGTGATACGATGAAATCTTTGCAAAAAGTTATATCTGAAAACCAAAGCCGAGCTGATCACAATAAAGATGCCTGGAATGCAGAAAATGGGTATAAAACCAATGGAAACAGTGGCGTTCAGCCTGGAATTGGGCAAACAAAAAACAAAAGATAAGCATAAAAGGGCAGCACAGCTGCCCTTTTATGCTTATCTTTTGTTTTTATCTTTATGCTTATTTTCTTACTCTAGTATTAAATTTTATCACTTCTTATTAGCCTCTTAAGTCTTTTAACTGATTTATTTTGATAATAAGGCTGAATAAACTGTGTAATTGTCCAAATAAAGGCTGCTGTTACAACAATTGTCTCCATCAGTATAAACAAGAAATCTACCTTATTCCAAAAGGTCATAATGAGCCTGGTTGAGCCAAATATAAAAAATAAAATTGCTGAAATAGTTTTTATAAAAACTTCTGGTATTCTTTTGCCTACTTTGTTCCCTATCCAAATGCCCATCATCCCTGTGATGACCATAGCAGATACAGTTCCTATAAGAATAAGCAGCGGATAAGCTGCGCTCATTGAAAGGGTAATCGCTGCAAGCTGTGTTTTATCTCCAAGTTCTCCTATAAAAAAAGCAGAAGCCACTGTTATTACTGCACTTTTATATCTTCTAACTTTTCCATTTTCACTCTCTTCTCGTTTTAGCGAAGAAAAAGCAAAATAAATGAAAGCTAACCCAGCAATAGTCGTCAAAACGGGTATCGGAATAATACATCCTAAACGACATCCAAGCAGTACAGCCAGTCCATGGTTTAAAAGCGCTCCTATAAAAATTCCTGTTAACACCGAAACTGCTCTATATTTCGTTGCAAACATCATCGCTAAAATCTGCGTCTTATCTCCCATCTCTGCTGCAAATACCAGTAAAAATGCTCCCAGCAGTTCTCTTGTCATCTTAAAACCCCTCTTTCTATTATCTGATGTTTTACCTGCTGAAGTCTTCTTGTGCTTAAACATTCCGCTCTATATAATGGTTATTCTTAGATTCCAGCCCCTCACTACTTCATCAGCAAAATATCTTCCTATAACATGTTTATTATAGTGATAACTTATTTATACTAAATAAGTATAGTAACCCTGAAATTTTCATAGATCAAGCTTCTAAGCCCTTTTACAAATAATATGACTGCTTAAAAATTACATACTCTCATTTGAAAGTGGTTATTTTAAATATATATGTTTTTCAACTCCTGTGAGGTGACCTATGAAAAAAATTTATAAAATAAAATCATTCATTTCACTTTCGTTATTAAGTGTTATTTTATTTTCCGCCTTTTCTTTTGGTGTTTCTGCTAGCAATAATATCATCATTAGTGATGCTGAGCACAAACGAACTATTGAGCAGTTCCTCAGGGAAATTCAAGAACTTCAAAATCAAGTATTTGATATCGCCCAATCTTCTCTTAGAAATCCCTCTCAGCCTGATCCCCGGCTTATGATACGTATCAACTTAATTAATAATAATATTGAGAGACTTAATAAAGTTATTCAAGATTACCTCGCTACCATTCCAGGGGTTAATGAACGAAGCAGGCATGTTTTACTCACCTTCAATGTACTTAATCTCCTCAAAAGCAGCTTATATACTCTTAGTTTATTAATTAATACAACCGATGATATGAGACGCCTCGAATTACTAGATGAATTTTTTAGTGCAAGGGTAACAGCTCTAAATACGCTCGAAATCCTCCAAGAACTGCTTAGCAACTTTGGCACTAACTAATCTTATACTTATAAAGCCCTTATTTTTTATGTCCTTCCCTATGGAAGCGCATAAAAAATAAGGGCTGTTTAGCTTTCAATATAAGATTCCAATTGCCATCTGCTCTAGAATAGTGTATTATAATTAACTATTTATTAGTACGATTAAGCAACATATAGATTGCTAACAACACTATTCCAATGATAGCAGAAAAAACAACTAATCCCATATTATCTTGCGTATTATTTTTGAAATTTAAGCCGCTAAATATCATACAAACAAAAGAAAAAATAATAGATAATACTATTAAAAATTTATATTTCAATATCGTCACCCCATAAATCAAATTAAATGATAGAATATATTGAATCATCTTTATTTTCATTATAAATATGTTATACTAAATTCGCAAGGAGTATACATATGGAACCTTATTGAGTAATTACTGCCCTCATTGTAATTAATGTATTAATTTATCCTAAGCTTTCTCTCTGACTCATTCTTTCTTCACTCCTTAGATCTCTCCCTCTCGCTATATACCAGGATTTGCTCTTTACTTATTAGAATAACTTTTAGCGCCTTTATCGGATTAAACTTTTATTTCCAAAAAATATCTTCCTATAGAAAGGATCTTTTATTTGCTTTTTCTAAAAATATTACTTCCCATAATCTTAGGAATCTTTCTCCTTCTCTTAAATTATATCAATAAAAAGAAATGGCTAAAACATATTGCTGTACTTCTCATCTTAACGGCCTTACTGCAAATTGTTTTTTTGCATCCGGCAGTCCTTGGCTTACTGCACTTAATCCTTTTGATATTTAGTTGTACGATTTGGAGTAAAAGGGACATATAAGTTAACGCTAATTCTAATAGCCACTTAAGCGCCTAGCCCAAAAAAAGGATGATGAAAAGCTGCAAACTTTTCATCATCCTTTTTGATATGTTCTATTTTATTAATCCTATTTAAAGTATCTTTTTAAAAGTCCTGCAAAAGCCTGACCATGGCGGGCTTCATCTTTGCACATTTCATGCACTGTATCGTGTACGGCATCGTATCCTAATTCTTTTGCAAGTGTTGCTAAATCTTTTTTACCTTGACAGGCACCATTTTCTGCGTCTACTCTCATTTGAAGATTTTTACGGGTATCTCCTGTTACTACCTCTCCAAGAAGTTCAGCAAATTTAGCAGCATGCTCTGCTTCTTCAATCGCAATACGTTTGTAGGCTTCAGCAATCTCTGGGAATCCTTCTCTGTCTGCTTGACGGCTCATCGCAAGGTACATTCCTACTTCTGTACATTCGCCCATGAAGTTTTGGCGGAGTCCTTCTACAACTTTTTCATCTAAGTCTTTTGCAACGCCTACTCTATGTTCATCTGCCCATGCAAGTTCTGCTGCCTGTTCAGTAAATTTTGATGCTGGTGCCTTGCAGATTGGACATTTCTCAGGTGCTTCATCGCCTTCATGAACATAACCACAAATTGTACATACATATTTTTTCATTCTTTGTTCCCTCCATAGTCATTGACTTATTTTATAATAACTCTTATTAATTAATAATAATTATTACTTCCATATATTTATAATATCATATTTTTTTTATTTGTCAACACTCTTATCGAAACTTTTTTAAATTCATAAAGTATACAAAAATAACAAATACACTTAAGTTATCCTTCTATGCAAAGTTGCTTCTCTCCATGATTTCACACCATCATTGTTCAGGATAACTTAAACTCAAAGATGTGAAATCTATAGACAAAAAAAGCGCCTCCCAACATAAATAGCTTATGTTTAGGAAAACGCCTTTTATTCCAAATTATTATTATTTAATAACTTCTACTTTATCATATAATGGTGTTGTTTCCACTTTAATGGTTTCGCTAAGTTTGATAATCTCATTTTGTGCATATTTATATTTAGCAGCTCTTTCACTTTCTTCTTTGATCTGTGCGATGTCTCCAGAGGTTCTGTTTTCTACCTTAATGATATGATAACCGAAACTGGTTTCAACAAGCTCTGGATATACTTTCCCTATTTCTCCTGTAAATGATGCATTCTCAAACTCAGCAACCATCTGTCCTTTTGGGAATGTATATTCTCCTCCTGAATCTTTTGATCCTGGATCCTCAGAATAAGCTTTTGCAAGCTCAGCCATATCTTCTCCAGCTAAAGCCTTCTGAAGTACTTCTTCCGCAAGCGCCTTGCCTTCTTCATCCTTGCTTCCAATCAAAACGTGTTTCACTGTTGCTGTTTCGTATTTAGCTTGAACTGCCTGCATTTCTGCATTAATTTCTTCTTCTGTTGGCTTGTAAGCGTTGCTTAAGGCTTCAAGTGCTTTTTGCACATAAATTCTATGCAGAAGAAATTCTTCCATATCTGTTATATCCGCTTGCAGCTTTGGTCCTAAATCTAAGTTGGTTGTCATGATCTCATTAGCTTGATCATATGCCATCTTTTTTTCTTCATCTGTCAAAGCAATTCCTAAATCATTGGTTTTTTGCACTGCTGCAATAGAAAGCTTGATATCTTTAAGCGTACTTTCTTTAGCAAGATCAATAGCTTTCATCCCACCTGTTTCCATTTCCCATATATTTGGCCCTGCACTTTCAAAGTTTTGCTGTGTAATCCAGAAATATAGGTTAAAAACAGATTGTTTGATTGGCTGATCATTAAGAGTTGCAACCGTCTCCTTGTTACCAACTGGAATAACTGAATTCGCCGTTGGGGCTTCAACATTAATTTCCTCAGGAGCAGCATTTCTTCCTTTTTGATTAAAGTAAACAACTGCGAAGGTTCCAACTAATAAAATGAGGATTATGCCTAAGGCCATTCTTAATGTATTTTTCTTTTTATTATTCAGTTGATCTGCAGCACTCGTTTCTCCTAAATCTGTATCCTCAGCTTCTTCTGTTTCTTCTAATGCCGCCTCATCTGCTTCTTCTCCATCTTCTAAAGGGGCTTCTTCATATTCTGCAGAAGCTTTTTCACTATTTTGTTCGGGCTCAGATTCTGTTCCTTCTTCTAACCCCGCTGTTATCAAATTAACCAAAGGTTTGGCTACTGACTCTACTACTTCTTCAATACCTGTTTTCTCTAATGGTTCGCCGCACTCTGTGCAGTTAACTTGATCTTCGGAATTCATGTTTCCGCATTTTTCACACTTCATTTTATTATCTCCTCTGTAAAGTATTTAAGATTATATGATTCTCTTATGTGTAAAACTTTTTTTACCACTTGCATAATCAGCTACAATATGTCCGCTTCCGCATAATTTATACTTATAAATCAGCAGTCCCTCTATACCCACTGGTCCTCTGGCATGAATCTTAGCTGTGCTCACTCCAACTTCAGCTCCGAAGCCATATCTGAAACCATCGCTGAACCTTGTAGATACATTATGAAAAACATTCCCTGAATCTACAAGCATCATAAACTCATCTGCCGCATCTTGATCCGTTGTTATGATGCTGTCCGTATGCCCTGATCCATATTTATTAATATGATTTATCGCTTCCTGAAGGCTGTCTACAATTTTAATAGAAAGAATGTAGTCTAAATATTCAGTCTCCCAGTCACTTTCATCCACGCAGTCTGCTTCGATGATTTCTCGTGTTTGCTCGCAGCCTTTAATAACTACATTGTACTTATCTAAAGAAGCCTTTAGCTGAGGCAGAAAAACTTCGGCAACATCTTTGTGCACTAAGAGCGTTTCTAAAGCATTGCATACTGCTACGTATTGTACTTTTGAATCTGTTACAACGTTAACTGCCAGCTCGATATCCGCATCCTTATCTACGTAGGTGTGGCAGATACCGTCTGCATGGCCCATAACAGGGATATTAGAATTTTTCATAATATAGCTTACAAATTCATTGGAACCTCTTGGAATAAGCAGATCAATTAGCTCATCCATCTTAAGAATCGCATTAACATCCTGTCTGCTTTCCATTAGAGAAATCCAGCCTTCAGGCATACCTGCTTTTTCTGAAGCATCCTTAATAATTTGATAAAGTATTTTATTCGTTTCTTTTGCCTCACTGCCACCTTTTAACAAAACGGCATTACCGCTTTTTAAGCATAGTGTTGAGATTTGAACGAGCGCATCGGGTCTTGATTCAAAAATAACCCCGATAACCCCAATCGGCGATGAAATACGGTTCAAAATAAGATTTTCATCCAGTTCCGTTTTTAGCTGAATCTTGCCTACAGGATCTTCAAGTCCTCTAAGGCTCTCTATTCCCTGCAACACATCTTTGATTTTTCCTGCATCAAACTTTAGCCTTTTTAAAATCGGCATTGCTATTTGCTCTTTTTGACTATTCTCTATATCAATAGCATTGGCTTTTTCTATTGCATCTTGGTTTGCGTTTATAGCTTCTGCTATAGCTTTCAGTGCTTCATTTTTTTTATCTCCGTTTATTGCCGCAAGTAAAATGGATGCCTCTCTGGCTGCCTTTGCTGCTTCATATATCTCCATATCTTTTCCTCCTTTTGCCTTAATCTAATGATTTATCATCTATTATTAATGCATTAAAATTCAGTAGCATTTAATGATAAAAAACACATAGGTCTATTATACCTTTTTTATAATATTCTTACAAACATTATCTTATAGATTTCACCGTTTTAAGTTTAATTTATTCACGGTAGTATTTGCTGTGAAATCATTGTGAGAAATAATACTAAACAGATGAATAAGTTAAGTTTTAAAGTCGTTTCTCTATAACAATAACAAAATTAAAAATAACTAGTGAATCAGTTTAAGAAAAGCTTCTTCCGTTAGTATAGGAATACCTAGTTCCTGGGCTTTTTTATTTTTACCAGAAGCAGATGTACTGTCATTATTAATAAGATAATGGGTGCTTTTGCTTACCGATCCTGTTACCTTCCCGCCTAATGACTCTATCTTCGCCTGCAACTCTTTTCTATTTTTAAAATGATGTACTTCTCCTGTGATGACAAAGATTTTGTCTTTAATAGAAGACTCAGTTTCCAAAGGTGCAGCTTCTGCTTTAAACTCTAGTTCCTGCAGCAAACGATAAACCATCTGCTTATTATCATCTAGGCCAAAATAAATGCTGAATGTTTTGGCAACTACAGGTCCTATCCCTGAGATCTGTGTAAGTTCTTCTTCCTCAGCTTCCATGATCTTGCTGATGTCATAATTAAAGTATCTGCAGATAAGCTTTGCCGTATTAAGTCCTACCTGTCCAATACCAAGTGCGTAAATGAACTGTGGCAGACTGACATGTCTTGACTTTTCGATGGAGTTTATGAGATTGTTATATGACTTTTCGCCTAAACCTTCCATCTTTACAATTTCTTCTTTATGTTCTTCTAAATGATACAAAGAACTGAATTCTGCTAAATAGCCCTTTTCAAGGAATTTATCAATAGTTGCTTCTGATAATCCTTCAATATTCATCGCGTCTCTGCTTGTGAAATGAACAAAAGCCCTAAGCCTTTGAGCCTTACAATTTCCATTGGTACAATAAAGCGTCTTTGAAGACTTTTCCTGCTTAATCAGTGTTTCTGCTCCGCATACATGACAAACTTCTGGAATGGCTACTGGCCCTGACTGAGTAATATTTTCTGATATCTGAGGAATAATCATATTGGCTTTATAAACTTTAACTGTGTCACCAACCCCCAGCTTTAAATCTTCAAGTATGCTCAGATTATGAACACTAGCCCTCTCAACAGTAGTTCCCTCAATCTCTACAGGTTCAAAAACAGCTACCGGATTGATCAGTCCAGTCCTTGAGGTATTCCACTCAATATTTAAGATTTTGGTTTCTACAATCTCATCTTTCCATTTAAAAGCTATTGAATCTTTTGGAAACTTAGAGGTTTCACCTAGTGATTTAGAATAAGCAATGTTGTCATAGGTAAGGACGAGGCCGTCGGAAGCAAAATCCCGATTCGCTATTTCCTGGGAAAAGTAATCCACCTCATTTTCGATAATATCCTTTGTCACTTTCTTATACTCTACAACATCAAAGCCATTTAGAGCCAGCCAATCCATCTGCTCACTTTTAGATAAAGCTTTGATGCCTCCTTCTACAACTGAAAAAGCATAAAACCTTACGTGTCGCTTGGCTGTAATTTTAGAGTCCAGCTGTCTTACGCTCCCACTGCATAAATTTCTTGGATTTTTATATTTTTCTTCTTTTTCCCCTAAGCTTTCATTGATTTTCCGAAAGTCTGTATAGGTAATAACAGCCTCCCCTCTAATCACGAGATCATCTTTATAATCTATCATAAGGGGTATATTCTTAAAAGTTTTAGCATTGTTTGTTATATCTTCTCCAATCTCCCCGTTTCCTCTGGTAACAGCTCTACTTAGTTCCCCATTTTCATAAGTACAAACAATCGTAAGTCCATCCAGTTTCCATGAGAGAACTCCTGTCTGTTCGCCTAAAAATGACTTAAGTTTGCTGATTTCTTTAGTTTTATCAAGAGAAAGCATTTTTTGTCTATGAACCACCTTAGGAAGGCTGCCTACAACCTCATATCCTACCTTCTGTGTTACGCTCCCGGCA
This sequence comes from uncultured Clostridia bacterium, assembly GCA_937981575.1. Lineage (GTDB taxonomy): Bacteria > Bacillota > Clostridia > Lachnospirales > Cellulosilyticaceae > FMMP01. Next base: position 36,053 of record CALJNR010000021.1, on the reverse strand, counting down.
AGTATAGTGCCTGTTTCTTCTTCCAGTTTTTTTAGTTCATCATACAGCTTATCATATTCATAGTTGCTCATTATTTCTGTATCCAGCTGTTCATAAGCATAAGCTGCTTTTCCCAATAAAGCTACTAATTCTTTCATCCTCTTCATTTGACTCTCTGGCATTGCTTTCTCCTAACTCTATGCATTATTGTTTTTAGTCTGCTGTTTAATACCAATCTTTATACGCTTAAGGCCCATAAATAAAGCTCCTTAAAGCAATGAAAAATTCCTGCTATTAAGGAGCTCCATGAGCGGCTATTTTGCTTAAGGTTATTTGATATCCTTAGTTTGTTTCCTAAACTGTGCAGCAGCATTATACTTTGCATTATCTATAAAATTTTTTTTAATAAATGTCATTTCATAATATTCTTCATAAGTGATCTTTCCGCTTCTATACATTTCATCTGCAAGCCTTAAAAATTCTTCTGCACTTTTAATAAGTTCTCGTAATGACATATAAAAGGCACACATCCTTATTCTAATATTCCATAGAGCATTAGTTTTTTCTATTTTAACACTTCATCTGCCATTAATCAATGTGTTCTCCAAAATAACCCATCTTACTTCTCCATTTAGAAAGAGCTCTCTATAGCCAAACAATTTACAATCTTTGGAGTTTTGCAAACCTGGTACTAAGCTGCCTGGTTTCACCGCTTTTAAACTGAATGGTCGCAAATACATCTCCTTTAATCTGATCAATTTTTGTAATTGTTCCTTTTCCAAATGTCTTGTGACTGACAACATCTCCTTCTGAAAAATCTAAAACTGGCTGTGGTAAGTTTTCTATCTTTGAAGGACTCCCCGCATATAAACCGCCAATAGGCCCTTTATTTTTGAGGGAAGGCAATTCTGGTTTTTGAAAAGATTTAGTCGTAAAAGCCTTTTTCTCTTCTTTCAATCCTCCGCTGAATGTTTTCATCTGGTCTTTATTTTGGCGCAGTTGTTGCCCAGTATTCTCAAAAGCCCCAAGTTCTTTGATGAATCTTGATGGAAGGCAGTATTGTGTTCTTCCAAAAAGAGTACGCTGCTCAGCATAAAGCATATATAGCTTTTCTCTGGCCCTTGTAATCCCTACGTAGCACAATCGTCTTTCTTCTTCTAATTTGTCTTCACCTTCCGTAAGGCTCATATAACTTGGAAAAAGGCCTTCTTCAGCTCCTGGAATAAATACGACCGGAAATTCCAGCCCCTTTGCGCTATGCAAAGTCATGAGCACAACCGAGTTGCTCTCTTCGTCATAGTTATCAACGTCTGCAACGAGTGCAACCTCTTCTAGAAACTCTGGAAGACTTGGTTCTTCAGCATTTTTCATATAGTGCATCGTTTTTGCAATTAATTCTTCAATGTTGGCAATACGGTCCTCCGCTGTTTCAGCTTCGGTCTGACGGATATAATCCAGATAGGCCGTTTCCTTAATTACAGCTTCAAGTAAAGCTTTAACATCATTTGAAGCTGCTATTTGAATAAGCTTTTCAATAAGGGATGTGAAACTGAGGACTTTTTGACTTGGCCCTTTGCCGAGGATATACAGCTCTGATGATAATCTTGCCGCTTCAAAAAAGTCCATGTTTTGCCTTAGGGCGTAATCTGTTATGGCATTTACACTGGCAGTTCCTACTCCCCTTTTAGGAATATTAATAATCCGCTTGATCGCTACATCATCTTTTATGTTAGCCACGACTTTTAGGTAACTGACTAAATCTTTGATTTCTTTTCTTTCGTAGAACCTTGTTCCGCCTAAAAGTCTGTATGGGATCGTATTTTCAACCATCTTTTCTTCAAGTATACGGGACTGCGCATTGGTACGGTATAAAATTGCAAATTCCCTATAATCTCTTTCTCCGCTTTCAATGCTTTTAATAATATGTCCTGCAATCATATCTGCCTCGCGGTATTCGTTATTTGCTGGAAGTATAGTGATTTTCTGTCCTTCTTCATTATCTGTCCAGAGTTTTTTGGCTTTTCTTCCATGGTTGTGCGCTACGACCCGATTTGCTGCATCCAAAATATTTTTAGTTGACCGATAGTTTTGCTCAAGTTTAATCACTTTGGTCTGCCTGAAGTCTTTCTCAAAATCTAAGATATTACGAATATCTGCGCCTCTCCATCCATAAATTGACTGATCATCATCTCCTACAACACATAGGTTATGATGGGCTTTTGCAAGCATTTCAACCAGCTGATACTGGGCACCGTTTGTATCCTGATATTCATCTACCAATATATACTGAAACTTATTTTGATAATAACTAAGTACATCCGGCTGGTCTCTCAGCAACAAGTAGGCATTCATTAACAAATCATCAAAATCCATTGCATTATTTTCTTTTAGCTTCTTCTGGTAAGCCTCATAAACCTGCGCAATCACTTTTTCACGGTAATCTGATCCTGCTTTAATAATTGCTGCTTCCGGGGTTATTAGTTCATTCTTTTTACTGCTTATTCCGCCAAGAACTGTCCCGACCTGAAAGTTTTTTTCACTAACATTAAGCACCTTTAAAATATCTTTGATAAGTGCTTTTTGATCTGCTGTATCATAAATCGTAAAAAACCTGCCATATCCCAGTTTTTCTGCATATCTTCTCAGCATTCTTACACACATAGCATGGAAAGTACTGATCCACATATCTTGGACCATCTCTTCTCCAATAAGCTTTGCTACTCTTTCTTTCATCTCTTTGGCTGCTTTATTCGTAAAGGTAATCGCTAAAACAGCCCAAGGAGATACCCCTTTATTTTCCACTAAGTGGGCAATGCGGTGGGTCAGCACTCTTGTTTTCCCTGAGCCAGCTCCTGCCAGAATAAGAAGAGGCCCCTCAGTATGCAGTACAGCTTCCCTTTGCTCATCATTGAGTCCTTTTGTAAAATCCATTTCATATTTCTCCTTTGATCATAAACTTCAGAAAAATAAAACAGCCTTTAAGCTGTTTATTGTTTAACTCTATCTAGTACTATTTTATATCCGTCAGAGCCATAGCTGAGACATCTGTTTACTCTGCTGATTGTTGCTGTTGAAGCACCGGTTGCCTGTTGAATCTCTATATAAGTTTTCTTATCTTGTAACATTTTTGCTACTTCTAAGCGTTGTGCAAGGGACTTGATTTCATGAACTGTGCATATATCTTCAAAAAAGGCATAGCATTCTTCTACCGTGCTTAGTGTTAAAATGCCCTCAAACAACTTATCGGTTAAATCATCTTTAATTTTCGAGTTCATAATACTTATTTTCATCTCCTCGCAGATTCTTTTTCACTTTAACATTTTACAGTATAAAATTACTTATTTCAATCGCTTTTGTGAAATAAATTGAAGGAGTCTTTGTGGATCTGTATTAAGTACCAGCTGACTTGGAAAATTCATCTCCTCCAATAGGTCCGACGACTCTTGAAGTTCGCCGACATCGCAAAAAATATGTGCATCAGATCCTATCACAACTTCTGTCTCATACCGCTCGCAGTAGTGAAGCATTTCTATCAGATTTTCTCTTACTCCCGGCCTAAAACTGGAAGGCTTCAGCGAAGCATTGTTAATTTCAAGAAGTGTGCCTGTTGTCTTGGCTTTTTGAACAATCTTCTCAAAATTTAGCGGGTATCTCGCATCCCCTGGATGTCCTATAATATGAACAAGAGGATTTTCCATGACTTTTTCAATGCAATGGGTCATCTTATCTTTATTGCCAAAAGGAATACATGGCGGATGAAGACTTGCAATAACAAGATCTACAGCTTTCATAACTTCCTCACTTGCATCAAGATTTCCTTCGTGATCTATAATGTTAACTTCCGCTCCAGTCAGAATCTTAACACCGTAAATTTCTTTTGGAAATACACAAAGGTTCATAAAGTGATAATCATGAGCTCCTCCCGGCAAGCCGCTGGTATGATCCGTAATAGCCACAAGTTTTGTTCCATTCTTGCTCGCATATCTTAATATTTCATCAAATGTACTGTATGCATGTCCACTCGCTATTGTATGAATATGTGTATCGGTTAAAAATTTCATCTTTTTGCCTCTCTTTTACTAAATTAGCAACTTCTTTCATAACCTGTTATAAAGAATTAATAGATGTAATTAAGCATTTCCTCTATGTAAAGTTGTTCTCCACAACGATTTCCCTCCGTGTATAGAGAAACATCCTGTAAGCTTAAGCTATTCATCTCTATAAAGTTGTTTCTCATAATGATTTCACATCATGCATCATCCGGAACAACTTAAATCTTAAGATACGAAATCATTACCATCGTGAGTAATATAAATATAAAGATGTGAAATTTATAAATAAATTATAACTATCATTATACAATATTCTATGTATTTTAAAAGGCCATGTTTCACATATTATTATAAATACATAGTTTACATCACAGTTTCACTCAATCTCGAAGCTTTTGAAAAATAATCATTTATTCCTATTATGAAGAGGTGAAAAGATGAAGCATTTCATACTTGATATCAAACGTGTTTTAAGTATTATAGGAGGCACCTTGCTGCTAAGCATTGCTGCCAATGGTATTTTTATTCCCAATAGGCTGCTTAGCGGCGGCATTACAGGTATCTCTATACTTCTTCACTTTCTCCTGGGTCTTAAAATCAGCATTCTTATTTTACTGCTTAATATTCCGATTTTTATCTTAGGATTTTTCTTTCTTAGAAAAACTTATTTACTCTATAGCTTATTTGGTATGCTGATGCTGTCTTTTTGGCTTGAGCTGACAGATCATATCATACTGCCAGCTGCAAATGACCTATCAATTCTTGTAACCGGAGGGGTTTTATACGGCGTTGGTCTTGGCATTATTTTTAAATTTGATGGTTCAACTGGCGGGATAGATATTGTTGCTAAAATTATTAACAAATATTTTTCAATAAGTATGGCTACATTAACTTTTACGATTAACAGTATCATTCTATTATCCTCAGTTTATTTGTTCGGCATGGATATTGCAGTCCTTACAATTAGTACGATGTTTGTAAGCAGCAAAATAACAACCTTTGTTGTGGACGGAATTAACTACAAGCGGACATTGTTTATCATTACAAAACAAGAGCATTATGAACTGATTGCTCATCATATTATTGAGGAAGTTCACCGGGGTGTTACAGTTATTTCTGCAACAGGTGCTTATACCAAAGAACCTAGATATATTCTGTATACAACAGTTGGACTTCGTGAAGTTGCAAGAGTCAAAAATGTTATTCTTAAATATGATCCTAACGCCTTTATGACGGTCTCCGAAGCTGCCGAAGTGATTGGTAACGGCAAAGGCTTTATCCATTATACAAGGTAACCAAAGAAAGCAAACAAGCTTAACACCTTAGTAGACCTTTCGAGGGGTTAAGCTTGTTCATCAAACTCATGTTATTTTAAAGTAGTAGGGTATATCACAAAAATAATAGTAGTGTTACTATTATTCCTATTGCATTTAAAAAATAAAACCACTTTTCCCCTAATGATTTTCCTGTTAATAAAGAAAAAAAGTTCATTATAACTTTAAATCCATCAAATATTACAATAGGCAGCAAATTAAACATAAATACACTCCAAGAAAATACTGCTGTTATAAGCATAAATTTATTAAATGTATATCCAAAAGATGATTTACTACTCCTTGTATCCTTAAGATACTTGTAAGGATTTTCTGCTTCTTGAACTATTGAACTTTTTCCATTAAATAAATCTGCATAGGCTTCTACAAAAGTTTTAATCATAATTTTTGTTATCTGCATTGTACTATCAATTCTTGTAAATACTGTTTGCTTTTTAAATTCAACATTATTTAGCTTATTTGTATCTGCTTGATACAGAATGTAATATCTTTCACTTTTAGTATTTTCTATAGTTAGAATATTGATATCATCTGTTTTTAAAAACAACTGCATATCTTTTTGTTTAAATATCCTCTGTCCATTTATACTTCTTAAATAATCACCTATATTAACATTTTGCGAAATAAACTGCTGATTTGTCATATGATCTATTTGTAATCCCATTATATTTCCTGTGAACAAAAATATAAATATAGCTAATAAAAAATTAAATAGAGGACCTGCTAAACATACCGCTATTTTCTTCAGTGAGAACATTCTAACTTGTTCTCTAGGAATAACATAGTCAGTATTAAATTCATTTATTGTAACATAGCCACCTAAAGGGATCATTCTTAAGCTAAATATTTTATCTTTATATTTTTTACTTATCAATTTTGATCCAAACCCCATTGAAAATTCTTCAATAGTAAACCCAACCATTTTAGCTGCCATATAGTGCCCTATCTCATGGACAAAAATGATAATCATTATTCCTATAATATATAATAGCATCGTCATAATTAACTCCTCTTTAGGTAAATAGACTATAGTATAGAAAACCTAAATGTCCATCATTTTATGATGGACATTTAGGTTTAGATCAATAAGTATTAGTCAAAGATTGCTCCAAGAGCTTTTTTTGTGCCATAAGCTGCAGCTCCGCTTATTACACCTTTTACTACTGCAGTAGCTACAAGCTTTTTAGTAATAACAACTCCAAATACTACTAAAGGAGCAACGCCCCCATCGACACTTTGCAAATCCTCTGCTGATAAGTGAACAAAACTTCTATTTAACTCTAAGTTATCTGTCATCTCAATGACCTCCTTTGTATGTATTGAACATCTTTCTGATTATTTATACGTTCCGCGCGTTAAACATCAAAATAATCCAGATATTTGTTCTATATATAAATTATCAGACTAATGCTATAAATAATTAGCCTGATAATAAATATAGTATAAAATACTCAAAGACAAACTTTACGTAATATGTTTGTTCTTCTTATATAGACTCACATGAAATTTGGGCTGATAACTTTTGCTTTATTACTTATCTTCATTATACTTATCTTTTAGAATTTTAAAATATGTTTTGATCAAGATGTATCATTTTTATACATAAGATGTAGTAATCAATACTTTTACTCTTAATAGCCTATTATTTAATAAAACCCTAATTCATTTCTACATATTGGTCCTCAAATAGGACAGCATTGCATAACTATTATTAACCTTTCGTATCATACCTCATTTTATCTAGTATCTATCATAATCTCCAGAACACGTCTAAAATCTGTTTTTGTAACTGTTACTTTAAGATGTTCATAATCAAACTCATCACCTACATTAGGTATTTTCCCACATACTTGAACTACCCAACCACTTACAGTTACAGCGTCATAATCATCACGCTTATTCTTTAACTCAAATCGATCAAACAGTTCCTCAAGATCAGCATTACAGTCTACATAATACTTATGATCTTCCGTTTTCTTAAAATGTTCAATAACCTCATCATGTTCATCCCATATTTCCCCTACAAGTTCCTCAAGAATATCCTCTAAAGTGACAATTCCCATAGTGCCGCCGTATTCATCAACTACAACTGCTATATGCGTTTTTGAGTGCTGTAGTCTTCTTAAGAGTTCTGAAATTTTCATTTGTGGCGCAACACACATAACATTTTTAATAATGGATTCAATACTACTATTAGAACAGTCGAGCATATTATAATAATCCTTTTCATGTATTACCCCTATGATATTATCAACCGTGTCCCTATAAACTGGAAGTCTTGAAAACCCATGAGATATAAACAAATTTTTAATTTCATCAATAGATGCATTTTCGTTTACCGCTACCATATTCACTCTAGATGTAAGGACTTCTTCAACATTCAGATCATTAAACTCGATAGCTGATCGAATAAGCTCTCCTTCATGAAAATCTATTCCGCCTTCACTCTCAGCTTCATCTACAAGCGTAATCAATTCTTCCGGGGTGATTGACTGTTTATCTGTGAACTTGAAAATTTTGGAGAGACCCTTTTTCCATAAAGAAAAAATGAAGTTTAAGGGTTGGAGAAAATACATAAGAAACTTGAGAAATGGTGTAGACAACATTGCCAAGGTCTCTGGGGATTCCTTAGCAATACTCTTAGGCGTAATTTCACCAAAAATAAGGACTAAAATAGTGGTTACTACTGTTGATATAGTTACCCCTGCATCTGAAAAATACTTTGTAAATAGGACTGTGGCAATTGAGGCTGAAGCAATATTTACAATGTTGTTTCCAATTAGTATGGTAGAAAGTACCCTATCAAAATCTTCAGCAAGAAGCAAGGTATGTAAGGCCCTTTTGTTCCCAGTGTTTGCCATATGTTTCATTCTTATTCTATTAATACTTGAAAAGGCCGTTTCTGTAGCTGAAAAATAAGATGACATGAGAAGCAAAATTCCAAAAGCAATAATTAATGTACTACTATGACTATCCATATAAATTAATTCACTCCCATTGTTTTAATGTATATTTAGTTATTTAAAATACTTCCCTTATAAGCACAAAAAAACATACAAACTAATTAGCAGGAATTAACCCTGCCTTTAGCCCATATGCTAACTAATAATGCTTATATATTTAATAAAATATATAATTGTCTCAAATCTGACTTGGCTTTGATTATACATCGGTGAATCATCCACCATGCCTCATCCTCTCATTTTTAGACATCATTATATCACTTTAATATACTCTCGTCAATTCCATAGAGTAGCCAACTCTTTAGGGTATTCTTTTATTTATACTGCCTTGCCCTAGAGGTTTGTAGAACAAGCTGATGCAGCGCTTGTTCTACTTTGGGCTTAAGATTCATAAACGTCTAGCTTTAACAAATTTATTTTCTAATACTCTATCCTTCATCTGCAGCTGCAGAATCAGTAAATTTCATCTCGAAAATTATCTCATTACGGGTGGAAAACCAACTTTCTTTTGTACTTTGCGCAGTGTTTTAGTTGCTAAATAATTGGCTGTCTCTGCATTTTTCTTAATAATTGTGTCAATATAAGCTTTATCTTTCGAAAGTGCTTTAAATTTTTCTTGAAGCGGTCTTAGCTCTTCTGTTACTGCCTCAGCAACTTTCAGTTTAAAGTCTCCATATCCTTTTCCTTCAAACTCTGCTTCGATCTGATCCATTCCCATACCTGTGATAACGCTGTAGATTGTCATCAGGTTACTGATACCAGGTTTTTGCAGCTCATCATAGCGTACTGCTGCATCAGAATCTGTAACGGCACGTTTGAACTTACGCACAATAGTATCTGGATCATCTAAAATAGAGAGTGTTGCATTGATATCTTCGTCTGATTTAGACATTTTCTTTGTAGGTTCCTGAAGACTCATAATTTTAGCCCCTACCTTTGATATATAAGGCTCCGGAACTCTAAATGTCTCTCCATAAGCATTGTTAAAACGGATAGCTATATCACGGGTCAATTCTAAATGCTGCTTTTGGTCCACCCCTACAGGAACCAAATCAGTCTGATAAAGCAAAATATCTGCCGCCATCAGTGAAGGGTAGGCAAATAACCCTACATTAATATTATCACTATGCTTATTGGATTTATCTTTAAACTGTGTCATACGGCTCAGTTCACCCATATACGTAAAACAGTTTAAAATCCAAGCCAGTTCAGCATGAGCTGAAACATGGGACTGCATATAAATAATGTTCTTTTCCGGATCAAGTCCTGCAGCTATATAAAGCATCAATAAATCTCTGGCATTTTTTCTAAGCGTAGCCGGATCTTGCCTTACAGTAATAGCGTGCATATCTACAATACAATAAAGACAATTATATTCTTCTTGAAGATTTGTCCAATTTTTTAGTGCTCCCAGATAATTTCCCAGGGTAATGACCCCGGATGGCTGCATGCCACTAAAAATGACTTTCTTTTGTTCACTCATTTCGCGCACCTCTTCATTTCATGATCTTACTCAATGTTATCAAACAATCTAAGTGAAATCAAGGAAAAAGTCATTAGTTCTGTACGAATAGCTAAGTGTTAGTATATAATATAATTATATGCCTTATTTAAAGTATAGACTTCTTTGAATGTAGTTGAAATGAAACTTTAAATGTTATTTATAGAATAACTTAGTATAAGGAAAGGATGAAATGAATGAAAAAAATTGCTAGTTTTAATGTGAATCACCTTGATTTATTACCTGGTATTTATGTATCCCGCATAGATACGCTTCAAGAATATACCCTTACAACTTATGACCTACGCATGAAGGCTCCAAACATTGAACCGGTTATGAATACGGCAGAAATTCATGCTATTGAACATATCGGGGCTACGTTTTTGCGTAATCACAGCGTCTTTGCAGATGAAGTGATCTATTTTGGCCCTATGGGCTGTCGCACAGGCTTTTACCTTATTTTAAAAGGCGGCCGTACTTCACAAGAAATTGCTCCTCTTGTTACAGAACTCTTTGAATTTGCTTCAAAGTTTGAAGGTGAGATTCCTGGAGCTTCTGCCAGAGACTGCGGCAATTATCTGGATCTTAATCTGCCAATGGCAAAATTTGAAGCTAAAAAATATCTGGAAAATACGCTGTATAACCTAAATGATAAAAACCTTAATTATCCGGACTAACAAAAAAGCGGCCATTCGAATCTAAAATGATTTCGAATGGCCGCTTTTTTGCTTTATAAGCGTCAAGAACTTCTTTAGGCTGTTTCAACTTCCTGATAACCTTCAGCAGCTTTATAGGTACTAAATTCTTTAAAGATAAAGGCTCCTATCACCCCAAAACAAATAATATCACTTATAGGCTGCGCAATCCACACTCCCGTCAGTCCCCATGCTGCTGAAAGAATAAAGAGCATTGGAATAAGAACAACTACTTGCCTTAAAAGACTTAGAAACATTGCAACTTTAGCCTTTCCTATAGCCTGAAAATAGTTAGAGCCTATGATAGGAACAGCTAAGATCGGCATCGTTGCCGCGTAGATACGCAGTCCCGGTACAGCAATCTCCATCATACTGCCCTGACCATCAAATAGCTTGATAAATACCTGCGGCATAGCCTGTATAATAACAAATCCCGTTGTTAAGATCGCTGTTGCCGCTCCTATTGAAAGCATCAGGGCTTTTTTAGAACGTCCATAGTTTTTGGCTCCGTAGTTATAGCCTATAATAGGCTGTGCCCCTTGATTAATCCCAAAGATCGGCATCAGTATAAGCATCAAAATAGACATAATAACTGTCATTGCCCCTATAGCGATTTCTTCTCCAGTAGCCTTTAAAAGGTTATTCATAATAACCTGTACAATACTGATGGCAATCTGCATCATAAAAGGTGCACTGCCTATAGCCGCAATAGGGAGTATATATTTAAGCTGAACTTTTAAATGGCATTTTTTAATTTTAAGATGTGACCTTCCTGCCGTAAAATAATAGATACCAATAGCTGCAGTAACAGCCTGTGAGATAATGGTTGCAAGGGCTGCACCGGCAATCCCCATATGCCAGACAAATATAAAAACGGCATCTAGAATAATGTTAATCACGCATCCTGTCACCATCGCAATAGCAGCCATAGAAGGGTTACCATCTGCCCTCATAATATGATTAAGCGCAAATCCCACTAAATTAATGATTGTTCCCAGTAAAAAAATATGAATATACGTTACGCCATATTGTATCGTATTTTCACTTCCTCCAAAAAGCATTAACAGTTTATCTGAAAAAACAATACCCAAAATGGTTAGCATAAGCCCTACCACAGCTGCAAAGCTTACTGCATTTCCTAAAATGACTTCTGCTTCCTCCCTCTTGCCCTGTCCAAGCTTTATTGATATATTAGCAGTTGCTCCCGCTCCTATTAATAAAGCAAAAGCAAGAATGATTGTAATAATAGGCATTGTAATGCCAACTCCTGTTATAGCAAGCCCGCCTATTCCCGGGATATTTCCAATAAACATCCTGTCTACTAGATTGTATAAAGCATTTACCAGCATCCCTATGATAGCTGGAATTGAATACTTGAGCAGTAACTTACCAACTGGTTTTTCAGCCAGTTCCTTTTGTCTATCCATTAAATCCGCCTCGTTCCTTTTATCTCTTTGTACTATTTTTTTGCAATCATATTAGTTTAGTACATTTTATCTTATTTGGCAATCACTAGTCTCCTATAAACTTTTATCATCTCTCTCAAACAGCCCCTCACGTTGAGGCGGCTGCACCCTATGCTTAACTTCTTCCACACGCCTAGCAATAAATGTGCGTATATAAGCTAGGAAAGTCTGTTCACATTCTGCAAGGCACATTTTTCTGCCTGAAAATCAAAGACCCTCATGCTCACGTCAGAGAACATAAGGGCCTTTATAAAAATAAAAGGGGAAACATTGTATCTATCAATCCCTACTTATATATTAGCAAAGAATTAATACAATTAGATTTCAGTTATATTAAAATTACACTACATCTTTATTGTATTGAAAATCAGGTTGTTTCTGCCTGCTGTGTGACATAGTTACATTCATTCTGATCATAAAAGATTATATTATAACTAAGAGCTAATTATTTTAAGAAACCTATTTTTTTAACAAGGAGGGAAACTATGAATAAAACCTATGTTGTTGTTGGTGGTGTTGCAGGCGGCGCCAGCTTCGCGGCGCGGCTAAGAAGATTAGATGAAACGTGTACCATTATCATGTTCGAACGCGGTGAATATATTTCTTTTGCCAACTGCGGACTGCCTTATTATGTTGGTGACACCATTACCGATCAAGATGCCTTAATCCTTCAGACCCCTGAAGAGATTCAAAATAAATTTAATATCATCATCCATACCCAAACTGAAGTGACAAATATCTTTCCTGAAACAAAAAAAATATCTGCTAAAAATTTAAAAACAGGAGAAAACATAGAGACAGTTTATGATCACCTTATTCTATCTCCTGGTGCAAAACCTTTTGTTCCTGATATCAAAGGGCTCTCTGATGCATCAAACGTTTTTACGTTAAGGACCATTCCTGATTCAGTTAAAATCAAAGAATATATTAAAACCCATAAGTCCCAGTCGGCTGTTATAGTCGGCGGAGGATTTATCGGCCTTGAAATGGCGGAAAATCTTAAGAACCTTGGTCTTGATGTTACATTGATTGAAAAAGCTAGTCAGGTCATGAGTCCACTTGACGTTGAGATGGCCGCTATTGTGGAAGAGCATTTAAAAGAGCATCAGATTAGACTTCTTCTCGAATCAGAAATTACAGATGTTAAAGAAAGCGGCCGCTGTGTTGTGGTGAATAACAAAGAGATATTATCAACTGATCTTATTGTCTTTGCCATAGGGGTTATATCAGAAAATGAGCTTGTTAAAAAAGCTGGTGGTAAACTTGGCGTCAAAAATACAATCAAAGTAAATGGACGGTTTGAAACAAGCATTCAAGATGTCTACGCCATAGGCGATGCAATAGAAGTCACTGACGCAGTAACCCATGAATCTGCCTTTGTTCCCCTAGCTTCCCCTGCCAATAAACAAGGCCGAATCCTCGCTGATATTTTAACCGGACATACTGCCAGTTATCAAGGAACTTATGGCAGCAGTATAGCTAAAGTATTTGATCTAACGATTGCACTCACTGGAGCCAATGAGAAAACACTTACGAAATTAAAAAAGTCATTTACAGCCATTCATACGCATCCTTATAACCATGCCGGTTATTATCCTGATGCTGCTATGATGAGTCTGAAGCTTATTTTCGACAGTGAAAACGGCAAGATCCTTGGGGCACAAGGAGTAGGCTCTGTTGGCACAGATAAGCGTATTGATGTCATCGCTGCAGCCATGCAGCTTGGTGCTTTGGCTCCAAAACTTGCGGATCTAGAACTTTGTTATGCTCCACCTTACTCCTCAGCCAAAGATCCAGTCAATATGCTGGGATATATAGCGCAAAATATCTTGAATCACAAAATCAAAATCATGTCAGGTAAGGCTATCTCCTGCTTGTCGCTAGACAGTCATAGGATTATAGATGTGCGTGAAACAGTTGAGTATGAGCTTTTTCATATTCCTGGCAGCCTTCATATTCCACTTGGTGAGCTTCGTCAAAAACTTGATACGCTGCCTAAAGACAAAACGCTTGTTACTGTCTGCGCCGTAGGTCTTCGAGGGTATATTGCTGCTCGTCTTCTTATGCAGCATGGTTTTCAAGTATTAAACTTGGATGGCGGACTCAAAAGCTATGAAGTTTATGCGCTTAAAAAAAGTGGAGATTTAGCCTTAGTTCCCTTAGATAAAGGAGATAATAATATGGATAAAAACCAAACGGCCTCTGCCGACACTTCAGTTAGAGTGGTTGAGCTTAATGCATGCGGCCTTCAGTGCCCAGGCCCCATTATGAAAGTGAACGAAACTTTAAAGACGCTTAACGATGGTGACCGGCTTAAAGTCAGCGCCAGCGACTTTGGATTTAAAAAAGATATAGAAAAATGGTGCAGTAAAACAGGTAATACCTGCATTGAAGCTTCTTCTCAAGATGGCAGGGTATCTGCTGTCATTCAAAAGGGAACCACTGCAGTGCATCATACCATGCAAGTTCACTCTGACCTGCCAGCCTCTGATAAAGAAGGGACTACTTTAGTTGTTTTCAGTGGAGATTTTGATAAGGTTATGGCAAGCTTTATCATTGCCAACGGCGCCGCTGCTATGGGTAAAAAGGTAACGATGTTCTTTACTTTTTGGGGGCTTAATGTTCTTCGAAAAACCCATTCTCCAAAAGTAAACAAGTCTTTTATAGAAAAGATGTTTGGTATGATGATGCCCAAGGGTGCTAAGAAGCTGCAGCTTTCTAAAATGAATATGGGCGGCATGGGCTCCATCATGATGAAAGGCGTTATGGCAAGCAAAAATGTTGATACACTTGAAACACTTATTCAAAAAGCCTTAGAATCCGGCGTTCGTATTGTAGCCTGTACAATGAGTATGGATGTTATGGGCATCAAACAAGAAGAGCTCATTGAAGGAATAGACTTTGGCGGCGTAGCTTCTTATCTTGCCGAAACGGATGATGCCGGTCTTAATTTGTTCGTCTAATATAGAGCAACAACCTATACACTTAAATTATTCATCTATTAAGAGTTGTTTCTCAGGGTGGTTTCACATCATGTGTCGTCTTAAATAACTTAAACTTAGAGATGTGAAATCTATACAATATCTCAGCTTAAATGCCGAAAAATAAGAAGGCTCTATTCATGACAAGCAGCAAAAATGTAAATCTGCCAGTCATCAATAGAGCCTATTCTATTTTAGATTTTTATTGTATTAGTTTTTTACTTCCTGTATGCCGCTTATTGATGACTCAGCATCCATTTTAAATCCTGATCTAGCTTCTTCACTAGTGAAATAGATATCCCCGTCAACCTTAGTATCTACAAGCTGAAAATCTGTAGTTTCTACATAAAGATTACCCTTAAAGTTTCCATGTTGAATCCTGGCATTTGGACTCTTGATGGTTAAGGATGGGGCTGTCAATGTAAATCGATTAGTTACATTCCTATTACTGTCTTGAGTATAAAGAGCTATTTTACGCTGAATTTCATCTCTTTCATTTTTAAATTCGCCTTCAAGTACAAGATCTTTATCAAAAGTTAAATCTTTCAGCGTAGCAATAATCCACGTGCCATCTTTACTGATTGCCTTTTCAAAAGCCGACTCTTCATCGACTATAGAAGCTGTTGTTACAGCGTCAGTCTGTTCTTCCTCGGTTTCTCCTTCAGCCTCTTGCTGAGTTTCTTCTGTATTTTCTTCTGTTTCTGTCTGCTGAGGAGCAGGTGCTGGGGCTGGAGCTGGAGCTGGCGTACATCCTGCTAACATTACAGCAGCTAATACTACAGATCCCATAATTAATCTTATTTTCATCAAAATGCCTCCTTTTTATAATAACTATTCGTCAACTAGTTTTGCCTAAATTATTTTTATTATTCAGTAGACACTGCACAACTTATATAAATAAAAAAACGTTACTTTTTCTCAAAAGCATTTCTGCCGCATAATAAATTCTATTTATCAAATAATAATAAATGAAGAATTCAAAGGAGGAAACTTATGACTACATTAACAGCAAAAGAACTCTCTGCCATTCAAGACCTACTAAGTATTGAAGAACTTAATATTAAAAAATTCCAGATGTTAGCTGATGCAGCTGAAGACAGTGAACTTAAGAAAAAATTCAGTGATATTTCGCACAGGCATCAAAAACACTTTGATAAACTGTATGCACAACTTAACTAAGGAGGTAAAAATATTATGTCCTATAATATTCCAAGTTACGGCGAAAAAGATATGCTAAATGACGCACTCATTGCAGAAAGATCAATTACCAGTGATTATAATTCATTTACTAACGAATGTACAAACAGCAAAATCAGAAATGTCATGCTCGACCTTTTAAATGAGGAACATGATATTCAAGCAGAAGTTTTTGAAGAAATGCACGCAAGAGGTTATTATCCAACCCCTTTTGCAGAGCAGCAAATGATCAATCAAACTAAGAAAAAGTTTGCACAACAGGCGCAGCTTTAATAGATATTTATGAGCCAAACAATCTGTATTTAACTTAATATTCACATTGAAGGCTTCCTACTAGCCTTAAATGTAAAATTATCCCCAGCTGCAACAAGATTGGGGATAGTTTTATATTTAAGACTACTGCTGTTTTACTTACGTATACTACATTTTTAAACTCTAAATGAATATACAACCACTTTATTATCTATTACACCCGAGATTAAAGATACTCCTCAAGTTCTTCTATAGAATATATAGGGGCTGAACATGTATTATTGCTGCAAATATAGTAAGTCTCCTTATTGTTGTCCAGCTTATATTCTTTTATAAATGGAATAAGGGTATTTACTTCTCTTTCATTATTGTTATGCTTGATGAGTAATATGCTGTTTGGCATAAACTTACGCTCTAATACCTTTTTTATCTTATGTTGATCCTTTTCATCTTTTAGAATGCAGATAATTTCCTTCGATGGATAAAGAACGAGTAAAAGAGCCATCATATAAAAACTATATCCCATAGGATAATCTTTAGCCGATGGAATAAAGAACTTAAGCTGACTGTCAGCCAGCTTCTCCAGCTTGTTATTTCCAGTTAATCTTGCAAGTTTAATTAGGTTATAAGCAGCAACTGAGTTGCCTGACGGTACTGCCCCATCATAAAGTTCTTTTGGCCTTCCAATCAGCCTTTCACCATCAACTCCATAAAGATAAAACCCGAAATTTTTATTATCCCAAAAAAGTTCAATCATATCTTGATTCAATTTAAAGGCTCTATTAAGAAAGCTGATTTCAAAAGTCGCATCATAGATTTCCATAAGCGCCCAAACAAAAAAAGCATAGTCCTCAAGATACCCTAAATAAGAAGCATCTCCTTCTCGATATCTTGCAAGCAGTCTTCCTTCATGATTTATTAATTTTTCTTCGACAAATCTGACAGCACTTTTAGCTGTCGTTAAATATTTATCCTTTTGAAGAATTTTATAGGCTTTTGCAAATGCAACAATCATAAGTGCATTCCATGAAGTAATGATTTTATCATCTTTATGAAGGTGTGTCCTTCGGAGCCTATAAGCATACACCTTTTTGCACAGCTTCTCTATTTTTTCATCGCTTTCTTCAAAATTCCTACTTCGAATGCGATTTGGAATACTTTTGCCTCCAAAATTGCCTCGTTCCGTAATGTGAAAGTAATTATTAAAATATGCCCCATCCTCTTCTCCAAGAAGTACTATTATTTCATCCGGCGTAAAAACGTAATATTTTCCTTCCTCTCCTTCACTGTCAGCATCCTGTGCACAGTAAAATCCTCCGGCTTCATCAGTAAGCTCCCTTAGTACATAGTCCATAACCTTTTCAGCCACTATTTTATAAAGTTTTTTACCTGTTACTTGATAAGCTTCTAAGTAAATAATTGTTAGCAGTGCATTATCATAAAGCATTTTTTCAAAGTGAGGAACCAGCCACATATTATCTGTTGAATATCTTGAAAAACCAAATCCAATATGGTCAAAAATACCGCCTTTATACATTTGATCCAGTGTTTTTTCTACAATTTCAAGAGCCTTACCATCTTTTTCTAGCTTATAGTATCTTAACAGGAACATCAAATTATGTGGCGTTGGAAATTTAGGTGCTTCTCTAAACCCTCCGTAAATAGAATCAAAAGAATCTTTAAAAGATACTATTGCCCTCTTAATAATATTTCTAGATAAATCTCCTCTTTTTCCTTTAAAGCTGAGTTCGTCTGAAAGGATACTTAACATTTTATGACTTATCTCAACAAGACTTTCCTTCTCCATATCCCACTTTTTTGCAACGTTACTTAGTAAGTCCATAAGACCTGGTCTTCCATATCTAGCCTCTTTAGGATAGTAAGTGCCCACAAAAAAAGGTTTTTGATCAGCTGTCATCATGACCGTCATCGGCCAGCCTCCTGATCCTGTCAGTGCCTGGCACACAGTCATATACACACTGTCTACATCCGGTCTTTCCTCCCGATCTACCTTAATAGCTACAAAATGGTTATTAATAAGTTTAGCAATTTCTTCATCCTCAAAA
The DNA here is from genome assembly GCA_937981575.1 of uncultured Clostridia bacterium. Classification (GTDB taxonomy): domain Bacteria; phylum Bacillota; class Clostridia; order Lachnospirales; family Cellulosilyticaceae; genus FMMP01. The sequence goes on along the minus strand of CALJNR010000021.1, from coordinate 17,567 downwards.
GATTCCTGCTCCATCACATGACACCAATGACAAGTCGAATAACCTATGGAAAGGAGGACCGGTTTATTTTCTTTTGAAGCCTTTTCAAATGCTTCTGATCCCCACGGATACCAGTCTACAGAGTTATAAGCATGCTGCAGGAGGTATGGAGATTTTTCTTGAGCTAATCTATTAGGTTTTATTTTAGTATCCAAACTCATAGGCCTCAGCACCTTTCTTTAATATCTATTTACAAAATCTGAAAACTTGTTTATTCTCTCCTTTCACGGAATTGATTATGCTTAAATGATCTTTTATTGAAAAATATCGTTTTTATTGACATATTAGGTTTATTAGAGTAAACTTTACACATGAGGTTTACTGCAATAAACTTATGGAGGTTAATACGAATGGATGATTATAAATTATTTGATGCCGAATACAAGTTTGCCTGCTTAATATGGGAAAATGAGCCTATTAATTCCACAGATCTTGTAAAACTCAGCATTCAAAAACTAGGCTGGAAAAAATCTACAACCTATACCGTTTTAAGAAAACTTTGCGAACGGGGAATTCTAAAAAATGAGCAAGCCATGGTTACATCTCTTGTCAAAAAAGAAGATGTTCAAAAATATGAAAGTCAAACAGTAGTTGAAAAAAACTTCGAAGGCTCACTGCCCAAATTTTTAACAGCTTTTTTAGGTGAAAAATCTATTACGCAAAAAGAGGCTGAAGAATTAAAACGCATTATCGAGGAGGCCACAAGATGATTGAGGTATTTCATACTATTTTTAAGATGAGTATTACTGCCAGCTATGTGATTCTTGCGGTACTCCTCATAAGGTTATTCTTTAGGAAACTTCCAAAAATCTTTTCTTACGCTTTATGGCTCCCTGTCTTCATACGACTTGTCTTTCCTTCTAGCTTTCATTCTGACTTTAGCTTCTTAAATCTTATAAACCTAAAGGAATCTGCATCCCCTATAACTAGTAGCTATATCTCTCGTACTATTAGCCAGCTAGAACCTTCTCAGGCTATTAGTGCTTTAAACACCCCCCAGTATTTTAGCACTTCGCTGCCTGATACTTCTCTCATGTCTGAGAGCTTATTCTTACAGACATTAATAAAATTTGCCTCCCTAATATGGGCAGCCGGCATCGTTTTGCTGCTTCTTTATAGTATGCTTTCATATCGTAGAGTCCTCAAAACTATAAAAACTGCAACTCGCATAAAATCCAATATCTTCGAAACGGATAGAATATCTACCCCGTTCGTCTGTGGATTTTTTAAACCTAAAATTTATCTCCCTATTGGACTTGCTAAAGAAGAACGCTCTTATGTAGTTCTCCATGAGCAAACCCATATTAAAAGACTGGATTATCTAATAAAACCTATGGCCTTTTTGCTGCTTATCCTTCACTGGTTTAATCCTTTAGTTTGGCTGGCCTTTGTCCTTATGAGCAAGGATATGGAAATGTCTTGTGATGAGGGCGTAATTAAAAAAATGGGCATAACAATTAAAAGCCGCTACAGTCATCTACTTGTTTCTCTTTCTGTTCAAAAAAATCAATTACAATTAGGCAGCCCACTTGCCTTTGGAGAAAATTACATTACATCTAGAGTAAAAAATGTTATAAACTATAAAAAACCATCCTTCTGGATTGCTTCAGCTTTAATTGTACTAATAATCATGCTCATCATATGCTTTACTGCAAACCCTAAAAATGAACAAGTGGATTTAGCGGACACTTACTTTGGTTATAATGTCAATGCTCTCATCTCAAATAAAACACTTTATATAGGTAATCATAGCAAGGTTGTCTCACTTGTTGATTCCATAGCATTACCTAAAGACATTACTCGCGATACAATAGAACTCCAAACCAAAGCACCTCCCTATGGGCTTACGATTCATTTATCTATGAAGGATGCTTCCGATATAACTTATCAGAATGCCTTAAGTACAAATACTTTATTCCGTAATGCCGCTATCCTTTTTAGCCTTATTGATAATGCAAGCAATATCACTTACCAAGTTTCTGATCATAACGGTGAATATACTGGAGCTTCTTATGCATTTACTTTTACACGCAAGATGGTCGAAGAACGCCTAGGTGAAGATGTACGCTCTTACAGCACCCATACTGATGCACTGAAAACGCTCATTGATAAGCTTCACCTTATTTCATTTGACATAAAAGCTGACAACTCTATTCAGAATATCTCCTATAATGAACAGATTGAAAACTCCCTTGAGGTCATTGTGTCCTTAGCCCATACATCATCTAATCCTTATGATTATATTAAAGCCCATTCCACTTCATATGAGTCTATCTTGAAAATGGGAGAGCCTGCACTCAATTATCTGCTTGCCCAGTTTGAAAACGGAAACGTGTCAAATGACGTAAGAGGACATATTATAATGGCACTATGCAAAGACCTTTTAGGAAGCCGAAATAATGTCCGTGACGAAAGTCTATTGCCACTTGAATGGTTTTCTATGCTTTCACCCCATACAGAAATAAGATTGCCTCATTTTAGTGCTAAGTCTTCTGATCCTATAGAGCAGCTCGTTTATGATGCAGTTATAAATAAATACGGAAACCGCTCAGGTGGATTTATGGTTGTTGCTCCCACTCTATATGGAAGCTATGAAGAAGATGATAAACTAAAGATTTTTGCAACAGTTTATATTAACTACTATAATCTTTATGGTAAGGAACTGGTTGAATCTGGCGGGGGTATTATTCCTGCAGCCATTACCTTTTCTAGAAATATTGATGGCAGCTATCAATTAGATGAGTACCTCGAAGCTATGGATGGTTCCTATTTTGTTACATCTATTAAAGACTTCTCAGTTATGCCTGTCTCTAAGAAAATCATAAAAGGACTTTCTGATCAAATACTTGAAGACTATGGCAACCAAAACCCTCGCTCTGAGCTGCTGATGCATAATCTTATCGAGCATTTAAAAACTAACAGCCAACATAATATTATGCTTAGAAAAATAACAGGAGAGGAAATTCCTTTAACATAAGATTAAGATTCTATAAGCAATAAGGATGCTTTCCTGTTTTAATACCTCATTGGTCGTCTCTTAAGTCGTATAGTTAATCCTTTTAACATTATATCGGCAGCCCTTTTCACCCCATTCTAGCCATAAGAGCTTTCTTCTATTCTAATTTTTAGAATAGGCTATCCTATACACTTATAAAACAGATCAAAAAGATGTCTTATTGTAAAGGCATCTTTTTTGATCTGTTTTATAAGGTTCAAAATGTTCTATTTAAGTATTCTCTAATAGCAAGATCTTCACAGGAACAACTTGATCTTAAGGAGAGTTAGTCTCTGTTATTTTTTCTTGAAACGATATGAATACCTTCATCTTGTTTCCATTCTGCATAGAAAACATCTTCTATGCCTTTAACCCCTGCTGAATGCACTTGACTTAAAAGCCATTTTTCCTCGAATCCGATAGCCTTCAAATTATCCTTTATAACTTCTCCATCAAGAATCAATGTTATAGAAAGATATACCGGCTTATAAAGAAGGTTTAAATCCTGAAAAGAAGGTGTGCTGTATTGTGATTTTTTTAATATGCTCATTGCTCCACTCTGCTCCAAAATCGCAAACTCAACTTCCCGTATTGAAAAAACATCTTTTTGCCTTAACTGACTTAACAGCTCATTGATATCCAGCTTTTCTTTTTTAATTACATCATAGTCAATTTGTCCGTTTCTAATGATGATTGCCGGATCCCCTTCTAAAAGCTTTCTTGTCCTTCTGAATTTTTGAGTAATCAGTTCAATAAAGTATTTTAAAGCTCCCCATAAGCAGAGTGCATAAATGATATACCAAATTGTAATATTCTCATCATAAATAGCATTTCCTAGTAGCTCCCCAAGTACAATTGCTGATATAAAGTCAAAAGGAGTAATGGCGTTAATCTCTGCTTTTCGTACAAACTTAGTCAGGATAAACAATGCAAAAAAGCCCGCTATAAGTTCAACCGTTAATTGTGCAATCGACCCTTTAAACATTTGTTCACCTCTTTGTACTTTATATGTAATCTATTCTCCTGTATGAATAAAATATCTGCCACTCTTTATTAGCCTGTTATGTATTCATTCTCCTATTTTATCCAGCTTCCACTATTATATTCTTAGAAGCTAAATGAAGCTGTGTGGCTTTACCTCCAAACAGCTTCATTTTATTATTCAAATGGCTCAACATGAATGGTAATGATGCTTTTATCATTGAAATCTGACTTTAATGCTTCTTCTATTTCGGTAGCCACATCATGAGCTTTTTTCAAATCATAATTCTGATCTAAAAGAATGTGAAATTCTATGGCTGCTTTTGTTCCTATTCTTCTTGTTCTCAGCTTATGAAAATTAAGAACTTTAGTGTTGGTCTCAATAATGTTTTTAATATGTTCTATTTCCTCTTGGCTTAAAGATGACTCCAAGAGTTCATTAACTGCAGGCAGAAAAATTTCTATTGCAACTTTGAAAATAAGAATGCTTACAACAACAGATGCTATAGGATCAAGAACGGTCCACCCCTCTCCTAAGAAAATGGCTCCGCCAATACCAATTAATGTACCTATTGAAGATAACGCATCTGATCTATGATGCCATGCATTCGCTTTAACCGCTGGACTTTTTATCCTTTTGCCAGCCCGGAGGGTATATTGATATAAAAACTCCTTAAGTATAATTGAAGCTCCCGCTGCTGCCAGCGTAAATAATCTAGGTCTAGGCAGGATATTTCCCCCTAACACTCTCATAATATAAACAATACTTGTTTTAAAAATTCCAAAACCTGCTGCCGCTAATAAAATACCTATGACGGCTGTAACTAACGTTTCATATTTATCATGCCCATAATTGTGACATGCGTCTTCTGGCTTCTGGGTAAACTTAAACCCAATTAAAACAATAATATCTGTCACAAAGTCTGACAGCGAATGCATACCATCTGCCAGCATTGCCTGACTTTTTCCTAAAACGCCGGCAAACAGCTTGAACGTTGTTAAAAGTGCATTGATCCAAATCCCTGTCACGGTAACTTTTTTTACTTCCTGACTTCTATATAATTCTTTTTCCATAACAAACTCTCCCTGATTTTAAAAATACATGTAACCTAAGCAATATATCATAAATAGCATATAAGAAAAGTTTTTAAGCATTTTAACCCTTTTATTGCAAAATCATTATATAAAGGAACTAAATATACCCCTTTTCATAAAAAAACCTGTGGGACTATAATAAGCATTATAGTCCCACAGGTTTTTACCCGTTGCTGGCAAAGCAGCCCAGCAATATATGTTTAAAATATATTGCCTGTTCTGCTATCATTATATTCATTTCTTGATGGAAAGGTGAAACTTTTATGCTGAAATCATATGGTTCCCTAAAAGCTCCTGAGTTCTCTAATTAACATGACTTAATCACGTATTACAATCTGTTCTTCCATTAGCTGAACGCTTGAGAGTCGCATCACCCTTTGGAAAAATTCAAGCGGTACATAAGTGATATCTTTTATAAGCATAGGTGCCATTCCAAGCTCAATGGGTGCCATCTTCATATAAGAATAATAGTCTTTATCAATCACCAACGAAATGGCCTTTCCAATCTGAACACCCTTAGTTTTTCTATCCCAACTTACTTCATTGCCTAAAGCTTCTGCAATAACCCTGACAGGAATCATTACTTTTTCTTCTTGAATAAGTACCGGAATAGTCTTCATTTTTTTGTCATTGATGATTAGATCCATAGTGGAAAATTTCTTTTCTCCTTTATATAAGTCAACTTTTTTATCTGAGAGTACAATGACTTTAATAGGTGTTGTCTGAGCTGGAATGCTTTTTGTCATAAACTCATATACAACAACCAAATGTCTATTCGTTAAATCTCCCTTAAATGTTTTTCCCTCTTCAGTAATAACCTCTGTACTTTCTCCAACATTCAGCTTCAGGGATTGATCACCACTTAACAGGTTTTTATCAAAAAAATCTACCTTAACCATTTGATTGTTGCTGCTCACCGCAATGACTCTTGCATTGTATTGTGGCGGATAAATCATAATCATAGGTGCATTCATATCATAAAATGCCATAATTTCTGAACCCACTTTAATAGATGCATTATCTAAAACATAAGTTGAGTTGGAGAAAATAATATTTGCAATCTGCCCATCTTTACTTTCTGTTAAAAGAAATTTTGCGCCTTTTAAGCTATGATGATCTGTTATTTCCTTAACTACTCCTGTAAAGGCAGCAAACTGTACCTGATCTTCATTTTCCTGTTTAATAGGCATAATCACACTTTCATCTTGAATACTAACCAATTGAACCATTGCTTTTTCTTCTAGTGAAGAAGCAGAAACCGTCGCCAAAGTACAGGCAAAAATAGTGGATGCTAGAATAATAGAAAGAAATTTTTTTGTTTTCATAAGTAGTCTCTCCTTATTTAAGTTATTGATAAGTTACTAGACGTCGTCTCTTTAAGAAAGTTCCTTTTTCCTTCTATTTTTTATGTCCCAATTTGTACTTGTTCATTCGTACGTCTAAATATTTTTGTCATTACTAACGTATGTTTATGTTTTTATTTCTGATTCTATTTAGATAATAGCTTCCTCCAAGTTAAGTCTATACCTATAGCTCCAATTGGCGCTGTGATTATTATAGCAATCACAGCTGCAGCCAAAATGACTTCTCCTGCTGCAACGCCTGATATAAGCGGAATGCCTCCAATGGCTGCTTGTACGGTTGCCTTTGGCAGATAGGCTATGCCGCAAAATAATTTTTCTTTAGGACTCAGATTCGTTTTCAGCATACATATCCATACCCCTGACATTCTCACTATAAGGGCTGCTAATATAAGCCCCGCTGCCATCACTCCAGCTTTTCCTATATAGGTAATATTTACTGCAGCTCCAACAAGAACAAAAAGCAGCATTTCAGCTCCTACCCATATTTTAGAATACTTTACAGAAAGTCTTTTAGCCAGCACTTCATGCTGATTGAGAATCATTCCTCCCAAAGCCATTACAGCGAGCAGTCCTGACATTGGCACATACGGCTTTATAAGGGTTTCTGCCGAAACAAATACGAATGCCGTACTAAGTATAATGAGTATTTTAATGGTATCTCTTATATGAAGCTTTTTGAAAAGCCATGTTAAGACTGCACCTCCTACCACACCAATTACCAGCCCTATGATTACGGCTGCTGGTACACTGATAAGGCTCGATAAGCGGAAGTCCTCTCCCTTATACATTTCTAAAAATGATGTGAATAAAATAATAACATAAATATCATCTATTGAAGCACCTGCCATAACGAGCTGTGGAATGCTTTTGGCTTTTCCATAACCATTTTCCATAAGTTTCAGCATCCTCGGAACAATAACTGCCGGGGATACTGCTGCTAAGACGGTGCCTAAAATAGCTGCTTCTCCATAAGATATTTTAAAAAACAGCGGTGCCAGCAGCGTAACTGCTGCAATTTCAAAAGACGCTGGCACAATGCACATAAGGAGTGCAGGACGCCCAACCTTTTTGAGATCGTCAAGATCTAATGCAAGTCCTGCACGGATCAGAATAACAATGAGCGCGATCTGCCGAAGCTCAGATGAAATAGTAAGAATTTGCGGGTGGATCTGATTCATCACATAGGGTCCCAGCATAATACCGGTAAGAAGCATTCCTAACAGCCCTGGAAGCTTTAGTTTTTTAAAAAGGCCACTTAACAAAAAACCAATCATTAGAATGAGTGCAAGACTTAATAGCATCATATAATCTCCTTTATCAAACGTATAATCAAACAAAAAAGCCGATGCTCTATGGCAATTTATCGCACGCAATTAGTTATTACATGCAATAAATTATCATAGAAGTCATCAGCTTAATAAGCGGTTTTGGTCTAAGCCAAGGGAGAACTTCATTCCCTTATATGATTATAACACCTCTATTTTACAATTTCAAGCAAAAAACTATGCACATTCAATTCTCTGTACTCCTTATACATCCCTTGTGGATAATATTAAGCATCTCTTCATAAACTGCTTGAATTTTTTTCAATTCTTTATAACCTAGTTCTTTAGCGACATTATCCATAACCGAAAAACTCAGCTGTTCGAGCAGCATGACAAGAGCTGCTGCATGAATATCTTTTCTTAGCTCGCCCCGGCCTATAGCTGCCTCAACAGCCCGTTTATATATCCCTTCATCTTTACTATCTGATGCATACTGAATAAATCTCTTTTTGATTTCAGTACTGGGTCTTTTAATAAGCAGTTCTCCAATAGCGTGATAGTCAGGAAATCCTTCTGCAAATAAAATGCTTCTCTCAAAAACGGCTTTGCAGTATTCGAAAAGGTTTAACTCCTCTACTCTTACTAAAGCAGGTTCTATAAATTCTCTTTTGGCTTTTCCAATTTCCTCAAGTACATAAAGGTAAAGATCTCCCTTATCTTCAAAGTACTGATAAAAACTTCCTCTCGCAATATCAGCCGCTTTCACAATACGGGATATATTTGACTCATCAAATGAATATACGGCAAATTCTTTGACAGCAGCTTGGAAAACAATTGCTTTTTTTTGAGGCTTTAGATCATAGAAGGTGTGCTTAGGCATTTTCTTCTGCGCCTTCTTTAAAGTAACTAAAAGTGAGTTTCATTACTTTTTCAGCCTCATCCTCACTATAAGTGTATGCAGATGACTTTACCTCTTCATTGTGTTCATTAAAATATCTGCCAGTTACCCTTTCAAACCTAGGATCTAATGCTAGAAATGTATAAGTCTTGGCCATTACTTCTGGAGTAATAGACTTTTTTGACTTTTGTTTATAAAGCCATTTATTAAAACGAGAAATATTAGGATATCTGCTAATATCTATTTTGACATTTGTTACGCGGATACAATTCACAGTAATAGAAGTTTCCTTGAGCTTTTTAGCGAGCCAGTAAGTATAAATAATCTGTGCACATTTTGACTGATAATAAGCCTTAGGAACTGAAAATCTGCGTGTTTCAAATTCAGGGTCTTCTAAATCTACCTTGGTATGTCTCATAATAACCAAACCTTTAGATGCAATGGTTAAAATACGCCCGTTAGGGCTAGCCATTAAATATCCTAATAAAAGATTTGTTAAAAGTACAGGACCTAAATGGTTTGTTGCCCATACTTGTTCTATTCCTTCAGTCGTTTTAATAGCTTGCTTTTGTGAAATGTCAAAATAAGCAGCATTATGGATTAAAATATCAAGGTGATCATATTTTGCTTTAAATGCTCTTACAAACCGATGAATGGAAGATTGTAGTGACATATCTAATATCATAACCTCAGCTGATATATGGATGTTGTTTGATCTCAGCTTTCTTAGTGCAGATTCTCCCCTTTCTTTACTTCTGCATGCTAAAATAACGTGATGTCCTGCGGCTCCTACCTGCCCGGCTGCAGCTTCGCCTATTCCTGCATTTGCACCTGTAATAATACAAATCTTCTTTTCCATACTTACCACCTTTTCTAAGAATTCCAAAAGTGACATCATTGTCATTTTTATTCTACTACGAAATCCTAATAAGGTAAATGGTTTAATTTTGGATTATGGTTTCAAGATAACTTTAATGCAGCCGTCTTTTTTAGCATCAAAAATCTCGTAGGCATATTCTCCTTTATCTAAAGGAAGCTTATGCGTAATAATGTCCGTAGGATCAATTTTGCCTGCTTTAATGAGTTCTAAAATAGGATGAATATAGGAATGAGCTGGACATTGCCCCATCTTCAACGTAATATTACGTGCAAAAAAATCTCCCAGCGGAAAGTTATTATACCTTGCGCCATACACACCTACAATTGAGACAATGCCTCCTTTTCTAACTGCCTGAGTAGCAATTTCAAGGGCAGATTTCGATCCTCCCTGAAGCTTTAAGAGTGTTTCGATGCGTTCTATTCCTGACATTTTACCATCCATACCTACGCAGTCAATAACTACATCTGCTCCGCCATTTGTAATTTCCTTTATATATTCCCCTACGTTATCATAATCTTCAAAGTTTAATGTTTCCACATCATTATGCTTCTTGGCATGTTTTAACCGATAATCTATATAGTCAACAGCTATGATTCTCCCAGCTCCTAAATAAGCTGCCCATTTCTGCGCCATAAGTCCAACCGGACCGCAGCCTAGTACAACGACTGTATCTCCAATCTTAACATTCGCATTCGTTGCTCCCCAGTATGAGGTTGGCAAAACATCAGTTAAAAACAGAACCTGCTCATCGCTCAGCTCTTCTGGTACTGCAACCGGCCCTACATTGGCATATGGCACTCTTAGGTACTCAGCCTGACCACCGTCATAGCCCCCATAAGTTTTGCTGTAACCAAATATTGCCCCTACTTCTCCATTGGCATTAGAGTGATCACATTGGCTTCAAAGTTCATGTTCACAGTACCAACAGTGCCCACATGAAATAGGAAAAGGAATAATGACCCTATCTCCTTTTTTTACTTTTTTAACGTCCTTTCCTACTTCTTCAACAATCCCCATTGCTTCATGCCCGATAATATAGTCATGGGGCATATTTGGAATCATCCCATGGATAAGGTGTAGATCAGATCCACAGATTGCTGTAGACGTAACTTTAAGAATAAGATCATCATCTTTTATGATTTTGGGTTCAGCTACATTTTTCACTTCTACATTTTTCATTCCTTGATAAGTTATGGCTTTCATTATTTACCTCCAGATAGAATAGTTTTTATTCTTACCATTTAGATTACTTACTTTTATTGAAGTATAAAAAGCTAAGCTTATTATGCCCCATTCTGCTGGAATAAATAGTTCTACTAAAAAAACTCCCTTCAGGTGAAAGGAGCTTGATTGACCTTAATACTATTCATTTTTCAACTGCCATCTTATCTCTTAATAAGGCTAGGCATCTTAATACTATCCCTAGAAAAATGTGATTTTATACTGCCTGTTACGCTGAAACCTTGCTTAGATCTGCCGAAAGTATTGTAATATGCTCTTCCAGCTGAGTTGAAATTCTGCATATTTCTTCTGAAGACTTAATTGTATTTTGCGTAGCCGAAAATACTTCTTCTATAACAGCTGAAACATCCATCATTTGAGTAGATACTTGTTCAATGTCTTTGAAAATATTATCAAAGAATTTCCCTGCATCTTCAACCATTGAAACCCCTACTTCAATAGCGCCATTCCCTTCTCCCATAGATACAACTGCCTGATTAATTTCAAGCTGGATTTTCTGAATAAGACTGCCAATCTCGCTGGCTGCTCCTGCTGACTGTTCTGCAAGCTTTTTAACTTCCCCAGCTACAACTGCAAAGCCCTTGCCTTGATCTCCTGCACGGGCTGCTTCTATTGCCGCATTTAATGCAAGCAGGTTGGTCTGCTGGGCAATATTAGTTATGATTGATACAATACGTCCAATTTCTTTTGAATTGTCTTCCAAATGATTGATTGTTCTTGTTGAAAGGTCGAACTTCTCTCCTATGGATTTCATCTGATTGAAAACAAGATTAATAACTTTTGCGCCATCTTCTGCTTTTAGAGATGCGCCGACAAAAGCTTCAACAAAATTTTGAAGATCACTGTCAATATCATTCATGCCTTTTGTAATTTCAGCAAACGTATCTGTTATTTTATTTGAAATACTCATTTGGGCATGCATCTTATCTTCAACTTCCTGCATGGACTTTTTAACTTTATGAACGACCTGCTTACCTTGATCCATGTCACTTCTAAATTGAGCATCTTCTGCATTATTTGTCTGCATTATAGTTGCAGCCCTATTATATTCCGCTTTCAGCTTATTTGACATTTCATTCAGACTGTTATGTACTAAGCCTATTTCGTCTGTATGTTCATTTGGAAGCTCATAGTTAAAATCATGCTCACTTACAGCATGAATCCATCCCTGAATCTCCTTCATGTGTTCTTTAACAGCCTTTCTAAATCCAAAGAACGCTACAAACATGCTGACTGATACTGCGCCCATCAGTGCAGGCACTATCTTTAATATTACACTGGCAACTGGAGCACTAGACAGAGCTTGTACAAAATACAATGACACACAAAGGAACAGATTTAAGGCTAGCAAGAAGATACCTAAAATAGCTGATATTTTTGTATTCCAAAACCTTTTCAATGTTCTTCCCCCTTTTTAAATCAATTATATCTTATTTATAAAACAAGAGCAAGTGAACTCTTATTCACATGCTCCTTTGTAATTTCTGGCAATTTTAAAAGCGCTTTAATGTTTCGTTTTCTAGCCTCTCTTCAATAAGCTGCTTTGTTTTAAGTAAAAGCACTTCTTGCACTAAATCTATACAATTTTTCTGAGATAACTTCTGAATGTATTCTCTCGTTTCTAAAATAGATCGTGCAGACATGCTAAGTTCATCAATTCCAAGCCCGATCCAGACAGGAAGCAGGTTTTTATCCGCTGCTGCTTCTCCGCACATTCCTGCCCAAATGCCAGCACGGTGGGCACTGTCCACAATGTTTTTAATAAGGCGGATAACAGCTGGCTGATAAGGGGAATACAGGTGAGACACCTCAGTATTCATACGATCAACTGCAATCGTATACTGAATAAGATCATTGGTCCCTATACTGAAAAAGTCTACTTCTTGAGCAAACAGGTCCGCCATCACTGCCGCTGCCGGTGTTTCCATCATCATACCCACAGGGATCTTTTCATTGAATGCTATATTTTGCTCTCTTAGTTCTCTCTTAGCTTCTTCTATTATTGTCTTTGCTTCATAGAGTTCTTCCATATCTGCAATCATAGGAATCATAATACGAAGTTCTCCGTAAATACTTGCTCTAAGCAGTGCCTTAAGCTGTACTTTCCATAGTTCTGGCTTTGTTAAACAAAATCTTATGGCCCTGCAGCCAAGAAAAGGATTCATCTCTTTTGGAATTTCAAGATAATCAAGTTCCTTATCTCCGCCAATATCCAGCGTTCTTATAACGACTGGACGCCCCTCCATTTTTACAAGAACTTCTTTATAGGCTTCAAACTGCTCTTCTTCTGTCGGAAAATCTTCTCTTTCCATATAAAGAAACTCTGTTCTAAAAAGACCTACTCCTTCTCCATCTTGCTCTAAAACCATTTTTACATCTTTAGGCGCCCCAATATTTCCTGCTAGCTCTACCTTAAAACCATCCTGAGTTATACTTTTTGTCCCTTTAAGCTTTTCAAGAGCAGCTCTTTTATCTGCCAGTTCCTTCTGCTTTTCTTCATACTTCTTTATACACTCCTCGGTCGGTTCAACGTAGATCACACCGGTGCTTCCATCAAAAACTATTTCTTGTCCATAACTAATGACAGAAGTAATATTAGGAGAAACGATAAGTGGAATACCTAGCATTCTGGCAATAATTGCCGCATGAGAGGTAGGGCCTCCTATCTCATTAATAATGCCTAAAACTAAACTTGGATTCATCTGCGCTGTATCAGATGGGGTTAGATCATCAGCTAAAATGATTGCAGGTTCTTTCAAATCTAAAAAATTAAAATCTTCTTCACCAGATAAAGCTCTTTGAATGCGTCTGGTAATATCTTTGATATCCAGCGCACGCTCTTTCATATAGTCATCCTGCATTTCTTCAAAAATGCCTATAAAGTAATTGGCTACATGCTGGAGCGCCCATTCTGCATTACAGCTATGTTCGTCAATAACTGCTTCTACGCCATCAATAAGCTCTGTATCCTCCAGCATCGTGATATGTGCTGCAAAGATCTGAGCCTCATTTGCACTTTTAGTTTCATTCATTTCTTGATAAATTTTATTGACTTCTTTTATTGCTTTTAGCCTTGCATCATTAAAACGTCTTTTTTCATCGTTAGGGTTTTTCCCTTGTATAAATTGAATGTCATGCTTAGCGTTTCCTTTTACAACAACTTTTCCAATGGCTATCCCTGGAGAAATAGGTGTCCCCTGTATGCTGATCATAGTATACCTCCTATTCGCCGCATCCGCCCTCAATAAATTCTTTTATCGCTTTTATAGCTTCTTTCTCATCACTTCCTTCTGCAACAAAAGTGAGTTTATCGCCTTTCATAGCGCCTACAGACATAACAGAAAGAATACTCTTTGGCTGATATTTTTTATTATCTATATCATTTTTATAAAAATAAATTTCTGATTGAAAATCTTTTACTAGTTTAGTAAGCAGACTTGCAGGTCTTGCATGCATTCCTTGTGCATTTGTTAAAGTTAATGTAATTTTTTCCATAATAATCTCCTTTACTGTCCGAAATGATTTAATAAATAACGCTCTGCTTCAGCAGACCATAATCCTTTATGTTTGTCAATAATATCTGCTAATTCTTTATAAAAAGCATTCGTTTCGCCCTTTACTCTAAAGTCTTCAAGGGCAATCAGCGGCATATCTATTCCATTGTAAATAAGCTTTTTGCCTCCTGGAATATTAGGAAGATCTAAGATCGCATCAATAGTACTGTCAATCCCTCCTACGTGGGTAATCATAACAGCTGGGTTGATAAGACCTTTAGCTGACATTTCAAGCGACTCTCTCATATCATCATCATTACCGCCTGTTGAACCCATGATATGTGTTGGTGTATAGTGAACGTTATAGAAGTTAACAGAGGCTGAAAACCCTGTATCAGTTGGTCCTGCAAAGAAATTCATACAGCCGTCTTTGCCTAAAATTTTATCAGCATCTTCAATAAGCTTACGTACTGGTGCATAAACAAAAACATCATCATATCCAGTATTGCCAACAAGACTGTTTAAATATCCAGGAACATCTTCAATATCTTTTGTATTCACATAAATAAGTTCAACGCCGCATTCTTTTGCATGGTCTTCACTAAATAAGGTTTTTGCACGGTTGATTCTTGTTTCGTCAATGTCAGTCACCACAAGGATTCCTGGCTTTCTATCACAGTGAAGAGCATAATCTATCGCACCAAGTCCCATAGGACCAACGCCTGCTAATAGTGCCATTTTTCCACCTTCCACGATTCCCATGTGGTGTACATATTTGCCTGTTTCAGTGTGGTAGTTAGCATGAAAACCACCGATGATACAAGACATAGGTTCTGCTAAAGAGGCTTCATAAAAACCTTCTCCTTCATATTTCAGCAAAAATCCAAGCTCCATAACTTCCTGAGGAATAATCGTATAAGTTGCATTGCCTCCAAAAAATTCGAATGAATAGCCTGGTGCATAGGGACTTCCTTTATAGTTTAAAGCTGGCTGAATCGCAAACTTTTCACCTGGCTTAAACTGGTCTTTCCACTTATCGCCTACTTCTACAATAATACCTGCAAACTCATGTCCCATAATCGTTGGGTGTTCTGCTATGTTTTCTGGTACTCTTTTGTGTTTTGAGCCTTGAATAACTGCTTTATAGGTGGACATACAGATACTATCTGATACAACTTGTGCAAGGATCTCATCATCTTTAATCTGTGGAAGTTCAAACTCTTCCAGTTTTAATGTATTCACATCATATAATCTTACTGCTCTTGTTTTCATACCTTATTCTCCTATTCTATCACCATAATATTAATTTTTTGTTTAAGCTCTTTGATGGTTTCCCATTCTCCCATAATTGTTCCTTCTTGCATAACAGTTGCTGCACTGGCAGCTACTCCAAGTGTAATGGCTTCCTTTAATGAGTCCTTTTGGTGAAGGGCGTAAGTAAGGGCGGCAACCATAGAATCTCCTGCTCCAACAGTACTTTTTACTGATACTTTAAGACCTTCTATTAAAAGGGCTTCATCTTTTTTTACAACAATACATCCCTTATCTCCTCTGGAAATCACAATTACTTCGATATTATCTTTCATCAAATCTCTTGCGAGCTTAACTGCCATTTCAGGCGAATCTATTTTTTGTCCACATAATTCTTCTAGTTCATGAATATTAGGCTTAATGAGGTATGGCCCTGCTTCTAAACCTTCTTTAAGCAGCTCTCTGTCTGCATCTAATACAACTTTTGCATTAACTTCCTTAGCCCTTTGAATCCACTTTTTATAAATTGCTTTAGAAACATTTGTTGGCACACTGCCAGCAAGTACTAAAAAGTCACCTTCAGATAAATAACTAAAGATAAGTTCTTCCAGTTCTTTTAAAACTTCCTCTTTTACCCCCGCACCTACCTCATTGATATCTGTATAAGTGCCTTGCATTTTATCCACGATTTTTATATTGGTTCTTGTCTGCCCCTCAGCTTTTATAAAATGATGCTTAATGCCCATTTTATCCAGTTGCTCCTCTATAAATTCTCCGGTTTTTCCTGCACAAAGACCCAAGGCCATACTTTCTCCTTTGAGGTTTTTGATCATTTTAGAAACGTTGATTCCTTTTCCTCCTGTATCTTCCCTTACAGTTTCTGCACGATTCACATGATCCACTGTCAGATTACTTAATAAAATAGTTTTATCAACAGCTGGGTTTAATGTTACTGTATAAATCATCGCTTTTCCCTTTCTTGTTAAGCCCTATTAGGTAAACACATCCTAAATCCCTTAGGTGATGAATAGGCTAGTATAGCCCTTACAGCTTCTTATTTGTGGTGCTTGCCTAATAGGTACTTTACTTCTTATTGTCTTGCAAATTGTTTGTACATATAATCTACGCTTGTTGTTTTCCTAAGTTCTTCAACCTTTGTTTCATCTTCCAGCATTTCTGCCAAATTAGCTAGAATCATAAGGTGCTCATTGCCTATTCCTGCAATCCCTATTACCAGATACGCGAGCCCATCTCCAAAATCTACGCCTTCTGGAAACTGCAAAATACTGATACCTGTTTTATGAATGTTTTCTTTGGCCTCATAAACGCCATGAGGGATTGCTGCTCCATTGCCAATATAGGTTGTAAGTCCAGCTTCTCTTTCAAGCATGGCATCAATATATTCAGGATCTACATATCCGCTGTCTACAAGAAGCTGTCCTGCCATTTTGATAGCTTCTGTTTTACTTACGCTTTTAAGACCAAGCTTAATGTTCTTTTTGCTAAGCGGACCGCTTTCTTCAACCACTTCTTCTGGCAATTCTTTTGCATCTGCTTCATTGAATGTACCATATGTTTCTGGATTCTGAAGAATAACTAATTCTTTTACTAGATCATCATAAAGATGCGTATTAATAAAGTCTTCCAATGAAATATGCTCTGCCCAAGGTGCCGCTTTTTTTGCTCTTGCTGTTAGTCTTTCATGAGTAATAACAATATCTGCATCTTTAGGAATAGCCTCAATAGCTGTATTTATAACTTCAATATTAAGTCCAGCTTGTTTGATTTTACTTTTAAGCCTACTGGCACCCATAGCACTTGACCCCATACCTGCGTCACATGCTACAACGATTTTTCTAACACCTGTTTTTGCTGTGACAACATCTGATGTCGCTACAACACTTGATTTTTTGCCTTTAAGCTCTGTCATTTTTTCTTTAGCTGATTCAAAATCACCTTCATCTTCATTTGTTTTCTTAATGAGTACAGATGCTGTTAAGAAGGTTACTACTGTTGAAACTAAAACACCTGCAAGTACTGGTAATAATCCGCCTTTTGGCGCC
>CALJNR010000020.1 GCA_937981575.1 uncultured Clostridia bacterium | reverse complement strand
TACTTGTAAATTCTATAAGTCCTATTGAACGCAGCATATTTTTCCTCCTCTACTCCTGTGCCTCAATGACAATATAATCCTCAATTTGCATAATACACCCATTTATGCTTGCATGGATATTGGCGCCTAACATTGTTTCTGGCACTTGTGCAATCAACTGACCTTCTTCAACCTGTTCTCCCACTTGTACTATAGGTATACTAGGTACTCCAATATGCTGTTTTAAAGGAATTTTTACGCATCTCGTTTTGACTATAGTCAACTGTTCTAAAGTTTGATGGCTATAGTAGTTCTGTAGTCCTAGCCTCATTATAAGCCTGCTTGTTGGAACCTTTTTATAAATTCTTTCTTTATCTACTGGATTTAGAGTATTTAGAGGTATATTTAGTTTTTTCTCCTTCAAACATGCTTTAATATAGCTGTTGACACGTCTTGGCGAAAGCATCATAGGACAAGCATAGAGTTCACATATACCACATTCTGTGCAATTAATCGCACTCCCAAAAGCTTTTAAATATGCCTCATCGCTTTCTTGGTCTTCTTCTCTATAGATATTACGCATCACAAGATGAGGTTTTACACTATGACCTAAAACTTCTCTTGGACATAGGTCCGTGCATATTCTGCACTGAATACAGGCACTTTTACTGATATGCTTTATTCTGCTTATACACTGTGTACCTTTTGTAATAAGATAATGTTCTGTAGGCAGTACTAAAATATTACTATCTACTTTTGTAACTACCTCTTCGACAATCTCTTTTTTTGAACGGTAGATTTTTCCCATCATAGGTCCACCTATAATAACGCCATAATCTTTTTGAATAGGCATTGCTTTTTCAATACATTCTCTTATAGGTATTCCTATGGGTACTTTCATAAGCATTCTGTTTTTTACTTCTCCAACTACTGAGAGGTACCTATGTGTAACACTTAGTCCTTCTCTTTTTGCATCATAAGCTGCAAGAACAGTTCCTACATTATTAACTACCACTCCTACTTGAAGCGGAATACCTCTTTCTGCTACTACTCTTCCTGTTATTTCATAAACAATAACTTGCTCATCTCCTGCCGGATAAAAGCTTTCCATTTCAAAAATTTTGACGGTCGACTTAGCTTCTTCAATAGCTTGCTTTAAGCATTTTATTTCTACTTCATACTTTTTCTTTATCGCAATATACTTTTTAGGTGCTCTAATATTTCTGGCAATCCAGTCAACTCCCCGAATCAACTCTTTCGCTCTTTCTCTTATAAGATATTTATCTACTTCCATAAGAGGCTCACATTCTGCAGCATTTACAATAAAATATTCTGCTCTTGTACTCAGCTTTACGTGGGTTGGAAAACCAGCACCACCGCTCCCCACTATACCAGCTGTCTTTATAATATCTGTAAATTGCATTCTACCTCCCCCTTAGCATACGTCCATAACTTCCTCCCCATCAATAATACCTACAATGGATACGTCGATCGGGGTTTGAACATCTCTAGCAGCATGCCTTGCAGAACTTCCTGTTACCATGATGACCTTCTCACCTATTCCAGCCCCAATTGTATCCGCTGCAATAAGCGGCGGTTGCTTTTCGTTTTCATCTACATAATTGATTGGCATAACGATAAGCAGCTTGACGCCTACTAATCTTTCATCTTTTCTGGTTGCCCATACATTTCCTATTACTCTTCCAACAATCAAGGTGGTGCCTCCTTTTTATAACTCATCTGTTATCTTCTAAAACAAGTAGGTTATGGGACCGGATAGTGTCTTTTGCTAACTGTGTAATAATAACTCTTGGCATAACTTCAATAACCTCTGCTCCCTTTCGGACAGCCTCTTGAACTTCTCTCTCTGTTATTAACTTCTTATTGAGTTTTAAAACAGTATGCTTCACAGAAGATATTTCTACCTTTTCTTTTTGTTTAAGTGCTAGTCTAAGCCCTTGTTCTTGCCCCTCTTCTTCTTCTATTTGTTCTTTTAGCTTTTGGGCCTCTACATAAAGAGGTATATCCTTTTCATAAGCTATGTCAACACCACATTTTTTCAGAAACTCTAGGTGTTCCATCATTCTGTTAAAATAAAGAGCTGGTGCGCTCTTTTCATATTTGAAAATCTCAACTTCTTCTTTAACCAATATAACTTGCTTGCCCTGTAATACGGCGTCACTCGCTAGTTTAAGATAGGGTGTTTCACTGCATCCATTTGCAAGTTTATACAGGACATCATTTGTTATATTAAATAGAATGATAGTTTTAACAGTGTCTAATTCATCTTTCTTTTGTGTCATTAATCCACAGTTTACTCCGAGTTTGGTATACCTTTCCAACAGTTTCTGCCCTTTTATCCCCTGATCTTGGGTTAATAGAATAATTTCTGGCTTCTTTTCTATCTGATCCATATAGCGTATGACTTCACGCGTCACCTGATCAATGATTGCGTTAAGCTCCATTCTCTCACCTACTTACTTTTAACTTAGTTCATATCATGCTACTGGCATAAAAGGCATACAACTCATGGCAATACCCGCAGGTGTTACTAAAAAAGGATTTTCAGGTTTTACAGTTGTAATGCCTACTGCTTTTTCAAAAACACTTTCGATACCAGTTAAACAGCAAGTTCCTCCGCACATATAGGCTGTGTTAAGGGTATAACCTTTTGTATGTGTTTTCACGATATGCGCCATCTTTTCAACAACTGCCTTAACAACTGGTAATATTTCTCTATGCCTTTTAGGATCTGTTTTAATTTTCTCTGCCTCTTCGAAGCTCACTTTATAATTTCCAGCTAGAACTAGAGATAAATGAGTCCCTCCCGTAGGTTCATCTGCCACATAGACTACTTTTGAACCCTCAAATATAGCAAGACCTGTAGTTCCGCCTCCTATATCTATCACTACGCCATCTCTTATACCGAGTACATTATTAGCGGCTGTAGGTTCATCAAGGACATTTGTAACTTCCATCCCTGCACCTTCTACTACATAACTATGTGTCCTAGTACTTCCCTCTGTTCCAGGCGGCATGGCTATAGCTGCATGAATGAGTTCTACGCCTAATCTCTTTTCAAGCTTAGCCTTTAGTTCTTTTACAATGCTTAGTGCGCCTGTATAATCTACCACGACACCATCTCTTAAGACACTGGCAAATTTCAGTTCAGCAGCTACTGGTTCATTATCCTCATCTAATACCACCATTACAATATAGGCTGTTCCCAAATCTACGCCTACCTTTAACCTTTTTCCTTTTATATAGGACGTATTTGTTAACGATTTTTCTACTTTATCTATAAATACTTTTACTTGATGTTCATCATACATAGCTTATCCCCTTATTTTATTATTTTTCCAAGTGTGAAGTCTGTTACATTTCCTGCATTGGCCTCATCCAAATCTATATGCATTTTAAAAGCGTAACTTTCACTTACTCTCACAACAACATCTTTAAAAACAAGAGGTCTATCAGAAAGCAGTTCCACCATGACTAACTGTTTATCATAAAGTGTTAGTTGTTTGGCTTCCTTTGGAGTGATATGTATATGTCTCTTAGCAATAATCACCCCTTCTGATGTTTCTGCTACGCCACATGGTCCTATAATCTTTATCCCAGGTGTGCGCTTAAGATCTCCAGACTCTCTGATAGGAACGTTAATGCCTAGTGCATGGGCATTTGTTTTTGAAATTTCTATCTGCGTTCTATCTCTTATAGGCCCGAGTACTGCTACTTTTTCTAGCCTTTTACTTTGTGATACAATACTTACTCTTTCCTTACATAAATATTGACCTGGCTGTGAAAGTGACTTCATAGCTTTAAGCTGATACCCTAGCCCAAATAGCTTTTCTACATCTTTTTGACTTAAATGAATATGTCTGGCTGAGACTTCTATTTGAACGAGTCCTTCTGCTGCTAATGATTCTTTGACATGGCTTGTAACTTTCTGAATATTCATCTTTACCCCCATTGTGACTTACTGTATTTATTAGCTAAATACATACACATCATCATATGCATAACACTTGAGAGTCTATTAAGCGTTAGTACAATACGTGCTCCCCAAGGTTCTCTTCTTATATCAATAGCTTGAACAGCTAATACCTCCGCTTCTCTTACCATAGTCCTTATTTGGTTTAGTCTTGCATAGATAAGTCCCATCTTATAATGCGGCAAAGTCATTTGTTTAATATGAAAAAATTTTTCTGGATAATGCGATCTTTCTCGTACTTCATCTGCTGTAAGTCCAAGTATCTTCATATCTGGCATTACTTCTTCTAATACTTCCGCTCTTAAAATACTATTGCTTACACTAAGCACCTCATCCAAATCTTTTAACAATGAACTTAAGCTATCCTTACTATAGATCTCGGCTTGTGTTGCTATAATAAATGCTTGTAAACTATCCATCTTTCCCCTAAAGACTATCCTGGGATGGTTTTTATACACCAATTGATTGTCTATAATTTGTGTCATAGCTTCTGGCTTTTCAATATAAATAGCACCTGTCTCATAGTCTTCATAGGTTTTTCTAGGCTCTTCTTCACTTGGCATTTCTTCACTTGACACTTCTTCTTTATCTATATAAACTACTTTAACTTTTTTTTGACTTAGATATTCT
Source organism: uncultured Clostridia bacterium (assembly GCA_937981575.1). GTDB lineage: Bacteria > Bacillota > Clostridia > Lachnospirales > Cellulosilyticaceae > FMMP01. Next base: position 403 of record CALJNR010000020.1, on the reverse strand, counting down.
TTTGCTGCAGGAGACAGTATTTTCTGATCTGGTACGTAGTATACTTTAGGCGTTTTCCCTTTTAATTCATCTCTTAAGAACATTTCTGTAATAACCTTCATAATTTTACTTTATAACATCTAGCGTAGGTAATATAAACTCTACTTCATTATGAGGTCTTGGAATAACATGAACAGACTTAAGTTCTCCTACGCGGTCTGCGGCTGCCGCCCCTGCATCTGTAGCTGCCTTAACAGCGCCTACATCCCCTCTTACAAAAACAGTTACAAGCCCTCCGCCTACATGTGTCTTGCCAACAAGTGTAACATTTGCAGCTTTAACCATGGCATCTGCCGCTTCGATTGCACCTATTAATCCTTTTGTTTCAATCATTCCTAATGCTTGTTGATTACCCATAATAAAC
>CALJNR010000019.1 GCA_937981575.1 uncultured Clostridia bacterium | reverse complement strand
CTTTTAAAACAAAAAGGTATTGTCCTTTGGTTTACTGGTCTTTCAGGATCCGGTAAATCAACTGTAGCTAATGCAGTAGAAAAAAGGTTGTTTGAGCTGGGCTGTGCAACCTATTTATTAGACGGTGATAATATCAGGCATGGCTTAAATAAAGATTTAGGCTTCGATACGGCTAGTCGAATCGAGAATATAAGAAGAATAGCAGAAGTCAGCAAGCTCTTTATGGATGCAGGAATTATTACACTAACTGCCTTTATTTCTCCTTTTAGAGAAGACCGCAGCCATGTCAGAGAACTGTTAAAGGATAGATTCGTAGAAATACATGTAGACTGTTCTTTAGATGTATGTATGCAAAGAGATCCAAAAGGCCTTTATGCAAAAGCAAAAAAGGGTGAAATCAAACATTTTACGGGCATTGATTCCCCTTATGAGAAACCTGAGCACCCAGAAGTCACAGTGCATTCAGATACCGAAAGTCCTGATGAATGTGCAGCGCATATTATTAACTATTTAATTTCACGAGGGGCAGTTGCAAAGAATACCCTAGGCTTTTAGTAGTACGCTTAAGCTAATTACTATCCTATCGAATTAATCTGTAAAGGAGGAAGCGCTTTGAAATTTGATGTAAAAACTTTAGAAACAGATGCTCTTGTCATTGGTGGAGGAACTGCCGGATGCTTCAGTGCCTTGACAATAGCTGAGCATTCCAGCCTTAAGGTCCTGATTGCAGATAAGGGGCACATTAAGCGAAGCGGCTGCCTCGCAGCAGGGGTTAATGCACTTAATGCTTATATTGGCAAAGGCGAAACACCTGAATCCTTTGTTGAGTACGTAAAAAGAGATTCCGAAAATGTCATTAGAGAAGATCTTGTTTACAGTATTGCAAAAGGACTTAATGATGCAGCTGAAAAACTTGAGCAGTTAGGTCTGCCTTTTTTAAAAGACGAGTCAGGCAGTTATGTTCAAAGAGGTAAAAGAAGTATTAAAATCAACGGCGAAAATATTAAACCTATTTTAGCAGAAGCATTAAGAAAACACGAGAATGTTTCGGTACTGAACTATGTTAATATCACAGAGTACTTAAAAAAAGATGGTACAGTTATTGGTGCTGCAGGCTTTTCACTAAGAGAAAATGTTTTTTATATTATCTACGCCAAAAAGGTCATTTGTGCGACCGGAGGTGCCTCTGGCATTTATAAACCCAACAACCCGACTTTCTCCAGACACAAAATGTGGTATAGTCCTTTTAATACCGGAGCAGGCTATGCAATGGGCATAAGAGCCGGAGCAGAAATGACTTCTTTTGAAATGCGGTTTATAGCCCTTAGATGCAAAGATACCATTGCCCCAACAGGTACAATAGCCCAGGGCATCAAAGCAGAGCAGGTTAATGCTAAAGGCGAAGAATATGTCTCCAAATACGGCAAACCCACTACTTATATGCGTTTATATGCAACAGTTATGGAGAACCTTAAGGGAAATGGCCCTTGCTTCTTGAAAACTGAAGGCATTTCCGAAGAAACTGAGAAAGAATTATTCAAAGCTTATTTAAACATGGCGCCTGCTCAAACGTTAAAGTGGATTGAAAGAAATATAGGCCCTTCTAAGGAAAATGTAGAGATTGAAGGAACGGAGCCATACATAGTGGGGGGACATACTGCAAGCGGCTATTGGATTGATGCTGACAGAAAAACTACCTTGAAAAATCTATATGCAGTAGGAGATGCAGCAGGCGGGAGCCCAAAAAAATATGTGACTGGCTGTCTGGTGGAAGGAGAAATTGCAGCATTATCTATTATCCATGAAACAGATGATTCGAAGGTCTCTAAACTAGATAGCAATGAAGAAAAACACCTTATCCAACATGTCTTACATTTCTTTGATAACACAGATATAAAATATAGTCCGCCGGAAATAGAGCAGGCGATGCAAAAGGTAATGGATGAATACGCAGGAGGGATTACCACTGGGTATATGTACAATAAAACTAAGTTGAAAATGGCTGCGGTTCGTATTGATGAACTGCTGAAAATTGCTGAAGATACAAAGGTTCATTCATTAGACGATCTCCTAAACCTACATGAAACCATTGACAGACTCCATGTCGCTAAAGTGCTGATCCAGCATTTAGAGGCCCGCAAAGAAACAAGATGGAAATGTTATCAGGAAAATTGTGATTATCCGAATAAAGACGATGAAAACTGGCTGAAATATGTTAATTCCGTTTATAAAGACGGTAGGGTTCAGATTATACTAAGAGATCTTGTTGGGAGGGACAGCAGATATGAGCATACAAATTGATAAGAACAAGTGTATTGCCTGTCAAAAGTGCAGTAACATATGTCCTGGCAATCTGATTAGGATAGATCAAGACCAGAAAGCCTTTATTAAATGCCCGCAGGATTGCTGGGGATGTACGGCTTGTCTAAAGGAATGTCCAAGCGGAGCTATTAAGTACTTTTTAGGCGCAGATATCGGCGGCAGAGGGGGCTCTCTATTTACTCAGGATCACCCGAATCACATTGATTGGCATTTCATCACCAAAGATAGTAAAAACCATAAGATTCAGACTAAAAAAGATGAATCTAATAAATATTAGAGGAGGAAAGTTTAATGGATCATTTAACGCAGCTTGAAAATAAATCTATTCATATTTTAAGAGAAGCCTATGCAAACTTTAAAGATTTAGGTATGCTCTGGTCAATCGGAAAAGACAGTACCGTCCTTTTGCATCTTGCCAGGAAAGCTTTTTTCGGGCATGTTCCTTTTCCGCTTGTTCATATTGATACACACTTTAAGATTCCTGAAATGATCGAATATCGAGATAACTTCGCAAGAGAATGGAAGCTTGATATGATTTATGGAGAAAATACAGAAGCTTTAAAAGCAAAAAATACATTTCCTGATGGCAACTGCAGCCGAATTGAGTGCTGTAAGCTTTTAAAATCAGAAGCTCTGAAAACAACACTCAATGGAACGAAGCCCAGATATAGAATGAATCATGAAACAGGGAAATATGATATTGACACTAATCCTACACCTTTTACCGGGGTAATTGTAGGGGTTAGGTCTGATGAAGAAGGCTCAAGATCAAAAGAAAGATATTTCTCACCAAGAGACAAGAAGAATGACTGGAATATAGGCGACCAGCCACCAGAATTTTGGAACCAATACAAGACAGACTTTGCTCCAGGCACTCATGTCAGAATCCATCCTCTTTTAGATTGGACTGAACTGGATTTATGGGAATACATTCAGCGAGAAAATATTCCTATCGTATCTTTGTATTTTGATAGAGGCGAAGGTAAGCGATACAGATCGCTTGGATGTGAGCCATGTACCCTCGCAGTAGAATCTACTGCCAGCACGCTTGAAGAGATTGTAGAAGAGCTCCGCTCCGGAAAATTTGCCAACATTGCTGAAAGAAGCGGAAGAGCCCAAGACAAAGAAGACGGCGGCGGATTAGAAGAGCTACGAAAAGACGGCTATATGTAAATGCACTCTAAAATAAGGAGGATTTAATATGAATAATGATGTGACTAGTGAATATACTCTTGAATCATCTAAACCGACAGTGCTAAACGAAAGCATGAACATTGTTATAGTAGGGCATGTAGATCATGGTAAAAGCACAGTGATTGGCAGATTACTTGCAGATACACAATCACTACCTGAAGGTAAACTTGATCAGGTAAAGGAAACCTGCAGAAGAAATGCAAAACCTTTTGAATATGCATTTTTGCTTGATGCATTAAAAGAAGAACAGGCTCAAGGGATTACTATTGATACAGCCAGGGTATTTTTTAAGACTGACAAAAGAAAGTATATTATTATTGATGCGCCAGGACATATCGAATTCTTAAAGAATATGGTTACAGGTGCCGCAAGAGCAGAAGCTGCTCTTCTTGTTATAGATGCAAACGAAGGGGTTATGGAAAATTCCAAAAGACACGGTTATCTTTTATCCATGTTGGGCATTAAACAAGTGGTTATCTTAGTCAACAAAATGGATCTCATCGGCTATAGCCAGGCAAGATTTGATCAGATTACGGAAGAATATAAAGCCTTTTTAGCAGAAATAGGTGTGGAAGCTGATGCCTTTATTCCTATCAGCGGCTTCGAAGGAGATAACGTAGCCGTTTCATCGGATAAAATGCCCTGGTTCAAAGGCATGACGGTTCTAGAAAAACTAGATGTACTCAGTAATAAAAAGGATACTGAAAATCAGATTTTCAGAATGCCTGTTCAGGGAATTTATAAGTTTACGGCTGGCGGCGATGACAGAAGAATCGTAGCAGGAACTATTGATACAGGGAAAATACGTATTGGCGATGAGGTTGTTTTTTATCCTAGCGGCAAAAAGTCAAAGGTTAAATCGATTGAACGATTTAATGCGCCAAAAATGCTCGAAGATCAAGCTGGAAGTGCAACAGGCTTTACACTGGAAGAACAGATTTATATTACAAGAGGAGAACTGGCGTGCCTTACTGGTGAGACTAAACCCGAAATAGCTTCTACAATAAAAACTAAACTTTTTTGGCTGGGAAGAGAAAACCTAAGTACAGGCAAAAGCTATTTCTTAAAAATAGGTACGCAGAAAATAAAAGCTGAGCTGGAATCTGTCGTTAATGTTTTGGATGCGGCTTCTCTTACTGCCACAACCCGTCAATATGTAAAAAGGCATGAGGTTGCAGAGGTTATCTTAAGACTGGATAAAGAGATTGCTTTTGATAAGGCAGAAAACCTTATTGAAACTTCTAGATTTGTTATTATAGATGATTATGAGATTTCTGGAGGAGGTATTATTGTATCTGCGCCTGAGGATACAGGAGCTGCAAAAAACAGATATGCAAATCCAGGTATAAAATGGGTTGAAGGTTCTGTTACAAAAGAAGACCGTATGCAGCGCAGTGGACAGAAACCTGTACTTGTACTGATTTCGGGTGAAAAACAAGTTAATAAATTAGATCTGGTTACAGCTCTTGAAAAAGAATTATTTGATCTTGGAAAGCCTGTACTTGGCCTCACATCAGAAGGTATTTTTGAAAGAAGAGAGTCCCTTTATAAACTTGCAGAGCTTACTAATATCCTACTTTATGCTGGCCATATAGTCCTTACCGCTGTTGATGAGTTGACAGAATCAGATCTTAAGATATTAGAAACTGTATTACAACCTGATGAAATCAAAATAATATGGATTGGTGAGGAAAATGATAGGGATATCCGAGCTCAGCTATCTATCCAAGATGATATAGACAAAGACAGCATAGTTAACCAAATTAAAAAAGTACTGCTCTAAGATAAGCCGATCTCTAGTGTGCTCAGGCTGGAGGTCTTATGCTGCATCATTAATTTTATGTATAAAAATTATTTTTATTTAATGTATATATACGTGTGGAACAGGAGAGTTTGATGACTAGATCTCGTTTTTAAGAGATTATTATTTATCTAAACCAGCCGCCAACTAGCTCTTGTTATATGATTCTAAAATAGTCCCTGTCTTCTTGATAGAAACAGGGACTATTTCCATGAATAACAACACAAGTGCGCTGCTGCAGATTCTATAAAATTAATCTTATTTTTAGGCTGCATTTATTCTATTGCTTTTGAATAGAGCTTATTAGATGGGTTAGGACTAATTACAACAAGAAGGCTTAAATCTTCACTTACTTGAGGGATACTAAAATCATCTTCTCCCTTTGCATAGCCAACTACTCCTTTTTTTATTTCTTCCGTTTCATTATTAATCTGCACCAAGCCATGTCCAGACAATACATAATAAACAACACCGGAATTTTCATGTTTGTGAGCTGGCAGTATTTGCCCGCATTTAAGGTTAAGAACAAAACAAAGCGTCTCATGCGTAGCAAAGAGTATACGTTTAGTGAGATTGTTATCATTATAAACAATACTTTCCTCAATTATTTTCAAATCCATCCGTTCTCCTCCTTAGTCACCGGTAAAAATGAATCATCGATTCTTAATTATTGTCAATCTTCTATAACTTACAGACTTCGTCTTCTACTTGTTTAGTATTTCAATATCTATGTTAAATATACAATAAGTGAATCAGCTGTGATTCCAACAACATACTTCTTATAACCTAAGGGACTGTCTGACATAAATAAAGCGATACAGTAAAGGAGCAAAAAGATAGCCATCTATAAAAGTTAAAAATGCAACAATGTGCTCTATAATATATTTTTGTAACTATAGTTACAGACCCGTATCCGGAAATATAGTACTATGAGGTTGCAATTGACACGTCAGTATATGCATAATAGCGTTTTGCATATCAAATATTTTAGACAAAGGGAGAATCAAGTATGTTCGGATTATTTAAAAGCAATGATAAGATGAAAGAAGAAATCAAAACAGACCCCCATGCAATGTTTTGTTATCAATGTGAGCAAACACCCGCAAAAGGATGTACAAAATTTGGCGTATGTGGTAAGAACCCAGACATATCAAGTTTACAAGATATTATGATATTAGGCCTTAAGGGCGTTGCTGCTTACGCAACTCATGCAAGAGAACTTGGTGCTTCTGATGAAGAAGTAAACAACTTAACTCATGAAGCCCTTTACACAACGCTTACGAACTCTAACTTCAGTTTGGAAGAGAATGTTGGAATGGCTTTAAAAGTAGGTGAGGCTACAGTTAAAATCATGGATGTGCTTGATAGTGCTCATACATCAAAACTTGGTACCCCAACGCCAGTAAAAGTATCTCAAGATAAAGTTGAGGGACACTGCATCCTCATAACAGGTCATAATCTTTATGCATTAGAAGAGCTGTTAAAACAAACTGAAGGCAAAGGAATTAATATTTATACCCACTCAGAAATGCTGCCTGCCCATGGCTATCCAGAGCTTAAGAAATACGCTCATTTAAAAGGAAACGTAGGTAAAGCATGGTATGACCAAAGAAAACTGTTCGAAGAATTCCCAGGGGCTATTTTAGGAACAACAAACTGTCTGATGCCAATTACTAATGGTACTTATGGCGATAGATTCTGGACTTATGGCACAGCTGGCCTTCAAGGGGTTCCTAAGATCATAAATGATGACTTTAGTCCAATTATAGAAAAAGCACTTGCTTTAAAAGTGGTTAGTAAAGCATCCGATAAAACAGTTACAACGGGATTTCATCACAATACAGTTTTAAGTATTGCCCCTGAAATCATTGATGCAGTCAAAGCTGGAAAAATAAAAAGATTTTTTGTCATAGCAGGATGTGATGCACCGACAAAAGGCAGAGATTATTATAGAGACTTAGCCCTTGCACTTCCAAAAGAAGCTGTGCTTCTTACAACTTCATGTGGCAAGTTTAGATTTAATGATGTAGATTATGGTACAGTGCCTGGAACAGATATTCCAAGATATATTGATCTTGGTCAATGTAATAATTCAGGTTCTGCAGTTAAGATTGCTTTAGCACTTGCAGAAGCCTTTGGATGCACAGTCAATGATCTGCCGCTCAGTATTATTCTGTCATGGTTTGAACAAAAAGCAGTAGCGATTTTACTTGGATTATTCAGTCTGGGCGTTAAAAATATTCATGTAGGTCCAAGTGCTCCTAAGTTTATTACACCAGGGGTCCTAAAAGTTCTGCAAGATAACTTTAATCTCCAATTGATAAGTGGAGATGCACAAGCAGATCTTATAAAATTCATGGGATAAATTGAAGCGTTGATCATTTTATAAGGCATATAAATAGCTACATCATAAAAACAAAAAAATCATTTGTTTTCATAACGTAAAGTGATTCTTTCAATAAGAACGCCATGAAGGGCTTTGAGCCTGATTCATGGCGTTCTTTATATATGTGGAATACCTGAAATTTAATGATTAGCCTTCTCCGTCTTATTTCGAAGTCATATATTGCTTAAGTCCACAGATTCATTAAACTGCTCATAGCACATTAAGATTTTTTCCTGAGCTTCAAGCATTGCACTTACAATATCCGGATCAAAAATCTTATCACTTTCATCTTTAATAAGCTGCATAGATGTGTTGATATCGAAAGCACTTTTATAGACGCGCTTAGAGGTAAGTGCATCCAAAATATCAGCTGCAATGACTATTCTTGCCGAAAGGGGAATGTTTTTCCCAGAAATGCCACATGGATAACCGCGGCCGTCAAATCTTTCATGATGGCCAAGTGCAATTTCTATCCCCATATCAAAAAGATGTCTTTCTTTTTTATGTATGCCATAATTGGCTTTTGTTAAAATCCCAGCTCCTATTGTTGTATGCATTTTCATGACCTCAAACTCTTCAGGCGTCAGCTTTCCAGGCTTTAATAGAATGCCATCTGCTATTCCTGCCTTACCAATATCATGGACAGGACTGAATCTGAAAATATCATTAATATACCTAAAATCAATCACATCTTTATAGGTGTTCATTTTTGAAAGACTTTTAGCAATTATTTTCGAATAGTTTTGCATCCTTTCAATATGAAGCCCTGTATCGCTGTCTTTAGCTTCAACTATTTTGGCAAATCCGGTGATAGCACCCAGAATAAGATCATCAGCCAGTAAATTTTTTTCTAGTGCTATGGATATATTCTCAGAAATCATCTTGATATATTCCAGATGGTCCTCATGGTAAGCATTCGTTTTGGAACTTGCAAAAAGAAGAACGCCTATACTTTCACCGGCACTTGTTAATGGATAAGCAATACTTGATTGGATGCCTTCCTTGAGTATAAGAGGAGTAGATTTTGACTGAGGAACTGATTCAAGGTAATTTGTATATTGATCAATAATTCGGGGTTTTTTATTCTTAATGACATGATATAGTGAAGTCTCTGATACATTAACAGCGTATCCAGGATTAAGAAAAGTGGATTTTTTAGAACGTACTGCATAAGAAAAAATCTTGCCTTGGTTATCTAATAATGCAATGCCAATCCTGTCATAATCTAAAAATGTTCTAAATGAGGTATAAATAGAATCGAGGATTGTATCTATGCTGGAACCCTCATTAATAAGTCTGTATACTTTAACTAAATTGAAATAAAAATCACTCATCAGCATCCCCCTAAAAATAGTCGGTAAAATAAACGCTTTATCTTTGTATTTTGCTATTATATCACTCCTTGTTTGATACTTCAACAAGAAGTAATCCTGCAATAAATAAGCTAAGCCCCTTAGCCGCATATGCCATTAGTTACCTGCAGTGACAGGTTAATAAACCAAATTCCATAGTTATTAAAGCGGACATATTTGTGGTGCATTATATTATTATATGATTTAAGCACACCGTACAGAACTTTATAAATAGGCGTACTTAGGAGTTTTTATAAATCAATAAAACGTTGAACTACGCAACCTCTATGCTAATTATGATCACTTTACTAAATGACGGTGATCCTCAAAAAAACCTAGAAGTTTGTAACCTCTAGGCGTCAAGTTTTCTTAGAATGGATGGAACAGGTATGGACCTATCAACCTTAAATTTTACAATTTGCTTTGGGTGAGGGGCCGACTCGATAGCATTGCCTTCGTGATCCCACAAGCCATGTACAATGCAGCTGATAACCTCTCCTTTAGGTGGAAGAATTTCAACAGTGTCTCCAACTGAGAACTTACGTCTTTGTTCTACTGTAACAAATTGGCTGCCCTCGTCATAATCAATAATCATACCTGAAAAGTCATAATTTCTAACATATGAATTGTGAGAATAGGTCTGATCATCTGAAGTCGGTTTATGAAAGTAAAAGCCTGTAGTAAACTCGCGGTGGCTTGCTTTACCGGCTTCGCTTACGAAATAGCTTTTTTTCTCTTCATAGACTTTTGGATGGTTAAGATAAGTGTCGATAGCTTCTCGGTAAGCCTTCACAACTGTACCTACATAAAGAGGCGTTTTCATACGTCCTTCAATTTTGAAACTGTAAATACCGGCTTCGATAAGTTCAGGTATATATTCAATCATGCATAAATCTCTTGAATTATAAATATAAGTGCCTCTTTCTGTTTCTTCAACGGGCATATATTCACCTGGTCTTGTTTCTTCTACCACATGATATTTCCATCTGCAAGGCTGGGCACACTCGCCGCGGTTGGCATCTCTGTGTGTCATATAGTTACTTAATAAACACCTGCCAGAGTAAGACATACACATAGCACCGTGAACAAATGCTTCAAGGGTAACTTCCTCCGGAAGATGATCCCGCATCATCTTAATTTCTGCGAAAGACAATTCTCTTGCGACGACTATACGCTCAGCCCCGAGCTTATGCCATAATCGTGCACTATGGTAGTTTGTATTATTGGCTTGTGTTGAAATATGAATTTCCATTTTGGGAATCACCTCGCGTGCTACACTAAATACACCTAAGTCTGCTACAATGATAGCATCTATGCCCATTTCCTCGAGAGAAGAAAAGTAAGCTGCCATACCATTAAAATCGTCATTATGGGCAAAAATATTAGCAGTAACATATACTTTTACACCGTGCCTATGTGCAAAGGCAATACCTTCTTTCATTTCCTCTAAGGAAAAATTTTTGGCTTTAGCCCGCAGGCCATAATGATCTCCACCAATATAAACAGCATCTGCACCATATAAAACGGCGATCTTGAGCGTCTCAAGGCTTCCAGCTGGTGCTAACAATTCTATGGGCTGATTGGGATTCTTAGTCATTCATGTTTCCTCCTGTTTTGTAGCTGAGTGCAATGCCATCACCTATTGGGATTACACTGGATGTAAAATCTGGCGTGTGCGTAATGGTCCATAAAAATTCTCTAAGTCTTGAGTGCGTTGTCCGCTGCCTTCGGTCAATCAAATATCTTGAGCGCGCCACAGTTCCTTTATGAAGGACGTTGTCTGTTATCAAAAGTCCGCCATTTTTTAGGAGCCTCTTACACTCTGGCAGAAAATGAATATATTGCCCCTTGGCACAGTCCATAAAGATGACATCATAGGATTCATCATTTAATGTTGGCAGAAGCTGCACCGCATCGCCTTCTAATAAGGTAATCTTATCTTGAAGCTTGGCATTTTTAATATTAGCTTTAGCTTGATCCGCCATATGCGGAAATCTTTCAATAGTAGTAATGTGCCCATTTTTATCTAAACAATCACTCATTAAAATAGAAGAGTAGCCTACCGCTGTACCAATTTCTAGTATTTGAGAAGGTTTTACAAGCGATAATAGGACTTTCATAAAGTCGGCTACCTCAGGCTTAATAATAGGCCAATGTTCAATTTCATGGGCAATTTTTTTTTCTATTTCTAACAAAACACTTGAAGCCGGCGGCGTATGAAGTGCTCTTATATATTCAACAATATAGCTATAGCTAATTTCACTCATAGTAATTCCTTTCTTAAATTATTCTCTTATGACACTATATATGAATTTAAGGGTTTATTCAAGTAGAACCTGCAAAATCGTTTACATGAATAAATCGTCCATTCGGACGACTTATTCATAGAAATTTTTATCAATTGTCTGCAAATATCTTGACTTATTTCTCTCGTGCTCCGCAGCTGTTGCACTAAATGAATGTGAACCTTCTTGTTCATTTTTTACTACAAAGAAGAAATAATCATGGGTATCAGGCATAAGTGCTGCGCGTATAGAATCTTCCCCTGGCGCACATATAGGGCCAATAGGCAGTCCATCATTTCTATAGGTGTTATATGGGGAACTGATTTCAAGATCAGAGTAGGAAAGAGCGGCTTTTCTTTTTTCTAGTACATATTGAATAGTTGAACACATCTGCAGCCGCATATCTGCATTTAAACGATTATAGATAACGCCTGCAATAACAGGCCTTTCTTCACTTAACTTTGCTTCTTGCTCAACAATAGCCGCAATCGTTAGTATTTCATTTAAATTATAAGAAGATGTATTCACATAATTTGTATACTGAGAGATGACTTCTTCAAATCGGTTTAACATTTTAATAATTATTTCTTCAGGCGTTGCGCCTTTTCTAATAATATAGGTATCAGGAAACAAATAGCCCTCAAGAGGATATTTTGTGTCAGTCGGAATATTTTTTAGAAAAGGGTAGTTATATTCTCTGTTTTTAACAGCATCAAAAAATTCTTCCTTTGTAACAATCTGCAGGCTTTCCAATTTGTCAGCAATCTGAACGATTGTAAAACCTTCAGGAATCGTAAATTTAATGGTTTCTTCTATATCTGTCATATCAGAAGTTATAAGTTTTAATATCTGTGAACTTGACATATTGCTGCTGATAGAATATTTTCCAGGTTTAAGCTGATGATCTAATTTGCTAAGTTTACTTTCCATTCTAAAAACTAAGGCATTAGAAATAAATTGCTTCTCATAAAGCATATCAGCCAATTCCTTGACAGTAGTTGTATCAGTAACTTCAATAGAAATTTCGGTAATGTTAGGATTTTTTTCTCTAAGGGCATCCGTTTCTACGATACTGGATGTATAGTTAAAAAAGTATGTAAAAGCTTTGATACTGCCTAGTATACAGATTGTGAGAAGGATTAGACTGAGTATCGTACTGGCAGTAAGCCGTATCATCGAAGTTTTCTTAAACATAATAATCTCCTTAAAATACTGTTTTATAAAAATTATACCTACTTTTCTCATATAATTCAATAACACTATCCATAAAACCTGTCCTATACACTATTTTTATTGATTATTGCAACTTTTTATAAGGATTTGATGTTATCTAGAAATTTATGTATAATTTAGAAATAGTAAAGGTTACCTCATGTTAATTAATAAAAAGATAATAAGGAGCAGCTAATGAGTGAAAAAATAAAGGTACTGATTAAACAATCTGATGGAGCAGAGGACCTTCAGCTTCCTAAGTATATGACCCCGGGAGCTGCAGGTGTAGACCTCTATGCCCATGTCACACGCGAAATCATTTTAAATCCTGGGGAATATCAGCTGATTTCAACCGGTATAGCCATTGAACTGCCTGAAGGCTTTGAAGCGCAAATCCGCGGCAGAAGCGGGCTTGCAGCAAAATATGGAATCGGACTTGTCAACGGTATCGGTACGATTGATGCCGATTATCGAGGTGAAATAAAAGTTATTTTGATCAATTGGGGTACTCAGCCTTTTATAATTCAAAGAGGCGATCGTATTGCTCAAATGGTTATTCAGCGTATTTATCAGGCCGAGTTTGGACTATCAGACCACCTAAGCACTACCGAGCGCGGAGTGGGAGGATTTGGCCATACAGGCCAAAAATAAACAGCAAATCCCTCTAATACAGTATTAGAGGGATTTATGTTATGGTTCATGTTGAATGAGTATCGGCTGTATCTGATGGTGTTTAAGTGCCATTTCAATTGTTTCCGGAACTTTGCTTAAGTCAGCTACGAGTGAGCATGGCTTGTTGATACTATCATCCTGCCCAAAGGGTACAAAATATACATTTTGGTTAGGCATCAGCGTTCCTATATTTTTGAAGTTCAGCCCTAGCCCATCATTAGTGGATAGTGCAATAATTACAGGTTTGCCGTTTCTCATAAGCGATTTTACAACCCTGCTTAATATTACGGCGGCGTCTTATTCATTTTTCTTATCGTATAAATAGAGGAAGAGGGTATTCCCGTTCCATTTAGCATATTTAATGATTGATTTAATGAGGTGCTGTAATTCATTATTAATTTTTTGATTGCGATATTGCCGGATATCAGTTATTAAATCAAACAGCTGAGAGTCATTTGATAGTGGAGGCACTACTTCAGCAATGACTGTTTTTGTGAGACTCAATTTCTCCCTAAGATGCATCATTTCGTTTTTAACTTTTTTTATTTCATTTTCATAAGATGATTCAAGAAGAACATCCTCATTTTCTGCTGATAAGCGAATCAATTTTGCCAAAGTTTTTTCTTTTTGAACCACTTGCTCTTCTATAACACGTCTTTCACTTTTAGTATCAAAAAAGCAGCTGTCATAATCTTGATATACTTTAGTAAGCTTTTCAAGCAGCCACTTTTGATCCATCAATAGCTCCATGATACTTTTCAAAACATACTCATCTAAGTAATGGCCTTTGGCGTTTTCTATATTGCAAAGGTTCCCGCGGCTTTTAAGTTTATTTGAACAGCGGTAAATGTAGCTTTTGGTCCCATCTTTCAGCACCGATTGATTCATTACCAGCATCTTTGCCCCACACGCTTTGCAGAATAAAATGCCGCTTAAAAGTGCTACGGAAGAAGAAGCGTGTGAATGCACTTTGTGGGCATTTGCGACAAGCTGTCTTTGAACCATCAGCCACGTTTTGCTGTCAATAATAGGATCATGTGCTCCAACAGCAACAATCCACTCTGAAGCATTATTTTTATAAATCAGCTTCCCTTTTCTGTTTTTATTATAGACCATTAAACCATGCCTTCCGTTAAAATCACTTCGGGAGTTGGAAAGGCAGCTGCTAAGCTTACTAAAATACTGATAGACTTCCTGGTCTGCGCAGCAGTATACAGGGTTAGAGAGAATACTGCGAAGCACTTGGGGATGATAGTACTTTCCTCTATCTGTCTGAATACTATTACCTATAAGGTACCTTTCAAGCTTTGATAAACTTTTAAACTGTAAATATTGTTTAAAAAGCATCTCTACAAAAAAAACCTTCTTTTTATCTATCTGAAGTATGGAGTAATTTTTAATTTTCCCACTATCAGATTGTTCTTTTAGCCTAATAGCTTTATAACCTACAGGAACAGTCCCCCCAAGCCAGCGGCCAGTCTTAGCAAGCTCCTGCATGTTATCACGAATACGCTCAGCAATCGTTTCGCGTTCTAACTGTGCAAAAACCGAGGAAATATGCAGCATAGCACGACCCATTGGCGACGTTGTATCAAAGTTTTCTTTTATAGATACAAAGGCGACATTATTTTTAGTCAGCATATCTAAAGTTGCAGAAAAATCTAGTACATTCCGGCTGATTCGGTCTAGTCTATAGCAGATGAGTACATGATACCTGCCAGCTTTTAGAGCCTCAGTAAGTTCCAAAAAAGATGGTCTATTGATATCTCCACCGCTATATCCCTCGTCTTGGTAAATGTCACATTCAGAATCTTGAAAGTGAAGTTCTGCATAATGCTTGCAAAGTTCGATCTGGTTGGCAATGGACTCGCCTTTTTCAGTGGTACGGGATTTCCTGGCATAAATTGCGATCTTCATCGGTTTAATCCTCCTAACACACCTAAGTAACATGAGTGATTTAGACCATATGGCTTTATAACAGTTATTTAATTCATATGTATGTAGTTTGCAAACAATAAATGATTGCTGGGATAAGAGTTCTTATTTGCTTTTTTGTCAATTTTCATACAACAAACTAAATATCCGAATAGGACAACGACATGCGCCATATGATTTAGCAAGAGATTGCACAGGGAGGCACATATGCATAAAAAATCTGCTTATAAGATATGTTTTTTTACTAAAGATGATAAATTATTGGAAGATGTCAAAGAATCTCAGTCCTATATTGAGTTTAATGAGTACGTGCTGCGTAAGACACTGGAAAAACTGAAGCAATTGCCATTTGAACAGCAAAAACACTTTTTCCAAACTATGAAGCAAAAGTAATAATAGGATATGAATCATTATTGAATAGAAAGTATCTTTTTTGAATTGTAAAAATGTATATTCATAAAGCCCGCATAATACTTAGAAAGTTGTTTTTTCTACGTGCTATGCGGCTTTTGCTTATCAATCAATGAAAACTTGTCTATCAGATTACCTAAATACAGGATACAAGCGTGTTATCAAAGTATACTTATACATGTTTATGTAAAATCAAACACAAATTCTTGGAAAAATATAAAAAAATGGAAAAATTAACAAAATATTATTGACAAAAAACTATACATTTGTTATATTAATATCAAATAATACATTTTATGGAAGTGCATGTAGAAAGTAGGTGAACAGGATGGATTTGTCACTTTATTTAACCAAGCGTATGATGCAGTTTATTCAAAATAACGCTTCTAAAAGCGAAGAAGAACTGGAGATTATTCAATATGGCATTGAAGTTTTCTTTATCAATCTTTTTAAATTTTTATTATTACTAGGCGTTGCCTGGATGCTAGGTATTGTAAAACCGTTAGGGATTTTATTTCTAAGTTTCGTTACTTTACGGATTTTTGCGGCAGGAGCGCATGCCTCATCTACTTTCATTTGTACGCTGCTTAATATCATGCTTTTTTTAGGAGGGACCTTATTATGCCTTTACCTTCCTATCAATCTGGCTGTTCGCATAAGTTTATTTAGCTTAAGTCTTCTTCTCATTATGTTATATGCACCAGCAGACACAGAAGAACGCCCACTTGTTAGTGCTAAACATAGATATAAACTTAAATTTCAGGCTATTACAGCCACCACTGTTCTATTCTTTATAATGCTGGTCACTAAAGATGAAACAGTTAAAAACCTGATTACATGTGGCGTATTGATTGAATCAATATTTACCACACCTGTAATATATTTCATTTTAAGAAAGGGGTACAAAAATTATGAAAAATTCAATGAACAAATCTAGAGGAATTACTGCAAAAGAGAAAGTGGCTCACGTAGTAGGTAGAATTGCTGAGGGAATGGCGCAAGCATCATCTGATAAGTGTTTTTTCATGTACTTTTATGAACCCAAAATGCCTAAGTCACTATTTAAGCGAGACAAATAATCATAAGATCAATTGAATAATACATTTATAAAAAGTAAGTCTCTATAAAAAATAGAGGCTTACTTTTTATAAATGTATTTAATATTTAAAATTATATGGTAAAATAAAAAGGCAGAGATTTTGAATTATTGGGAGGTAAAGCATTTGTCTTTATATTTTACATTTATAGAACCTATATTAATATCAATTGTTTTTTGTATCTTATTTTTTGGAATCGGAACGTTAAAACCTTCCAAAAAAGATATTATTATATTTTTAGGAGTAATGATCATTTTATCTATTTTACTAAAACTCTTTAATATAAATAAATCAGCAATTGTTTTTTCTTCTATTCTAATAACCATTCTTGAATATAACTATTCTAGACATCTATCAAAGTCTATTTTAAAAACCCTAATTATTATTGCTTTAATCGCTCTATCTGATATGGTATCGGGGCTTATTGCTATGAGCATTTTTAAGTTTACGGTAGCACAAGTTAAAGAATCCGCCTTTGCAAATATCACCGTTTACTTTACAGGTATTCTTACAATAATATTAATGGTAAAAAGTATACATAGTATTCTTAATTATAAAAAATTAAGTTTAAGAAGTTTCCAAATTAACAAATACTTTTATATGTATATTGCTATTTCAGTATTAGTAGTCTATCTAAATGTTACGATTCTAGGAACGTTAATTGAGTATCTATCCACGCAGATTGTTTCTCTTCTCATTGCTATTTTCACATTATACGGGGTTTTAGGCATTGTCTTTCTTTATATGATTAATGAAAATACTAAGAAAAGCATGAAGTTAGAGCTTCAGGCAGAAGAAAACAAAAGATTAACGGATTACGCAAATCTCCTTGAAAAACAGCATGATGAACTAAGAGTATTCAAACATGACTACATGAATATGCTGGCTACTTTAGGTGGATATATACAGCTTAAAGATATGGAAAAATTGGATAGGTATTTTAAAGAAAAAATCTTAAAAGGCGGAGAAGTTTTTCAGGCAGATAAAAACTTAGAACTCATTAAAAGAGTCTGGAGCATTCCGATTCGAGGGATGCTTTATGCGAAGCTTGTAAAAATTCAAGATACTAAACTAGATTTCGGCTTAGATATTCCAAATCATATTCCCTTATTTAAAATGAATGAATTGGATGTCTGTAAAATTTTAGGTATACTTATTGATAATGCCATTGAGGCTGCAAGTTTGTCCGAAGATAAAAAACTAATAATAAATATTGTCTCTGAATCTACTCTTAATAAAGTAATAATCAGTAATTCTTTTGATGGGAAAATTAAAGATGTTAATTCACTATATCATAAAGGGTTTAGTACAAAAGGAGAGGGAAGAGGACTAGGATTACATACTGTTAAGGCGCTTCTGGATACCCAATATAGAAATACCAAGCTTTCAACAACCGTTCGGGAGAATATATTTATTCAAGAAATATTGTTCCCTGTTAAACCTGGTCAAATCTAACCGTAATCGAAACCAGAAGTGCTTTTGCAGCCAGTAAAACAGGCGTATCCGTAATAGCATACGTTAGCTTTGCCAGCGTATTCCCTGTACAAGGCGCAATGAGCAGGGCATCTATCATATTTTTAGGTCCTAAAGGCTCAGCCTCTACTAGCGTGTGAATGATAGATTTGCCTGTTAAGCTTTCAATTTGGTTAACAAAATCTAAGGCATTGCCAAATCGTGTAGAAAGTGTAAATGCATTACTGGACATAATTGGAAATACATTAATCTCCAGTGCTACTAGTTCTTCAATAAGTTTGACAGCTTTTGCAAAAGTACAAAAAGAGCCACATAGAGCAACCCCGAGTTTAAGTCCTTTCAGTTCTTTCATAAATTCGCCCCCTGATTACGCAAAATCAATAAGAGGCATTGATATAGAATATTAGCAGCGCTTTTAGGTGCAACAATACCAGGCAGGCTAGGAGCCGGCACATGGTTAATTTCCTTTTTATGACAATAATCGATATCTATACCCCCTGGCATAGATGCAAGTTCTATATAAACGACATCTGGTTTAAATAAATCAATTGCCTGCCTATCTAGTATAACCACTGGAATTGTATTAAATATAAAATCAAATTCTCCTAAATGGTTGTTTAAATCATAAAGTGGAATAGGAGTATAACCATATGTGCTAATGTAGGCTAGGTCTAAAGATGACCTTGCTTCTACCGAGACCTTAGCGCCTAGTCCATGTAATTTATGTGCTAATATTTTGCCACAACGCCCGAATCCTAATACAAGACATTTACTATCATGAAGGGTTATTTCACTATTTTGCATTGCATATTGAATAGCTCCCTCCGCAGTAGGGATTGCATTAAGTATTGCTATTTCATCCATATCCATAATATCTCGCCATTTAATATTATGCTTATCTAATAAATCTCTCATATTTTGATTTAATACACTCCCTAAAACATAACTATCAGCAGCTATTAAGAAAAATTGTTCGATAGAAATATGCTTATTGCTCATAGGTGCATAAATAGACTTATTGTCCTTTGAGAAGGGTATTGGACCAATAATATAAGAACAACCTTTTATCTCATTTAGCGAGGCACATACCCTAACCTCTTTAGGAATATCTGGATGACTAATTCCATAAATTGAAACATCTATACCTTTTTGAATAAGTAGCTCACATAATCGTACAAACCTTAGGTCCCCTCCGATTATAGCAACTGAAATATTATTCATGTTTCATTCCTCCAGCCTACTTAAAATGTCTGTAGTATAGAGTATGAGTATTCTTAGACGATTGTGCTTGTATTTATTTATTAGTAATCTGTGAAATGTTTTTAAGCATAATAGAAAAAGTACCATCAGGATTATTGATAAACTCTATGTAATCTGGATTTTTTAAAATAGGAACAGGAAATTTAAGCTCAATCCCTGTATCGGTCTTTAATCTCTGAGAGCTATACTTATTAGCAAGTTTGGCATCTGTCACTTCAATCTCTTCATCTTTTACACCTAGTTCTTTGATTTTATACATACACTCCTCATAAACCTCTTCGTCGTCTCCAAAGGTCTGTGCAAGAATATCTTGTACTTTTATCGTTTGAGTTTTAGAAAGGCTGTCTGATATATTAGCTTTTAGTTCTGATAGAGCTTCAACTTTATTATCATAGTGAGCCTCAATAACTGATTCAGTTACTTTCCCAACTATTTCAAGTGTCTCCTTTACAGAAATCTCAGCATTGCAGTCAAAAAGAAGTGACAGATAACGGCTTTTAGACTGATCTAGAAGCATAAGCTCATTATACTCAAGGTTTATAATAACGCCTTCATCTACCTGCTTCGTTTCAGAAGGAAAAATCCCTTTATGTTTAATCATTTTAGTTGTAATCCCTTCCGAGTTCGTTTCCACATGATGTGTAAAGGCTTCTTTATAATTAAGTTTAAGAATTCCAAGGTAAGGAACATCTTGCATTATAAAACAGGTAATTACTAAGTCTCCAGCCGGAATATTTCCATATTCATTCATATAGCTATAATACTTCTCGGCAGTATGTGCAGACAGCATGTAAAAGTTTTCAGATGTAACTGGCTCAATGAGCAGCTCTTTGATAGAAGATGTATCATTAAAACGAGCAGTAGAACTTGCCGAACTCTCCATGATTTTCATAAGATGCTTTGTAATGAAAGCTTCAGTTTCATCATCTAGTATAAGTTGGTTGGTAGATAAGATCGGTGTTTGTAAAGCTAGGTCAAGTACGTGAATAATTGTATGTTTAAAAGTAATACTCATAATAACCATCCTTTAAAGAGAATTTTTTAGTATTTAACACATAAGCATTATCATTTTACTCGAATTAAATAGAAATGTATAGACATAATACAACTATAGACATTAGATGAGATTGTGCTATAATACTTACGACCAGCCAAAAATGGCAGTATAGCTAAGATATAGTATCATAAGGAGTCGTTAATATGAAAACATTCCGCACAAAAGGGATTTGTGCCTTAGAAATTCAACTAGATATAGAAGATGGCATCATTCATGATGTTAGATTTATTGGAGGCTGCTCGGGCAATGCACTCGGTATCTCTTCACTTGTAAAGGGATTAAAGGCTGATGATGCTGTAAGTCGCCTTAAAGGTATAGACTGTAAAGGCAGAGGGACATCTTGCCCCGATCAGCTGGCAAAAGCGATTGAAACATATATTCAAGAATAGAAGGAGTCTACTTTTTTAGGAATCATTAATATGATATAGTGAGAACTATTTACGTTGAAAGGATATCATCTTATGGACATCATAGTGCAAAAATTTGGAGGAACCTCAGTTGCAACTGATGAGAGCAGGGAAAAAGTTGTTCAAAAAATTATTACTGCAAAAGCACACGGAGACTTTCCAGTGGTGGTGGTCTCAGCAATTGGAAGGCTAGGCTCTCCCTACGCTACAGATACTTTGCTTGAATTTGCTAAAAACTGTGCAGGAAGTATTGCTGATAGAGAATATGATCTGCTCCTTTCCTGCGGAGAAATTATTTCTGCTGTTATTCTTGCTTCACTGCTTACAAATAAAGGCTACCGTGCCAAAGCATTAACTGGAGCTCAAGCAGGTATCATAACTGATAAACAGCATAAAAATGCAGATTTGCTTTATACCCATGCAGACCATATTTTATCTTGCGTTGAGCAAGGGGTCATACCAGTAGTAGCTGGATTTCAAGGTATAACTGCTGATGGTGAAGTAACAACCTTGGGCCGAGGCGGGAGTGATACAACTGCTTCGCTTCTGGCAGCCGGTCTTAAGGCTGAACGTATTGAAATCTTTACTGATGTTGATGGGATTATGACTGCTGACCCTAGGGTATGCAAAAAAGCCAGGATCATTCCAACAATAAGTTATAATGAAGTTTTTCAGATGGCAGACAGCGGCGCAAAGGTTATTCATCCTCGTGCGGTCGAATATGCTATGCGGAGCAATATTCCTTTAGTCATAAAAAACACTTTTACCGATGAAAAAGGGACCTACATTATTCATACCACAAAAGATTCTGCTTATAAGGATAATGATCATGTTATTACAAGCATTGCCCATAGAAATGACAGGGTGCAGTTTACAATACAAGATGACACAGCTTGTGACAAGCAGCTTTTAGACCGCATTGCCGAAGATAGAATAAGTATAGATCTTATTAATATTTTTCCAAGTTACAAAGTTTTTACTATTGATAAACGCCACAGGACCAAACTAGAAAAGCTGCTTAAGGATGAAAGCTATACCTATACTTTAAAAGAAAACTGCGCTAAGGTAACTATTATTGGTGAACGTATGACCGGTGTTCCCGGCGTAATGGCTCGGATTGTCAGTGCACTTACCAAGGCACATATCGACATCCTTCAAACCGCCGATTCCCTGACAACGATAGGCTGTCTGATTGAGGAAAATAACTTAAGTGAGGCTATTAATAGGCTTCATGATGAATTTTCACTTTAGTTTTCGTTTAGGGTCTATGGATTCTTCCATTAAATTGAGTATGAAGTTGCCTCTTTTTTTGCATACTAACATTAAATATCATGCGAAAGGAAGTAACTATGCCAAATAATAAAGAAGCATTTAATCAAAATACTATTCAAAATAAAAAAGAAAATTCTAAAGAAAATACTAAGGATCAGAAAGAAAATGATAAAAATAACGAAGAATCTAATCCTAATGATGTCATTGAGAGCATCAAAGAATTAGGCCAATTACCGCCCCATAGCAGTGAGAATGAAAGCCCTATTCATTGTCTTACTATTATCGGTCAAATTGAAGGGCACGTCAGCCTGCCTCCTCAGAATAAAACCACAAAATATGAGCATCTTATTCCACAAATTGTTGGACTGTGTGATAATCCGAAAGTTAGAGGCGTTCTTGTTATTTTAAATACTGTAGGTGGAGATGTAGAAGCTGGCCTTGCCCTTGCCGAACTTATTGCTTCGATCAGTAAACCCGTTGTTTCTTTAGTACTGGGAGGTGCCCATTCAATTGGTGTTCCGATTGCTGTATCATCAGATTATTCCTATATTACGCCCACTGCTACGATGACAATTCATCCGGTCCGAATGAGCGGAACGGTTATAGGTGTCCAGCAGACCTTTGAGTTTTTCGATCAGATGCAAGAGCGAATTGTTGCATTTGTCTCTAAAAACTCGCATATTTCTGAAGAACGCTTTAGAGAGTTAATGCTGGATGTCGGCAAACTGGCTAGAGACGTCGGAACAATACTTGTTGGCAGGGAAGCCGTTAAAGAAAAAATTATTGATGAAGTGGGAGGCCTTAAAGAAGCTATGGATAAGCTGCATGAGCTTATTGCATCGAACGAAGGTGAGCATGCATGATGTATTCAGTAGCGCCGATTTACGGACTTGAAGAGCCGATTGAATATGCCGAACTTGATTACAACGGCTATTCTGTGTTAGCATGTAAAACATGTGAAGGATATGTTTTGGAAAGAATTTTTTCTACTGATCCTAAAGATTATTTAAGAGAAGATCTAAAACCTGGTAAATTACTTGAAAATAATCTTATCAAACAAATTAGAAAATGATATAATAATAGATGTATGCTTGTGCACACATCTATTATATTTTTAATTTTAGGGCGTTTTACGCTTTACATATAAAGGGGTTACATTGAGATGAATAATGAAGGCAAAAAAAAGAAGACGGCATCAAAGAAAAAAACATCTAAAAAAACCAGCAGGGATGCAAAAATACAGGATGTTCTGCCAGCTCCGATTTCTAAAGAAATTATCGGGATCTGTATGATAGGCGTAAGCCTTATTGTGCTCATTGGAATATTTACTCAGAATTCAGGGATAATTGGTCAAATGCTTCGAATAGGTTTCATTGGAGTATTTGGAATCGGCGGTTATATTATTCCATTATCAGCCGTTTTGATCGGCATTTTTTACATACAAGGCAATTTTAAAAAATTAAAACAAACAATTGGGTATATGAGCACACTTACGCTTCTTCTGATGACGCTTTTTCATGTCATTTCGTTTGGAGAAGATACTTCAGTTGTACTACTAAGTACTTCTTATATTAGGCTCGGATCATGGCTTAACGGTGGCTTTATCGGAGCCTGCTTGGCGCATCTGCTTCTTAAACTCATCGGCATTTATGGGACTTATGTAGTACTTGCTATTCTTTTAGGCATTTGGCTTCTTATTACTACTAAATTCCCTATTTTTTCTTGGGTGAGTGAAAAAATAATAGTTGCTATAAAACATAGACAGGAAGTTAAGCGTTCTAAGCCAAAACCCCAGCGCAAACCAAAACTAGATAATGAAAGACCTGAAGTTGAGGCGCCTCCACAACTGATCACTACCATTCCTGGTGAGGATTTTGATGATATACAGATTTACCATGCTGAAAGCTATGTCGAACCATGCCGTTCACCTGTAATACATTTGGACGAGCCTGTAGTATTATCTTCTGAAAAGTCTTCAGTCAGTCCTATAGTAGTTGAAGAAGAGGATATCGAACAAGCAGTTAGTTTGTCTCACCATCTTGAAGTTTCTAAGGAATATATTTTCCCAAGTATAGAGCTTCTTGGTAAAGGTCAGAACGTGCCCAACAAAGATGCATCTAAAAAAACACTAAGTAATGCAAGAAAACTTGAGGAAACCCTTGAAAGTTTTGGTGTTGAAGCAAAAGTCCTTCAAATTCACAAAGGGCCATCTGTAACGCGCTATGAACTTCAGCCTAAACAAGGTGTAAAAGTAAGTAAGATTGTCAATTTAGCTGATGATATTGCACTTAACTTGGCTGCACCTAATATTCGAATTGAAGCGCCTATTCCGGGTAAAGCCGCTGTCGGCATAGAAATTGCAAATGACACCAGTGAAATTGTGTATTTAAGAGACGTTATTGACACAGATAGGTTTTTAGCCTTTCCGTCAAAGCTGGCTTTTGCACTTGGCAAAGATATCGCCGGTAAGCCTATTATTGCCGACATTGCTAAAATGCCTCACGTACTTATCGCTGGGGCAACGGGTTCAGGCAAAAGTGTGTGTATCAATACCTTGATTACAAGTATTTTATATAAAGCTAAACCTAGTGAAGTCAAACTGATTATGATAGATCCAAAGGTTGTAGAACTTAATGTTTATAATGGTATTCCGCATCTGCTTATTCCAGTTGTAACAGACCCAAAAAAAGCTGCTGGTGCACTCTGGTGGGCAGTTAATGAAATGACGAAAAGGTATAATCAGTTTGCTGAAAACAATGTTAGGGATATGAAAGGCTATAATGAAAAAATGACAGATGAATCACTTCGGCTTCCACAGATTGTCATTATTATTGATGAACTCGCAGACCTTATGATGACTGCTGCAAAAGAAGTGGAAGATGCTATATGCCGCTTGGCGCAGATGGCAAGAGCGGCGGGCATACATCTCGTCATTGCAACACAGCGTCCTTCAGTTGATGTTATCACTGGCGTCATTAAAGCGAATATTCCATCGAGACTTGCTTTTGCAGTATCATCTGGAACGGATTCAAGGACTATTCTTGATACAAACGGAGCCGAAAAGCTGCTAGGCAAAGGGGATATGCTATTTAATCCTATAGGAGAATCTAAGCCTATCCGTATTCAAGGAGCTTTTATTTCAGATAAAGAAGTAGAAAGCATTGTAAATAGTATCAAGTCTGAAGAAGCCCAATATGAAGAGACAGTTATACAAACCCTTGAAAATTCCGGCATACAGGTTAATATGGAAGAAGATGAAGATGAACTAATAGAGAAAGCGGTAGCTTTTGCAGCAGACAAAGAAAAACTTTCCATTTCAATGCTTCAAAGATACTTTAGAATAGGCTTCAACCGCGCAGCCAGACTGATGGATTCTCTAGAAAACAGAGGAATTGTTGGTGCTGATGAAGGCAGTAAACCAAGAAAGGTTTTATAAATATATTTAACTCATTTGATAAGGAGATATGTGATGAAAACAGATATTCAGATTGCTCAGGAAGCAACCCTAAGACCTATTAATGAAATTGCAGATTTAATAGGCATTGACAGCAACATGATCGAACAATACGGTAAATACAAAGCAAAGCTTACCTATGAACTTGCTGAAAAAGTAAAAAATAATAAAGATGGCAAACTGGTATTAGTTACTGCAACTAATCCAACGCCAGCAGGGGAAGGAAAAACGACCATTACAGTGGGCCTTGGACAGGCGCTATGTAAAATCGGTAAAAAGGCTATTATTGCACTTCGCGAACCATCGCTTGGTCCATGTATGGGCATAAAAGGCGGGGCTGCCGGCGGCGGTTATGCTCAAGTAGTTCCTATGGAGGACATTAACCTTCACTTTACTGGAGATATTCACGCCATCGGAGCAGCCAATAACCTTTTAGCTTCTATGATTGATAACCATATTCATCATGGAAATGTCCTAGGAATAGACCCTCGCACAATTACTTGGAAAAGATGTGTGGATCTTAATGACAGGGCCCTTCGAGATATTGTTGCAGGGCTTGGCGGACCTATTAACGGCATGCCAAGACAAGACGGATTTATGATTACGGTAGCCTCAGAAATAATGGCTATCTTGTGCCTTGCAACTGATATTATGGATCTTAAAGAAAAGATTGGGAATATTATTGTAGGCTATACGTATACGGGTGAGCCTGTTACGGCAAAAGAGTTAAACGCACAAGGTGCTATGACTGCACTCTTAAAGGATGCCATTAAACCTAATCTCGTTCAAACATTGGAAAATACTCCAGTTATTATGCATGGAGGTCCTTTTGCAAACATAGCTCACGGATGCAACAGTGTTATTGCAACTAAGCTGGCGCTAAAACTTGGAGATATTGTAGTAACTGAAGCAGGTTTTGGAGCTGATTTAGGAGCTGAAAAATTTTTAGACATTAAATGCCGTAAAGCAGGACTTAAGCCTGATGCAGTTGTTCTGGTAACAACTGTCCGTGCGCTCAAATACAATGGTGGTGTTGTAAAAGAAGACCTAAAAGAAGAAAATCTTGATGCCCTCAAAGCGGGATTTGGTAACCTGGAAAAACATATCGAAAATCTTCAAAAATATGGCGTACCAGTTGTTGTAACGCTTAATGCTTTTGTAACAGATACAGACGCTGAAATTCATTTTGTTAAACAGGCTTGTGAGGCAATGGGCTGTAATTTTGCCACTGCAAATGTCTGGGAGAAGGGCGGAGCAGGAGGCATTGATCTTGCGGGTAAACTGGTGGAAGTCCTTGAAAACAAACCAAGTGAATTTAAGTTCTTATATGAAGACAAGCTGCCTATAGAAGAAAAAATCAATGTTATAGCTAAAGAAATTTATGGTGCAAAAAATGTAGTGATTGAACCAAAAGCAAAAAAAGAACTAGATAAAATTCATGCACTTGGATTGTCGCATCTTCCAGTCTGCATGGCAAAAAATCAGTATTCTTTCTCAGATAATCCTAAACTTTTAGGAAGGCCAGAAGGCTTTACAACAACGGTCAGAGAAATCCGAATATCTGCTGGAGCTGGTTTTATAGTTGCTATTACGGGAAGTGTAATGACCATGCCAGGACTTCCTAAAAAACCGGCAGCTGAACTTATAGATATTGATAGAAAAGGTGTCATTACAGGATTATTTTAATTAAAACAAAGGGGATTAATCAATGAATACACAAATGATAGATGGCAAGTTAATTGCCCAAACGATAAAAGATGAGTTGAAAGTAAAAGTAGAAACTTTAAAAAATCAAGGTCTTACTCCAGGCCTTGCTGTTATTCTTGTCGGTGAGAATCCTGCATCTCAAGTGTATGTAAGCAATAAGAAAAAAGCATGCGAGTATATTGGCATAAAGTCTTTTTCTTATGAGCTACCTTCTGAAACAACTGAAAAAGAAGTGCTTGAGTTAGTTGAAACATTAAATAACGATTCAGCTGTCCATGGTATTTTAGTTCAGCTGCCTCTTCCTAAACATATGGATGAACAAAAAATTATTCTTAAAATCGATCCAGTTAAAGACGTAGATGGCTTTCATCCTTACAATGTAGGTGCATTAAGCATTGGTCTTAACGGCTTGGTATCATGCACACCAGCAGGTGTTATTGAGCTGCTTAAAAGAACAAATATCGAAATTCAAGGGAAAAACTGTGTTGTAGTAGGGCGAAGCAATATTGTAGGCAAGCCTGTCAGCTTACTGCTTCTTAGAGAGCATGGAACCGTTACAATATGTCACTCCAGAACCAAGAATCTGCATGCAGTAGTAGGCCAAGCAGATATCGTTATTGCCGCTGTTGGGATAGCCAAATTTATTTCTGGCTCTATGCTGAAACCTGGCGCTGTTGTCATTGATGTAGGCATAAATCGAGATGAAAATGGCAAACTATGTGGAGATGTAGATTTTGAATCTTGCAAGGGCATAGCCAGCCACATTACACCCGTACCTGGCGGTGTAGGCCCTATGACAATAGCTATGTTGATGCACAACTGTGTATTAGCTGCCAAAAATCAAGGAGGATTTTAAATTGAGTTATTCAGTCGCTTTTGTATCACTAGGATGTGATAAAAATTTAGTAGACAGCGAGCATATGCTAGGGATACTTCATCAGGGCGGATATACACTAACTGGTGATGAAAGTGAAGCAGATGTTTTAGTTGTAAATACCTGCTGCTTTATAGAAGATGCTAAAAAAGAAAGTATAGAAAACATTTTGGAAGTTGCAAAATATAAGCATGAAGGACGCTGTAAAGCCCTCATTGTGACTGGCTGTATGGCACAGCGTTATAAACAGGAAATTCTAGATGAAATTCCTGAAGTAGATGCACTTCTTGGAACAACTTCTTATGATCAGATCGTCGATGTTGTTAACAATGTACTGAGCGAAAAGGGTATAAGACCGCAGCATTTTGAACTTATTGACCGTGAGTTTTTAGAAGAGATGCCTAGAATTCTTACAACAGCCGGCTATTTTGCCTATGTCAAAATAGCTGAAGGATGTGATAACCATTGTACGTATTGTATTATCCCACAGCTGCGTGGTAAATATAGAAGCCGTCAAATGGATAAGATTAAAGGGGAAGTAGTAAGGCTCGCCAAAGACGGTGTATCAGAAATTATATTAGTTGCTCAAGATACTACCCGCTATGGCGTTGACCTTAAAGATGCATCCCTCGCTAAACTTATCAGAGAATTATCTCAGGTCGACGGTATTGAGTGGATTCGTATCCTTTATTGCTATCCTGAAGGCATTACAGATGAACTCGTACAAGAAATCAAAACTAACTCCAAAGTATGTAAGTATCTTGACATGCCCATTCAGCATGCATCTGACCACATTTTAAAGAGAATGGCCAGAAAAAGTTCCAATGAATATTTAAAAACAATTCTTAGTAAACTGCGTCACGAAATTCCTAATATCGCCATCCGTACCACTTTGATTGTAGGGTTTCCTGGTGAGACTGAGGAAGATTTTGATGTGTTATGTGATTTTGTTAAAGAAATGCGTTTTGACAGGCTAGGTGTTTTTACCTACTCACAAGAAGAAGATACGCCAGCAGCAAGTTTTGAAGATCAGATTGATGATAGAATAAAAATCCGCAGAAAAGAAGTGCTTATGGACCTTCAACAGGACATCTCTAAGCAGCTGACTAAAGAGAAGATCGGCAAAACGATGCAAGTTATTATTGAGGGAAAACTAATTGAGGAAGATGTCTATATCGGCCGCACTTATCAAGATGCTCCTGAGATTGACGGACAAGTCTTTGTTAATTATTCTGGTCAGCTGATATCGGGGGATTATGTTAATGTACACATAGTTGATGCCAATGACTATGATTTGATTGGAGAGATAGCTGATGAATATAGCAAATAAATTAACGCTTATGCGTGTTGTGTTGGTTTTTGTATTTATAGGCATTATATGGATTCCTATACTGCCTTTTGAAACAACCTTATGGGTCGCACTTGTTATTTTTATAGCTGCAAGTTTAACGGACTTTTTCGATGGTTATCTTGCACGAAAACTTAATTTGGTAACTAACCTCGGCAAATTTATGGATCCACTGGCAGATAAAATGCTGGTTACTGCAGCAATGATTGCTATTATTGATAAAGGCCCACTGCTTCCAGCAGGTATTTTACCAGCTTGGATTGTTGTAATGATATTACTTAGAGAATTTATCGTCTCAGGTATTCGTTTAGTTGCAGCTGCTGAAAATAAAGTGATTGCAGCAAATAATTTGGGCAAAATCAAAACAGTTATACAGATTTTCATGATTATTGTTTATCTAATCCCAATTACTTTTAATTTTATTCAGCCAATCAGCTTAGGGCTTGCCTATTTAGCACTCTTTCTTACGCTCCTCTCAGGAGCAGAATACGTTTGGCAAAATAGACATGTATTAAAAAATGATTGATAAAAAGCACATCTTCTAGCGCATTCAGAAGATGTGCTTCTTGCTGTTCGCCTCGCATGGGCGAATTCTATTCTTTAATCACATTTTCAGCATCTCTATAAATAATAAGGGGCTTATAGGGATAAATATGTTTTAATATCCCATCTAAAACCGCATAAACTTCTCCATGAGTAAGTGATTTTTCATGATTAACATAATAATACGTAGTCTCATCAATAATATGCTGATCTAGCAAATCTTCTGGGCTTTTAAGTTCTTTATCTAATAAACAAGAAGAGAGCCTGCATAAATCAGATATTTTAATTGTATTATTCAGTGTATGGATCAGCGTTTTACATGGTTTGGAAAGGGTATAAGAAGAATGTGAAGCAAATAACGTAAGCGTATTGTTAATAGATTTTTTTGTATTTTCTATGCTGTCAAAATCATAAGCTTCATATCCCATCGTAAAATAGCCTTTACTTCTTAAATCATGAATATAGGGAGAATACCAGGACATATCAAGATGTGACTTTGGGAGCATTAGTCTTGTAAAACCGTTAAAACGATAGATCTCCTTATAAAAAGCAGAGAGATCAATATTTGAACGATTTAATCTATTAATAGGAATTCCTTTTTTTATACTATAGTCCAATGCAACAACACTATTTTCAGCCATTGACATAAGTACAGGAACAGTCCGTGCACTTCCATGGGCCATAATATCAAAGCTTGCACTTCTTCCAATTACTAGGATATTATTGAAACCTTTAGGAATCATCGTTCCAAGCGGAATGCTGTATAAGCATCTGCCGCACAGCGCACTGCCGTATTCACCTTTTTTAACTGCCTGAAGATCCATAGGGTAACTTCCATATGCAATCGTATTTGGAAAATCTATATGCTCATAAACATCTGTTCCAGATAACGTATCTTCTCCGACTATCCTAATACCCTCACGGATATACAGGGTTTTGGCAACTTCATGAAGAGAAGCCTTCTCAAATCCTTTGCAGTTTTTCTGAATAAACTTTACAATATTGGGTAGTTCGCTTTTAGCTAGAAGATATGCGCTTTCCATATCACTTTTATTTGATGGGTCCACATTAAATATAAGAAGGGCATTGATAATAACGCTGCCGTCATTCTGCCTTGATAAATTGAGCCCTCTCATTTGAAGCCGCTCATCTTTTATTGGACACTTATACATGACATTATAGCCCCAGGCTGCATTTTTTTTATATCCTGTTCGCTCATCATCATCATTATCTAAAAAATCCGTAATCTTATTCCAATCTGCATCTTTTACAGAAAACATCAAAGTAGAGGCTGCTGCCAGATCAGGCTGCCCAAATTCAGCACGTCCTTTTTTATAAGGAACACCCAGCTTTCTAGTAAAAGAAGCTTCCGAGGAGCCATCTATAAAAAAGTTTCCTTTGATTTGCTGATATCTTCCTTCTGCTAGAAATGCTGCCCCTGTTACATTATTTTTATCAATAATAGGTCTAATGTTTTCAGCCCTATAAATGACACGTATGCCATATTTCTCAATAATACTATTAAAAAAATTTTGAGTTAATTTATAATCAATATTATAGCCATTGCTGCAAGCAGTTAAAAAGTCTTTAAAAAACCCTTGATGAAGGACCCTCGTATTATAGTCAAAGTTTATGTCAAGAACTGTCAGCATTCCTTCTGTAAAAAGACCACCCAAGCGCTCAGATTCAGTGATCACTGTTACATCATAACCAAGCTTTCTGGCAGAGACAGCAGCTGCAATACACTCTGGTTCACTGCCTAGTATAATTACTTTGTTATGATCTGACTGCTTAGCTTGTATCGTGCTAATGATCACTAGGCTCATTAATACTATAGCCAAAAAAATACGTTTCATTTTATCCCTCCCTAGCCATACAGTATATGGATTAGCATTGTACAACACAGGAAGTTTTATTCCTTATATTTATAGACAGCACTAATAAAGCCATTTTAACTATTAAAGTAATACTTTATATATGGGTTAAGTCTGGTATATAATAGAGTGAGAATAAATAATTACAGAGGAGAATTTTATGCACTACACAACAATCGTTATAGGAGCTGGCCCTGCGGGTTTATTTGTCTCCCAAATGCTTGCCAAACAAAATCAAAAAGTATTACTGCTTGAACGTAATGCAAAAGCAGGTAAAAAACTCCTCATATCTGGAAGCGGGCATTGTAATTTTACCCATGCAGGGAATATTGAATTATTTTTAGGACGTTATGGAGATCATGGAAAGTTTTTGAAGAAATCTCTTACTTCTTATACTAACGAAATGTGTATGGACTTTTTTCAAAAGAGCGGAGTGGCTTATCAAATTATGCCAAACGGAAAAGTATTTCCTAAGAGTATGAATAGTGAAGATATCTTAAATGCACTGCTTAGAAACTGCCAGCTTGCAAATGTTGAAATCAAATACAACAGCCATGTTACACACTTATCTGTTTATGATACAGTTTTTACTGTAGAAACTGCTGATAAACAAAGATATTTCAGTGATCAGGTGATATTAGCTTCCGGCGGTAAATCTTATCCAAAAACTGGATCAGATGGGACAGGCTATTTTTTAGCTGAAAAACTTGGACACAGTATTATTGAGCCTAGGCCAGCTTTAACAGATATACGTGTTAAAAATCGGACATTCACTACACTGGCAGGATTGTCTTTTGATCAAGTAGAACTTACCATTTGGCATGAAAACAAAAAAGTTATTGCCTATCAAGACGATCTGTTATTTACACATAAGGGCCTTTCAGGCCCAGTGATTTTAAATACTTCGAGATGGATCGTCCCAGGAGACCTAGTCACAGTTAACTTCTTGCATCCAAGATCCTATGAAGAAGTTAAAGCTTATTTTCTTGATGCGATAAATGACCAAGGTAAAGAAGAACTGATTACCTTTTTGAAGAAATTAAAGCTTCCCAAAAGCTTTTGCATGGCGCTTTGTGAGATGATTGATGTTGATATGCATATGTTATGCGCTAAGATTCCAAAAAAAATTCGCGAATCCCTTGTCCGCTTCCTTACGAAATGTCCTTTTGAAGTAGAAGCATTAGGAGGATTCCATATGGCTATGGCTACTGCCGGCGGCATCTCGCTTAAAGAAGTTAATCCAAGTACTATGGAAAGCCGTAAACAACCAGGCCTCTATTTTATTGGAGAAATATTAGATATTGACGGTGATACTGGAGGATATAACTTACAAGCTGCCTTTTCCACTGCCTATCTATGTAGTGAGCATATAAAAAGAAAGCTAAAAAAATAGAAAATATTTCCTTGGAAATATTTTCTATTTTTTTAGCTCGTTAGGAAATTTTAACTTCTAAGTCTTTTGTTTCATTCGGCAGTTTTGAAGCAATAATCGTATAAACTTGCTTAGGAAGTTCTTCTGTTTGTTCTTTGGTTAAATCATTTGTGTGTATCATAGGATGGATATATAGATCAACCTTTGCAGGCTGAATTTGATTAGCGTTGCCTTCCATAATCTTATATGATCCGCTGATTGTAATAGGAACAATAGGAACTTTAGGTTTTGTAGCCAACTTAAAGCTTGCCGCTTTAAATTCACCCATCTGATCCCCTTTGCTGCGCGTTCCTTCTGGAAAAATGATTAGTGAATGGCCCTTTTTCAAAGTGTTGATTCCTTCAATAATAGCTCCTGCTGAGCCTTTAAGTGTTGAACGATCCATAAAAATACAATGAATATGTTTCATCCATTTTCGCACAAGCGGAATTTTCTGCGTTTCAATTTTTGCAATAAAGCCCTTAGGGTAGTTTATATAGCTCATTAAAATAGGAATATCAAAATTACCTTGGTGATTACTTATAAATACTACAGCACCTTCTTTAGGAAGGTTGTGTGCCCCATGCACTTCTACTTGGGAACCTGTACGTTTTACATTCCCTAACGCCCATTTAGAAGTCACTTGATGAACGTACTTTTCACATTCACTTACTTTTCCTTGCTTTATCAATCTGTTGACAATGAGCAGTTTTGGAAGAGCTGCCAAGAGTGTTAATGCAAAGCTTATGTACCACATTACTGTTCTCATATTTTTCCTCCGTCAAAATAACTTATAGATCTTTTTGAGTCTATATTTTTATTATAGCATCAAATAAGTGCGTAGTTAAACTAAAAAATGAAGATTCCTTTTAATAAAAAATATTTGTTATACTATCAAAATATGTTATGATAGGGGTGTATATTTAAGGAGGGATTTTATGGTAACTATCAAAGCTTTTAAAGCTTACAGACCAAGTGAAGCGTTGGTCACCAAGGTCGCAGCACTGCCTTATGATGTTATGAGCACTGAGGAAGCTAAAGAACTTGTAAAGGATAATCCTTATTCATTTTTGCACGTAGATAAACCTGAAATGCATGTTAAAAATCCTAGCGAAGACGAACTTTATGCATTTGCTGGGAATACTTTAGACCGAATGATTGAAGAGGGCGTATTTATCCAGGATGAAGCCTGTATTTATATTTATGGATTAACGAATGCTTATACAAAACAATATGGTATTGTATGCTGCGTATCCGCTGAAGAATACGACAAAGGCATTATTAAAAAACACGAAAATACCCGCACTGATAAAGAATTAGACCGTATTAAACATGTAACCTACTGTAATGCACATACTGGTCCTATCTTTTTAGCTTATAGGGACTTAGATAGGGTTACAAAGTGGATGATGGATTATGTTATAGAGAATAAACCTATTTATTCCTTTACTTCTGAAGACGGAGTTAAACATGAAGTCTTCAAAGTCGCTAACCCACAGGTCATCTCAGATATTACTAAAGCGTTTCACGGAACGGATGCACTCTATATTGCTGATGGGCACCACCGTGCAGCAGCTGCAGCTGCCGTAGCACGCAGCGATAAAGCCTCAGGCGCAAATCGTGAGGAAGCTGCTTATTTTTTAGCTACTGTTTTTCCAAAAGAGCATCTATATATTATGGATTATAACAGAGTCCTGAAAGATGAAAGCGGACTAGAGCAGGACGCTTTATTTGAACAACTCGTGAAGGTTTTTGATATAGAACCTGTTGCAGATGAAAGCTATAAGCCTGATATGCGTCATACTTTTGGCATGAGGTATCAAAAAAAATGGTACAAGCTCCTTGTGAAAGAAGACTATACGGATGAAAGTGACCCCGTAGCGTGCCTTGATGTGTCTATTCTGCAAAAGTATGTCTTAAGTCCTTTATTTAACATCCATGATCCTAAAAATGATAAGCGTATTGATTTTGTAGGTGGGATAAGAGGTATTGAGGAGCTTAATAAGCGCACTGAAGAAGATATGGATGTAGCCTTCAGCATGTATCCAACTTCGATGGATGAACTCATGCGAGTTGCAGATGCTAATGAGCTTATGCCTCCAAAATCTACTTGGTTTGAGCCTAAATTAAGAAGCGGTATCTTTATCCATAAAATAGATTAATAAAAAATGCTCTAAACTACAAAAATACTTAGTAGTTTAGAGCATTCTTTATTGCGTTTCAAATACTAGTTGAGCTTCTTTATTAAAGAAGGTTTTATAGCCAAACTGAACAAATAAAATAACTGTTAATGCAACGCTTCCTAAAATACCTAACATAATGGCAATTTGATATTCAATAGCTGTTACAGGAGAGGTGCCTGATAAAATCTGCCCAGTCATCATACCTGGAAGGAAAACAATACCCATGCCTACCATTGAATTAATTGTAGGTAAGATAGCAGAATCAAAAGCGTTGTCTACGATTTCTTTACAGGCAGTTTTGGGATAGGCTCCAAGCATAAGGGCTGACTCAATTTGATGGCGTTTTGCATACATACCGTCAATCAGCCGCGTCATCCCTAGAGAAATACCGGTCATAGCATTACCAATCAGCATCCCCGCTATAGGTATAAAATATCTTGGATCATACCATGGTGTAAGATTAATTACTACAAAAATAAAGAAAAAGAGACTCAATAAAGTGCCTGTAAGCATAGATAGTATAACGACTTTCTCGAGTT
This sequence comes from uncultured Clostridia bacterium, assembly GCA_937981575.1. GTDB lineage: Bacteria > Bacillota > Clostridia > Lachnospirales > Cellulosilyticaceae > FMMP01. The sequence continues at coordinate 50,919 of CALJNR010000019.1, read as the reverse complement.
GGCGTGAGAGCTTAGTTTTAAGACGTTTGATAACATTATATACTGCAAAAACTTCCATAAGCGTAATCACAATAATAGTATAGAAAGGGTTGGGCTTTTCAAATAAGTATGCGAGTATATAACCTGTTAGAATAAGCTGAATCGTCATTCTAAAAGTTGAGACAAGTATTTCTTTTTCCCTATGAATGCCTCGTATCTTTACGATAAATAATAGCAAAATAATAAACAAATAAGCCGCCGCCATCTGCCAAAATTGGAGTTCAATAACCTGGTTCATCTCTTAACCTCCTTTTGGTCAATAACCTTTCCCTGACTTAAAGTGATGAGGTAATCTGCAAATTGATAGGCTGCTTTTTTGGAATGGGTAACCATAATGAGTGTCTTGTTATTTTGTTTTGTATAGTCTTTAATTTTTTCAATAATAAAGTTCTCCGTATTTTCATCAAGGGCAGATGAGGGCTCATCAAGCAGCAGGATATCAGGTTTAGTGATTAGAACCCTTCCTAACGCTATTCGCTGCTTTTCACCACCAGACAAATTCTCGGCATTTTCTTCCAGAGACTTCTTAAGATGGATCATCTCAAGTATTTCAACAAGATCTTGATCAGGTACCAAAGGCTTCTCACTAAATTTTAAACCGATTAATAAGTTATCCTTAATCGTTCCGCTGAAAATGGCAGGATTCTGTGAAAGCATGATGACTTTTCTTCGCAGTTCAATTGGGCTCAATGTATTTAAAGATTTACCATCAAGCATAATTTCTCCGCTGTCATAGCTCAGCATGCGATTTAAAAGTTTAATAAGTGTTGTTTTTCCGCTTCCGCTTTCGCCTAGAATGCAAGTTACTTGAAAAGCAGGAATAGATAACTTGTCAATATCTAATATATCTTTATATTTAACTCCCGTGAGTACAAACATGATTTCGCCTCCTTGTTAATCCTTAATTTCTTTAAATAATTCATAAGCCTTTTTTCTGGCTTCCTCTAATACTGCTGTTCCTTCATCTGTGATTCTATAATATTTTCTTACTTTGCCTCCTGCGAGCACTTCAAACTTCTCTAACAAATGACTGGATTCCATTGTATGAAGAAGCGGGTAGAGGGTTCCAGGACTCATCTGATAGCCGTGTTCTTTTAGTTCTTCAATCATCCAGGACCCAAAAAAAGGTTCTTTTTTAGCATGGTGAAGAATATGAATTTGTATAAATCCTAAAAAAAACTTTCTCATGATTTTTTCGTGCATTATAATCCCTCCGCTGATAGTCTTCAATATATATCATCATATGATATCGGATAACGATATTATTATATATGTATTATTTTCATAATACAAGGCATTCCATTCAATTTTTCAAATGAAAGTGTTTGGAAATATAATCTGATTTGTTCTGACTAACATATTGTGATTCTTAGTAATCTGTCTTAGCATTTGCTTTATTTGCTAACCTATCCACTACTTAATTTATGCCTAAGAATGCATTATTTTAAAAAATCTACACACAATAACTTTGCATATACTTTATGTGCAGATTTATTTTGTATAGGAAAGGGGCATCTTTATGGACTTAGGAAAACTTATGGCAGGTATGGTTATAGGTGGAGCTCTTGGAGCTGTCGGAGCAATGTATGCCTTTACATCAGATAGAGAAAGAAGACTGATGATGAGACAAGGCAGAAGAATGATGAATCGAACTGTCAACAGAATTAATGACATGATGTAGCTTATGGGTTATAATAAGTCCTAATTGCGCCATAAAGCGGGATTAGGACTTATTATCTACGCATTTATTGACAAAATCCTAAACATTACATATAATTTTATAAGAAAAAGAATATAACAAGCTAAGTAAAGTATATATATAGAATAAATACTATGAAAAGAAAGAGTATATAAATAAGGATTTTCAGAGATGAAAGTATTGGTGAGAGCTTTCTAATACCTGTTTATAGAAGCAGTCTTGGAGTAAATATTTCGAAAGAAAAGTAGAGGTATGCGGGTGATTTCGTTATCAATCTTCGAGTGATGCCTAGGTGGCATAACTAGGGTGGTACCGCGATTAACCTCGTCCCTAATATTGGGATAGAGGTTTTTTTATTTTTCAGGCAGGGAGGTTCATTCATGTGTTTACTTAAGCTTGTTAACAAACAAAATCCTTTAGATGCTGCATTTGTTCCACGCAATCTAATAAAGGACCCTATTACTAAGACCATGGTGCGTAGATGTGTTCTTCAAGCCTTTATGAGACTCAATCATGACCTTGTTCAAAATGGCATGTCCCCACTTGTACTCATCAGTGGTTACCGAAGTTTCGATTATCAGAAAAGTTTATTTGAGCGCAAATGCACCAGATTGGTTTCAGAAGGATTAGATGAAGAAAAAGCAAAGCTAAAGGCTGCTGAAGTTGTTGCAAAACCTGGCTGCAGTGAACATCAATTAGGTCTTGCAATTGATATTACTACTGCTTCTATGAAAGATCTGGAAGATCCACTGACAGAAGCCTTTGCCTATACGCCAGAAGCCCATTGGCTCCAGCAAAATGCTGCCAATTATGGCTTTGTACTGCGTTATCCTAAGCACAAAACAGAAGTAACACAAATTATTTATGAACCTTGGCATTATAGATACATTGGCAAAGAACACGCACAGGTTCTTGCGGCTCATGATATGTGCTTAGAAGAATATATGGCCTATATCAGGTGCTAACTGCTCGTATTTACAAAAAAAATACTGAGTATCATTCAACTGATTATTATACTTTAGGAGGAAAAAATGAAAAACTATAGTTTAAATGAACTAAGAGAAATGTACCTTCAGTTTTTTGAAAGCAAGTCGCATCTTAGAATGAAAAGCTTTCCGCTCGTTCCGCAAAATGATAACAGTCTTTTGCTTATTAATGCAGGAATGGCACCCCTTAAACCTTATTTTACTGGCCAAGAACAACCCCCAAGTCAAAGGGTAACAACATGTCAAAAATGTATCCGTACCGGAGATATTGAAAATGTAGGAAAGACAGCAAGACATGGTACATTTTTTGAAATGCTCGGGAACTTTTCTTTTGCTGATTATTTTAAGGAAGAGGCTATTGCCTGGGCATGGGAGTTTGTAACTGATGTGCTGGAGCTTCCGAAAGAAAAACTTTTTGTTTCAGTTTATGAAGAAGACGAGGAAGCAGCAAAAATATGGCATGAACAAATGAATGTTCCTAAAGATCGCATTTTTTATATGGGAAAAGCAGATAACTTCTGGGAAGTAGGTGTCGGTCCCTGCGGTCCTTGCTCAGAAATATATTTTGACAGAGGCGAAGAGTTTGGCTGCGGTAAAGAAGGCTGCACTGTTGGCTGCGATTGTGACCGTTACATGGAATTCTGGAACTTAGTATTTACTCAATTTAATCAAAATGAAGACGGCACTTACACACCGCTTCCGAATCCAAATATTGATACTGGTATGGGACTTGAACGTCTCGCTGCTATGATGCAGGGTGTAGCATCAATATTTGACGTTGATACAATAAAAGCGATCAGGGATCATGTATGTCAATTATCTGGTGCTGTATATGGCGAAGTCTACAAGCATGATGTTTCTATAAGAGTGATTACTGACCATATTCGTTCTGTTACTTTTATGGCAGGGGATGGCGTTCTTCCTTCAAATGAAGGCCGCGGCTATGTCATGAGAAGATTGCTGCGCCGCGCTGTAAGACATGGCAAACTACTCGGAATCAAAGGCCTCTTCCTCAAAGGCCTTGTCAAAACAGTTGTTGACAATTCTAAACATGAATACACTGAATTAGAAGATAAATATGAATATATTGTTAAGCTCCTTACAGTAGAAGAAGAAAGATTCAATGAAACAATAGAAAAAGGCCTGCAAATCGTTAAAGGCTGTATCACCGAACTTGAAACAGCAGGTAAGACTGTCCTTGATGGCAAATCATGTTTCGAACTTTATGATACCTATGGCTTTCCAATTGACCTTACAAAAGAAATATTAGAAGAAAAAGGTATGACAATTGATGAAGCTGGTTTTAAAGACGAAATGGAACAGCAACGCGAAAGAGCTAGAAAAGCCCGTGGTGAAGATGATTATATGGGAGGAAATACCGGAACTGTATTCCATCAAATGGATGCTTTAGCCTATTCTGAATTTGTAGGCTATGACCAATTATCATTTGAAGGGCAGATAGATTATTTAGCTTCTGATACAGCGCTTGTTGACTTAGCATCAGCTGGCGATGACATTCATGTGGTTGCATCCCAAACGCCTTTTTATGCTGAAAGCGGGGGACAAGCAGGGGATACGGGCTTTATTACAACGGAAACAGGCAAAATCGAAGTGGTTAATACAGTAAAAGTTGCCGGATCTAAAATAGCGCATACTGGCAAAGTAGTTGAAGGAACAATAACAAAAGGCCAAAAAGCACATTATATTGTCAATACCCCATCTCGCATGGACACTGCACGCAATCATAGTGCAACCCATCTGCTTCAAAAGGCTCTTAGAGAAGTAGTTGGAGGACATATCGAACAAGCAGGCTCAAATGTAAATAAGGACAGGCTGCGTTTTGACTATACGCATTTTGAAGCGCTCAGCGAAGAGCAAATTCAGAAAGTCGAAGAACTTGTTAATCAAAAAATATTTGAATCACTTGCTGTTGAAATCAAAGAGACCTCTATTGAAGAAGCAAGAAAACTCGGAGCTATGGCTTTATTTGGCGAAAAATATGGTGCCGTAGTCAGAGTTGTTAACATAGGAGGCTATTCTATTGAGCTGTGCGGGGGAACACATCTTACCAATACAGCTGCAATAGGAACTTTCAAAATTGTCTCCGAAAGTGGAGTAGCAGCAGGTGTTAGACGTATTGAAGCAGTAACAGGCCGAGCAGCACTTAAGTACTACCAAGAACTTGAATTTGCTTTAGATCAGGTAGCAAGTGTTATAAAAGCTAAAAAAGGTGAAGTTGCCAAAAAGGCTGAAGTCCTTGTTAATGATTACAAAGCACTCCAAAGAGAAAATGAAAAATTAAAAGCTCAGATATCCAGTGCTGAAGCTGGAAATATTTTAGATCTAGCTGAAAAAGTTGGCACTATTAACGTACTTGTTGCAGAGATAAAAGATCTTGATATGAATGCACTTAGAAATATGGGTGATACTTTAAAAGATAAACTGCAAAGCAGTGTTGTCGTTTTAGCAAGTGCAGCCCAGGGCAAAGTTAATCTTGTTGTAATGGCTACTAAAGAAGCCGTTGATGCAGGCATTCATTGCGGAAATATCATATCTGAATCAGTTAAATGTGTAAGCGGCGGCGGCGGCGGAAGACCTAATATGGCACAGGCTGGTGGAAAAGATCCATCTCAAATCAAAGCTGCACTCGAAAAAGCAAAAGAAATGATTCGTTCACAAATTGACTAAAGAAAAGATTAAATTCACACTTATAACATTTTTAGATGATTAAAAAGCCATGAAGTATTGACGTAATAATTAATGTAAAGTATAATCTAAGGTAGTGCTTTAATCTTTTCTCCGTACAAATGCATAAAGCACGACACTGCACCGGAGGGAGGGAAACAAATGTCAGAGGTTACTGTTCGCGAAAATGAATCTTTAGATAGTGCTCTTCGTCGATTTAAAAGAAACTGTGCAAAAGCAGGTATTATGCAAGAGATACGCAAAAGAGAACATTATGAAAAACCTAGTGTTAAGCGTAAAAAGAAGTCAGAAGCAGCACGCAAAAAGAATAAACAATACTAATTGAATGTTCTTTTTATTATAATTAGTGGCAAATTGCATTTATATTTATATCTATGCGAATACACACTAATAAGTATTAGAGGATGATGCAAATGTCTTTAAAAGAAAACTTACTTTCAGATATGAAAGAAGCCATGAAAGAAAAAAATGTTCTTCGCAAAAATACCATTCAAATGGTAAGAGGTGCTATTCTTCAAAAAGAGAAAGATACGCTTCAAGAAGTAAATGAAGAACAGATTCTTGATATCATTATGCAAGAAATCAAGAAACGTAAAGATGCTCTCATTGACTTCGAAAAAGGTAATCGTCTTGATTTGGCAGATGATGCAAAAGCTGAAATAAGCATTTTGACAGGCTATTTGCCAAAACAATTATCAGATGACGAAATCATTGTGATTGTACGCGAAACAGTCACAGAAATGGGTGCAAGTTCAATGAAAGATATGGGCAAAGTTATGGCAGCTCTTACTCCTAAAGTAAAAGGAAAGGCTGATAATAGCAAAGTAAGTAACATTGTTAAACAATGTTTAACCCAATAATATTAAGCCTCGGCTTAAAAATAAGGATGCCCTCAAAAGGCATCCTTTATTTTGAGTTAAGCAAACCCCATCCGGCGGCAAAAGACCACCTCTCTAAATGTATATAAATAGTCGTTCTTCATATGTTCTCATATTATGCCAATAACCTTCCTTCAAATATCATTAGATCCCTTCCTGCTTATTTTTAACTAATACTCTTATCAATTCTTTTAACTACTATTCTATCCTATCTTTTATCTATACTTTTATCTATACCTTTATCTATTTTTTTATGAACATTACAACCTTCCCCCAATCAGTAGTATGCTTATTACTTCTTGATCTGTTTCTTTAATCTATTTCTCTTTATTATTTTCTTAAATTCCTTACTTAATGACCTAATTTATTCTCTGTAGCATAATCTCTGCCAGAATATGTAAATATTTTACATCATGTTTTTAACCCTTTTATTTGTTAGATTAAATACCCCCCCACAGATAATAATATGTTATCTGTGGGGGGTTGCGGCTATCTGTATCCATATGCTATATTATTATTGGTTGGTTAACTAAAGATAACCTATTATTTTCAATAAAGTTAACCATTTTAAAAAAGTTAACTAGATAGAGGTGTAATGATGAGTGATGTAACATTTGGCGTAAAGGTAACTGAAGAAATAAAGAATGAACTAAGTGAACTCATGAAGACTAAGGCATTAAGCGGCAAAGAGTTTATGCAGTTATTACTGACAACTTACAAAACAGAAGAAGCAAAACAGGAAGATCCATTATTAGAGAGTGACCTTAGCGAACTTCAGATGCTTCTGCAGCGTATTCAGAATCTTTATCTTAATATGAATGAACGTTCAAAAATGATATTGACTCAAAGTGATAAAGAATATGACGAAGCCCTAAAAAAGCAGAGACTTGAGAACGAGGATCTTAAAGATAAAAATTCAGCATTAGAGCATAAAGTTTTAGAACTTGAAAAAACGCTCAAAAATCAAACTGAGGCTTTTTCAAAACAAAATGAAGATACAAAAATAATAAGTGCACAACTAGAAGAGTATAAACAACAAGTTAAAAGTTATCTTTTGCTTAATGCAAAACTCGATCAGGAAATTCAACAGCTCAAAAATCAAATTGAAAGCTATAAACGATTAGAAATAGAAATAGAAGAGCGTAACAGCGAAAATACAATACTAAAAAATAGAAATGATGATTTAGCATCAGAAATATGGTTTTTAAAAAGAGATCTGGAAAAAATATCAGAAGAAAAAAATCAACTGTCTTTGCACTACGCATTTGAACTCAAAAACAGTATATTAGAACAAAAAATAGCCTATACTGAAAAAATCGAAGCTTTAAAAGATGAGAATAATCAGCTTCAAAAAGCGTTTAATGAAAAGCTTCAACATTTATATGAGACAATAGGACAGCAAGAATAAACATAAAATTATTTATTGAATTGTCCTGGTTAAAGTGATATACTCGATTCATATAAAGGAGTGTATACAATGTACAAGAATTATCTGTCACCACAAGAAATTACGGATTATACTATTGCAGGAGGTTGTGAAAAAATTAACCGCAAAGCCTCTATTGTTTTTTTACTTGCTGTTATGGCGGGAATATATATTGCCCTAGGCGCATTTGCTGCTTCTGTTGCAGCTCACGATATTGCTAATAAAGGCGTGTCTAAATTAGTAACAGGAGCAGTGTTTCCTGTTGGACTTATGCTTGTTGTAATAAATGGCGGTGATCTTTTTACAGGGAACAGCCTTATTGCCATGTCTACTTATGAGAAGCAGACAACTTTACTACAATTTGTTAAAAATTTATCCATTGTATTAATAGGTAACTTTACCGGCGCTTTGCTGATTGCTTATTTGGTATCTCATACAAGCCTACTCACTATGAGTGATAATCGTTTTGGTGCCTATGTCATTAAGGTGGCAGTGCATAAAACAAATTTGCCTTTCAAAGAAGTTTTCGTACTAGCTATATTATGCAACTTATTTGTGTGTGCAGGAATATGGATGATGTATGCTGCTAAAGACATTGCTGGAAAGATTTTAGCAGGATTTTTTCCAATATTCGCTTTTGCCATCAGCGGGGCCGAACATGTTGTGGCAAACATGTATTATATTCCCCTTGCTTTGTTTTCTAAATCTAATCTTGCCTATGTGGAAGGCGCACACATTACAGCAGATTATTTAAGTCATTTGACTTGGGCACGTTTTTTCATTTATAATGTTATTCCAGTAACCATTGGGAATACGATCGGTGGACTATTTATTGCTACAATGTATTACATGATATTTAAAAAACTGCCTAAAAATAAGAATATGACTTGTTTGCCAAAGTAAAGGAGCATCTATGAAAATTCAGCAGGCTATCAGTTACTTTATCATTTCACTAGGTAATCAGCAGCTATCCGAGCACTCCATACGAGCTTATAAGCAAGACCTAGATCAATTTTATCTTGCAGTTTCAAAAGAAGACCTGGAGCAATTAAGTTTTGAAGTTTTCCAGAATTATTTTATGCAGATTATCCATTTGAGGCCCTCATCAGTTAAAAGAAAACAAGTTGTACTGCATCGCTTTTTAAAATTTTGTTATCAAAAAAAGCTGTGCAATCAAAAGCTTTATGAATTTATTGACCCTATCAGATCAAAAAAAACATCTGCCCCTAAAGAGGTTCTAACTAAAGAGGAAATCAGCTGCTTATTTTCATATCTCACCGAGCAAAAAGAAGAGTATTTCTTACGTAAGGAGCATCCTTATTACGAGTATCTTTATTATTGCAGTATAAGAAACATCCTACTTATTTCAATTCTGCTTTATACGGGCTGCCGCGCCCAGGAGGTTGTCTCTATCAAAAAAGGTTCAGTTTCTTTCGATCAAAATTCTATTACACTGTTTACAAAAGGGAAAAAATATAATCAAGTCCCTATTCATGATGAACTGTTAAATGCCTTTAGTTCATATGATGATGCAGCAAGCAAAATACAAAGCACAGAACTTGCAGGTATGCTTCAAAGTCAGTACTTATTTCCTAGCAGACAAGATACGAATAAGCATATGGCTGCCCGGACGCTCCATGACTTAATGAAAACACTTTCCAAAGTTATGAACAGGCACATACATGCGCATTTATTCCGTCATACGTTTGCATCTTACTGTATCGCTGCCAATATGGATATTTCAACCATTTCATCTCTTATATCTCATAGCAATCCAGCCATCACTTTATCAGTATATACCCACGAAATCAATGCCCACCACAAACAGCTGCAAATTAAAAAATTATCCTTTACATAAAAAGGCTATGAATGAAATTCATCAAAAAACTTATACTAGTACTATCTCATTGAAAAGGAGAGCGTACTATGAGTAACTTTGAAGAATTTAAAAATAAGTATAATGATGGTTACCGCTGTATCTATAAAGAAAATACTGTTGGTACAGGAACAACACTACATCTTAAAAACTTTTACACCGAAAAAATTCACACAATAAATACAAACAATCAAATGGAAATTGGTCAGATAGAAGACTTTTTAGACCAGCTTGAAAAAGTAAAAAAACAATCAGGCCATGATTGTCATAATCTTTAATAAACCGTGCAAAATGAGGCTATACCATTAGAAGCTTGTATTCTTTGGTGTAGCCTCATTGTTTAATTATTTAATGAGCTTCTTGACTTTATTCATTTTTTTAATATAGGGCGGGTATCTCAAAGGTATTTCTGATGCTTTGCTATGCAGCATGGTTTTCTCATGAGAAAATGTTTTAAAACTATATTCCCCATGATAAGCCCCCATACCGCTGTACCCTATACCACCAAAAGGTGCTTGCAGGCTTACTGCATGCAGTACAGTATCGTTAATGCACCCGCCTCCAAAGGAAAGATGTTTCAGAAGATAGTTGATGCGGTTCGTATTGTTACCAAAAAGGTAGCATGCAAGCGGCTTAGGATACCTGTGAACAAGCTTTTTGACCTCACCTAATGCGTTAAAAGTCAAAATAGGCAGTATCGGCCCGAATATTTCTTCTTTCATGCATGCATCTGAAGGATATACCGGATAAAGAACTGTTGGCTCAATATATAAATCATCCGTATCAAAATGTCCCCCAAAATAAATTTTATCTTCATCGATTAAATGAAGCAGTCTAACATAATGCATTTCATTGATAATCCTAGCTAAATCATTTTTATTCTGGTAAAAAGATTCAATTGAATAGCCAACATACCTTAAAAACTTATCAATGATATTTTTATGAACTAAAACATAATCTGGAGCAATACATGTCTGCCCCGCATTAAGAAATTTTCCCCATACAATTCTTCTGGCTGCTAGTTCAACATCTGCATCATAATCAACTATAGCAGGACTTTTACCTCCTAGTTCCAGTGTAACAGGAATTAGCTGTTCAGCTGCTTTTGCCATTACCTTTTTTGCATTTTCTGCTCCTCCTGTAAAAAATATATAGTCAACAGGTTCAACCAGGAGTCTCTGACTTACACTGGCGTCCCCCTCAATGACTTGAACATAGTACGCAGGAAAACAATCGTTTATCATTTGTTTGAGCAGCTTTGAGGTATTAGGCGTGTACTCTGAGGGTTTAACGACCGCACAGTTTCCTGCCGCCAATGCCCCAACAAGCGGCAGGAGTGCCAATTGAAAAGGATAATTAAATGGCGAAAAAATCAGACATACACCATAAGGCTCGGCTGTAATATGAACCGAACTCCCGATAAGCGGAAAAACGCCCTGATGCTTTTTGACAGCGCTCCACTTTTTAATATGTTTAAGTACGAAATCTATCTCTTTTAAAACGGTATATATTTCTGTCGTATAAACTTCAAAAGCTGGTTTCTTAAAGTCCTCATAAAGGGCATTGACAATCGCTTGATGACTAAGAACAATGTTTTTTCGCAGCTTTTTCAAATAGTGGATTCTCATATTGATATTAAAAGTGTGACGCTGATAAAAAAAAGCATGCATATTTTGGATACATTCCGCAAGTTCTTTCATTAAAGCACCTCTCAACTTATATATTTGTATCAGATAATAATTATTTAAATTTATCTCAATTTAAATAATTTATAAATCAACAGCAGACTTTACATAAATTTTCCCATCTAGTAGTATCCTGTCAGCATTTACTTAAGAAATACTTTGCAGATTTTCAAATGTTTACTTAACATATTACTTTTTATTAGGGAAACACTATAAATATAAACATAAATATTAAAGGGGGATATGAACAATGCCAAAAAAAGCGATGTATGCACTGTTAATTTTAACTTTGCTTTCTTATTTTAATCTCAATCTATGTGCTAAGACAAAGACAAGCAAAGATACGCCGGGTACAGCGATATTTGTTATGGCAGATTGTGAATCTGTCTCCGTTCAAACTAAAAATTTAGTCTATGAAAGTGATTTTATTAATTTAAACATTAAAGTTCCCCAAATTCAAGGGCTGGCTGACAAAAACTTTGAATCAGATCTCAACAAGAGGTTTCTGAATGAAGCTCAAAAAGCCAAAAAGAATGCAGTCTCTACAGCAAAAGAATATAATAAAGATATGCTCAGAGACCAATTAACCCCAATAAAATTTGAATACATTTCAACTTTTTCTGTTATAGAAGCTCCAAAGCCCTATTTGGTAATAGGATTTCTAGAGTACCAATATAGCGGTGGTGCTCATGGTATCAGTTATCAGGAATATATTACAATTAATACATGTGATAATAAGATTCTCGAGTTAAAAGATCTTTTTAAAGATAGTGTAGACTATAAAGATCTTATTAATACAGAAATCTATGACCAGATAGCGGAAAGAAGAATCAAAGGTGAATACTTTTTCCCAGGAACTCAAGGATTTACAGGCATTAAAGAAAGTCAAGAATATTATATAAACAGTGAAGGAAACCTCATTGTTATATTTAATATTTATGAAATAGCTCCTTATGCCGCAGGTATAATTGAATTTTCTATCCCTCATGATAAAATAGCAGCTTATCTTAAATAAAGATTTGTAACTTGTAATTATTTGGTGTAAAATACAAATAAACAATTTACTAAAGAAAGGAACTAAAATGTTAAGGTTAAAACGCCATTTTAAAGCTTTCATTTTTATTTTCTTACTGCTTATGCTACTTGGGATAAGCTTCTTGAGTTTTTCATCTTATAAAAAATATAGTACGCCAACTTTAATAGGAGCATGGCGTTCCAAAGAAACGGGAGAGCAGATTATCTTTACAGAAGACGGCCTCGTCAAATTTAATAATACCGCCAAAACAGGTTCTTATATTATTCTTTCAGCTACAAAAATGGAATATACTATAGATAATAAAACATTCGTTATGCATTATTATATAGAAGGAAGAGAACTGTTTTGGGGTATTGACGATGATTCTCTAGAAAACTTTTCAAGGCATTCTGTCTTTAACTTATAAGCCTTTTTGGCTTATTTTTATGATGTCTTTCAAGGATAATTTGCAAAAGTGAGGTAATTATTATGAATAATACAGAATTAGAACACGCTTATGAACAGGCTTATAGAAGTGGAAAATCAGTGTGGAATCACATGGTATCTAAAGGGGAATCTGGTTATTTAAGAGATCTGGATGGTATTATTCAAACTGGGGATATTGCCTCTGAATTTTCTTTAGGTCTTGTAGAAATTCCAATTGATAAAATCGTCGGAACATATACCCATTCCAGAAGTATTTCTTTTGCTCACAACTTCATGCCGCTTATGCCGCTTAAATCAGAATTTGCTTCAAAATGGATGCATTTATATAATCATCATATTGAAGCCGGCATTACAGATCCTATTAAAGTTTATGAATATCTAAATCACTTTTTTGTTATTGAAGGCAATAAGAGGGTAAGCGTATTAAAATTTGTTAAAGGAACAAGTATCAATGGATACGTTATACGACTTATTCCTAAACGGGATGAAGAGGATAAAATTAATAATATCTACTATGAATTTATGAACTTTTATAAGCAGACCAATATTAATTCTGTTTGGTTTACAGAAGAAGGGCGTTTTCCAGAACTACTTACATACATTAAACGTTACAAATCCAAGCACCAAGATGATGATCCCTACAAATCTTTCATGTCAAATCTTTATAGACCTTTTAGGCAAAGCTACTTAGAAAATGGTGGAGATAAGCTGGAGATCACAACCGGAGATGCCTTTTTAACTTTTCTAAAGATTTATGGCATGCCAGAAGAAATTCATACAGAACATGATAAAAACAATATTAAAAAAACGGTTGATGAACTTAAAGTGTTCGAACAAGAATCAGTTAACGTAAAAACAGATGTACTTGATGCCCCTAAGAAAAAAAGTGTATTTACTTCAATAACAGATTTGGTTGTTCCAAAAAAAATACTTAAGATCGCTTTTGTTTACGCTAAAACATCTGAAAATTCTGGTTGGGCCTATGCCCATGAGCTCGGAAGGCTTCATATAGATAACATATTTAAAAATCAGATTGTAACAACTAAGATAGAAAATGTACCCGAGAATGAATCTGCATATAATAAACTTAAAGCATTAGCCATGGATCATTATGATATTATATTTACAACATCTCCTACTTTTGTTGCGCCTGCTTTAAAGGCAGCAATGGAATTTCCACAAATTAAATTTTTTAACTGCGCTGCTACTCACTCTTATAAGTCACTAACATTATATTTTGGAAGAATTCATGAACCAAGATATCTGCTGGGGATGATTGCAGGGGCTATGACTCAAACAAATATTATTGGTTATGTTGCTCCTTACCCTATTTCAGAAGTAGTCAGCAGCATCAACGCTTTTACATTAGGTGCCCGTGCAGTTAATCCTTATGTAAAAGTAAAGGCGATGTGGACTTATAGGTGGGATAATCCTGAAGGTGGAAAATGTATTGCTGAAAAGCTGACCTCCGAAGGAGCTGACATTATCTCCAATGAAGATCTGCCTATGGCAGGGGACATTTCAAAAGAGTATGGTGTTTATAAAATGCAGAGTGCTGCAAATGAAAAGATGCATTATGCAATGGCTCTTTGGAATTGGGGCGTTTTCTATGAAAAAGTTATTCAAAATATCTTAAGCGGAACATGGAAATCTATTCATGAAGATTCAGGGAACACCCAGTTCCCGATGAACTTTTGGCTTGGCATGAATACAGGCATTGTAGATATTGTTTATTCGAATAGAAATATCAATAGTTCAATGAAATATTTAATTGAGGGCGTCAAAAAGTCCATTATCAGAAATGAATTTAACATTTTTGAAGGCCCTATTTATGATCAAAATAAAAGTTTAAGAGTTCCTTCAGGTGTTACTCTTGATTATGAAGATATTATTCATATGGATTGGCTGGTCGACGGAGTAGAAGGAGATCTGCCTAATATTAAAGAATTAAAACCTACCGATCCCTTTTCATATATGAAAGGCATTATAGGCAAACAAGAGAGTTAATCCTTTTTGGATTAACTCTCTTGTTTGTAATCTAAAATATAATAATTATAGCCATTAATAACTTGAACTGTATCATAGTATAAAATCCTTTGAGCATTGGAGGAATATGTAAAATGATTGTGTCCATGGAGATGATATTTAGGCGTTGCCGAATGATAAATATCATAAAATGCCTTAAACCCCCTGTGACAAATGCTGTTCTCATTATCCCCGAGATTAAAAGTAGGGGCATGTGTTACAAATAAATCAATATTCCCTTTCGAGGTTTTGATAAGCTTTTTCACACGTTTTTGCATTTCTTGTTCTGTATATTGGTGCGGCCCGCCAGTATATTCCATCGAACCGCCTAATCCTGCGATCCTAATGTTGCGATAGGTTATTACTTTATCTTCTATGCAGTCACATCCTTCCGGGGGACTTACTATGTAACGTTTATCATGATTCCCATGAATATAAAAAACTGGAACAGCCAGCATCGTAACTAAAAAGGACAAGTAAGTTGATTTTAAATCTCCGCAAGATATCACACATTCTATATCGGCAAACTTAGTTTTATCAAAAAAATCCCAAATGTAGTTACTTTCAACATCGGCTACTACTAATATTTTCATACACTATCCATCCTTTGTAAACACTATAACATTATTATACTATAAAAATAATTGTTTTCATATGTCACGCATCAAAAAATATTGACACACGATAAAGGTTTTGCTAAACTATACAAGTGTCTGTAACATATACTTAATATTTTATTGAAATATAGTCTGGAGGGATTCCCGAGCGGCCAAAGGGGGCAGACTGTAAATCTGTTGCTGATAGCTTCGAAGGTTCGAATCCTTCTCCCTCCATACGCCCAGATAGCTCAGTCGGTAGAGCAGAGGACTGAAAATCCTCGTGTCGCTGGTTCGATTCCGGCTCTGGGCATTTAAACTTAAATAGTTAAAAAGACAGCCATTTCTAACGAAATGGCTGTCTTTTTAACTATTTAAGGCATGTTCGAGTTCATTAAAACATATATATATTTTAGACAAGTTGGAGGGATGTATATATGATTACTGTAAAGAAAAAGCTGTTTAAATTTTCTCTTATTAGCGTTATTTTACTTGTATCCTTATGGATACTCAAAGATCTAAGTCTGTCTTGGGTGGAAGTTAATCCAGCCTACGCACAAGTTACCATTAATTTTTTATTTCCTATGGATAAAGACAAGTTTCCTGAGTGCATAAAGCTCACAAGTCAGCTTCCTTATGCTAAGGACTTCGATTACTCTATTGACTGGTTAACAGACAGCGTTGTATGTATAAAATTAAAAGAACAAAATTTTATTAAGGGACAAAAAGCTCAGCTTCTTATTAAAGACGCACCCAGCAAACTTTCTTTTATATCTAGAAATGCCAAAGCAGCTATTCAGTTTAAAAGTGAAGTATCCATTATTGAACCAACTGAAAACATACTTATAGCCACCGAAAAACCATTTGTTGTCAAGTTTAATACCCCAATGAATAAACATAAGCTTTATAAATATCTTCAGTGCGATACAACCTTTTATATTGAGCCAGCCATTACTTTTAACCATCTAGGCAAACAAGTAGAAGATCCCACAGCATTTGTTTTTACGCCTAAAACCCCCCTTGAAAACAACGGGCGGTATATTTTGTCCTTTAGAAAGGGAATGCCATCACAGTCAGGGGTACTGCTTAAACAGGATGCACAAGTTATTTTAACAACAGATATTAAGCCCGTTATTGCTTCTACTTATCCTGCCACTGACAGCAAATGGATTGGTTTATATCCAAGGCTCAAAATTGAAACTGACTCTCCGACAGTCGCTGGCTATCTTACAATTAATAATACAAAAATACAAGGCAAAAACATCGACCCTTATCATTTGGAATTTTTGCTTGATAAAGTCCTAGAACCTAATACCGTTTATCAAGCTGTTTTTCAAGTAGAATCTGCAAGCGGAGAATTAAGTATTCCAAAAGAAATCCAATTTACAACTACAAATATAGAAGATGATAAAATATGGCTGGAAGTACTAACACATACTAAGGCAAAAATCAATGTCTATAAAGGCACACAAAAAATAAAAACCTTTTTATGTTCTGTCGGTGATCAAAAACATTCTTTATCACTTGGTACCTACTATATAACTGATAAAGGAGAATCTTTTGTAGACCACCAAAACAGAGAAGGGGCTAACTTCTGGATCAAAGTATATGATGGATGTATGCTTCAAGGGCTTATACGTGATGAATACTGGAATATCAAACAGGACTATTTAAACAGGCTCGGAAAGCCTGTTGACCGCAGAAATATTATTATAAACGATGAAGATATTAAATGGCTCTATCATCATATTACTAAAGATACAATGATTATCATTCATAGATAACATGTACTATTTTTAAAATTTTGCAGTGTATCATTTATATTCTTGCAAAAAATATTATCCTAACTTAATAAAAAGCTGCATATTTTTATCATAAAAACTCAATATTATATTGAAATTTTAATGTTATATGATAAAATACCATTAACGGTAATTACTTACCGGATATTATAAATTTGCAGGAGGCGTATCTATGAGTTTTCGCACGGAGTACATGAAAGACCTAATGAGTAGAGTAGAAAAAAACCATCCAGCACAACCTGAATTCCATCAAGCAGTAAAAGAAGTATTACTATGCATGGAACCAGTTGCTGAGAAAAAACCTGAATATGTGAGTTCCGGCATATTCGAAAGAATTGTAGAACCAGAACGTGCCATTATGTTTCGCGTATCATGGGTAGATGATAACGGAAATGTACAAGTAAATCGTGGTTTTAGAGTACAATTCAACAGTGCAATCGGGCCTTATAAAGGTGGTCTTAGATTCCATCCATCTGTTAACCTTGGAGTTATTAAATTTTTAGGATTTGAACAAATCTTTAAAAACTCTTTAACAGGTCTTCCAATGGGCGGCGGAAAAGGCGGAAGTGACTTTGATCCAAAAGGGAAATCTGACGGAGAAGTAATGAGATTTTGTCAAAGTTTCATGACAGAACTCGCTAAACATATTGGCCAAAATACTGATGTTCCAGCAGGGGATATTGGCGTAGGAGCCAGAGAAATCGGCTTTATGTACGGTCAGTACAAAAGACTGCAAAATGAATTTACAGGAGTACTTACCGGAAAAGGTCTTACTTATGGTGGGTCTTTAGTAAGAACACAAGCTACAGGTTATGGCTGCTGTTACTTTACTGAAGAAATGCTTGCAACAAGAAGTGATTCATTTGCAGGTAAAGATGTCGTTATTTCAGGTTCAGGCAACGTAGCAATTTATGCTGCTGAAAAAGCGTACGAGTTAGGTGCTAAAGTTGTTGCAATGAGTGATTCAAATGGCTATATCTATGATCCAAATGGCATTGATCTTGATGCGGTTAAGCAACTTAAAGAAGTTGAAAGAAAACGAATTAAAGAGTATGTAGCAAGCCATCCAGGTTCTACTTACGAAGATGGCTGCCATAATATTTGGAATGTAAAATGTGAAATTGCACTGCCTTGTGCCACTCAAAATGAGTTAAATGGTGCGGCTGCTGAAGTTTTAGTTAAAAATGGTGTACTAGCCGTAGCAGAAGGTGCAAATATGCCATGTACTCCTGAAGCAGTAGATGTCTTCTTAGAAAACAAAGTACTGTTTGGCCCTGGTAAAGCTGCAAATGCTGGAGGTGTTGCAACTTCTGGTCTTGAAATGTCTCAGAACAGTATGCGTTACAACTGGTCATTTGAAGAAGTTGACAGTAAACTAAAAGATATTATGAAAAATATCCATACTAATGCAAGAGCTGCTGCTACTGAATATGGCGATGCTGATAATTATGTATTAGGAGCAAATATTGCTGGTTTCTTAAAAGTAGCTGATGCAATGTATATGCAAGGTGTTGCTTATTAATTTTTTTTCTTATACCCACTCATTTATGAGTGGGTATAAATGTAAGTATGTATTTAAGATTAAATGTTGTATAATAGCACTTTATAGTATAATATTTACTTATATAAACGTTGAGTAATCCTGTATACTTAGCTATTCTACATTATTTAGTTTTATAAGGGGGATATCCATGCAGAAATTAGCGCTGCCTTTGTACGAATGTTTGCCTGGCATGATTGTTGCTGAATCCATAAGGAATTTAAAAAACGGAGTTGTTTATGTTTCCGAAAACCAAGAATTAACTGCAGAAATCATCGAAAATCTAAGAAATCTTCATTGCTCTGAAGTTTCTATCTATGTCAATTCTTGGGATACAGTCTGGAAAATTCCAAAGGAAACTTTAGAAACCTATGAAAACTGTACAGATAAAGTCAAACCACTTCTTCAGCAGATTGCTTCTGGGCAAAATATCGATCTTGAGGCTTTTAAATCCATTAGAAGTAATATATTAAATGATTTTAAAGATAACTTTAAAGTTATTGGATGTATTAATCTTGTTAAATATGCTGATCAATATACTTATACACACAGCATCAATGTAGCCTTATTAAGCATGCTGATTGGAAAATGGATGAAATACGGGGAAAATATGATTGAATCCCTTTTACTTGCTGGACTGCTTCACGACATAGGCAAAATGAAGATCAACGCTTCTATTTTAAATAAGCCAGACAAACTGTCTGAAAACGAGTTTGAAGAAATTAGAAAACATCCCCGTTATGCTTATGAACTTTTGCAGTATCGCAGTGATATCAGCATAGATGTTAAAGTTGGTATTCTGATGCATCATGAAAGAATCGATGGTTCAGGATATCCTTACTCAGTCTATAATGAAAATATTAATGATATAGCTAAAGTTTTAGCTGTTGCAGATGTTTATGATGCAATGATGTCCGAAAGACCTTATAAAAAGAAGCACTCACCATTTGACGTTATGCAGCTTATGCAAGAAGGTGCATTCGGGAAATTAGATACAAAAATTCTACTTACATTTTTAACTAACGTTGCAAACTACTATGTAGGTGTTTATGTACTGCTTAGCACGGGAGAAATAGGACAAGTAGTCGCTATCAACCCTACATGTGTATACAGGCCTATTATTAAAATAAAAGATAAATATGTTGATTTATTTGTAGAAAAAAATATTAATATTATTGAGGTGACATAATCATTAAATACGACATAATAGGAGGATTGTAGTGTATAAAATAATAAAAAAGGAAAAGTTGAACAATAGTGTTGAAAAGATGACCATTTTAGCACCTTATGTAGCACGGAAATGCGAGCCTGGACAATTCGTTATTGTATGTGCTGATGAAGGTGATGAAAGAATTCCCTTAACTATACAAGATTATGACAGAGAATCTCTTACTGTTTCTATTATCTATCAAGTCGTTGGGTACTCTACCAAAAAGATTGCCCGAAAAAATGAAGGTGACTATCTTGCTCATTTTGCCGGGCCTCTTGGCGTAGCCGCACATCTTGGAAAGAAAAAAAGAGTCCTTGGCATCGGCGGTGGTGTAGGCGCGGCTCCGTTATATCCACAGATTAAAAAACTATTTGGAGCAGGTACGGAGTGCGATGTTATTTTAGGGGGGCGTTCTAGTGAATTCGTTATTTTAAGAGAGGAATTTGAAGCCATTTCAAAAGTATATGTTGCAACAAATGACGGTTCCCTTGGTTTACAAGGTTTTGTAACCGATATCTTAAAAGACTTGATTGCAAAGGGCAATCATTATGATGAAGTTATTACGATCGGTCCGCTTATTATGATGAAAGCTGTAGTTGAAATAACAAAACCTCTTCAAATTCCTACAATGGTTTCACTTAACCCAATTATGATAGATGGAACGGGTATGTGCGGAGGATGCCGTGTAACTATTGGAGGCCAAACTAAGTTTGCCTGTGTAGACGGCCCGGATTTTGATGGGTTTGAAGTAGATTTTGATGAGTGCATGCGCCGGCAGAATATGTACAAAACCCATGAGGATCATGCATGTAAAATAGGTCTTGGAGGTGAACAAAATGCCTAATATGTCTTTAAAGAAGGTAAAAATGCCTGAACAAGATCCTAACTTAAGAAATAAAAACTTTAGTGAAGTTGCCCTAGGCTATTCAGTTGAAGAGGCAAAAGAAGAAGCTTCCCGTTGTTTAAATTGCAAACAACGTTTCTGTGTAGATGGATGCCCTGTTAATGTGCCTATTCCTGAATTTATTCAAGCCGTTCTGAGTGAAGACTTCAAAAAAGCATATGATATTATCACATCTGAAAATTCGCTTCCGGCTATCTGTGGCAGGGTATGCCCTCAAGAAAATCAATGTGAAGGAAAATGTATAAGAACTAAAAAGGGTGAGTCTGTAGCCATTGGCAGGCTTGAACGTTTTGTTGCTGACTACATGATGGCTGATACTACCTCTAATTCCCAGCTGCTTCCTAAAAATAACCGTAAGGTTGCAGTGGTTGGTGCTGGACCAGCGGGACTTACTTGTGCCGGTGAATTGGCTAAAAAAGGATACTCCGTAACATTATTTGAAGCACTTCATGAAGTTGGGGGGGTACTTATGTATGGCATTCCTGAATTTAGACTCCCTAAAGACTTAGTTGCAAAGGAAATCGAAAAAATTGTACAAATGGGTGTTACGATTCAAAAAAATGTTATCGTAGGCAAATCTATAACTATAGACGAACTGATGGCTGAAGGATTTGAAGCTGTTTTTATTGGAAGCGGCGCAGGACTGCCTAATTTTATGAATATTCCTGGCGAAAATCTTAACGGTGTCTATTCAGCTAATGAGTTTTTAACACGTTCTAATCTTATGAAAGCCTATGCTTACCCTAATTCACCAACACCAATCCATATTGGACAGAAGGTTGCAGTGATTGGCGGTGGAAATGTAGCGATGGATGCTGCAAGAACCGCTAAACGACTCGGTGCGGATGAAGTCTATATTATTTATAGACGAAGTGAAGCTGAACTTCCTGCACGTTTAGAAGAAATTCATCATGCAAAAGAAGAGGGTATTATATTTAAACTTCTATGTAATCCTATAGGTATATATGGCAATGACGGCTGGGTAGAAAAAATGGAATGTATTGAAATGGAACTTGGCGAACCCGATGCCTCTGGCAGAAGAAAACCTGTCGTCAAACCAAACAGCAGTCATTTTGTAGCTGTTGATACGGTGATTATTGCTATTGGCCAAAGTCCTAATCCTCTTATTCGTACAACAACCCCTGGTCTCGATGTAACAAACTGGGGCGGCATCGTTGTTTGTGAAGATACGATGTCTACGACAAAAGAAAATGTCTATGCCGGCGGCGATGTTGTGACTGGGGCCGCTACAGTTATTTTGGCTATGGGGGCTGGTAAAAAAGCTGCCCAAGCCATACATCAAAAATTAGCATCTCATGGCAACTAATAACTTGTACGCATAAAATAGTCTAAAGTGATAATACTATACTCGATAAACATTTTATAAAAAAGGAGTATAGTACATTATGAAAAAAGCATTCGCATTATTTATCATTATGTCAATGAGTTTAGCCTTTACAGCATGTGCCCCTGGAGATAACGTTCTCAGAACTACACCAGGTACAGGTGTTGCACCTAATGCTGGCGGCGCAGCCGGCGCTGGTGGTATGGGTGCTGGTGGTGCTAGAACTGGTGGCGCTGGCGGCGCTGGTCCAACTGGAATAGTTACTCCTGGAGGTGCTGGTGCAGCTGGTACTGCTGGCACCGCTGGTGCCGGTACTGCTGGTGGAGCAATGGGTACAGCCCCTGTAGGAACTGGTGTAGGCGGCGCAGCAGGCACTCGTTAATCGTATTAAAACTATTTTAACCAATAATAAGAAGCAAGAGCTATCTCTTGCTTCTTATTATTTTATTTAGCTAAATAAACCGTAATCTTTACACGAATCTGATTTCTTGTTTCATAATGTTCAACATCCATTATTGTCTTATTATTATAATGAGACCATGATGAACGGCTGGTTTTTATTGCCGTTTTTTCATCCATAATCTGATCTTTTAGATGGTTAAACTGAACATTTAATTTATCAAAAGGATAATTTTGTTGACCCATAGTTGATCCTATTATCTGTTTAATCTGTGGAATATCCTTATAGCTAAAATCAACTCCGTTTTTATAATAAATAAACTGCGTTTTGTAAATCTTGTTATTATGATTAACAAAAGCATTATAATATAGACTTTCATCAGGATTAATTTTATAATACGGCAGCCTATAACTCATTTGCCCTGTCTGCATTTTAGAATTTTTAATTTCTATGCAGCCTAAAGCGCTATAAATGTTTTTTAAATTACTCAGCGTATTATTTAGATTTTGCTTTTTATCCGTTGAAGCATCGTCTGTTAAGTGCAGACTTATATCCATTTTCCCGCCTTGAAGTGGAAAAACAAGCAGTGTTACTTTCCATTCTCCTAAATCTATTTCTCCTGTTTGATGATAAGTAGTATTCTGTATATTTTCTTTTATGGTTTTAAAGAATTCTCTATTACTTTCTAAATAGTGATTAGTAAACCATTTAAGCCCCTGTATTTTACTAAAATCTAACTTATCATAAGTTGTATCCATTGATTCTACAGTAAAATCAGTAATACGTCCATTATCATCTGCCAAGATTCTATAATTTACTTTATTCTTATAATCATAACCTTCATAGCTCCCTTTAGTTCCTACATCTTCTGTGATAATAATATCCTCTTCAGATAAAAATAATATCAAATCATTGATATCACTTTTGACACCAAATACAAGACCAAATAAACTAAAAAAGATGAAAATGCTGATCATACTTTTATAAAAAGCCTTCTTATTATGCATTGTTACTCCCCCTAAATATGAATTTATAGTTAGTATGGCATTTTCATAAAAATAAAAGTAAGTTAATAATTAACATATTCCATCAAATAATAGTTATAAACCTTGCCTGTATACGCTGATATCTGTAAGTCCAGTCAAATCAGCTATTTATATCAGCATTAAAAACATGTTATAATAAGTCAAGTCATTTATGAAAGGATTTGAAAAGTGAACATTCTTTTAGTTGCTATTAATGCTAAATATATTCATTCATCCTTAGCCCTGCGCTCTATAAAATACTATTGCACAGACTATAAGGATTCAATACACATTCTTGAAACAACTATTAATAACCATGAAAATGAGATTATAAAGGAAATCTACAAAGCTGCCCCTAATGTTCTTGGTATCTCATGTTATATTTGGAATATGGCTTTTATCAAAACACTCATTCCTACACTCAAAAAAATTCTGCCTGATACGACTATTATCCTTGGGGGGCCGGAAGTATCCTATGAAGCAGAAAACTTACTCTTATCACTGGACGCAGATATCATCATGGAAGGAGAGGGCGAGGCGACTTGGAAAGAATACCTTGATTACTACATCAAAAAAGACCGTCAGCTTTCAAGTGTTCCGGGACTTGTTTATAAAGATGAATACTCGCATACCATAAGAAATGCTCCGCGAATGCCTCTTGATCTTTCTGAGCTGCCATTTGTTTATGATGAATTATCAAGTGTTGCGCATAAAATTATCTACTATGAGAGTTCAAGAGGATGTCCTTTTGACTGTCAATACTGTCTTTCCTCAGCCCAAAGCGGCGTAAGATTTGTACCATTAGACAGAGTAAAAACACATATGCAGTACTTTTTAGACCATGAAGTAAAGCAGGTTAAATTTATAGACCGCACCTTCAATGCCAATAAATCATTTGCAATGGAACTCTGGAATTATTTAATAACTCATGATAATCGTCATACTAACTTTCATTTTGAAATTGCTGCAGATTTAATTGATGATGAAGTTATTGAATTATTAAGCCAGGCAAGACCAGGCCTTTTCCAGTTTGAAATAGGTGTGCAGTCTACAAACAAGGAAGTACTAAAAGTTATAAAACGTAAAATGTGCTATAAGAAAGCAAGTGAAACTGTAACCAAGATTAAGGCTTTAGGGAATATTCATCAGCACTTAGACCTTATAGCAGGACTTCCCCTAGAATCCTATCATTCTTTTAAAGATTCATTTAACGACGTTATTCTGTTGCGTCCTGAGCAGCTGCAGCTTGGATTTCTTAAGGTGCTTAAAGGGTCTGGGCTTCGTAAAAGCTCTCTTCAATATGGGCTTGTGTATAAAGATGAGGCGCCTTATGAAGTCCTGTATACTAAAGCCATAACCTATGATGAAATCGTGCTTCTTCATGGTATAGAAGAGATGCTTGAGAGATATTATAACAGTGAGAGATTTAAACTATCGCTTGAATACCTATTTATATGCTTTTCCTCTCCATTTCACTTTTTTGAAGAACTCACCCTGTATTGGGAACAAAAAAAATATGATTTAATGCAGCATAATAAATTATCCTATTACTTAAAGCTTGCTGAATTTGCCAAAACCAAGTCCTATATTGATCATGAACTCCTTAAAGATCTTATACGCTTTGATTATTTAAAGCATGAGCGTCTAAAAGAAATTCCTGCAGAACTTCAAACACTAGAAGATAAAAGATGGAAAGAGGAGGGCAGTAAGCTGCTAAAGGACGATCTCTATATTGCGGCTGTTTCACCGCAGCTTTTAGCGCTGTCTTCAAGGCAGAGGTTAAGGTCTTCTCATATTGAATACTTTAAATATGATGTATTTAATGCCTCTTGTAATTATGATTACAAGAACATAAGAAAGCTTCAAACGCCATGTAAAATCTTATTTGACTATTCAGCAGAAAATGTACGTACAATCTTGTTAAATAAGGAGTCCTAAACATGAAACGCACTATACAAGTCTCTCGTATTTTAGAAATCCTGGACGAGCATTATCCTAAAAATGTTGTATGCTATCTAGATCATGAAACCCCTTTTCAGCTGCTCATCGCTACTATATTGAGTGCCCAGTGTACTGATGACCGTGTCAATAAAGTCACCCCCGGCTTATTCAAAAAGTATCCATCCGTACAGTCTTTTGCTGAGGCAAATCTTAGCCAGCTGGAGGAGGATATCAAAAGCACTGGTTTTTATAAAAATAAGGCGAAGAATATTATAGCATGTTCTCAAAAAATACTCAGCGATTGTCAAGGAATAGTACCGAGCAGCATCGAGGTCCTCACTAGCCTGTCTGGGGTAGGGCGAAAAACAGCCAATGTAATACGTGGTAATATTTTTCATATTCCAAGTATCGTTGTAGATACCCACGTTAAACGTATTAGTATTCGTCTTGGACTAACCCTTCATACAGATCCTACTCAAATAGAAATGGATCTTATGGCGCTTCTTCCAAAAGAGCACTGGATAAGATATAATACGCAAATTATTGCACATGGAAGAGCTATTTGCGTAGCTAGGTCTCCTAAGTGTTCTATTTGTATGTTTCTAAGTGTATGTCCATTCGGACTAAAGAAAAGCTTTGAAGAACTTCCTTCTGAAGCACATACAGCTTTAGAACATGGTCATATGTATTAAAGTAGGAGCCCATTAAGACTGATCTTAATGGGCTCCTACTGTGTGTTTAGGCTTTAGCTTTTTTATTTTTTTTTACTGTTTTTGTTTTGTATATAGTCATTAATAATATCAGTATAGTAGTTTATTGCATTTAACCCAAAGACTTCCGCCGACAGAGGTTTAACAGAATGCTCGGCATGCTGCCCCAGCATCACTCTATACTCTGAATTTTTAATAAGCTCTTCTAGAATAACTGCAAGTTCTTCCTCGGAATGAAATAACTTGCCATTATAATCGTTTCGAATTAGCCCCGCTACACTTTCATCTTCTTTGGCGACGACCGGAAGAGAAGCAGCCATTGCTTCTGCAAAAGTAAGCCCTTGTGTTTCAGTAACTGAAGCACTGACAAAAATATCTCCTATTTGATAGAACTTGCCTATTGTATTCCACGGCTGCATTCCAGTAAATATAACCGAATCCTGAATACCTAGCTGCGTTGCTAATTCGTCCAGTTCAAGTCTCGAAGGCCCATCACCAACAATAACTAGTTTGGCCTCAGGAACTCTTAAAACAAGCAGCTGCAGTGCCCGAATAATAACATCTATACTTTTTTCTTTAGCAACACGACCTACAAATAGAATAATCGGATCCTCTAAAGGAATGTCAAAGACTTGCTTTAGATTCATTATTTCTTCCTGTGAATAATTATTTTTATCAAGAGGGGAGAAGTCTATTCCTGTCGGTATAACTCTAATGGGCTTTTTGACACCATAGCTTCTAAGGAGCCGCTCAGTTTTTTTAGTAGGGGCTACTACCCCATCAACCCCATTACAGAAAGACTTACTGTACTTTCTTGCAATTTTAGGAGAAAAATCAATCCCTTTTGAAATATAGTGCATATACTCCTCATACATTGTATGATACGTGTGCACGATAGGAATAGATAGTTTCTTGGAGACTAACTTTGCAAATATCCCTAATGAAAATTCTGTTTGTGAGAGAATAATATCAAGCTTTAGTCTTTTAATTTTACGTACAAGTCTGTTAGAGTATAAAATACCAACGCGATGGTCTTTTAAAAAAATAAAAGGCAGACTTGCTATTCGGTATACATAGTTGGATTGTTCTTTTGCATCTGGATGACTTATTGTAAAGACATACACATTATGTCCTTGTTTTCTGAGTTCTTTTTCTAACGTTAGGATAGAACTTACGACACCATTAACCTGGGGAGAATATGTATCTGTAAAAATACCAATATTCATAATTTATCATCTCTCTTTCATAAATCTATCTGTTGTTTTGTTTCTTCAATTCTAAGAAGTACTTTATTTAAGTAATAATTTCCCTCCATATTTTGAAGAGCAGCACTTTTAAGATACTCCAGCGCACCTTTGTCTTTCAACTTCAAGTAAATGGCCGAAAGCATAATATAGCATTTGGACACATCACACTGATAATCCAGGGCTGTCTCTAATACTGCCTTGGCTTCCTGCACATATCCATTTTCATATACTATAGTACCATATTTTACTAAAATGTCCATAAAAGTCAAATAATTTTTTTCATAAGTTATAAGTTGTTCAAATTGTGCTATTCCATAAGACTCCTTAAGCTGCAGGTTAGTATAGGCTTTTAAGTTAGTCATCTTTCTTTTACTTAGTGTCAATACTTGTTCATAAAGAGTTTTACAAGCGCTGTGATTGACAAATAAAATACGTGCTGGATCAATAGATATGAAAAAAGATGACGGAATTTCTTTTTTTCGGGTAAATTGGGCCTTTAGTTCTTTTTCATAAAATGTGTCTAAAGACTTTTTATCTTTTTGCACATCCTTTTCCAGTTTCATTTTAAATGTTATAAATAGAGTTGTTACCCCTAATACTAAAAAAATAAGAGGAAGCAGTGAGCGTATATCCATTATATGTTGTCCTTTCTTAACTCATTGTTTCCATTATAATATAAATTATTTTTAATTTAAAGGCCAAGTTATGATATAATAGGAAATATAAACCTTAATAAGTGAGTTGAAAAATATGCATTTAGATTTAAACACCAGCCAAGTTCAAGCTGTCACTTGTTCTTTGGGACCTACTATTGTCATCGCAGGACCAGGATCCGGAAAAACGCATGTGATTATTAATAGAATTAATTATATGATTCATCAGCTGGAGTGCCTAGGTCAGCACATCTTAGTTGTTACCTTCAGTAAACTGGCGGCAAAAGAGATGAGAGAGCGTTTTTTAGAGCAATCACAAATAAAGAGTGTTCATTTCGGAACACTTCATAGCATTTTTTATAGAATTCTTAAAGCGGCTTACCCAGCTCAATATGCAGTAAGCAACTTGTTAAGTGATTATGATAAAAAGTCTATATTGCAAAATTTTTATCTTAAATTGGAAGCAGATGAATATGAAGATTTTATAGATGAATTTATTAAACATTTGTCTCTTATGAAAAACCAATTAATTAACCCCAAATATTACTATCCTGACGGCATCTCAAAAGAAGTTTTTTATGAGCTTGTTAAACAATATGAAAATTATAAAGCACTGAATAATCGTTTTGATTTTGATGATATGCTCGTTGATTGTTATCATCTTTTATGTAACGATAAAGCCGTCCTGCAAGCCGTTCAAAACCGCTATCGCTATATACTTATTGATGAATTTCAAGATATTAACTTAGTACAATTTGAAATTATCAAAATGCTCACAGGTGATAAAAAAAGTATATTCGTGGTAGGCGATGATGATCAAAGTATCTATAAATTCAGGGGAGCCAAACCTGAATTTTTATTAGACTTCAAGAAACATTTTGCTTCGGCTAAAGAGTTTTATCTGGATGTAAATTATAGGTCTACTCAAAGCATACTAGATTACAGTATGGCTTTAATTGCTTCAAATAAAAACCGCTATCTTAAAAACTTGACAACCCCAAATCCTAAAGGATCAGCCCCACAGCTTATTTATTGCAAAGATTCTAAGGAACAAGCCGATCGCATTCTTGAAGAAATAGTAAGGTTAAAACATCGAGGCGAAAGACTAAGCAACATGGCTGTTATCTTCAGAACACATCTAGAAGCCCGTCCAATTGTTGAACTTCTGATAACTTCCCACATACCCTTTTATTTGAGAGATGGCATGATCAGTCTTTATGAACAGTGGATTACCAAGGATATTATTGGTTATCTTTACCTTGCCCAAAATATTAATCTTACTGATTTTGCTGCTAATCTCCTCAATAAACCAAAACGCTATATCAGTAAAACTGTTATCGACAAAGTCCGTCATCAACAAGGGAGCTTCTTCATGAATTTATTATCTGAAGAGCAGCTGAGTGAATGGCAGAAAAATTATATTCAGCAGTTACTTTTTGACTTACAAAAACTAAAAGAGTTGCCGCTATGTACCGCCATAGCCTATATTCGCCAAAATATTGGATATGATAACTACGTAGCCGATTATGCAGCTTACCGAAAAATACCTAGCGACAGTTTATTTGAAATGATGGACGAACTTGAAGAATCATCAAAAAATTTTGAAAATGTCTCAGCTTGGGAAGCTTTTCTTAAAGAAATTTCACAACGAATTAAAGACCAGACTCCAGATGAGTTTTTAAAAGAAGCTGTTACCCTTACTACGATGCACGGCTCAAAAGGCTTAGAATTTAATCATGTATTCATTATTAATGTCGTAGAGGGCAGCATCCCACATCACAAATGCAATAATGATATGGATCTTGAAGAGGAAAGAAGATTATTTTACGTAGCAATGACCAGGGCCAAATCTAATCTGCGCTTTTATATTCCTGCTGAAAGATATGCCAAACCTGTTAAATGTTCCTTGTTTATAGAAGAATTAATTCATAAATATTTAGCGCTTCATATTCAAAAGAATCAGTGGATCAGCCATAGCAAATTAGGTCGTGGCAGAATATTAGATATTTTAGAAGATAATATTCTAAAAATTGAGTTTATTGATAACAATATAAGAAAAATAGATGGTAATTATTGCATCAGTAATGGTATAATACAATGGGAGGAATAGCGAATGAAATCGACAAAAAAAAGAAAATATAATTTATACAGATGGATAAACAAAAATAGAAAAGTGATTATTAGTTCAATAAGCATTTTAATTGTAGTTGCGCTTCTTTTTGGAATATTTTCTCAGCTAATTTATGTAATAAATGCCTCATAGGGCTTATAGATTATATTGTATTATTAATTATTCCACATGATGCATGCATTTGGCACCAAATGACATACTAAAAGCATGACTATTATTATCGCTAGGAGGAGTTGAGATGGGGATTAAACATACTTTCAAATGGGTTATAATTGTTGTTATTGTAATCATCAGCGGCTTTTCAATTGGTGCCGTTTCTTACATATATACAAAAGTTTCTGATTTTGATAAGGTCTTTGCTAATGGGGTACTAATAAATGAAACCAATATAGGCGGCCTGACTAGAGAGCAGGCTTACAAAAAAATCCAAGACCATTTGAAACAGCAAGTTGAAAACAAAAGTTTAATTGTCTATAAAGGAAAAGTGTCTTACAAAATTCCGTTTCATGAATTAGGATCTGAATACAATATGGATGAGGTTCTTGATAAGGCTTATGCTGTAGGACATCAAGGCAATCTATTCGAAAGATATCAGTATATGAAAAATATGTCCAATGAAGTTGCTGCTTTTGATCTTAAATATATTTATGATAAAGAAAAAATTCATACCTTATTGGAATCCTACGCATCCAAGTTTCATATTGAGCCAGTAGATGCTGTTATCGCACGAAAAAACAGAGAATTTATTATTACACCTGAAACAGAAGGAGAAGAGCTGGATCTGGTACGAACAGTTGAAAAAGCCTTTAATGCTCTGGATGCTGACCCAACAGAGGACATCGAAATAGAAGCAGAAGTTAGAAAAGTACCTGCCAAATATACAAGTGAGTCTTTTAAGGATATTCAAAATGTAGTAGCCAGCTTTACAACCTCCTATAATAATTCAGATGCTAATAGAAATATGAATTTGAAGGTGGCTGCAAGTAAAATTAATACCATGCTTCTGCCAGGAGAAGTATTTTCTCTAGGCAAGTATCTTGAACCTATCAATTATAGCGCAGGGTATAGGTCTTCTAAAGTTATTATTAATGGAAAATTAGAAGATGGAATAGGCGGCGGTGTCTGTCAGATTGCTTCTACTCTCTATAATTCCTTACTCCTTACAAATTTAGATATCACCATGCGTCAAAATCACTCACTGCCAGTTGCCTATGTGCCGCTCGGCCGTGATGCAACCTATGTTTCAAATGCTATAGACTTTCAGTTTAAAAATAATACAGAGTATCCTTTATTTATCGAGAGCTACTGTGAGAATAATAAAGTTTTCGTCAATATTTTTGCCCATCCTTCAGTAAAACCAGAATACGAAGTTAAATTTGACTCTGTTACAACTGAAGTCATCAATCCACCTGCTCCTAAATATGTAGAAGATGCATCACTACCTCAGGGCACTCAGGTAGAAGAGATTAAAGCTTTATCAGGCAAAAAGGTTAAACTGTATAGGCTATATTATAAAGATGGAAATCTTGTAAAAAAGGAACTTGTTAATAACAGCTATTATAGACCTCGGGCTGCGACTATAAAAGTTGGGACCAAGGCAGCTGTTCCCGCATTTAATCCTGAGGTTCCAAGTGTACCTGACTCACCTCAGACAACAGAACCAAACCTAGAATTTGATCTATTTATTCCTGACGTACCTGTTATAGATGACCCATCGGTTTTTGAATAAAAAAAAGCTTGAGCTTAAAAGCTCAAGCTTTTTTTTAGTTCTGTGGAACAAAAAAGTCATCTGTATCATCTGGTTTCGGTTTCGGCGCAGGATCTACGACAGGCGGAAGTGTTGGTTCCGGCACAGTTGGAACTGTCGGCGTAGTTGGTCCTGTCGGTGGTGTTGTAGGTACTGTTGGCCAGTCATTTGGATTACCTGGAACAGGCGGATTGTCAGGAATAGTCGGCCAATCTATACCAGGTATCCCCTCTGAACCATGAAGATCACAGATTTCACTTGGAATATCTGGATTATTGCCATTAGTTTTACGCACAACTGTCTTTTTAACAATGCTTTCTTTAGGACAAAACTCAGAAGCAATCTTGTTAGTAATTGTACAAATATCCAGCTGCACATGCATATCACATACTTCTTCAGGTGCATTCTGACTATTAAAGAATTCTGTTTTGATCTCATGATCCGGGTCTGCTTTACATAAATCTGTCGCTAGCTTGCCAGATAAAGTACAAATATGAACCTCTGAAACCCCTGAATTAGAGGTATTAACCTTCGGGAAAGCTTTGTAAGGCAAATCTTGATGAATTTCTTTCATAATCTTACCCCAAATGTCTAAATGATAACTTCCTTTAGGATATCTCAGCTTCTTAGGCGTATCATGACCAGTCCATATCGTAGCAGCATAATAAGGTGTATAACCAGCAAATAAAAGATCTTTATCATCTGATGTTGTCCCGGTTTTACCAGCGATAGGCATGCCGCTGAATGAAGACTTTAATCTCGCGCCTGTTCCTACTGTAATAACTTCCTGCATCATATCGGTTAACATGTGAGCCGTTGATTCTTTAATGGCTGGATGAGATTTTAAAGCTATAGCTTCCGGCGTATTGTCCAAAAGGATATGTCCATCTTTATTTAGAACTTTCGTATAAAGAATCGGCGGAACATAAACACCATCATTGGCAATTGCCCCATAAGCAGCATTAAGTTCCAGAGGCGTTACCCCTTGAGTTAACCCGCCTAATGGCAAGGAATATACCTTATCCGTAGGGGTAATGGTAGTAAATCCAAAGTTTTTCAAATAATCATAAGCTGTATCAATTCCTACGAGTTCAACAGTTTTAACTGCCAAGATATTCATTGATTTATAAATAGCTCGTCTGATAGAAGTAGGTCCTTCATATTTTCCATCCCAGTTCTTAGGAGAATAGTTGCCAGTTGGCAGTTTAATGGTTAAAGGCTCATCGATTAACATGGAGCCTGGTGAAAGCTTGCCAGTGTCAATAGCTGGAGCGTAAGCTGCTAATACCTTGAAAGTAGAACCTGGCTGCCTTTGCGCCTGAGTCGCTCGGTTAAAGGCTCTATTTGGCTTGTCGCCCCGGCCTCCTGATAATGCTTTGACCTCTCCTGTGCGATAGTCGGTAACAACAAATGCAGTCTGCGGCTGTGGCATTTTTAACAGCGTTTCTTTTTCTATTTTATCCCCAGCAGTAATTCCCCAGTCGTCTTTTTTAGCTTGTATAAAACTTTCTATATCCTTTTCACTTTTTACAAGGCCTTCGCCGCCTAACTTAACAATATT
The DNA here is from genome assembly GCA_937981575.1 of uncultured Clostridia bacterium. Classification (GTDB taxonomy): domain Bacteria; phylum Bacillota; class Clostridia; order Lachnospirales; family Cellulosilyticaceae; genus FMMP01. The sequence goes on along the minus strand of CALJNR010000019.1, from coordinate 17,325 downwards.
CCCATTGGCCTTTTTTACATTAACGCTGTAGTTCAGCTTAAGCTCATAGGATTCTTGAGGGTAGAGGGACTCATCATCAACATATTTATCAACTATACCCTGAATATTACTATCAAGCGTCGTGTAGATCTGAAGCCCGCCCCCATAAATAAGATTGTTCGCCTGCGTCGATGTCATCTGCTTTTGTGACTGCAGATCGTTGATAACCTGCTGCATCATGGCATCAACAAAGTAACTTCGGCTTGATTTTTCAACAAATTCTTGATGTACTTTTTGAATATTGGTATAGGGATCCTCATTGAGAGCTTCCTGCATTTTCGCTTCTGTAATATAGCCTTGCTCCACCATCTTGGCTAAAGCAATTTGCACTTTACCTTTGTTATTTTCTGGGTTGAGAATAGGGCTATATCTTGTAGGAGCCTGCGTAATAACTGCTATAACAACACTTTCAGCCAGCGTTAAGTTGTTAACGTCTTTATTAAAGTAACGATTTGCAGCTGCCTGTACACCATTTACCCCATGTCCTAAAGCAATAGTGTTGAGATAATACTCAAGAATAAGATCTTTCGTATATAGTTTTTCGAATTCTATCGCTAAATATTGCTCTTGAATTTTTCGAGTCAGCTTTTTTTCTGAGGTCAGAATATTATTTTTAATAAGCTGCTGAGTGATGGTACTTGCCCCTTCTCTAAACGAGCCGCTTTTCAAGTTAGAAAAAAGTGCTCTGAACATCCCTCTGATATCTACACCATTATGATCATAAAAACGTTCATCTTCCAGGGCAACAAAAGCTTGCTGCAGATACACCGGAATCTCATCCAATGAAACATAAATCCTGTTTTCTGCACCTGAGAAACTATCTATTGGTTTACCTTCTGAGTCGTATACAAAAGATGTGAAGTTCGTTGTTGGTTTAAGATCTAGCTGTGAAACGTCAGGTGTACTTTTTATAATACCTATTAAAAGGCCAAGCCCTGCGCCAACCACCGCAAACAAACAAATGATACAAGACATAAATACAATTCTAAAAGCAACAACTTTACTTTTTTTACGTATTTTCTTTTTTGTATCATTATTCTTCTTTTCTGATTTTATTCTGGATTCTTTTGAGTAATTCATATGCTTTCTCCTCCTCAATAAACTATTATATCAAATATATAGTCTTCCGGCAAAGTTAAATTTAAATTGTAATAATTGTAATCTATAAAACATTAACCTATTATATACCAAATCTAGCCAAAAATATATCGTATTACTACTTATTTATCGCATGTGTACAAGTCCGCTTGAATATAATTTGTACAAAGTACTGTTGTAGGAGGCCTTTATGCCTGAAATAATCTATAGAAACAAGTCAGTTTATAAACGCAAGCGCCCTCATGCTCCAAAAGTGCAGGGAATTGTATCAATTATTATTATTATTGCCATAATTACAGCAACTTATATTCAGCTTGACAGACAAATTATTCCTACCGTTCTTGCAATGGCAAAGATTCAAGCAAATTCTGTAGCTACTAAAGCCATTAATCAGGGTATTACACAATCTTTATTAACCAACCAAACAACGATGCAGGATCTTATCAGCTACGACTACAATGATTCAGGTGAACTGGTATCATGGAACGTAAACTCTATTATGATCAACAACTTGTGCGCAAGCATCGTTGACAATACAATGGATGAACTTCAAACGATCGGAGTCGTTAAATTCAAAATCCCTCTTGGGAATTTGACAGGCAGCAGACTCTTTGCTAACTTAGGTCCAGAAATAAGTGTGGATGTGCTTCCAATCGGAACCGTCAGAGTCAATTATGATAACAATATTCGCTCAACGGGTATCAATCAGGTCAATCATACCGTATGGCTGGATGTGGAAGCTACTGTACAAGTTGTAGTGCCTTTATTCTCAGATCAGGTAGTCGTAAGAAGACGCGTTGTTCTAATTGATAAAGTTATTTCCGGTGATGTCCCTCCAAACTATGTTAATGTTCCTGATAAAAATATACTGGATGTTGCCCCCTAAGCGCTGAATAATCTTTTTACTCTTATCAAAAACTAATGGATATTTTATCATAGAGTATGCTATAACTATAATAAGCAAGACTTACTAGTTAAAGGTTGGTGAAAAGATGATTATAACGGTTGCACCCTTTCCATCGGTAGAATACATATATAATGTTGATTTCCTTGAACCTAATCGTGAAATTAATTCTAATGAAGTTACATTAAATATTTTATCCAAATGCATTCACAGTGCGCAAATTATTAAAGTTCTGCAGGAAGAACCTATGCTTTTTAGTATGCTGGGGGGGTTTGCGGGCAAATATATTAAACACTACTTAGATAAATCTCGTATCAAATCAGATATCATATGGATGGATACTGAAACACCACATAAAATGAGAATACAGCTTGAAACATCAAATACCTACTATCTGTTCAAACGTGATCAGACTTATGATTTCAGTAAAGAAGTAAATAAACTAAGCCAAAAGCTGAAACTTCACTTAAAAAAAGTTTCAACGCTGCTTTTGGCAGGCTATATTCCTTCTGGAATAAACCCTATGATCTATAAAGAATGGATAAGAGAAGGCAAATTGTTTAATATTAAGACTATAGTATGTACAGGACAAAAAGAAGTGCTTGAACATGCACTTTCTGAAGTTCCCTATGCTTTAATGTTTACGAAAGATCAATTACATCAGCTGGGCATTGCAGATGAGACGTACTCTATAGAGCATCTCATTTCAAACCTTGTTCCTTATTTAAAACAAGGCGTCCACTATATTGGCGTTTATCTTAAGGAGCAAGGGGCACTAATGCTTTCTAAAAATAAATACTGCTTTATTGAATCCCCTATGCGTATCAATAAAGTTACCAGTAATACAGCATCAAGCGGTGCCTTTCTTGGAGCCTTTGCCATAGGCATTAACCGAAAATACGAGCAGGAAAAGTTCGCTAAAATGTGTTTAGCCTCAGCTTTGGCCGCTGACTGTGATATTGATAAACCCATATGCTCAAAAAAAGATGTCGATTTACTATCAAAAAAAGTTAAAATTAAAGAAATAAACTTAAGCTAATTAAGAAAGGAACTCTATGAACGATAATAGTCAAAAACAAGAAAGATTTATACTTGTATCAGCGCAAAAAAAACAATATGATGAAAAAAACGCTTGGGAAAGCTTAGAAGAGCTGGAGGAACTCGTTGAAACTGCCGGCGGTGTAGTCATTGACAAAATACTTCAAAGGGTAGACCATATCCATGCTGCACTTTATATTGGTACTGGCAAAGCTGAAGAGATCAAGGAGTTGGCTGCTTTAAATGATGCTACAGGATTAGTATTTGATGATGAACTTTCTCCTGTTCAGATGCGCAACTTGTCAGAAATAATACATGTTAAGATTTTAGACCGTACGATGATTATTTTAGATATTTTTGCGTCTCGTGCTTTATCTAGAGAAGGAAAAATCCAAGTAGAAATGGCTCAGCTTAAGTATCAGTATTCAAGGCTTACCGGCTTTGGAGAAATGCTCTCAAGACAAGGAGGAGGAATAGGAAGCAAGGGCCCTGGTGAAAAAAAGCTGGAACTGGATAAAAGACATATCAAAACAAGAATGGAAATTTTAAAAGCTGAACTCTCGGAGGTTGAAAAACATCGTCATCTTATACGCTCCCGCAGAGAAAAAAACAATACACCTATTGTAGCTATTGTAGGTTATACAAATGCTGGTAAATCGACCCTGCTAAATCAGCTCAGCGGCAGTAACGTTTATGTTAAAAACCAGCTGTTTGCAACACTTGATCCCACAACGAGGGCCGTAACACTTCCAAGCGGTTCTGAGATTTTGCTAACTGATACAGTTGGATTTATACGCAAGCTTCCGCATCATTTAATTAAAGCCTTTTACTCTACGCTTGAAGAGGCGAAGTATGCTGATATTATTCTGCATGTCATGGATGTAAGTTCTGCTCATATAGCTACTCATCAAAAGGTTGTCTATGAAACCCTCGAAAAGCTTGATATTAAAGATATTCCAATTATTGCAGTTTATAATAAGATTGATAAACCCTGCGAAATTTATCCTAAAGATGAAACCGCTGGCGTTCAAATTGAAATTTCTGCTAAACATAATATGAATTGTGATAAATTATTAAATCTAATTGAAGATATCATTTATGAAAATATGATCCCATTCAAAATTATGGTACCTTATAATCAACATGATATTGTAACTTTTTGTCATAATCACGGTGAGCGTATTGAAGAGGATTATCTTGATGACGCCATCAGCCTGGAAGGCTATCTTCCAAAAGATAAGTTTTACAAAATTGAATCCTATATAAAATGATGGGTTTTGTCGAAAACAGAGTTAAATAGAGATGAGATTTGATTTTTTTATCGCAAATTAATGTATAATATTTGTTAAAACTTATAAATTTCCCCGTTAATAATAGTTTTTTTCTGTCTCGACTAAAAATATTTGTTGAAAGTAGTAATAAATAGATTCATTCTGCGATATTTTTCCCTGTTAAATTGTATAAAATTACTATATAATTTGACGTAGAGAAAATGTTTCTTAAACGTTAGAAGAATTTTAGGAGGAAGCAGAATGTTAGTTGAAAAGCAGTATATCGGCAAAAACGAAATTAATGGAATAAACAGAAGTTATTATATGCTTAAGAAAAATGACTTTTACGGCATTGAAATTGTAGAAGAATATAATGATAAGCTCCTGAGTGCCAGCGAGTATTTTACTCAAAACTATGAATCGGCTAATCGATTAGCAAAGCTGCTCTATAAAGGCTGTGTAACGCTTATTACATTTATAAATATATTGGATGATTATGTAAGTATGGAACAATGTACTGTTTGATATCGGGACCTGCTAAGCTTTTATAAAGCTGGCAGGTTTTTATACGTATTGCGATAATCCCTTGATATATGTTAGTATAAAGGTAATTTTGGAACACAAGGTGATAGTATGCTGAACAAATACAAGACCATAGGACAGCCAGGCGAAGCTGAAACGATAGAAAAAAAGTCTAGATTTATTGCAACTGTTTTAGAAGTTACTACTTCTGAACAAGCAGAAAACGCACTGGCTCAATTAAGAAAAAAATATTATGATGCAACCCATAACTGCTTTGCTTATCAGATAGGTGAACATAATGAGATTCGAAGATTCAGTGATGACGACGAACCCCAGGGTACTGCTGGCAAACCTATCTTAGATGTATTAAAAGGAGAAGATATTAAAAATACGCTTATTTGTGTGACAAGATACTATGGAGGCACACTGCTTGGGACAGGAGGCTTAGTAAGAGCCTATGGCCATGCTGCAAAAGAAGGCCTTCTTGCCGCAGGGATCATTGAAAAAAAACGGATACAGCTTTTTTATTTAGAGATGGATTATACTTTAATTGGTAAAGTTCAGTATCTTTTAAGAGATCAACATTATACAATAAGAAATACAACTTATCTCGAAACTGTCAAATTTGAAGTTGAAGTTGAAGCAGGCTGCCAGGAGTCTTTTAAAGAATGGATTATAGAAAATACAAACGCTGAAGTTTCTATTCAGGAAGGGGAGTATACGCTCATCTCTGTTTCTCTCTAGGAGTGATTGCAAGTTGCTTCCTGTGTATGGTAAAATAAATAAGTTATAAGAGAGATACTTACTAAGGAGGATAATGGAAATATGTCTGGACATTCTAAGTTCGCAAATATTAAACATAAAAAAGCTAAAAACGATGCACAAAAAGGAAAAATATTTACAAAAATCGGCCGTGAAATTGCAGTAGCTGTTAAAGAAGGCGGCGCTGATCCTCTAGTAAATGGCAAACTCCGTGATGTAATCGCAAAAGCTAAATCCAACAATATGCCAAATGATACCATTACCCGCAGCATCAAAAAAGCTGCAGGCGAAGATGGCTCTGTAAGCTATGAATACATTACTTATGAAGGCTATGGCCCAAGCGGCGTAGCTGTTATAGTAGAAACCCTTACCGATAACAAAAACCGTACAGCAGCCAATGTCCGTGCAGCTTTTTCTAAAGGCAACGGCAATATGGGCACCACAGGCTGCGTATCCTTTATGTTTGACAAAAAAGGTGAAATTGTTATAGAAAAAGAAGCAGCCGCTATGGAAGAAGACGAACTGATGATGCTGGCTATAGAAGCAGGTGCAGATGACTTTGAAGCAGAAGAAGAGGGCTATACCATTACAACCTCTCCAGAAGCTTTCAGCGATGTTTATGCAGCACTTGAAAAAGCAGGCATCGAAATGGTCTCAGCAGAAGTGGCCATGATTCCTCAGACTTATACAGAGCTAACAAGCGATGCGGATATTAAGGGCATGAATAAAATGCTTGACCTTCTTGAAGATGATGATGACGTGCAAGAGGTGTATCACAACTGGCAGGAATAATAATAAATCCCCTTATCGAAAAATGATAAGGGGATTTTCTGTTACGTCAGCGATTCTTTATTTTTACTCATCAGCATGCGCTGTTTTTCAAAAATGAGTTTATTAAGCAGGTTTTTCATTGAATTATTTACATTATAAAATCTAAGGCGGTGTGAATAATTGCCGGAAGCCGTTTTTTCACCTGGGAAAAGAACTTCTCCAAAAAGCTCCATCGGCGTATTCCCAAAATTAAAGTTCATGAAAACTTTGTCTCCTTTATGAAGCTGGCTTGGACTTACAAGACACATGCCGCCCATGCTGATATTGACAGAGGTTGCCTTAACACTAGGCAGTTCATCAATCTGATAGTCCTCTGTATCTTTTGGCAAAACTTTATAGGCCACTTCAATAAGGACATCAAGTCTGAAATACTGCCTTTGCTGCTGCTTTATAAGCGGGCTTACTAAAACCCCTCCATAATATAATACTTCATTTTTTCTATAATGATTAAGAATCTGTACATTAGCGCTGAATATAGCTACCTTCGTTACAAAAGAAATCTTAACAATTTTCTCACGTTCAAAGAGTACCCAGTCTAATTTATCTAAAGGTGCTGCAAAAATAAGCTTTTCACCTGGCCAATCCACAAGCTTTGTAATATATGTTTTATCTTTAACTGTTATTCTAAGTGTTGAATTAATATCATCCATGATTGTCTTCTTATGGAGCTCGATACTTTCATGAATGTCAGGAACACCTTTTTTAGTTAAGTCATTGTTTCCCAAGTTTTGACCTCCTTTTAAATAGTCTCCTTAATGCCATACCTTATTATACTTTAACTAATTGCATTTTTTCAACTGAAATAGTTCATTTATTAGCATCCTTCGGTTATATTTCTAAAACACTTGCAAATACTAGAGTAATATGTAACAATATTCTTTGAAAATCAACTTTTACTATAAGAGGCTGTAAAAATGAAAAAAATAATTTGTGTGACCCTTAATCCAGCGATGGATAAAACTATTTTTGTCAGTGATTATAAAGAGGGGTGCGTTAACCTTATCCATGAAGCTTTTTATGAAATTGGCGGAAAAGGTGTAAATGTCGCTAAAGTTTTAATGAATTTTGGTATCAAAAGTATTGTAACGGGTTTTATTGGCGGCATGTGGGCAGATACCTTCCGCACAAAGCTTATGCGGCTTGGTATAGAAACTAAGTTTTTTAAACTTATTCAAGATACCCGTATTAATACTAAACTTATTGATACAGCAAGTGGCGTTTGTACAGCAATTAATGAAAAAGGACCTTTTGTACCTGAAGAAATCTTGGAAAAGTTTGTACAATCCTTTACCCTTATGTGCCAGGAGGAAGATATTATTATCCTTACCGGAACCCCGCCGCCTGGTGTTCCAGATGATATTTATTATACACTTACTAAAATTGCTAAAAACAAAGGGGCTTATGTGATTTTGGATTCCCACGGCGAGACGCTTTCTCATGCCCTAGCTGCTAATCCAGATATGATTAAAATTAGTTATAGAGATTATATGCCAAAAGAGTATTGGGGAAAACTTACTAAAGCAGACTTCCCCTATATTATTCAGAAAGCACGGGCAGCTGAAGTTAAACATGCCCTTATTTCACTTGGTAAGTTCGGAGCTTTATTTATTGATCAAGAAAAAACCTATTATGCCAATGCAATACAAGTCGGTGTAGATCTGAAATACCCTGTGGGTGCCGGCGACGCTATGGTTGCGGCACTTGTCATGGGTAAACTCGAAGAGCTCGATACCATTACAACGATGAAATATGCTATAGCCTGCGGAGCGGCCTGTGTTGTTAATAAAGATACCAGTAACTGTAAACCTACAGAAGTTAATGCATTTCTCTCCGAAGTTAATGTTTCTGAACTCACCATGTACTAAAAAGGAGTTTCATTATGCCTAAAAAAAATCAAATCATAGAAGGTTTAATAGAAGATGCCGTATTTCCTAATAAAGGGATACTTTATCTTAATGGTGAACCTATTTATATTACAGGAACCTTTAAAGGACAAACTGTAAAAGCACGGATATTTAAAAAGAAAAATCAAAAATGGGAAGCTAAATTACTGGAAGTCTTAGAAAAACCACATTATTTTATAGATCCAGGCTGCGACTATTTCGGAGCGTGCGGGGGCTGCAGCACTCAGCATCTCACCTATGAAATGCAGCTTAAACTTAAGCACGATCAAGTAACAGCCCTTCTTACGGAGGCTGGCCTTGCAGGTTATGAGGACTTAGGTATCGTTCCAAGCCCAGAAGCGCTAGAGTACCGCAATAAAATGGAATTTAGTTTTGGCGATGCTGTTAAAGGTGGACCTATGACTTTAGGCATGCATAAGAAAAACAGTACTTACGATATTCTTACAGTAGGTGGCTGCAAGCTTGTGGATCCTGACTTTACTGCCATCCTTGAACATACATTGGACTATTGTACTAAGCATCACTTGGAGTATTACAAAAAACTAGCCCATACCGGGTTTATGCGTTATCTTGTTATCAGAAAATCTAAGACTTTTGGCGAGATACTTATTAATATTGTAACTTCTTCGCAAAAAGATTTTGATTTCACAGAACTTGCTGCCGAACTTGCCGGTTTGCAGCTGATCGGCAGTGTATCAGGCGTTCTGCACACTCTATCTGATACTTTAGCAGACGCTGTGAAACCTGAAAAGATTGATCTTATATATGGGACGGATGCAATAAACGAGAAAATATTAGGATTAGAGTTTAAAATTTCTCCTTTTTCATTTTTTCAAACTAACACACTCGGAGCAGAAGTACTTTATAAAAATGCACTTAATCTTATTTCCGATATGAATCATAAAATAGTCTTTGACCTTTATTGCGGAACTGGCACGATTACGCAGATCATGGCGACCCAGGCCAAGAAAGTTTACGGCATCGAAATCGTTAAGGAAGCTGTAGAAAAAGCTAAAGAAAATGCTGCTTTCAACAAGCTATCTAACTGTGAATTTATTGCTGGCGATGTACTGACTGAAGTCGACAACCTAAGTGAAAGTCCTGATATTATCGTACTTGATCCTCCAAGAGACGGCATTCATCCTAAAGCCATTCAAAAAATCATTAACTTTAATGCTAAAGAATTACTTTATATCTCTTGCAAACCTACTTCATTAGCAAGAGACCTGCCTGTTTTTAAGGAAGCAGGATATACGATCGATCGGCTTCTATGTGTAGATATGTTCCCACAAACAGCACACGTTGAGACTGTAGTGAAGCTCACTAAACAAACCCATTGAACATCAAGGCTTAGAGCTATTATGCTTTAAGCCTTTTAGTGTGTTTATGTGTATGAGGAAACATATTTATATGTTCCCAAACGAACAGGGGGGTGCATACAATTACGCGTTTCTCGATTACGCCAAATTGTTCAGGGGATTTGCATAAAAGTATATTTAGAGGTTATGTCTATCATAATAGTATAGAAAACTAATCTGGAGAGTGATGGGAATGAATAAAAATAAACCTCTTAAGTGTGTCCAATATCATTCGGCTAATGTAGCTTTTGAAAAGATAGATGATGGAAATTGGGTTGAAGAAGGACTGTTGTGTAAAGACTGTGGGGCTCATATGGTTTGGGGCGGTGATAATGAATGTGTTTTACGAATAACAGATCGTGAAGAGTGGCTAGAATTATTTGAAGGCATATTACAGTTTCCTTTTGATGCAGAGGTATGTGAGCCACAAGATGTTTCTTTTATTTCAATGGGTGATAAAGTAAAAGTACACGGAATTGAAATGGAAGATGATTTATATGGTGTTATTGTATCAATCAGAAAAGGAAGAAAAAAATATACTTTTCCGCTAGTTGATTTAAAGCCTCTTAATCCATCAGAAGAAGTAATAAATCTATGTAATGCATACCAGTACCGGTTTTGTAATGAAAGATAGATGATAACCAATATGGATGGAATCAAAAGAAGTAACATTAAAATAGGAGTAGTAGTTCTAGTTGTTCAAAAGCAAGATCAGCGTACATTCTTGCAAAAGTTGTAAATTAGAACTTTTTGGCTAAATTTTTGCCGTCCAATTTGATCTTCTGGAAAATAGGTGAGTAGATAATATGGATTGTAAATATTTTAAGTAGTTAGAGTAGATATAGGTAGTTGGTTGATGAAGAATATAAATATAAAATTAATAAAGGTGCCGTATTCTTTAATGCTGCAAATATGCAGCGTTTTTTATAATATATTGCAAATTCGCAGCAAAAGTGATATACTCTTTTAGAGGTGATAGCGTGACTGATTTAGGAGCGAGATTGAAAGCATATCGTGATGGATTGAGTCTAAGCCTTAAGCAAGTGGATGAAATAACAGGAATTACGAATTCAAGGCTTAGTAAAATTGAGAGAGGCCAAATTGAATGTCCTCCAAGAGATTTAAAGAAACTGGCACAGTTATATGATGTTCAGACGATATCATTGTTTGTAGATGCTGGATATTTGAGTGAAGAAGATATTGTAGATTATCAATTTATATTTGAAGGTGTATCAAAACTTGATGATAGTGAAAGAGAACATATTCAAGCAGAAATTGATTTTCTTAATAGAAAGAAAGGTGATAAACAATGATTTTTAGACTGGGAGAATTATTTTGTGGACCAGGCGGTATTGCTTGTGGAGCAACTAATGCACAAATAGGCGTTGAGAACTTTGGGATTATTCATCAGTGGGCAAATGATTATGATGCAGATACTTGTGAAACTTATCGTAGCAATATTTGTCCTGATGCTCCAGGAACAGTATATTGTGGAGATGTGCGGACATTTGATATGTCACAACTTGCACCGATAGATGCATTAGCGTTCGGCTTTCCATGTAATGATTATAGCGTTGTAGGTGAGCAAAAAGGTATGGATGGGGAGTATGGACCTCTATATTCCTATGGTGTAAAAGCGTTAAAGCTTTTTAAACCACAGTGGTTTGTAGCAGAAAATGTTGGAGGTCTCCGTAGTGCAAATGAAGGAAAGGCGCTAACAAAGATATTATCTGAATTAAGACATGCGGGATATAAAATCACCCCACATTTATATAAATTTGAAGAGTATGGACTACCACAAGCAAGACATAGATTGATTATTGTTGGTATTAGAGATGATATTAATGTAGAATATAAAGTACCTTCAGCGATTCCTTATGCAGGGATAGATAATACTTGTAGAACGGCAATTGAAGTACCTCCTATTCCAGAAGATGCATATAATAATGAACGTACAAAACAATCTATTGCGGTTGTACGAAGACTTGAACATATTCTTCCAGGGCAGAATGCATTTACTGCTAACTTACCAGAAGAGTTACAACTTAATGTTTCAGGGGCGAAAATAAGTCAGATTTATAAAAGATTGGATCCAACAAAGCCGTCATATACGGTTACAGGTAGTGGTGGAGGTGGAACTCATATATATCATTGGGCCGAACCTAGAGCGTTGACAAATAGGGAACGTGCAAGATTACAAACATTTCCAGATGACTATAAATTTATTGGTAGTAAAGAGAGTGTGCGTAAGCAAATTGGTATGGCAGTTCCATGCCGAGGAGCGCAAATAATTTTTGAAGCAATTCTAAAGTGTTTTGCTGGCATTGAGTATGATAGCACAGTACCCAATGTAAAAGAATAGATGGCAACGGTTACTTAAAATATAAGAGTAACCGTTGCCATTTGTTTTTTGAAGTAGGAGATTAAGTAGCGATACTATCTTCACAAACATCATAATACATAGTATCGTGTGGGAGCTTAATATTTGGTATCCACAGAGGTTGTCCTCCCCACCCTTTTGTGCCAGTTACTTGGTACATGGTAAGAACTACCTTGTCAAGAAATGTTCCCCCAAGTTGCCAGTCATTAGGTGATAGTAATGCTCCTGTCCCTTGAGAAACATTCCTTTCTCTGCGGACTATTAGTATTCCTTGCCCAGCAGGTTTTTCTGAGAGAATAGTATCTATAACCGATAAGAAGGCAGATAACTTGAAATCTACACTCGGGATTATGTGAGATAAAATTTCTTTCATATATCGAAGACTTATTTGATAATACGGTTCTTCATCTGAGAATGCTTCCAGTAATTTTGAAATATCTTCAATAGAAGAGTTATTTGGGTTGAATGGGTAATAATTTGTACCACCAGAAATAATTTCAACATGTTTGTTGTCAAGCACATTTTTTCTCGTGGGATTTAACCCTATTGGATAATAAATCTTTATATCCTTTATTCCCCGTATAACTTGAGAGATAATTGAATTATTTGTGGCATTGATATCAGCAAATAGCTTATAAAGGTGCTCATCCATAAAAATCTTCATCATTCCAGCGTCACGATCATAACCAAACATACGGCTGTGTTGCCACATGGTATCTGCTTGAGGTTTTTTACTAGTACGTGTATAGTAAATTGTCTGTAGCCCTGGGAAGGTGACGCCGCGACCGAGAGTATTACCACCGATGATAATATTGCAACCAACTGTATACTCAGAACTTTCAACTTCAGATTTTCCATTCATAACAAGTATTTTAATCCTTTTATTTTCTAATAAGTCTTTTGTTTTAAGAAAAATATCTTCAAGAGATAGTTTTATGCTTTTCAAAGGAGATAATGTATTGTAATGTTTTTCTATTTCAGTCTTAAATCCGCCATTTATATTGGCAACACACCAATTTAATTCCTTTATAACATCATCTGAAAAACGTTGGTGTACTGCCTGGCGTACACTTGGATGGAGAAGACAGTTGGAAACTTTGCCACCAGATGAAAGGAGCTGTGCAGATACTATTAGATGTCTGATTACCACACTACGAGTTGGCTGTTGTATGTTCTCAAGATAATCAATACACTCAGGCTTTCCAGTTGTAGGAAAGAAGAAATCTCCGCCCAAATAATCATCACCTGGTTGGAAATAATATGTAAAAAGAGGATGCCAGCCTGATGCTAATGTTTGTAAGAGAATAGCTTGTGGAGTACCAGTAACTTGTAAGTATAAGCTACTTGATGCTCCGTTCTTAATTGAATCTAGGTATTTGTTGATAGAAGATTGTTTATTAGCATTAACTAGAGTATTCAATGAAGCTGCATCAGCCTCATCGTCGACAATAAATAATGGATTCCCTTTCATAAAGCCCGTTGAGTTAAAAACATTGGCCCATAATTTTAGTATACGTGAATTTTTCTTAAGGACTACAATGGTAGGTTCAAGGAGACTATTAGCAATAAATTTTCCAGAATCATTTTCTCCACAGATACAAAAGCCATCCAAGTCAGCTTGTACGCGGTCTAAGGTTTGTTGCTGTAGGACAACATTATCAGTAGTAAGCAACACAAATACAGGAAAACCTAAATCAGTAGCTTTACATATGATACCAAACATTTGACCCGTCTTACCAGACTGAACATTACCAAAAAGCAACCCAACTTCATGACTTGTAAATGAGAACTTTCGTATATGCTGATTGCCAACATCTTCCGCAGTCATTTCAATGGATTCTGCTAAATTTACATTTCCACGATCAATTATTTTTTGAAGATATGTTTTTAAATATTGCATAATTCCACCTCTCAATCATTTGTTATAGTGTGAAATGACATAATCCATACATCAAGTTCAGCTCCATCTTCATCTAATGCTTTTTGATCAGTTTTGGAGATTAATAAACTGTCACAGCCGTAAGCTTCTAGCATCTCTCTAGTAATCATTCCGTTACGGTTTGTATCCATTTGAGTATCATTAACAGGTGTTACAAGGCCAGCGGCTACAAGGCGACCTTTTATCCATCTCCCAAGAATCAACTCATCCCCAACTGCACTAAATTGCTTATTACCATCACTAGTTGTATGTGCTTTAAACCAATAACCATCGTCAGTAATAACGAAGAAAGTTTTGTTTTTTTCAGGATATCCTTCTGAACGAGTTATTTCTTTACTTACTGTCATTTGAGTTTCGTACCAATCACGAGATTTTCTTTTACTTCGTGGCGCTGCATAGCAGACATTAATATTTGATTTTGTATAATGTTTATTATCATCCATATGACGCTCGTCATATGCTGGTACTTTTAATGGTAGGACGAAAGATGTTTTGGTCTTATGTTTCATATAGAGTTGGACTCCTGTTTGAGGAAGTTGAGTAACTGCATCAATTCCACTTAACGAAGTGTTAACTTCTCTTATAAGTGTCATACCAGTAATGTTAGCAATATTTGTTGAACAATTAGCTTCTTTTAGCTTTTCAATAAATATACCAATTTCATTACATTCGGATTCTTCAGTTGTAATAGATGCAATCTCATATTGCCTGCGATTGTTTGCATCTAGTTTAATAACTCCTAAATTAGCTGAGCCGATAATTGCAGAGATTGGCTGTCCTTCTTTATAAAAACAATATAATTTGCCGTGATATTTAAATGCCTGAACCAGTTTTATTTCTCCTATGCCCGCATCTTTCCATTTCTTATTTATATCAATAGCGGCATGATAGGAACCTTCAGGCATTCCTTCAATAAAATACATTCCGATTGTAACGCAGATGTTGAAAATTTGGTGCTTTATAACTAATTGATCTAATTCTTCTAATGCAGCACGAGAGATATAGCCAACTGCAATTTCAACACGATCTGCATTGGCTATTTGCTCATTAAAACATTCTGTAATGGTTTTTTGACCCTCCGGTATACTTAGAGGAAGAATATTGGAATATAAAAGTTTCATAGATTACTCCTTTGTTTCGCTGTTTATTTCATCTTTTGTAATTTCAATTATATCAGAAATATAGCCATTCAACGATAATTTACCAGATAATTTAAATTTTTATTGTAAATTTTAAGACCTAAAGACCTTTTTTGAGAGGGTTAGGGGCAAATTGAAGCTTTATTATATATTTTAAAGGATTGAAATTTTTTTATTAATATTGCAAATTGGCACTTTTTTACCTTGAATTCTTGCCTTACCTCCAGAACTCAGGTATTATTAAAATAGTCAGATAAAGGTTAAATGTTATCTCCTGGAATGATAATGAACCTCAGTATGATATTCGTGAATGGTCACCAGATCATATGAAGATGGGTAAGGGGATTACTTAAGTAAAGAAGACCTGATGAATTTTATATAAACAAACAAGCCGAGTGTTTGATTTGTCGCAGATTCTTGAGATAGAGCAGTAACCCGTAACGAAGAAATTACAGAAATATTGAAGACGAATACAGGGGGATAAGATATGGCTGATAGATTAGAAATGGCTAACAAAATAACAGATCGAAAAAGTGAAATTGTAAAAGCAATGACATATGTTGAATATTATCCTGCCATTGTAGAAGAACAAGTTGGCATAGCCAAGTACACAAAACTGCCGCTAACAAGAGTTCCTGCTCTTGGGACTGCTTTTGAGCCTTTTGCAGCGGCATTCCAAAATGTTGTAAATAGTGGAGGGACTACAAGCGGATTATACAAAGTAACGATTCCGAAAGGTGGACACCTGGCAGAATTCAAAAATGGTTCTGGATACTTAGGAAGTGTTTTGAAAGAGAATGGTGCAGTGGGAGGCGGACAGGCAGTACTGAATCCTTTTGTCTGCAATCCAACAATGTTATTTATGGCGGCGGCATTAGCAAACATCGATAAGAAACTTGACAGTATCCAAGAAATGCAACAAGAACTTCTTGATTTTCTGGTGCAAAAGGAGAGGTCGGAACTCAAAGGTGATCTCAATTTTTTATCTGATACATTGAACAACTATAAGTATAACTGGAACAACGAAAAATATAAAAGTAGTAATCACATTAAGGTTCTTGATATTAGGCAGGCGGCCGAAAGAAAGATTCATTTTTATAGAGAACAGATAACATCAAAAATCAATAAAAAGTCATTTTTTCACAGTGATCAAGGTGTGAAGAAACAACTTGGAAAAATACAGTCTGAGTTCAAAGACTACCAACTTGCGCTGTATCTGTATTCATTTTCTTCCTTCCTGGAAGTTATGCTTTTGGAGAACTTCGATTCAGCATATCTTGATGGCATTGCTAAAAAAATAGAAGATTATTCATTTAATTATCGTGAACTTTACACTAAGTGTTATGACCAGATTGAAGGATATGCTAAGTCTTCAATACAGTCTCACCTGTTAAATGGATTAGCAAGCGTTAATAGGATTGCAGGTGAGGCCATAGCAAAGGTTCCAGTTATTAGCAAATCACAATTTGATGAAACTCTAATTGAAACCGGAGAGAAGCTGGGGAAATTTGGATCGAAAAGAATAGAACAGACTATGAAACAGCTCATAGAAAAGCAGAGTAGCTACGTTCGTCTTTTTGTTGAAAATATCAATGTAGTCAACAGACTTTATAATCAGCCAATTGAACTCCTTTTTGATAAAGAGAATATATACATTGGAGCGGCACAGGAAGAATGAAAAATAATTGAATGAAGCTTTCGATGATTTTTACAGAGTAAGATTTCTTAACATCTAGAAAAACGAGTCACTCTACGTTGTAATTTCGGAAGACTTTCGGGTCAGAGCGAAGCAACTTTGAAAACAATAAGTGAAATGGGTAATCAGCCACTTTCAAGAGAATTACTAGCTCAAGTCCTTTATGAAATTACAGAAAGGAAGCTTAATCCTATAAGAGAAGAAATATCTATTATAGAGGACTTTCGGGTTACCGATAACTTCTTTTAATAAAATCAAGGCTTTGTGGCCCATTTTACATATGATGTAAATTCGGTGTTTTTACCTCTTGAATATTTCTTTATATCATCAAGTAGCTTATAATCGTTCTTGTAGAAATATATTCCGAAAAGTGATACAATAAGTAAAATTAGCGAAAGTCCCTAACATGACCCCTTTTGAAGTTAACTTGCAATGAAGTTAGAA
>CALJNR010000018.1 GCA_937981575.1 uncultured Clostridia bacterium | reverse complement strand
CTTTAATTTTAACCTATGACTTAATTTATTAGAGCCTTAATTTTCTTATGCTATTCTAATGTAGCACCTTCAAGTCCTTAACAAAACAAATCATATGATACTTTTCCATTGTGCGTACATTCAATTTGATTAAAATATTATGCTATTATTATATGGGTTACTCTTATTCTTAGTAGTAAAAGTGATTCATTCGGAACAGGGTACCCCACCACTTTTCTTACTCTGGTGGAGCAAAAAGAAAAGGTCTCAACAGAGAATTTTTCTCCATTAAGACCTTATTAATAAATAAATGAACCGAACAATCTTTTACTTCTACCCTTGTGTAATCATATTGCATCGGTTAGTCTGTGAAATCAATAAAAGCATCACTTTTATAATAATATAAGAATGCTCTTAATAAATCATTTTCAGTGCAGTTTGGGTTCTGTTCATATGCATTCTTTACTATTCCTCTAATATCTTGCATATCTAATGCATACTTTAAATTATTGTCCATGGCAAATCTTGGCTCTTCATCTACATCATCTTCTACATTATCTGGATCAAGAACTGCACATTTTGAATTTAATGTCCACACTTCATCTCTTACAATGAACAACGCAGTTCTCCGTTTAATGATCTCAACATTTAATAACACGTCTCTAAGACTTATTATTCTATCTATAATAATCACTCCTAGTTGTATTTATTTAAATCATTACTACCTTCCACCACCCCAATTTTCCATTCCGCCTTTCCTATCAGGATGAAGGATACTCTGTATTTTACCTTTAGCAGTATGTTGTTCGAAAGGAACTAATTGCATAACTCCCTCTCGTTCAGGGTGATGATGCCATGTAACATCATCTGTTGGCTTTAACCTTGAAAATGCTCCCCTCGTTCCTGGCTTTACTCCATCAATTATTTCTGGATATAGCGTCTCCATTTGCTGTGCAAATTCAGGATTCTTTTGAAAAACTTCATATAATTGCTTATTTGCCTCTTGGAAGTGCCTTGGAGAACTTACATCAGGATACATATTTTTCGGCAATTTTGCTTCATAACCAACTGAGTATATTCCTTTCTCCGAAGACCATTTAGTAGCATCACTTACTCCCGTTGCTACATTATCTGCTTTCCCTCCAAAAAATTGTAAATCCAGTTCTAGAAGTTGTTTATTGTTAGTAACATTAGTCACCTTTGGCTTTGCCTTAGTGAGATTATCAATACTCCTTACAAGCTTCTTACTTACTGCGCTAAATGCTTCAGGCACAACTTTTACAACCTTTTTCGCTGCGGCTGGGATCTCCTTAACTGCTTTATATACCCCTTTAGCTCCTTTTAGCATCTCATCTCCATAAGATGTTAAAACCTTCTTGGTGCCATTGATAAAGCTTGTTCCTTTTGCTCCCTTAGCTACATTTAATACAGCTCTACCACTTACTAAGCCCATACCTATATCTGCAACAAAGAATACGCCTCCAGCTATCTTTTCACCCATAGCTGCGCCTTCTTTGCCTCCTATAAGTCCGCCTATTCCTCTTCCTGCATACTTATAAGCTTCTTCCATGAAGTTTGGCATAGTCTTGTTGCTGTTAATTGCTGCATAGAACGTGTTGCCTGCTCCTTGTACAACATCTGCTGCTCCGTGAAGCATTAATGGTGCTCCTATTATAGCACCTACTCCTGTTGCACACAAGCTGGCTCCTACTCCTATTTGGATGGCGCCGCCTACAGCCTGCAATGTACCTAATACTATACATCCCATTTTACTATTTATGCTTTTTTCAATATCTATACCAGTTGCTTTCACATGATTTACGATTCTACTACCAAAGATTTTTCAGCATTTACTGCTTCTTTATTTTATTAAAGGAATCTGAAAGCAAAGCAAAAAGCCTAACAGGTATCCTCTCTTACAAGGTATCTGCTAGGCTTTTAATCTCTTCCTCACTTTTAAAGCGTCTACTGTATTTCTTTTATTAGTTTCTCTATCTCTTCTCTTGTAAGTTCTGTTACATCCATTATTGTATCTATATCTTGCCCTTTTATAAGCAACCTCTTTGCTACACTATATTTGCCTTCTTTTATTCCCTCTTGTTTTAGGTTATCTAGGGTTTTCTCTATGTTATATACCATACACTCTACCTCCTTCACTTTTGCTTCTTTTATAACTTTATCTATTTCTTCTCTATCTTCTTCGGGCATTCTTGATTTGATAATATATAATAGCCACTTTTTAAAACCTTCAAATTGTTCTGCCGTTGTATTCTTCAGAATGTCTACAAGGGCTCTTAGCCTATTTTTAAGTTCTTTAATATCCATATCTTGATCCATTAAAAACACGGCTGAAACTAGGTTTGCTATATTAATAAGTTCTTCTTCACTGTAATCATTAACACTTAACAGGTTATATTCAAAATCCAAGATATTTGAACCAAATAACTCAAAATCACTAATACACTCTTTAAAAGTTTGATGAGCTGTCCACTTACTAGTCCCATTATATAAAACGATTGGAATGATCGCAGGCAACCTAAAGCTTTTTGTC
>CALJNR010000017.1 GCA_937981575.1 uncultured Clostridia bacterium | reverse complement strand
TTGTGACTATAATTACTTGTACAATGCTTAAAGCTAAACTGTTACATTTACTTTAAACTGTACTCATTTGCTTCTTATTATAGAAGCATCTGAATCGACTGGTTTTATGGTTACTATTTTATTTTCAAAGTTCATTAAAGTGTTGAGCACCAAGCTCTTATCCTTTTTGTCAGCCGCTGTAATCAGTAGCGACTTTTACAATGATACAGTATTTCTTCTAAGAAGTCAACACCTTTTTTCAAAAAATATTCATGGATATTAACGGAAGTTATCATTCCTGCTGACTTCTTAATTATTTTATCTAATAAAACTCATAAAATCAACCCTCTTAATCAAACTTTTGCTTGATTTATAAAATTCCTTTAGACAATAAACTGTAACTAAAGGAGATAATTATTGTGACCCAAATATATAATTAAAAATAGAGACCTCCGAAAAAATTACAAGGACAAACAAATTATTAAAGGAATACCATTTGGCGTCAATAGATATTATATTTTTAGGCCCTAATGGTGCAAGTAAAAGTATTTCTACTAATAAGTTGACAGTCTCTCTAGGTTATGAACACGGTGAAATACATTATAACATTGAACAATCCTTCAAAATCACTAGGGTTCAAGAAGCACTTAGATGTAGTCCCTCAAGATCTAGTCATTTACGACGATATTAGGCCTATGGAAAATAAACTTTTTCATCAAGAAAAAGTTTATTAAAAAAGCCTTGGATAAAAGATGAGATATTAAAGTATTTACGCAAACATAAAGTAAAACTTTAACTTATAAATTACTGCTATCTAAAATAACAATACTCTTCCATGTATTTAAAAACAATAATGAGATTGCAAGTTTCTGCAAAAAAGCACTTTATTATGTTTCTCCAAAACTCTGTATTTCTTTATTAACAGTTAAAACATACATTAGCAATATCTATCCCAAACTGCATGCTATAAATCGCACAATTGCACTCGCAGAAGCTAAAAAGCAGTGTACATATAGCATTAAAGCCTTCTTTTTTATAAAAGAAGGCTTTAATGCTATATGTACACCTTAAACATTTCAAAAAATCAAATGAAACTCTCTTAATTACTCTTCAATCCTTCTATCTGCACACATATCAAACCCCTTATCAAAACCAACTACAATTCATCCACCAATGCTTCCGACTCCATAGTTAGCCCTCTATCTATAATCAAATAAAAACAATACGCAAAATCACTTCTCAATTAATGACCCTTTATTTCTATCGGCACAGTTCAAAAGCAACCATTACATCAGGTACTATCGGAACCTTTTCTTCCTTCAAATACACTCTCGCTTCATAAGGACGCAAAACAATACAGTCCCCAAAGTCAGTGGTAGCATAATTCGAAACTAATATCTTGCTGTTAGAATGCACAAAGTCATCTGGCATCTCAAATTCCATAGATGTCTTCGTAAAATTACATACTACGAGCAACCTTTTGTTTTCTAGCTTTCTCGTATAGGCAAATACACGTTCATCTTGCGGCACAAGCATTTCATAATCTCCATAAACAATAATTGGATGTTCATGCCTTAGATGTATTAACTTTTTATAGTAACTAAAAACAGAATACGGATCATTCATTTGTGCCTTTACATTAATCTTTTCATAGTTCGGATTAACACCTATCCACGGTGTTCCTATTGTAAATCCTGCATTTTCTGTATTGTCCCATTGCATTGGAGTTCTTGCATTGTCCCTGCTCACATGATAAATATAATCCATCATTATCTCTGGTGCAATCCCTCGTGTATTAGTAAGTTCTCTGAAAGCATTTAATGTTTCAATATCCCTATAATCATCCAAAGAAGCGAATTTGACATTTGTCATCCCGAGCTCTTCTCCTTGGTAGATATAAGGGGTGCCTTTTAACATATGCAGACAAGTCCCTAACATTTTAGCAGATATTTCTCTAAACTCATCCGAGTCATCTCCAAACCTCGAGACTGCTCTCGGCTGGTCATGGTTGCTCCAGAAAAGGCAGTTCCACGCCTCTCCTTCCAGCCCCTTCTGCCAACGGTCAATGATCTTCTTCAAGTCTAATAGCGAAAACTTTTTATTATTCCATTTCCCAAATTCACCATTCGTTAAATCCATATGTTCAAATTGAAAAACAGTATCTAGTTCTCCACGGTTATACCCCGCATATTTTTTAGCTTCTTCAATTGTGACTCCCGTTGCTTCACCAACAGTCATAATATTATACTTTGATAGTACTTTTTCATTCATTTCTTTTAAATACTCATGAACACAAGGTCCATGGATACAAAATTCTGCTAAATCCCCATAAATCCCTCCTTTAGTCTCCCCATCCGGCAGCTCAGGACTTTTTGATATCAAGCTGATAACGTCCATTCTAAACCCGTCAATTCCTTTATCCAACCACCATGTCATCATATCGAATATCTCTTGCCTAACTCTAGGATTATCCCAGTTCAGATCCGGCTGTTTCTTAGAAAAGATATGTAGATAATACATCTGTGTAGCTTCATCATATTCCCACGCCGATCCTCCAAACCACGACCCCCAATTATTAGGTTCTTTGCCATCTTTGCCATCTCGCCAAATATAATAATCTCTATAAAGATTATCTTTTGATTTTCTACTTTCTACAAACCATCTGTGCTCATCAGAAGTATGGTTAACAACCAAATCCATAACAATTTTAATGCCCTTGCTATGGGCCAACTCAAGCAATTCATCAAAATCAGCCATTGTTCCAAAATCATTCATTATATCTTGATAATCGCTAATATCATAGCCGTTATCATCATTAGGAGATTTATAAACCGGTGACAGCCATACCACGTCAACACCAAGATCTTTAAGATAATCAAGCTTTTCTATAATTCCTTGAAGATCTCCTATTCCATCCCCGTTACTATCCTTAAAACTACGCGGGTAAATTTGATACACTATACTTTCTTTCCACCATTTTTTATTCATATTATGATATCCTCTCTTCGCTCATCTTCTAGCTATTATTGTTTTACCGCTCCAGATACAATCCCTGCAACAATCCATTTTTGGAACAAAATATAGAGTACTAAAATAGGAAGCAGAACTAGCAAGTAAGATGCAAATGCCAAATTGTACTGCACCGAGAACTGCCCCTGAAATACATACTGCGAAAGCTGCAGCGTCTGCTGATTCGGCTTACTAAGAATGATTAATGGCATTAGGAAATCATTCCACGTCCACATAAAAGAAAGTATCGCTACCGTTCCACTGATTGGTTTTAATAACGGAAAAATAACCTGAGTATAAATCTGAAAAGGTGTTGCTCCATCAATAGTAGATGCTTCTTCCAACTCAATTGGAATGGATTTTATGTATCCTGAATATAAAAATGTATTCATCGGAAGTCCAAATATAATATATAAAAATGTAATGCCAACTATATTATCTATCCCAAATGCATACGCCTGCTTTACTAGCGGAAGCATTAGGACATTAAATGGTATGAACATTGCACTTAAAAAATAAAAATATAACATATTAAAAAATTTACTTCTTTCCCTATTCCTCGTAATTGCATAGGCAGCCAGCGAATTTGTAATTAACGTAAATCCGAGATTCCCTATTGTAATAAATAAGGTATTTAAAAATTTTCTCGGATAATCTGTCATCCTCCATGCATCAAAGAAATTCTTCCATATAATCTTTTTAGGAAGTGCCATTACATTAATCATATCGCTAGGCTCTTTCAGCGCGATAACAACCGTAATATAAAGAGGCCCGACTATAAATAAGATGGCAAACAGGACTAATAGAATTGTAACCGTCCACGACACTTTACCTTCTTTTAAACTCTTCTCTTGTCTTGCTATCTTCACTTTGCTGCTTGATGATTGTATGAGCCATTCTCTCATTTCAAGTTAGCCTCCCTCTTTTCAAGTACCTTCAATTGGACCAACGAGATAGAAACGACAACTAAGAATAATATAACTGCATTGGCAGATTGATATGCAAATTGAGCCCCTTGAAAGCCTCTTTTGTAAATCAAAACCGAAATAGTTGTTGTCGACATACCCGGACCTCCGTTTGTCATAGCCATAATCTGATCAAATGCCATCAAAAATCCCTTAACACAAAGGACTGCATTAATCGTAAAAAATGGCGCAATAAGCGGAAATGTAATAGCGAAAAACCTTTTAAGGCCAGCTGCCCCATCTAAGTCTGCAGCTTCATATACATCTTTATCAACAGTTTGAAGTCCAGATAGATAAATCAAGGTATTAAAAGCTAATGACTGCCATACTGTCACAAACAAAATGCCATACCATGCACTTTTGGTTCCAAGAATATTAATACTAAGTGCCTTAATCCCCAAACTCTGTCCCCAAAAAGGAATCACATTCGCAAATATAAAATTGAATACAAACCCTATAATTAGCGTTCCTAACATATAAGGCAGGAAATAAACTGCTTTTAAGCTATTTTTAAACTTTATCTTTGCATTTAGTCCGCACGCTAAAAGCAAACTAAAAACATTAACTAACAAAGTAGCAAAAAAAGCAAATTTAAAAGTAAATAAATAAGCTGTTATGACATCCTTATCTTTAAATATATGCAAATAATTTCTCAGTGCCACAAAATTCCATGCCCCATAGCCTTTCCAGTCTGTGAAACTATAAAACACCCCTTGTAGAAAAGGAAATGTATGAAAGATAAAGAACAATATCGCCATAGGAACTGTCATCAGGTAATAAGCTATACTAATACCCCTTTTTTCATTCATATTTTCGCCTCATTTCTCTTTTATATTAATAAGTAGTTCCTGACAAACTAATATTGTCAAAATAACTTATCTAATTCCTTATTTAGGTTATCTAAGTTATTTTGACAATACTTAAGTTCTTACTAATTTACATTAGCCGTATTATATTTTTCATCACATTGCTTTAATAATTCTGCGATACTTTCTTTTTCATCCTTACCAATAGATACGTTTAATCCGAACTCAGATAATAGTGCCGCCAGATCAAATCCGGATGGATAATAGTGATCAGGGAAATTCGCTACTTTACCATTTGCAACATCTGCTTTAATTCCAGCAACCGTAGGATCATTTTGCTCTGCACCTTTTATGGCAGAGAATGCGAATTGATTATTTACATACTCTTGTGCAATTTCTGGTTGCATCATGAATGCTACAAATGCTTTTGCTTCTTCTTTCGCTTTCGTAGCACTTGATACTCCAAATAATACATCCACTCCTGATATTACATAATTCTTGTTTGTATCATTTGACGCTGGGAAAGCAAATAAGTCTACGTTAAAACTAGGATTTACTTTCTTAAACTCACCAATTGCCCAGTTTCCGTTAAGCATCATTGCAGCTTTTCCTTCTGCAAAGTTTTTATTGCCATCAGCGTAAGTTGTTCCCATGAAGTCCGGCTGAGCATGTTTTAAAACTTCAAGGTATTTTTCTGCTATCTCCTGATGCGTATCTACAAAGGTTGTTTTCCCTTCACGTCTGTCATTCGTAAAGTTTTCCGGCTGCAAATCTGCTGCCATGGCATTCCACATCGGCAACCCAGTCCAAGAATCTTTAAATGTTAATTCAAAAGGTTGCTTCCCTGCCGCTTCTAATTTTCGAATAACATCTAAAAACTCATCCCAAGTCGTTGGCACTTCTAATCCGACTTCTTTAAACATATCTACATTGTACAACACCCCACAGGCGTTAGCCGCATAAGGGATTCCGTAGGCTGCCTTTTCCTGATCTTTGTTTAATCTATAAACCATCTCTAAATATGCTTCTTGAACATTCGCCATGAATGGCTCATTTCCCAAATCTTCAAGCATACCAGCTCCCTGAAGTTCTTTATATGTAGCATCCCCCCCCATTGCAACAATATCAGGAATATCATTTTTTGCCAGTCTAGTTTTTAATACTGTTCCTGCATCCTGAGGAGCAATAAACTCAATTTTCACCCCTGGGTTTTCAGCCTCAAATCTAGCTATCAACTGTTTAAGAATCTCGCCATTTTCAGACTTACTTGAGAATAATTCCAACACAACTTCTTTCTTGCCTGTCGCTTCTTTACCTGACTGAGCTGCTCCAGACGCACCAGAATCCACTGTTTTCGGGGTAGAACAGCCAACTAATGCCGCACTCGCAACTGAACTTGCTATAAGCATTGCAATCATTCTTTTCGTTTTTTTCATATCAATACCCTTCTTTCCTATTATTGTATTTACCTAAATATAATTTCCGCATATGTAAGTGTTTGCAAACACTTACTCTTGGGTAATCCAATAATAACATATATATCTATGTCTTGCAATAAGTGTTTGTAAACACTTATAATTATTACAAATATATAAGTTTTTATTTGTTTGATATGTACAATCGCAAGCCTTATGTTTATCCAAAATCTTTTTATAAAATTGGGTTGTCCATTTCTGCACCTTAACCACTCACCTATTAGATTAGTCACACTCTAAAAGTTGATAGATAAAGTACGCATTAGCCAGAAAGGTGGATTTCTTACTAGCAAGATAGATCTCATAACTTACAAAAAAAGCAGAAGTTTTATGTAGTTTACATAAAACTTCTGCTTTTGATTTTCTTCAATATATTTACTTTTGATTCAGATTCTTTACACTATCTCTTACAATAATCTCAATCGGAAGTTTGATATCATACTCATCCAGGGAATTGCCAAGTATTAAGTCTTTCATCTGACTAACAGCGTACTTCGCTTTGTTTGTTACATTTTGGCGCACTGTTGTGAGCTTAGGCCGACATTGCCTTGCAAATACATTATCATCAAACCCAACAATAGATATATCCTTAGGAACAGATATATTCTTGTCCATAAAATAATGAATAGCGTCTACTGCATAGAAGTCTGACGAAAAAAATAGCGCTGTGTATTCATTTATTCTATTGCTACAAATATCTTCAAACGTATTCATTCGTTCCTTTTTATCAAAGCTAATATATATATAATCTTCTTTCTTAAGCCCAATTCCTTCTTCATTTAAAGCGGCTTTATACCCCTCAAATCTCTCCCTATCTACCCCAACCGGATCATCACTATCTGCAAGAAAAGCTATTCTTCGATGCCCTTGCCCAATCAAATATTTTGTCATTTGATATCCGCCTCTTCTGTCTTGCAGCCCAACATTTGTATAAATAATGTCATCATTATGAAAATAGCAGTCAATAAAAACTACTGGCTTATCTGTATTTCGTTTGAGTTTTGCACAACCATCCATCGTAGTCCCAACCATAATAAGCCCTTCAACATTCCAAGCAGACGCCAACTTAAGACTTTCTGCTATATTCTTCGCTGTATAAAGCATCATAAAATATCCTTGGTTTCTTATCTCTCTCTCTAAAGATCCTATAAGTTCGCTATAGAATGGATCTTGGATGGCATTTTGATCTTCTCTTCTTTCATAATTCATAATGACTCCTATAATCCTAGAACCATTATTAGCTAATAATCTCGCGCCCATATTAGAAACATATTTCGATTCTGCTATTACTCTTTGTACTTTTTCTAACGTTTCCTGCGAAACTTTATTGGTTCTTCCATGTAGTACATTAGATACAGTCGTGGGGCAGACCCCAGCCTTTTCTGCCATATCTTTTATTGTTACCATAGTTTACTACCTCCTAAGTGCCCACCACGTCATTACTTTTTTTATTATCCGCCTCGCCAGCAAACTCAATCCGCCCATTCCTTTAAGCTAACATTAAACTATTTTAAGTATACCATTTGCACATTGTGCTTTCAAATAAATTTATATATCTAAGTTCGCTCATCTCAACAAACTAAGATTGACAATTATTCTTCTCCAAAAAATTCAAATTTTCTCACAAATAACCCAAACCATTATTTACAAAAATAAAATTATTGAAAATTTAAAAAAAATATAATAATATTATAATAGGTGTTTCGAAACACTCACAATTGTTATATTTATCATCTAATAACTTATATCTATACAAACCCATATTACCTACAGAACTTTAGAAACAATACTTTAATTTCCACTTTCCTAAAAAACTACATAAGTTGCATTAACTCGTAACAGAATCTGCATAGTTTAATAACCAAGCCACTTTTCAATCATCAAAACTTAATTTAATACCAGGTAATATTTTATAACTTACTTATTTTGATACGTTTACCACCAAGTTCTTTAGACACTAAATTTATTTAGCGAAAGGAGGTTTATTTTCTATCCTGTCACCAATCCTTATAAATAGGAGCCGTAACATTCTAGATGTCTAAACACCTAAACAACCATGCAAAATACTAAGTCTATAAAATCTTATAATTTTAATCTATGCGTTTAAAAAGGAGAAAAGGTCTATGAAAAGAAAGAAGATCAACCAGCCTCTCGCAATGGTAATGACTGTTATAATGCTTCTAGTTAACTCGATATTTACACCGCTAAACAGCTATGCAGCAAGTACAGGAAAAGTGATTTATGACGTGACTACAGATAAAGCAATGTATCATCCAGGTGATAACGTTGAAATTAGAATCGATCTCAAAAACAGAACTGGCAGTAATATTACATCCGGAAAAGTTGAAATTGTTGTAAAACATCTTGAAAATCAAGTAGGGCCAACAATCGAAAAACCATTAAACTTGGATAATAACAAAGACTTAATGATGGTCCATACCTTAAAGTCACCAACTACTGATTTTAAAGGCTATTTAATTGAAGTATACATTAAAAATTCCTCTGGCAGTGTACTGGACTCAGATACAGTCGGCGTAGATATTTCATCTTCATGGACAAAATTCCCTCGCTATGGTTATGTCTGGGACTTTCGCCAAGGCGTTAATACTGCCGAGCGTATTGATAAGCTTAAAAATTATCATATCAATGCCCTTCAGTATTATGATTGGAAATACCGTCATCACAAACCTTTACCTCCTAACTTAAGTCAGTGGGATGACTGGTCAGGAAGACCTATTTATGGCGATACAGTTCGTGGCTATATTTCAAATGCTAAATCTTCAAATATGGTAAACATGGCCTATAATATGGCTTATGCTGCTGTTTCAGGCTACGACCGTGATGGAGTAAGGCAAGAGTGGGCATTATATTATGCCGATGACAATAACAGGGGAAAAGGGCACTTTAGTTTTAAAATGGCTGATTCCACCCCTACAGGCATTACTCATTTATACTTCTTCAATATGGCCGACCTCGGTTGGCGTGAATACATATTCCGCGAAACGAACAAAGTCTTTGAAAAATTTGATTTTGATGGTTGGCATTCAGATACAGTCGGCAAGTGGGGTAAAATGAAAACCCATTACGGAAATACTCTATATGTTAAAGATACCTATACAGACTTCTTAAATGCTGCAAAAAATGCTCTTGGAAACAAGTATCTTGTTTTCAATCCAGTAGGAGCACAAGGCATCGAAAACGTTAACAAAGCTAATGTCGACGTTATTTATGCGGAAATCTGGCCATGGGATCACGACAGCGAAGGTTTACAATATGATACCTACTATTCTTTGAAAAAAGAAATCGAGCAATCCCGTAAAGAAAGCGGCGGAAAATCTCTTGTCGTTCCAGCTTATATGGAATATGATTATGGCGAAGCAAATCCCGGAAGACCATTTAATACCGCCGCTGTTCTTCTGACCGAAGCTACAGTATTTGCAGCTGGTGGCTCGCGTATGGAACTCGGTGATAACGGGGACATGTTAAGCAACGAATACTTCCCAGCACAGAACTTATATATGACAGATGATTTAAAATACCGTGTGTCTAAAATGTATGATTTTATCGTTGCTTATGAAAACTTATTACGCGACGGACAGACCGAAACTTCAAACAGAATAGAACTTCCAGATTACGCAAGTAGCGACAATGGTCAACCAAATAAGATCTGGGCATATGGCAAAAAAGATAGTAAATATGAAATTATTCAAATGATTAACCTCTTAGGGGTAAGCCGGAATGATTGGCGTGCTAATGACGGCCGTAAAGAAACACCAAATAAGATTAATAACTTTAAAGTAAAATATTACTACACCAATGATGTGAATTCTGTATGGATGGCTTCACCTGATTTGGACGACTGCCGCACTCAGGCGCTCCCATTTACCAAAAATAAAGATGGCAATGGAAACTATGTAGAGATTACAGTTCCTTCCCTAGAGTACTGGAATATGATTTATATGAGCAAAGAAGGTTCTCCAGACCCGACTCCTGACCCCAATCCTGCTTCTGGTGCTCTTATAAACGGGAATTTTGAAGAGGGGGAAACAGGCTGGTCCTTTACAGGAACTGCTTCCCACGGTGTAGATACCAATGACGCCTATCAAGGCCGCAAGTATTGGATTTGGAATGCCGAATCATATACTGCAAAG
>CALJNR010000016.1 GCA_937981575.1 uncultured Clostridia bacterium | reverse complement strand
GGCTGCAATAATGACTGGTTCCTTTAATGAAGTGAGGTCCTCAGCAGTTTCTCCGCTAAGCATGCTTAGTAACCTATTTGATACGTCTTTGATATCTAGTGCTCTCTCTTTCATATAGTCGTTATCCATATTACGAAAGATAGCTTCAAATACCTCACTCGCTTTTGCAACAGCAGACTCTGCACTTATCTCTTCACCTTTAATACTGCTCATGATATGTTCTATGTAATCAACGTCTTCTGCAATCATCTGATGGGCTTCAAAAATCATAGCCTTATCTTCTTTATGCTCTAAACGCGCTGTTTTGCAAACTTCTTTCAGCTCTTCAAGAACTTGTGACTGCGCCGTTTTAAACCTTACTAGTTCTTCATCCACATTTACAGATTTCTTCTCAGCTAAGTTTAGCTTTAGTTCTTTTTTTAATAGCACTTTGCCAATTGCAATCCCTCTTGATACACCAATCCCTTTTAATGTCATAGTTTAACCCTGCCTTATTTAGAATGATTCTATCACTGCTTTGATTGCAGCTGCTGCAGCTTTTTCATCAGCTCCTTCAGCAGTTACCTTAATAGATTCTCCTTGTTTGATATTAAGTGCCATAATGTTTAAAAGCCTTTTGGCATCTGCGGTTTTGCCATCTCTTTCGATGGTGATCGTTGAAGAGAACTCAGCAGCCTTCTTAACCAGTTGGCTAGCAGGTCTTGCATGCAGCCCTGTTTCATTTTTGATTGATATATTAAATTGCTCCATATATATCCTCCTTTTGATTTTTTTAATTGGACAACAAAAAAGGCACAAACAATTACCGGAGTTCTTCCAATGGTAAAAGTTTATGCCTGATCAAATCAGTAACACACTTCGTCTTATTAACCACATTATATATTCTGTACAGTTTTTTGTCAATAACCAAAAAACTGTTTTATATTTTGTACATAAATTATTATAGCTTTGAAACAAAAAAGTTATTTTAAACAAATATTTATGTTGACAAGCCTCATAATACACTGTTTCAAACAAATATCACACTAAAATTATTTATAATATTTTTATTATTTCAAATAATCTATTATACATTATTTTTTATAAGTTCCGCGCCGAAATCAGGAATACCTCTCGCCTCTTCACCCCACCCCAACAGGCTGTCCTAAAACTACTAAAAACCTTTAAGATAAGTATCTATACAAGGTTCGCAAGGCAGGCTGGGGCCCCCTTACATCTTTCCACGCCTCCCACAGCCAAACCCGAGTCAAGCCGCAAGGGGCTCCAGCCAGATCGAGCCGATATTTTCACCTTAGTCGCTCAACATAATTTAACGCTCCGAACTGATGTAAACTAAAATTACTCAGTTCGAAGCGTTTTGTTAACTATAAGTCCACAAATTAAAAATATCATTCCAAAAAAGATTTCTCTCATATCGAATTGCTCATTTAACTTATATATGTAATGTGGATAAAAGTAACTTAAAGTAATATACAAATTACTGAGCATATGTAAGATTATACATAATAATATAGAGTGAGTACGCACATATAAATATCCAAAAATACAACCAACGATAAATGCATTAATTCCTTGATGCAAATCAAAATGTACTATAGCAAAGGCGAATGCACTAAGTATAATTGCACTCGCAGCATTATATTTTTTATATAGACGATTAAGTATTATCCCCCTCGTTGCTATTTCCTCGATAATTGGCCCACTAATACATATACTAAAAATAAATTGATTTACATTTGAATCGTTAATCCTATCCGCTGCTTTTGCTATCAATGGATTTACAGGAAAAAAAGATGTGATTAGATCAAGTGTATTATTTTTGATTAGTAAATAACTAGTAAGTATTAGCAAGGAAAACATAATCCATTTAGTATTCGGCAGGCATGTTAGCCCTAATTGAATATCTCCAAAGAACTTATTCATAAAACATACTAATATTATCCCAAAAATAGCTATTGCCACTAAGTTACTTATAAGTTCAATTATAAACTCAGATTCTACTAAAAATGATATAAGATAACTAGATATCCCATCTAATAAGCTATATAACATCTGTATAGCCAAAGCTAACACTACTCCCCATAGTAGTGCCTTTAGGTAAGAAAACATATTTATTGTCCCTATCTTCATTTATGCCACACTCCCTATTACATACTTTTTATACACTAAAGGTTATAAAAAACAGATAATAAACTAAATCGATACATTATTATTTAAATAATAATGTATCGATAATAGCAACTCTATTTCATATATAACTCACTGTAGTGTGGCCCATCATAATTTCTAATTCTATCCATATTGGTTTGAATTGCTGGTTTAATTGCATTTTCATAAATTGTATCAACGATAATCCATTTAACTAAATCTTTGCCTACTTCAGCAACAAATTTACCTACTCCACCATCCATCCCCATTAATTCTTTTTCATTTAGTTCTTTAAATCTTTCCATTATTTCTCCTCCTTGTTTAAAATAATTTTACGTAATTTATGTGCACTAAAAAACGTATATATAAAGCATGCATTATACCAACATATATATCTATTCTTATTTTTTTACTCGCCTTATTAAAAATAAATTGTAAAAATAACGCATTATATTATTCTTCTCATCCATCAGGCCAAATACTATCTATCTCTACTATAATAATTTCGAAAATTTTTGCAATAGCTGTTGCACAACATGTAGTACTTTTATACATAAAATGCTGAAGTCTATACATAGATCAATTAGATGCCATAACCTATATATCCCGAATCTTTCTTCTCCTAACAGTACTATTTTTTAAATAAATACTTCACTTTTTGAAGAGTCAGCGGAATACGCAATTATAAGAGAAGTCTCTAAGCTCGCTTAGGGCAACTTAAAAAACACCGATTTCCATAACAGTAAATATCTTCAATATTTCTTACAAAAAATAAAAAAATCTTGCGGATTTAATTTCTGAAATCCTGAGTATAGTTATCTATTAAAATAAAGGAGTGATTAGGGTGACCAAAGATTACAGCGGAATTATTATAGAAGAAAGCCTTGATGATAACAGAATCCTGAGTAGCTTAAATTTTAGAAAGATGCGTATAACCAGGCACGAAAACCCTGCTGATAGGTGGATATGTATGAAGTCTGCGTGTCTAGAGAAGAAATATATGAACTATCCCGCCATATTATCGGAGACTGGTATATGCATTTTTGGAAAGGTACAGATATTATTGCGGTTTTTGGCGGGCAAACATTTGAATTTAATTACGTAAATAAAAACACGTGGACTGATGTTTTAGCATATGGACGTTCCCTAGGCATCCCAGAAAATGAGCTGGATTTCCCTATTCAAGGTTTATAACAACATCCATGTTACGATATACAATACTTTCATACATCTGACATAGGACCAGAAACTTTTAAAAATAATGACTTCCCAAATCAATTTGCAACTAAAATAGGCGAAACTCCTGTATTTAACAATCAGTAGTTTCGCCTATCTATTTTATTATATCAATCGTTATCTTTTTTAGTTAAAAATCCTAAAGTTTAGAACAGCCAGCAAGGGAGGCAGGGGTGCCTCGAAGCTCGACTCGGGTAGGCTGTGGGTTGGCGTGGAGAGATGCGAGGCATCCCTGCCTTCCTTGCGACCCCTCACCAACAACTTCACTCGCCAGTTCCTTTAACTTCAGTTCATCATTCTAATGAGTCCCTCTATTCCTAAAAACCCATGTCCCGCTTACTTTTAGCTCTATAATTTTTATGCTTTATAATAGTTAATAAGACATCCAGCAAGGATAATCTTTCTTTCATCATCCGTTAAATCAGATAAAGTTAATGTAACTTCTTTAATTGTATCTGAAACAACATACGCTTTGATATCAGTTACTTTATCTTCAACTGCCTGCTTAATATTTGGAACAAAGATATAATCTCCATTTGAAAACTGCAGTTCTCCGCCAAATGTAAACGGCACCATTCCCCAGTTAATAAGGTTCGAACGATATCTCTTCGTTGCATACTCTCTTGCGATGTTTGCCCAGCCGCCAAGTACTTTTTGACAAGATGCTGCCTGCTCACGAGCAGAACCATCTCCTGGTTTCACCGCATAAATTACACTTCCGATACCTGTAGCTTTAGCATCAATAGCAGCAAATCCATCAATGCCTTTAATCTTATCAAATACAGCTTTAACTTCTTCACTGACTTCAACCGGATCTTTACCTTCAAGTCTTGCAAACTCCACCTTTTGAATTTCCTTAGCTCTTCCTACATAGCCTGGATCACGGCGTGATAATGTAAATTCAGCGAGTCTAAGCGGATTTGAACGGTAGCTAGAAGTTTCACCTGATGGAATCAGCTCATCTGTTGTTGTAACTTCATCATGAATTTCTGCTGCAACTTTAAGCACAATATGATCTGTTAAATTAGACATCTTTGGCCAGTCTGTAATGTTTGGACCAAATTTAAGATCAGCCTCAGTATCCGCTTTGCCCACTCCATTATAGCAGCGTGTTTCATAGATCTTACTGTTAAAGTAGTATTTAGGTTTTGTATAATCTGCATCAATATCTGTAGCCGCTGTTAGGTATCCACCGTTTATAGATGTTGCAGCAATACTTCTTGCATCCATAAGTGCTACAGAAGCAATTTGTCCATCACTTGGTTTTGAACCTTCACGGTTTAAGAAGTTTCTTGTAGAGTGTCTGATGCTGAGTGAATTATTTGGAGGTACATCTCCAGCTCCAAAACATGGTCCGCAGAACGCCGTCCTAATCGTAGCGCCTGACGCCATAAGCTTAGTAATCGCACCATTTTCAACAAGGCTCATGTAAGTCGGCTGACTGGATGGGTATACACTAAGTGCATATTCTCCGTCTCCTATTGATTGTCCATTTAAAATATCTGCTGCATCACAGATATTATCATAAGTTCCTCCTGCACAGCCAGCGATAACGCCCTGCTGTACCAAGAGCCTGCCATTTTTAATCTTATCTCTTAAGGTAAAGTTAACTTTAGCTTTAGCGAACTGCGCTCTTGCTTCTTCTTCAACTGTTCCTAATATATCATAAAGGTTGGCATTTAACTCTTCAATGGTATAAGTATTGCTTGGGTGGAATGGCAGCGCAATCATAGGCTTGATCTTAGATAAATCTACATAAACAACCCCATCATAGTAAGCAACTTTGCCTGGTTTAAGTGCTTTGTAAGCCTCTTTTCTGCCATGAGCCTCAAAATATTCTTCTACTTGTCCGTCTGTTTCCCATATAGAAGAAAGACAAGTCGTTTCTGTTGTCATAACGTCAATACCATTTCTGTATTCTACATTAAGGTCTTTGATGCCGTCTCCAACAAACTCCATAACTTTGTTTTTAACATAGCCATTCTTAAACACTTCTCCAATGATCGCCAGTGCCACGTCTTGCGGTCCTACACCTTTTTGGACTTTGCCTGTCAGGTAAATGGCTACAACACCCGGACGGTTTACATCATAAGTTTTACGAAGCAGCTGCTTTGCAAGCTCCCCGCCGCCTTCTCCTATAGCCATTGTCCCCAGCGCTCCGTATCTTGTATGGCTGTCTGAACCCAAAATCATTTTACCGCAGCCACTCATCATTTCGCGCATATATTGATGAATAACAGCCATATGAGCTGGCACATAAATACCGCCATATTTTTTAGCTGCCGAAAGACCAAACATATGGTCATCCTCATTAATTGTTCCTCCTACTGCGCAAAGACTGTTATGACAGTTGGTAAGCACATAAGGAATAGGAAACTCTGTAAGCCCGCTGGCTCTTGCTGTTTGAACAATTCCTACATAAGTAATATCATGTGAAGCCATTGCATCAAATTTAATTTTAAGCTTATTCATATCTTCTGATGTATTATGGGCTTCAAGTATGCTATAAGCTATTGTATTTTTCAGTGCTTCTTCTTTAGATGGTACCCCATCTCCTAACTTTTGCTTAAGTACATTTGGAGCCTCTAAGTTATCTGCAATAAGTTCTCTGCCATCAACAAGATAAGCTCCTCCTTCAAATAATTTAATCACGCCTTTTCCTCCTTATATATCTATTAAAAATTTATTTATGCTAAGATTGATAAAGTCTTTAAGGTAACATACCCACATATTATAACATAATATTTATTTTTATCCTATATGAGACCAGTAATTTCCGGAAAAATATTGTATAATTATTTAAACTCTTGCTTAAATATTCTTTAAGTCCACTCAGTATTTATCTCACTTATCACTAAATCTAATTAGTAAAACCTCGATAATTAGAGCTTATAGATGTATTTTAATATGCCTTTAGGCATCTCAATATTCGACTTGCTGTATCTTACTCTTTCCAGGAAATCTAACACCTTTTCAGCCTTGATATCCATATTAAACATCGTCAGCAGTCTTAGTTCCAAAAGTGTCAAATAAATGTCTTTTTCTTTTTCCCACTGTTCATAGGTCAAAATATTTCTATAGACAGCATCAACTATGGCATTAATGACTTTGATAATTTGCTCAGTCATATTATCATAAAGAAGTTCTACTGAGTTAACTTTAATAAAAATATGCACAAACCGAATCATCAGCGTTTCTAAGATAGCCTGTGTTTCCGCAGATGTAAAATTCGAACTCAACTTATAGGCCGCGATTCGGGAATAAAGCTTATCCGTATAATAATGCAAGTAATTTTCAAAGTCTTGAGCATTGGTCCCTTTTTCGATCTCAAAGAGTATACGGAAAAACAAACTCCACTGAAATTCCTCATTAATACAACTTTTAATATGCTTTGCAAGCATTTTTGTACACTCATCTTTTAAAATAGGCTCTCTGTCAAACGTAAGCTGCTTTTTAAAGTCTATTTTACTTTGATCTAGCTGCCTTAACCTATCAAATCCTAATACAAAGTTTTGATTATACTTCTCTAGCCCATAATCTGATCGATCTCTGAACACATATTTCACAATAGCTTCACAAGACTGCCTGAAATCAATTAAAACACCAATGCTTTCTTTCATGCGCACAGCAAATATGTCATAGATAATTTTTGATAATAGGTTTTCAAGCTGTTCTTCACTTTTTTCAAAAGAATTTGACTCTCCTGAATCAAACTGATTCGATATAAGCAAGAGCTGCTGGTCAATCGTTGTTAAACTGTTCTTGATAGCCTTCATAATATCCTTATAGAAAGCATCTGCAATCACATAATTATAATTTTTATAAATAACTTTATGTTCTATTTCACTCCAAAAAATATTAACTAAGGATTTGATCTGGATCTCAAAGTTAATACTTTTGCCTTCACATAAGTACTTCCCATCAATTCTATACATCTTTATGCCGTTTTTCTGCTCTTTTGGTTGTTTACTTCCTAGATCTAGAATAATATTAGGCTCACTTAGATTGCAGTAATAATCTTCTAAAACACCGATTTTTTCATTAAAATATCTTTTAATGAACTTATAAACATCTGTTTCGTCCTGGATAAACCTGCATTCTAATCTTATACCAATTATATCTGGAATATTTTCAAACAACTTGTCTCTTGTATCATATTTCTGATAGTAATCATTTCTTATAATTTTTTCTTTGAGGCTCTTTTTAGATTTTACCCTCGAATTTATGTTAATATAGCCTTTGTTAGCCCCCAATAGTAATCTTTCAAAAAACCCTTCTAACTCCCTGCTGGCCTTTTCCAGTTCCTCTTTCATCTCTTCTAATGCATGTAAGGTATCTTCAATAAAATGAAATAATTTTAACTCCATGTAATTCGTTCACCCTCCTGCCCCTTTTACTTGTATGCATTAATTCATGTACCAAAATATTATAACATACAATTAAGAAGATATCATATAGAGATATATCCTACAAGGATTTAATAAAGACTATCCTTTATTAGGAAGTGTATAAGTTTGTACCAATAAAAAAAGACCCTAAAACGAGGTCTTTTTTAATTTTTGTTATTCACTAACTTTATAGCCTGCTATTCTAGCAAGTTCTAATACAGTTTTTCTAGCAATTTTCTTTCCTTTGTAATCGATTAGATCTTCCATACTACCGTTAAAAATGTCAGCTGGTTCATATTTCTTAAGTATAATTCTGTCATCGTCCACAAAAATTTCTAAGGCATCTTTTTCATTGATGTCTAAGTTTCTTCTTAATTCGATTGGTAATACTACTCTTCCTAATTCGTCTACTTTTCTTACGATTCCTGTTGATTTCACTAAAATCCTCTCCCTTTGACTATTTTCTCTCAAATTTTTCCACCCATTAATAATTATAAAGTACCATAATTAGCAATAAAAGTCAATTATCTTCTGACAGCTTTTTAGATTTTTTTAAAAAATCATGCTATTTTATTATATAATATTTGTCGAATAATGATATTGTGCAAGTTTTTTATAACTTTATTGTAGAAATCTTTACTACGAGCTGTCGATTTGCATTTTTTTGAGTTTACATTTCTGTAAGTAGTTTCCACATCCTTCAATCAAAATTGTACATGTTCTCATTTCCCCTGCATATATTTATAAAGACAACTTATAAATTTGCTTTTTATACTCAAATTACCAAAAGGAGGGTCTTATGTTAAATTACTTATGGAGCTTTATGGTCATATTTTCCATACTTATATCCGGCTTTAGCGGAGGTATGCGCGAAGTGACAGCTTCTGCACTTTCATCTTCGCAATCAGCAGTTAAATTATGTATAGAGATGGGGGGCATTATAGCTTTATGGATGGGCGTTATGCGTATCGCAGAAAAAGCTAAGCTTATCGATGCCCTAGCCCGTAAAATGACTCCAATATTAGATTTTTTGTTTCCGGACGTTCCCCAAGATCATGCTGCACGCAAATACATAGCTACCAATCTTATCGCAAACTTCCTAGGACTTGGCTGGGCAGCCACTCCACCAGGACTAAAAGCCATTGCTGAACTTCAGAAACTTAATAAAAATAAAAACAAAGCCAGCCACGCCATGTGCATGTTTCTTATTATCAATATCTCTTCTGTGCAGCTTATTTCTATTAATATGATCTCTTACCGGACTTCCTATGGCTCTCACAATCCTACAGAAATTATTGCCCCTTGCATTCTGGCTACCCTATGCTCCACACTCATTGCAATTCTATTTGCAAAATTCATGTATAAAAAGGAGGAATGAATATGATGTTTTTCATCTGGCTGTCAGACTGGATGATTCCTATAATTATTTTAGGTATTATCATTTATGGCCTCATAAAGAATGTAAATGTTTACGAAGCTTTTATCGAAGGGGCAACTGATGGGTTAAAAGTAGTCGTTGATATTCTTCCAACTCTAATTGGGCTTATGATGGCAGTGGGTATGCTTAGGAGTTCTGGAGCCTTAAACGGCTTGTCACATTTAATTGCTCCACTAATCAGTTGGTCTAAATTCCCCAGTGAAGTTGTACCCATTGCACTAATGCGCACCTTTTCTTCTTCAGCTGCAACAGGACTTATTCTTGATATTTTCAAAACTTTTGGCCCGGATTCTTTTACAGGAAGACTCGTATCCATCATGTTTGGCTGCACAGAAACTATATTTTATACACTTTCCGTATACTTCATGTGCATTAAGATTAAGGATACGCGCTACACCTTAGCCGGGGCACTTTTAGCAACTGCCGCTGGTATTATTGCGTCTTATTACCTAGCTTTATGGTTTTTTGGAATATAATGTATTCCTTTTGCCTTAAAAGTGCTATAATAAAACTAATTAAGGTTTAAGGAGAAATAACGATGCTAAAGAAAATCAAGTCTTTAATACTCGGTGCTTCTGATGTGTATAATGATGAAATATGGTATCACAAAAATGGAAAAGTAATGTATGAAGGAAGCATAAAAGGTTCAAACTTCCATGGCCTTGGAAAATATTATAATGAAGAAGGAAAGCTTTGCTACGAAGGGCCTTTTGTCATGGGCGTGCCCCATGGTAAAGGAAAATGCTACTTGGCTGATGATATTGTTTATGAGGGAGACTTTCATAAAGGCGAAAGAACTGGAAGCGGTACTTGCTACTTCCCTGATGGCTCATATTATACAGGCCGTTTTTCCAATGGACTTATGGAAGGCAAAGGCAAACTTCATAAAGCAGATGGTACTGTTTATGAAGGCAACTTTCTTCGTGACCATATGCAAGGAACCGGCAAAGCGCTCTACCCTAATGGTGATAAATATGAAGGAGAGTTCCGTGACGGCGAAGAAACGGGTGTCGGCAAACTCTACATAGAAGATGGCATTTATGAAGGTGAAATTTTATCAGGGGTTCCTCACGGCAAAGGCTGCTTTACTTGGAAAAATGGAACAGTCTATAGGGGAGATTTTGCGGATGGCATCATGACTGGCAAAGGAATGATCAGCTATCCCAATAAACATAAATATATCGGGGAGTTCAAAAACGGGCTCAAGCATGGAAGAGGTACCTATCAAAACGAACATGGGCATCAATATGAATGTATGTTTGAAGAGGATCAGTTTGTCGAGCATCAATAGTGCTGAAGTAAGCCCTCTCCTATTATTGCAAAAAACTAGATTAATTTGGTTTTTTACTGGATAATTTATGGAAATGCGTGTATAATAAAGTTATCATCCTTAATAGTATAGTTAGGCATGCTAGATGTTAAGGTCAGGCAGGAGTTCGCTCCTGCCTTTAGTTTTTCTCCTTCTCATTTCCCTATTTTACAATCTACTTAATTTATCATAAAATTTTCTCCAAAGTTCTATTCCTAAATATATAGATTTCACATCTTTAAGTTTAAGTCATTCAGCATGGTGCATGATGTGAAAGCATTTAAGAAACAACTTTACATAAATGAATAACTTAAGTTTATATGTTATTCTTCTAGAAAGGCTGTAAAATATAAGGGGTTATTTTTGTTCAAATAAACCTTTATATTTTACAGCCTTATAAAATCACCATTATTATCTCATTTATTTTTAACTCCCGCACAGATCTTTCCAGCAGTCTTTTTAATTTTCATATAATAGGTAATACAGTAAATAAGAAAAACTAAACTCAGCACGCCATACAAAGGATATAAAAACTCTACAAGCTTAGAAAATCCAACTACTGAAAAAGGAGCAGCAATACCCACTATCAAAAATATTGCCTTGTTATATTTAACCTGAAATCTGTTTTCCATATAGTGCGCTAGGCTGTAGATGTT
Organism: uncultured Clostridia bacterium; assembly: GCA_937981575.1. Taxonomy (GTDB): domain Bacteria; phylum Bacillota; class Clostridia; order Lachnospirales; family Cellulosilyticaceae; genus FMMP01. The sequence continues at coordinate 68,933 of CALJNR010000016.1, read as the reverse complement.
TGACACCTGTGATGAAAACATCTCTAGCCACATTACACTCAAAATACATGCTTGAAGGACTCTGCTAATCTGCGAGGCTACCGCAAGCAGTGGAATCTCATACATTTTCGGATAAAAAGGATTAACCAGCATCAAAAAGACGATATACATACTGATAATCGTAAGCACAATGCTGCCTAAAACAATTCCTTTTGTAATTTCCTTCGGTCTTTTAAGTTCCGAGGCTAGCGGAACTAATACCCCTATAATTGTTAATATATTAAAGCTTACATAAACAATTGTAGATAAAGCCAGGTTGCTTTTCTGTCTTGGTATAAGCTGCATAGTCGAAAAACTTATGTGTGATGGAAATTGTATGATATATGTAAAAAAAACTGCTGACATAATAACGACAAGTGTTGGAACAACAATACTATTCACTTCAAATAACCCCTCGGTTTTTCTAAGAAGAAAAAGGCTGCTGATAACAATCATCGTCATAAAACCTACCCACTTCGGAACGCCAAAATATTGATGAATAATGGCTCCGCTTCCCGCAAGGATAATCGCTGTACTGCTGAGCAAAAAAAGTGTTAGTACAAAATTAATAAACTTGGCCACTACGCCTGGACACACTAAGTTGACAAACTCGTTATAAGACCGTACTCGGCTGCATGTAGCAATCGCAATAATAATTCTTCCAAATACAATATAAAGCAGGCCGCACAATATAAGTCCTAAAAATCCTGCCATCCCGTAAGTTGCAAAAAATTGATTAAGTTCCCTCCCCGAGCAGACACCGGCTCCTACAATACTTCCAATAAAAATCATTGCTATTTGAACAATCAAAATAATATCTTTTAGCTTTTTCATATCTTTTATATCATCCTCCCCCCTAGGCTTATCCATATATAATATATATTCCTTCAAGAGACAATTATGACTCAAATAACTGTTTTAATTTTAGCTATCCTTATTAAATGCGACATTTTTTTTAATAAATTGAATTAATAATAAGGTTTGTATAAAAATAATGTCATTTCTTGTCTTACTGCATATTATATAAAGAGAGTAGCGCGACTCTAGTTTAAATAGTTGAAAGGGGATTGTATATGGGATGTTATAGCAGAGATTTTTCAGATGTAGCAGGCGCTTTCGATGGACGCAGACGCGGGCATGACAGAGATTTTTCAGATGTAGCAGGAGTTTTTGATTCATTTGATGGACGCAGGCGCAGACGTAGAAGAGATCCAGTATGTACAGCTTGCTTAAGATTTGTTGATCGTGTTGAAGATGCACTTGACGATTTTTATGATGAAGCAAAATGTGTTCATTCCTGCAAATGCTGCAAATGTTGCAAATGCGATAACTATTGGGGAAGAGACGGTTTTTAAGTTTTAAAAGGCAGGTCTTTGGCCTGCCTTCTTTTTCTGAAATAAAAATCTTTTGCTGCTCTGTCTATTTCCTCCTCCTATAGTGCATATACTATAGAGAAACAACATATAACCCTAAGGTATTTATCTATATAAAGTTGTCTCTCACAATGATTTCACATCATGCACCACCCTTCTATAACTTAGATTTAAAGATGTGAAATCTATATATTAGGAGGTGTTTATATGAGTATCCTTTTAAAAATTTCTGAAATCACAGAGGCAAACTCCGCAGCATCTGCTTCGCCAATTAAAGCTCAACTCAAAATAACCAATGCCTCTGATACCTATATTAATAACTTAAAACTTATTATCAGTGATCATAAAAATGCGATAACCGAGCAATGTATCATTAGGCCAAGGGGATCATTGTGCCTGGATACTATCTTAGACCAGCTGGAGCTTGGCAACCTTGCCCCTGATGAAACGGCTTACTTCGAATACGCCTTTAAACCTTCTGAAGACCTTTTTTCTTTATCTGGCAATATGATTATTCGTTATACCCCTGAACGCTCCGAGGAAGAAATATGTGAAAAAATTATGGATTTCTTGCAAGGTAGCTTTAAAAACCCTCAAGGTGAAACTGAATAAACTAAGCATACTTGATATTATTTATGTATTCTAGAGGATGAAATACAAAAAATGCTAACGCACACGTTAGCATTTTTTAAAGTACTTTTATAATTTCAATCTTAATATTGTCATATAAATCTACATATTTATCATTTACTTTTACAATGGGCCTATGTAAAGCATGGGGCTGAATAAAAGCTACTTCTGCTACTTCTTCAGTACTTAGAACAACCTTTTCTCCTATATAATAATTAATCACATTGTTACAAAATTCAAGCATCATATTAATATCAAACTTTCTTATCATATCACATTTAAGGACTTTCACAATCTCAAAAATATGATATTTTTTCCTAAGATTATCATACTCATCTGCAATAGAAATCATTTTAGAAATGTCATTAATTCTGTCCTCAGTTAAATTAAGCGGAAAACCGCTTCCATCACATCTTTCGTGATGCGTCAAGACTGCTTTAAGTACCTCATTATCCAGCTCGCTGTATTTACAAAGCTTTTCATAACCATAAATAGGATGTCTTCTGAATTCTATTCTCTCTTTAATCGTTAAGTCATGGATCTTATCTACTAAATAAGCAGGCATATCAAGTTTTCCTATATCATGAAGCAGTCCTGCTAAAACAACCTTATAGAGTTTCTCAGGATTATAATCTATCCACCTGGCAATAAGAAGTGCTAAAAAGGCTACATTAATGCTATGGGTATAAATATCTTTATTTAAATCATTCATTAAGTTTACACAAGCCAGCAAATCAAAATTATATACAAACTCTTTGACAATACACCTCGCCAGTGCTTCTATCTCATCAAGTTTAATAGATAAACTGCTCTCTTTATTTCCAATAATATCTTTAAGCAGTTCTGTATATTTTTTATGCGCCTTTAGCGTTTCCTCGCCTATCTTCCACATACTCTCTGATTGACTGATGCCAACCCATATCTCAGTATGCTTAAACTGCTTGATGCGTTTAAGGCTTTCTTCTGTTAATAATTGGTCTTTGCCAATTATTGTACTCCCCGTATCTATATCAACAATCGGCTGAAGCAGAATCATACCAGGGGTACATTCTGATAGAGGCATAATAATTTTAGCTACATCTACATTTGGCATCGACATATCCTTCCTTCTTCAGGGATCAAATTCAACATAATACTACAAAGGAAATTTAATCATAGCTTCCCTATATTATCTATTTTACACCTTTTTGGTGCTATTACAACCTCTTTCTAACTATTTTTAACTATTTTTAACTATTTTTTTGCAGGTTGTTAAATGGTTAACTACCCACTCTATATCAAGCTCTTCATATAAATTTCAAGGATTCCTTTATAAGTTATAGGCTCCGGATGATTTTTAAGCTTGGCCGTATTGCTGCACATCTCTTGACTCCAAACCTCAAGTTCACCTTTTGTAGCTGAAATGCTTAAACTCACTAATTTCGACAGCATTTCTTCAAACGCCCGCTGACCGTCAAACCCAAGCAGACTAAAAATTTCTTCTATTCTTTTTTTATCTTTAAATCTCCTTAAATAAGCTTTAAAGAGCACCGCATTAGCCAGTCCATGAGGAACATTTTTATAATATGTCAGAGGATAGCCCATCCCATGAGGCAGCGATGTTCCTGTCTGCGCAATAGCCATTCCTGCAATGCTTGAAGATAGAAGCAGCTTCTCTCTCATTGCATAGGTATAACTGCCGCTTAGCAGCTGCTGCAGACATTCTCCCCATAATGCAAGCCCTTCTTTAACTAAGAGATCACTAAAGGTAGTGCTGTTGGTGTTTAAGTAGCTTTCAACGAGGTGAGTCATAGTATCTAGTGCCGTATGAACCGTGACATCCATTGGCATAAATTCAGTATAAGCCGCATCCAAAAAAGCTGCACTGCAAAAAACAGTCTGCCCTAAGTTCCTTTTGGTTTTAGCCTCATGATCAGTCAGAATAGAATATGGCGTTGTTTCGCTGCCTGTGCCTGCTGTAGTAGGCACGGCAAGTATAGGAATACTCTGAAGCTTCTTATCAGTAAAGAGCGTCTTAGCAGTAAGCTCTTCATGCTTAATCATCACACCTATGGCCTTTGCAGCGTCTAAAGGAGATCCTCCCCCTATGCCTATGACAAAGTCTGCCTTCATCTTTCTTCCTATTATTCCAGCCTTTTCAATCGTTTCTATGCAAGGATTCTGCTCGATTTGGTCAAAAATCTCACAGCCCATCCCCTTTTCTTTAAGTACACTTTCAACATCTCCAAGTGCCCCTGTCACCTTTGCCGAATTTTTCCCGGTAACAATGAGCGCACGCATGCCATACTTTGCAAATTCATCTTTATTTTTAAGTACAACCTGTCTATCCATTAGTATTTTAGTAGGCATCCAATAATTTATCTGCATCATCATTCCTCCATTGTACGTTTATTTTATTTGTAGTGCTGTTTTATTATATTCTACACCCAATTGTTATAAGCCTCAAAAAAAATTTTAAAAAATTGTTGACAAAAAAGCCTCAATGTGATTATTATAATACCATAATAACATATTTAAATATGAGCTTAGACAACGAGGTCTATATATACGTTCAACACGTATGTATAGACCTTTTTTAGTTTAACTTAATCAGACCGAGAGCCTTTCGGCTGTCTTCTCTTAAGTTAATCGTCTCATGAAGTTATTTTCTTGGTAAACTGTGGGCCCAGTTTATTAAAAAAACTAAAATTAAGGAGGTTAATAATATGGAACAAAATTTAACAATTGCAATGGATACACTTTGGGTATTATTAGGTACATGTTTAGTTTTTTTTATGCAAGCTGGTTTTTGTATGGTAGAGACAGGGTTTACTAGGGCAAAAAACGCCGGAAACATTATCATGAAAAACTTAATGGACTTCGCTGTAGGTTCAGTTATATTTTATATCCTTGGATTCTCACTGATGTTTGGGGACAGTATCGGAGGCTTCATAGGAATCCCAGCACTTTTTAGTCAGAGTGATTTCACATCTCTTAAAGAATGGATGACACTTGATCTGAATACATTTATTATTTGGCAAACAGTTTTTTGTGCTACTGCTGCTACCATCGTATCCGGTGCCATGGCTGAAAGAACAAAGTTTTCATCTTACCTTATCTATAGTTTTTGTATTTCAGCACTTATTTATCCTGTAGTAGGCCACTGGATTTGGGGAGGCGGCTGGTTATCATCTTTTGGGTTCCATGATTTTGCAGGTTCAACTGTTGTTCACTCTGTAGGTGGCTGGTCAGCTCTTATTGGTGCTATGATCCTCGGTCCTCGTATTGGCAAATACAGCAAAAAAGGTAAAGTAAATGCTATTCCTGGTCACAGCTTAACACTTGGCGCACTAGGCGTATTTATTCTCTGGCTGGGCTGGTTTGGATTCAACCCAGGTTCTTCTTTATCAGGTATGGATACTGGGCTTAACTCACTCATCTTCATGACTACCAATCTTGCGGCTGCAGCTGCTGCTATTGTAACGATGTTCTTTACTTGGATCAAATACAAAAAACCTGATGTTTCTATGACACTTAACGGCGCACTTGCCGGTCTTGTTGCAATCACTGCCGGCTGTGACATTGTCAGCATCGAAGGCGCCCTTGCAATCGGCACTATAGCTGGTTTTGTAGTTGTTATCGGGATTGAGTTTATTGATAAAGTACTGAAAATAGATGACCCAGTTGGTGCAATTGGCGTTCATGGCCTCTGTGGTGCTACAGGTACAATCCTAGTTGGTATTTTCGCAACTGACGGCGGGCTTCTCTATGGAGGGGGCTTCACACTTTTAGGCGTTCAGATCTTAGGGGTGCTGGCTGTAGCCGCTTGGACTATTGCCTGTATGACAGTTGTTTTCTTTGCAATCAAAAAGACTATTGGTCTTAGAGTTTCTGAAGAAGAAGAAGTTCAAGGTCTTGACCTTCACGAACATGGCTTAAACAGCTCATACGCTGACTTTGAAGTAAAACCTAGTTTTAAAGATGTCATTTAATAACATATAATCATATAGTATAGAGGAGGAAGATCATGGATAAAATTACAAGAGTGGATATTATTACAAGACAGAGCAAATTTGATGAACTAAAGGATGCCCTCAATGAAATTGGTATTACAGGTATGACAGTTTATCAAGTCCTTGGCTGTGGTAATCAAAAAGGGAAGACTGAGGTTTACCGTGGCAATGAACTTACCATGGATTTACTGCCAAAAGTAAAACTTGAAATCTGTGTGTGTGAAGTACCTGTGCAGCTCGTAATAGATACTGCTACCAAAGTACTTAGAACAGGCAAAATAGGAGATGGTAAAATTTTTATTTATCCAGTTGAAAATGTAGTTAAGATACGTACAGGCGAAGAAGGCGTAAAAGCTTTATAAAATTAGGGACGGCAATGAGCCGTCCCTATCGTGCTTTTTATAAGCATGTCCCAAATTCATCTAAAAAAGAAGGTGCAAAGATATGTGTGGCATTGCCGGCTGGATTGATTTTAAAAATAACATTGCCAGTAAAACCGGTACAATCGAAACGATGACAGATACACTAAGGCTAAGAGGCCCCGATAGTTTTGGCTACTTCATTCATCCTCACGTCCTCTTCGGACATAGAAGGCTTGTTGTAGTAGACCCTGCGGGCGGAAAGCAACCTATGACAAAAACCCAAGGGGGCTTTAAATACACGCTGATTTATAACGGTGAATTATACAACACAGAAGATATACGTAAGGAACTTATCTTAGAAGGTTTTAGCTTTGATTCTTATTCGGATACCGAAGTGCTTCTTACCGCCTATATGTGCTGGGGAATCGACTGTGTCCATAAGCTTAATGGCATTTTTGCATTTGCCGTTTATGACGAAAAAGAAAACCGCATACTTTTAGTAAGGGACCCTCTTGGGGTTAAACCTTTATTTTATAGTATCAAAGATTCTTCTTTCATCTTTGGTTCAGAAATCAAAACCCTTCTAGCCCATCCTTACGTGGATCCTGTCATAGACAAAAATTCTATTACTGAAATTTTTGCCTTAGGCCCTGCTGTTAAACCTGGAAGCGGTGTCTTTAAGGACATCTACGAAATACCTCCAGCACATCTGATGGTTGTAACTCCAGGCGGAATGGTGTCTAAAGAATATTGGAAGCTGACCCCTGAAGAAAACAAAGAATCTCTTGAAGAAGCCGAAGAACATCTTCGCTTCCTGCTTGTAGATGCTATCGAAAGACAGCTGGTTGGTGACGTCCCCCTTTGTACCTTCCTCTCTGGGGGTCTTGATTCTTCTGCTATCTCGGCTGTAGCTGCTGACTGCTACAAAAAGAAAAACAAAGTGCTGACTACTTACTCTCTGGATTTTGAAGATAATGATAAATTCTTTCAGTCTTCTGTCTTTCAGCCTACATCCGATAAATACTGGGCCCTTCAAATGAGCAAATTTATAGGCAGTGACCATAGAACGTATGTGGTTAATCATGAAGAACTTGCCTCTGCCCTTAAAGATGCTGTTATCGCCCGCGATCTTCCTGGCATGGCTGATATTGATTCTTCACTCCTTTTGTTCAGCCGTGAAATTCGCAAAGACTTTATCATCGCTCTCTCCGGCGAATGTGCAGATGAACTCTTTGGAGGCTATCCATGGTATACTAAACCAGAACTTATGAATCTTCCCACATTCCCTTGGTCTAATTTCGCCGCTAGCAGAAAAGCTATTTTATCCCCTGAGTTTCAAAAGCTTCCTATTGAAGAAGCAGTGAATGAAAATTATCTGTCTAGTCTCAAAGAAGTGCCGCATCTTGAAGGTGAAGCTCCTGAAACTTACCGTATGAGAGAATTATTCTATCTTAATCTCAAATGGTTTATGGTTAATCTGCTTAACCGTAAAGACAGAATGAGTATGGCTAGCAGTATAGAGGTTAGAGTGCCTTTTGCAGATTATCGCCTCGTGGAATACGCCTTTAACCTGCCAAATGAATATAAATTCTATAAAGGCCGCGAAAAAGGTCTTTTGCGCAAGTGCCTGCAAGACATTCTTCCTGAGGATATTATTTACCGTAAAAAAAGTCCATATCCTAAAACCCATAATCCTGTTTATACAGACCTCGTGTGTCAAATGATGCAGGATATTCTAGATGACCCCTGTGCACCGCTTCTTAATATAATTGATAAAGCTTTTGCGAAAGAGCTTATTGAAACTAAAGGTACTGCTTATAAAAAGCCTTGGTTCGGCCAGCTTATGACAGGCCCTCAGCTTATTGCTTACCTTGTCCAATTTAATATTTGGCTTAAGGAATATAAGATTAAACTCTTATAGCCTATCACTCGCTCTTTTCCCAATACACTAAAAGGCAGCCCCTCACGCGGTCTGCCTTTTATACTTATTCAAGGCAATGCTTTACATTGATGTCTTCATTCTTTAAAAATAGATTACAAGTATCATTCACATCACAAGTAGCAAGCAGAATCTCCTTGAGTGATTCAACATTCTGTTTCTTAATCTCTTTTAAAAGCCATTTTTCATCCTTTCCTATGGCTTTTAGATTGCCTGTCATAATGCATCCATCAATAACAACATTAGCTACCAGCCCGTCTGGTTTAACCGCAAGCTGCAAATCACCGATGGTAACCATTCTTTTATTCAGTTTTGGCAAAATGCTTACCTTACCATTACTCTCCATAATAGCTATATTAATGTCACTGACATCAAAATACCCCGCAAACCGGCATTCTTCTAAAAGGCTGTTGATGTCATATCGGACTTTTTTGACATTTTTACATATGATTTTTCCATCTTGAATGAGAATGATGGGTGCTCCTTCAAAAAACTTTCTGGCCCACAAACTTTTTATAGACGCCATAGCTATTAAAATATAAATACCTGCATAGATACCCATAGCCGTTACAAAGTAATACCACTTGATCTCCGTGTCCACCGTCATAGCCGCCGCAATAGACCCAATGGATATGCCCACAACATAGTCAAACATGCTGAGCTGAGATACTTGTTTTCTTCCCATAAGTTTACTGAGCAAAAACAATGTAATAATAGATGTAACACTCCTTATAACAATGACCTGATACTCCATCACATTCAACACACCAATCATCCTGTTCCAAATTTTATAGGTTTAGTGTAATCATTTTTTCCAAAGCTATACATTTAGAACTTAATCATTAGGCTAGGAACGTTCTATCTTTACCTCTCCCTTTAACAATGCTAGGATTCATATTACCTACTCAACCTAGAACTTAGGTACACTCCCGTTATAATAATCGCTGCACTTAAGACAGTAATAAAGTTTATCGTTTCTCCAAGGATAGCTACCGAAATAATGATTGAAAAGACAGGCACCAGATTTACAAAAAGCATGGTTTTACTAGCTCCATAAGCCTTGATAGAAAACTGTTGCAAAAGATAGCCTATTGCTGATGCAAAGACACCCATATATAGTACAGAACCCCATGCTTTAGGGCTAACTCCTACAAGTGCACTCGCTGGACTTTCCATCAGCATTAGAGGAATAAGCATGACTACAGCTGTCAAAAAACTATAGGTCAAAATAATAATAGGTGAATATCTTTCCATAATCTTTTTGCTGATAACGCTGTAGCCTGCAAATGCTATCACAGCGCACAGCATCATAATATCTCCAACATTAAAACTGAGTGTCATAAAGGTTTCAATGTGCCCTCTTGATGCTGTAAGAAGTACTCCTGTAAAAGCCAAAAGTATGGCCCCAGCTCTTTTTACTCCAATCTTTTCTTTTAGAAAAAAAGCTGCAATGATAGTCGTTGCCATAGGATTCGTCGCACCTATCAGCGAAGAGTTAATGGCTGTTGTCTTAGTAAGTGCCATAAAAAACAAAACATGATATGTAAAGATTCCTAAAAACCCTGTAAGGATAAAAATTGGAAGATCCCTAAGGCTAATCTTCCACCTCTTAGGTTCATATCTAACCATCATCGGAAAAACAATAACTAACGCTATCAAAAACCTAAGAAAAGTCAGTGTAAACAGTGAAAACTCCCCAACAGCTATTTTCCCTGCACTAAAAGCTCCTGCCCAAAAGAATGCTGTAGGGACCATCAGCAAAAAAATCTTTTTCTTGTCTTTTATTTCTGTCACATAAATCATCTCCAATTTTAAAGTCATTCAATCTATAAGCTATTATCTTTGTTTTTCTTAGCAAGGTCAAGCATAAATAAAATCATATAGATAAAGCGATTATTTATATGTCAAAACCGCCTGCAATCTTATATAATAAAGAATGGATCATACGTCATAAAAAGTAATTAAAATCTTATTATCATCCGGAGGATTAAATATGTTAAAAGGTATTATTTTTGACATGGATGGGGTGCTTGTCAACTCCGAACCTATGCATTACAAGGCTTGCTGCATGGTTTTAGAAGAATATGGCATCATCTACCCTTATGAAAAATATAAAAAGTTTATTGGTTCTACCGATAAAAAAATCATTGAAGATATTCGTTCATTTCATCCATTTCCCTGTTCTGATGAAGACTACATTTCCAAACTTAAAGAAAAAAAGGATACTCTTATCACGTGCGATGGATTCGAAGGGATTGCTGGCACTCCAGAATTAATTAAAGCGCTCCATGCTGCAGGATTTCTTCTGGCTGTAGCCTCTTCTTCACCTTATGAATACATTATTCGCGTAACAAAAGCCCTAGGTATTTATCATTATTTTCACCAGATTGTAAGCGGCGTTAACGTTCCTCATCCTAAGCCCGCTCCTGATGTTTTCTTCAAAACTGCAAAGGAATTAAGACTAGCCCCTTCTGAATGCCTCGTTATCGAGGACTCAAAAAATGGCGTAAAAGCAGCAAATGCCGCGGGAATGCCTTGTATTGGATACTATAATCCTGATTCTGGCGACCAAGACTTATCTGATGCCGTCCTTATCATCGACAGTTTTGAATCCCTAGCGCCTTCCTTTATAAAAAAGGTTTATGATTCTGCTAAATAAACGACTTGATTCATTTCTCTTTTAAGCATGATAACTGTACATACAGTAGACAAAAGATCTGCTGCCGGAAATGCAAGCCAAATACCAAACAGCCCGAGTCCATAAAGTCTTGGAAACACTAAAACAAGGGGAATAAAGAAAATCATCTGTCTAGATAGTGTCAAAAACAATGAAGGTCCTGCTTTTCCCAGTGACTGAAATAAGGCTGCTCCAACAATTTGGATTCCTACTATAGGAACCATAGCAATGACAATCCTTAAGGCAAAAACCCCATGAGCAATAAGTGCCTCATCATCATTAAACAACCTAATAATAAATCCCGGAAAAAGCATACCAATCAAAGTGCTGCCTGTAGCAAATACAGTCGTTGCAATAATAGATAGTTTGACGACTTCTTTCACTCTATCTATTTTTTTTGCCCCATAATTGTAGCCTGCTATAGGCTGCATCCCTTGAACAATGCCGAAAAGCGGCATAAATAAAAACATTGTAATACGATTAATCACCCCGTATATGGCAATGCCAAGTTCTCCTCCATACATACTCAGAACATTATTTAAAATAATAGCCATAATGCTTCCAGCTGCTTGCCTTCCAAAAGAGGGCAGCCCAACAAGCATAAAATCATAGATGATCCTAAAATCTGGTTTTAAATGGCGCAGCTTAACTTTCAGCGTGCTATGTCTGCTGTACATATACGCCATTACATATATAAACGATGCCAACTGGGATAAAATAGTTGCAAGAGCGGCTCCTCGTATTCCCATACCAAGTGGGAAAATAAAAATATAATCAAGCCCAATATTAAGCAACGCTCCGATCATCATCGAAAACATGGCTGCCCTTGCATTGCCTTCAGCCCGTATAAGGTTATTGGTAGAGACAACAACTGGAAAATAGATACTTCCAATTAAAATAACTTCCATATATTCTTTGGCATAGGGCATTAATGTATCAGTTGCACCAAAAAGCCTCAGCAAAGGATTAATAAAAATTAGTCCAAGCGCACATATTAACAACCCAAGAATACCAACTGACAAAAAGGAGTTTCCGGCAACCCGCTCAGCCCGTTCAACATTTTTGGCCCCTAAACTTCTTGAAATGTCTGATGCCGCTCCTATTCCTACCATCTGCGCAACAGCCATGATCATCATCTGCACTGGAAAAGCAATCGTAAGGCCCCCTATTCCTAAGTACCCAATACCCTTTCCAATAAAAATAGTATCCACTATATTATAAAAAGCATTAACGAGCATCCCTACTGTAGCTGGTACGGATAATCTCATTAAAAGCTTCATCATCTTTTCATTCCCAAGTCTTTCATTTCTGTCCATTATGCCCATCCTCTCTCACAGACCTTATGCAAAATTTCTTATAAGTTTTATGCCCGTTACTTATTTGATTTAGTATGCAAAACGGTACTTTTTACCATCTTTTCAAGTACTATATAAAGCAGTTCTCTCTCTTGTTCGCTTAAGTCCTGTATCAAAATATCTGTCCATGAACCAAGAAGTCTAAAAAGTATTGGCTTTATTTCATTAGCCTTGTCAGTAAGAAAAATATTATACGCCCTGCGGTCCTCAGGATTTTTTTTGCGCACAACATATCCTGCCTTCTCCAGCTTATCTACCGCCCTTGCAGTTGTTCCCTTATCTATTAAAAGCTGCGCTGCCAATTCCTCTTGGCTGATACCGTCCTTCTCATAAAGTATAATCAAAAAACTATATTGTCCGCTCCCAATATCGTAAGACTTCATTTGGCTGCCGATATAGGCCTGTGCCCTACGATAAAGTACAGATATATACCGCCCCACTGATTGATGTTTAACATTCATCTTATCACCTCGCAAAAAAGTTGCACTAACAACTAATAGTATAATCCCCATTAGTTGTTAGTGCAACTTTTTATTAAAATCATTTTCTATTAACTCTATTTTGTAATACCTTTAACCAAAATATGAATCTGACTTTCTATCATAAGCGCTAAAACTTCTTTTCCTTCTACCTTATCAAGTATAATAGTATTAACCAAGCCTAAAATAGAAGCAATCAGCAACACCGCAGTTATCTTAGCATCACTTTTGCAAAACACTTCCTGCTGCATACCGTTCTCCAAAGTGTGAATGAGCAGCTCCATAATACTTTTAGTTTTTGGTACTTCCTCTTCAAATGGGGTAAGATCCATTCCACTCAGCATAATTGCCCTATAATGCTGAGGGTTTTCAAGCATAAGCCATGCAAATGTGGTAAGTCCTTTATAAAGAGCATCCCGAGGCTCCATGGCATCAAGCCGAAGTTCTTTAATATGATCACATATCCTTTGATGGTTCTCAGCAATAATTAGACGTATGATTTCATTTTTATCTTTAAAATAATTATAAATCACCCCCGGAGAATACTGTATCTTTTCTGCTATTTTTCGGACCGAAAGCTTTTCATAACCCTCTGTAATAATCATCTGACTCGCTGCATCAAATATTTTCTGCCTAATCTCATCACGCTCTCTTTGTCTTCTTTCTTGTATGCTCATCCAAACCTTCCTTTTTCATCGAACTAAAATTAATAAAAACTGCAGTTAAAGCTAGCAGACCAAAAGTACCTATCATGATCATCATTTCAATGACCGTCGCTGTATTAGTCAGATAAAGCATAACCCCTTTAGAAAACACGGCAGTCATGATAAAAATAAGGAAAACTGGCAGAATAGTTCCTGCCACATAGCCCTCTGGCTTCTGCCTCCAAAGTCTGATCCCCATAACAAATGCCAAAGGAAGGATAAAGCCTAAGTCAATGGCATAAACAACCAGCGTCGTACTTTGTCCCAAATCAGCTGCCGGAATAGATCCACTAAAAATAGTAGCGGATATAGGTTTTAGCCAAAACAAAGTCATAAGTGTTGAAACAAATATTAAAAACCCGCCAACTAATTTATGGGGATACCCTATACTAAATAGATCTTTTACTTTTAATGCATCAATACCTTTAAGCGTTAAATATAAAGTGTAAAAGCTTAATCCCATAATAGCAATATAACAGATAAACAGCTTATTATACATTGCATAAAACGAATAAATAGTATAAGAAAATAAAAAATAAAGCGTAACCCCTGCGAAAAACAACCTGGCTTTTAGCGACCCTTTTCTAGTATATATCAATGAAATAACTAAAGCAGGCAACGCTAAAACTAAGGTAACAAAATCATGCGGAATAACCTGATAAACCTGCGCTGTTGTATGGTACCCATAAATCCCACCCCCATAAATTTTCACGGTTTCTCCGTATATAGTTATAAAGTCAAACTCATTCCTTAGATAAATAGAATAAATCCCAATCATTGTACATAAAAAAGCTAAGACTGTAATTACTATAGTAAATAGTGTAATTGTCTTCTTATTCTCCATAACCCAAAACCCCTTCCCTATCCCTTTAAGTGTATTTAAATAACATCTATTGATCTTTACACAAGTATTATGAACACTGTTCATTATATTACCATTGTTTATTATATGTCAAGAGAAGACCAATTTTATTTAGTATAGACTGAATAAGGAACTGCTCACACCTATGTTTTTTTATTAATTTTAAATCTTGCCAATATATTCAATATAATCACAATATTATCGGTTGTAATAAAAAACAATATGCCTTACCCTATAAATAAATTAAAACTTTTTTATAGTGAGTTATGAAAGGAGAGTTTGACCGATGAAAGGCAGCAAAAAAGCAAAGTTGTTACGCATTACACTCGTTTCCCTTATCAGCGCTGGTCTTATTGGTTTATTTTTAGCTCAGTTTCTATTTCGTGATGGAGGTTTTACCGCTGTATTAAATAGCCTGTCTGCTTCTTCTAAGCAGACTCCAAAATATGCAGTCATTCCTAAACCAGCAAACTGTTCATTTACCGAAGAAACTTTCATACTTACTGATACTGCTTCCATTTATATAAATGGTAATAATACTGAAGAAACAGATGAAATATATAATATAGGCGAGTACCTCTCCGAAAAATTAAAAACCTCTACCGGCTATCCCCTAAGCGTCATTAAGTCAGATGCTCCTTCTAAAGGAAATATCTATCTTACTACAGCTGGCGGAGATTCAAGTCTTGGCCAAGAAGGCTACCAGCTTGATATTACAAATAGCCTGGTTACCTTGAAAGCTTTTACTCCTGAAGGACTTTTTAGAGGCATACAAACCCTAAGACAGCTTTTCCCTGCGGCTATCGAAAAAAACTCACTTGTGACAGATACTGCTTGGACTCTTCCTGCTGCATCTATTACAGATTATCCTGCCTATCCTTGGCGTGGGATGATGCTGGATACAGCCAGACACTTTATTGAAGTAGAAGACGTTAAGCGAACAATTGATTTAATAGCTCAGTACAAGATGAATAAATTCCACATGCATCTTTCTGATGATCAAGGCTGGAGAATTGAGATTAAATCCTGGCCTGAACTTACCACAATCGGCGGAAGCTCTGAAGTTGGCGGCGGACGCGGGGGCTTTTATACTCAGGAAGAATATTCGGATATCGTAAACTATGCCAAAGAACGTTATATTACCGTCATTCCCGAAATCGATATGCCCGGTCATACCAATGCCGCCTTGGCATCTTACGGGGAACTGAATCCTGATGGAAAGAAAAAAGAACTATACACTGGTATTGATGTGGGCTTTAGTTCACTGATGTGCAGGTCAGAAGTTACTTATGCTTTTGTAAATGACGTAATACGTGAACTTGCTGCGCTAACTCCCGGAGACTATATTCATATTGGCGGTGATGAAGCTTCCTCTACATCCAAAGAAGATTATGATTACTTTATAGGAAGAGTCAATGAAATCGTTTCATCTTATGGTAAAAAGACAATAGGTTGGAATCCCTTTGACACTTCACCCGGAACTACTTCCGAGTCACTCCTTCAAAAGTGGAATCCTGACAGCTCTGCTGCTGAAGCTAAAGGTATGAAGATGATCCTTTCCCCTCCCCCAAAGGCATATATAGATATGAAATATGATGAAAATACACCTCTCGGACTCCAATGGGCTGGTTTTATTCCAACTAAAACTGCCTACGAGTGGGACCCTTCTGATTTTGCTCCGTCAGTTCACATAGCCGGCATTGAATGTCCACTATGGTCTGAAACTATTAAAAGTATGAATGATATAGAATTTCTAGCTTTTCCGAGGCTTCCTGGTCACGCTGAAATTGGCTGGACCCCTAAAAACTTAAGGAACTGGAAAGAATATAAACTAAGGCTTAAAGTGCATGGTGAAAGAATGGAAAATCAAGAGATTAATTATTATAAAGATCCTGATGTTTCTTGGTAGTTTCCAAACATACTACGGAGCGAACTTTTAACCAGCTTATTTTGTGCCATCAGCCATCTAACTCCCTATTCAAATACAAAAGTGTGTACCAGGTGCACACACCTAAAAGCCAAACGGTCTGTGCCCTTGCTCATCTATCAGACTGTTTGGTCACAAAGAAACCCGTAAATTGTCGGCCCCTCAGCCAAAATTTACGGGTTTCTTTGCAGAACTTAATACAGCTTAAAATAAGCAAAGTATCACTTTGCCCTTACTACCCTCGCTGTTGCAAGCCTGTTAGAGCACATGTTCAGTACGCTCAATAATATCATCTTGCGTCTGCTTCGAAAGGACATTAAAAAAAGCACTATACCCTGCTACCCGCACAATTAAATCCCGATGCTTTTCAGGATACTTCTGAGCATCAAGGAGCGTCGCTCTGGATACTACATTATACTGAACGTGAAATCCTTTAAGCCGGTTAAAGAAGGTGCGTATCAGCATAATAAGCTTCATCATATCCTCATCTGTTGCCAGCATCTGCGGGGTCATCTTTTGATTTAAAAGGACACCCCCAGTAATTTTCTCAGTAGGCAGCTTCGAAACAGACTTGAAAACAGAAGTAGGCCCATTTTTATCCGCCTCATGACTTGGCGAACAACCTTCTGCTAATGGCATAAATGCCTTTCTGCCATCTGGCGTAGCCGGTGTCGTCGCCCCTTGTGGTACATTGGCAGATATAGAAGACGTTCCGGCATAATAAACACCGCCAATAGGCCCTCTTCCATACCTGGTATTTTTATACTTGCTAATCTCATCGATATAAACGTTATACGCATCCCGGAGCAATAAGTCTACATAATCTTCATCATTACCATACTTAGGTGCTTCTTGAATCAGTATATCCTGAATGCGTTTGCCTTCATCTCCACTAAAGTCGTTAAGAAGTGCATCCCAGAGCCTCCCTGGAGTAATGAGCTTTTCTTCAAATACGCACTTTTTAATTGCCGCCAGAGAGTCTCCGAGATTCGCAATGCCTACCTGCAGCCCGCTGATAAAGTCATAAACAGCGCCGCCTTCTTTAAGTGTCAGCCCACGCAGAATGCAGTCATCAATCAAAGCTGAACACAAGATATCAGCTGCTTCTTCTTCAAGTACCCTATCTGCGCAGCTGTCAATAATGACACTGTGTCTCGTAAATTCACGGATTACCTTATCCCATGCCTCCATAACCTCAACAAAGCTTGTCATATCCTTAAAATGCTTTGTTCCCTCTGTAAGCCTTACTCCACTTTCAATATCCACGCCACCATTCAAGGCGATCATAAAGCTCTTAATAAAATTCAAAAAGCTCATCCCAGTACAGCGGTATCCCCATTTACCTGGAACAGCCACTTCAACGCATCCTATGGCACTGTAATTATACGCATCTTCCTCTTTTACCCCTTTTTCAATAAAGCTTGGAATAATGATCTCATCATTATTAAAGGCCGGCATACCTGTTCCTAGACGGACAACCCTGATACACTCCTGCATAAATCGATCATCAAGACCCTTATGATAGCGTACTGTAAGGTTAGGCTGAGGCAGCTTTGTTTGTGCTACGCTTCGAAGGATCAGATAAGACAACGGATTAACAGCATCTTTCTTATTCGGCGACTGCCCCCCCACAGTAACATTTTGATAAAGCGGACTGCCCGCACTAAAACGTGTATGACTCCATGAGCGGATCTTATTAATGGTATAGGTTTTCAGCCACAGATTAGTAAGCAGTTCACAGGCCGCTTCTTCCGTTATGTCCCCTGCGGCTAGGCCTTCCTTATAGAAAGGATACAAATATTGATCCATTCTGCCATAAGAAAGAGAATGCCCATTGGATTCAATCTGAAGCACCAGATGAATGATCCACATGGATTGCACCGCTTCTTGAAAGCTTTCTGCCGGCATGTAAGGCACCTTATTTAGAATGCGGCTCATCTCCAGCAGCTCGCCTTTACGCTTTTCATTCTTTTCAGTCTCTGCCAAACACCAAGCAAGGTCAGCATAACGCTTTGCAAAGGCTGTTACAGCATCCAGCGTAATAATAACACTTCTGTAAAAATATGATTTTTTTAAGTTTTTATAATCCGTCAAATCCAGCCCCGAAAGTTTTTCTTCTGTACGCCTTTTGTATTCTGCAAGACCATATTTTAATACGCGCTCATAATTAACAGCCACATGAGCATCTCCTGATGTAATATTCCCCTCCGCTTTTATAATTCCTAAATCGTAGAGAATCTTACTCTCTGCGGGCATCGCAGCAAGCCCTCGATCCTTTAAGGTATTGTGCTCCCAATAAGGGGCAATCTCTCTTAAAACCTTTTTATTTTCCTCTGCGATATAAAAGCGGTCTCCATCCCGCTTATCAAATGTATCAAGCTCTGCAATCACCCAATCCATCGCATATTCCGGGAAAATAGGGGCCGATCGGTTCGAACAAGCCTGATTCCCCGCAAGCAGTGTCTGCGGTTCAATATAAATACTCATATGTTTTAAAACATTTTCCAGCATCAAGGCTCTCTTAAGCACCATAGGCTTATCCGCATGCAGTCGGTAACTCTCGGTTGTTAACTTTGCCCGCTCTACGCATACCATTGGTTTTGCACTTAATAATGTTTCTCTAAAGCCTGACATCCTATCACTCAGCTTACCAAAATAACTCATAACCATCCTCCTCTTATCTTTATTCTAGAGTTGTCATCTGCACATCAACACCATTCTCCTGTAAAAATTCAAATGTTTCCTTAGGTATCTCACAGTCCGTAATAACAGCCGATATTTCGCTCGGTTTAAATTGAACAACCACCCCTTGCTGACAAAACTTTTTAGATTCTGTAAGTACAATTACCTTACTTGCATGTTCAGCCATTCCTCTCACGGTTTCTGTCCGCATAAGATTTTTGCCCGTGAAACCAACACCCTTATGAAAGCCATCAGTCCCTATAAAAAGCTTATCAACGTAAAAGTCTTCTATGCACTTTCGCGTAATAGGCCCCACAACCACTTGGCTTTCCGCTTGGAAGTCTCCTCCCAGCAACACTACTTTTATACTGGGGTAAGCCCTGATATAAGAAGCTATAAAGGCTGAATTCGTTATAATCGTAATATCCTTTTTGTGAGCCGCCAGTTCTTCAGCCAAGAGTACGCAGCAAGAACCGGATTCGATCATCACCGTTTCTCCATTTTTAACACTTGCTGCCGCCATCACTGCAATCTTATGCTTAATATCATAGTTGAAAGCAAGCCGATTATTCATATCATCACTATTAACCATTACCGCAGCCCCGTGTTCCCTTTTTAAAAGGTTCTTTTCTTCAAGATGTACTATATCCTTGCGAATAGTAACTTGTGAAACCTCAAGTCTTTCAGCCAGCTTGGCAACTTCAACACGCCCATCCTTATTTACAATCTCCAATATATGCTTATGCCTGCTTATCACATAGAACATCCTTTCTCTTCTCGGCTTATTATTGATTATTTTTTGGTTATTTCATCTATAATTTCATTATACTATTATTACTTACGAAGTCAATAATAGTTTCATTCGAAACTAACTATTATTTCTAATAAAGCATTCTTCTTTACTTTTCTTATTACCTATGCTACGATAAAATTACAAGATTTATCCTTTATTACATGAAAGCATATAAACTCTACCTATGTGTAAACTGTAGAGTTGCGGTCTCTTACTTGTAAAATGTAATTTTCTATCTCATAAAAATAACTAACTGCTGAAAAGGAGTTTTCATATGGCGCATGCTAAAGCCTGTATCTTTAACATTCAAAAATATAGTATTCATGATGGTCCAGGCATCCGCACCGTAGTCTTTTTCAAAGGCTGCCCGCTGCAGTGTACGTGGTGCAGCAATCCCGAATCTCAAAGCCCAGGGCCAGAGCTTGCATTGTCCCGCCAAAAGTGCATACAAGGTCCGAAGTGTCCTTTAGGCTGCCCCTATAATAGTGAAAACACAAACAATAAAAAACCTGCCTCCGCTCTAATAAATGAAGATGACCTCTTTCAAAACGTAAAATCCTGTCCTGAAAAAGCATTAACCTTATATGGCACTTATCAAACACTCGATACCATCTTGGAAGAGGTGATGAAAGATAAAGACTTCTATGATGAATCTGGGGGCGGTGTGACCTTGTCCGGTGGCGAAGTCTTTCTGCAGCACGCGTTTGCTTCCGGGCTTCTTAAGCAGCTTAAAGCTAAGGGCATCCATACGGCTGTCGAAACAACGGGTTATGCTTCAGCGAATATTTTTAAAACGTTTATAACTCACGTTGACTTACTCTTACTTGATATCAAACACTACGACAGTCAAAAACACTTTGAAGTTACAGGCGTTCATAATGAAAAGATCCTAGCTAACTTAAAAACAGCTGCGAGTATGAATAAAGAAATCATTGTACGCATTCCTGTCATCCCCACTATGAACGATACACCAGAAGATGCTCGTGCCTTCTGCCGCCTTTTAAAAGAAATAGGCATACTAAAGGTCAGTTTATTGCCATTCCATCAATTTGGCGAAAAAAAATACTCCCTGTTAAATAAGGAGTATAAGTTTGCTAATGTCCCTCAGCTTCATGCAGAATCACTGCAAGAATACAAAGAAATATTTATTAAATATGGATTTAGTACAAATACCTAAAAAATTATTATCCCCAAAAGTACCACCATGGTTTAGAATTGTGGACTATAACTTAATGTACGAATCCACTGTTCTCTATTTCATAACTTAACACTCTAAGTTCTTCAGCATAAGGTGATTTGCTAAATTGTGCCTTTGGATTATCATATATATCTTCTCCGAATCAATCCTTTTAAGCTGCATTACATGCTGCTATTAAAAACTAGATTGGTGATGTTCATCAGCTCACGTAATATCAGATTTGAAATCTTTAAGTTTATGCACCTGGACATCATACTGTTATGTATAAGTTCAAAATTGCTCATTACTATCTGCTAAGAGCCTATTTAATAATCATTATAACAATACTACTCAGAAATGCTAAGACCCATAATATTCCAAGAGTTATAGGTATTAATCTCATCACTTTTGTTGTAGAAGATATCCTAAATGCTCTATCATTTCTATCAAAATTCGAACTTACAACTTTGACGCCATTAAGTCCTATTAATATTTGTTCAATATCAATAACAGATTGTTTTCTTCTCTGCATGTAGTTGATTCCATTTGAAATAGCTATGTAGAATAAACCCGACACTAGGCTTCCCATTAAAGACAAAATACAGATAGATATATTAATCATAATTCCACTTATCATAGGTAGTATTATACTTAATAATGCAGCAAGACCTGCTGTAACATAAAACAAATGATACATTTTGGACCAATTTAATTCATCTTCGTGCTTGTAGAGTTCGATTGCTTTTTCATATTGCGTTAAGATAATATCTTTATCGTAACTAGAGATACTTTTATTATATGCTCTATAAAATATACCTCTTAAAATGTTATCTTCCGCAGTTATAGCGATTAATTGCTCGAATCTATGCTTCATGTGAAACATGATTGATGCTTCATTATATGGTTCAAGTACCACCGCTAAGAAAATATCTTTCTTAACATGTTCAATAAAATATTCATAAAGTTTTGAAGCATATCCTTTGTTGGCAGAACTTCTACTAACACAAATTTGTTTAATTACAACATATGGCTTTACAGCATATTCTTTTATTTTTTTATTTATAATTTGGGTATCATCCAACTCTTCAGGAAAGTATGCTAATAGAAATGCTTGAACTATATCATTCTCTATCAAAACATAAAACAGTTCATGTTTCTCAATAAATATCTCATAATCTTCAAGTGAAAAATTTGAAACTAAAAAGCCATTCTTTCTTTCTGCTTTAGACAAGCCCGATAATGTATTGCTACTTGCAATGCTCAAGATCTCTTTTGCATCTTCAATGATAGCTTTTCTAATAATCATTATTACACACTCCTTTGTACTTTTTTAACAGATTTGAGCTTTGAGATAGCATCCCCGTACTTAAGACATTTCTTAATCTCAGATAGTTCTTATTATAGTTTAAAGGATGTGCTTTAGCTGCTAATTCCTTACGAATGGGCCCTTAAACACGTTTACTATTAAGTCACTTCTGTCTTTTATTAATAGCTTCTTTATAGAATTCATACGCAATAATCAAACTCCCCATTGTCCCCATGATCATACTGATATATGTTGGAACAATGCCTTCAGTTTCTATTAGTGCCGTCCCAAACCTGCCTGGTGGCGTTCCCCACCCATTTATACTCGGCATATAGATGACTGCCGACAAATGAATGCTGCTATATAAAATGACTGCTGAAAGCATTAATGTACATCCTATTATAAGCTTTTTCATGCTGTTTAATCCCCTTTGCTTACTTTGTGATATTTACATCTGCTGTATAGTGACTATATTGCTGACCTCCACCATGTTTGAGGTGAGTAAAATTTGCTGAACATTCTCATTCAATAACTATTACACAGTCGATTGCTGTTTGCTCGTTATTCTTATATATTCCAATTGTATCTGTTGTGCCTTTAGTAATAATCTCATATAGACCTACACTTAGAGGTTCTTTATCCTTATAATCTTCAGTATATAATTCATCAAAATAAATATTAGCAGTATTTTTGTCATCTTCTATTCTAACGTTCTCAAAATAAGCTGCCGATTCGCCTTGAATCCTTTTACTTCCATTCAAAAGCAAATATTGCTTCTTAACTCTTGTATTAATAAGATATATCCCATTCTGATTCATTCTTGCATTAAAAGTTTCTCTCAAAGTCCCCTTAAGTTCTACTGGATTTACGGGTTTTAGACTGGAATGCTCCGCACTCTCTTTATTGCATCCAGCTAAAATACATAGGAGTATTACTATCAATCCAATATATCTCATTCGCATTCAAACACCTCCTCAAAGCCATCCCCTTAAACTGCCGAAGTTACATTCAAATAAACTCATTTCATCACCTTTGTCTTTCCAAACATTTTTGATGCCCCAGCAATATATTTTCATAGTCTTGGTGTTCTCATTTGCACAAGCTGGCCAAATCTTACTTGTGATGGAAGGCCGCTAAGCAGTGCTTTTGGAGGAAATGCTTTATCAAATTCCTTTGCTGCTATTTCATCAATCTCATAAACTTCATCTTCTATGAAACGACCACTTATACCCGATAATGCCCCTGGGTATAATTCCAGCGTCTGCAAAGCAACTGCATACATGTTATCAGATGTTCCAATTTTATAGTTTTCTGCCGCAGCAAAACCAACCCTGCTGTAATAGTCTGGGTCACCATAAATAAGTATGGCTCTATAACCAAGTTTTTTTGCTGCTTCCTTTGTGTATTCTATTAACATGCTACCAATTCCCTGCCCTTGAAATACCGGAAGCACTGAAATTGGCCCAAAGGTAATCACATCGAAAAGCCTACCATTATCATCAATAATCTTAGCTTTGGTATAAACAATATTCCCGATGATTTTCCCCTCCACTTCTGCAACAACATCCAATTCCGGAATAAATGAATCTGCCTCTCTCATAATGTGCAGGAGATAGTGTTCATCACACCCTGGAACATGGTGATTCCAAAAAGCCTCTCTTGTCAGTTCTTCAACCACTCTGTAATCTGATACCGTTTCGTTTCGCAGGACTACATCTTTTCTATTCATAGTTATCCTCTCCGCTCTATAAAAATACCTTTTTTTCAAAAACTAGTGTGTAATCTAACGTATGCTCTTATGTATGATATCATTGGCTTTATGAGCCTCTTCTGGCCGGACAAGAATTGTATAAATTCTCTTCGTTGGTCCAAAGGATGGGTCAAACTTCGTTATATGCTCAATACGATCCTCCGATAGCTTTGTTTTGATTTTAAAATAAGCATCTTGATTATGTGTTGTATATACAGTCTCCCATTTTTTCCGAAAAATTTTCTTAATGATCTCAAACACATTGCTCCTCCTAACCTAATAATCATAATTAAAATAACTTCTACTTACTGTATAGAGCTCCCGACTTGCTCTATACAGCTTACAAAATATAATTGATATGTATAGCTTTTTATATCCACTCCATATATTTAAGAGCCGTTTTACGTGCAAAATCTAATAACTGTTCTTTATTATACTCTAGGGAAACAGAGCTTAAATGACTTTCTGAGTGTTTTCTATAAACTCTATCTCTAAACCATTGGATTTCATGCTTTGTTATTGGGAGATCCGATATAAGCAATGACAAATCAGTCTTCAAAATTTGGTCCCATATATGTGGTGTCCAATCCAGGTGATGATAAAGATGATAACTTGCTAAACCTATTTCTTCTCTATATTTTGCAAACCACTGTTGACCCTCACGGCTCTCTCTATATTTCTGCTCGAATGCTGGGATCATCATTTCGTCCCAGCAAGCATCAACGAAGAGGTGTACTAACCACCCTGATTCAAATGGATCTTCATTATTAATCACTTTTTTAAACCGACTAAGTGCTTCCATACGGTTTGATGCATTTCTAAAATGAATTTGGTCTTTAAACGCTCTATCATTCGTATAATCGGGTGCAAAGTTCCCAATCCAGAATAACCCTTCCCCCTTTGGATTTATTTCATGTGCTGTAAGTAAATGAATCATTGTTGATGGCATTTGATGTCCTCCAGTCTGCCTACTTTATAAATATTATAAATATTTCTTATGCAATATCCTTTGAAATGAGTTGCTAGCTGTCTCTTAATTACTCGTCAGCCTTTGTTCATATTCTCAGTTTTATTTAATGCTATCATCTGTAGTACATGTAAGCTAACTCCATTATCTGCAGTTATTTGGAAATACTTAAAGTCTTCTGGAATGCCTCCTTTGATAAAAAATCATACGGTTACAGCTCCCAGAATTAGAATGAAACCATATAAATAAATAAACCCTCCCTATGCTGACAAAGCTGCTTTCAGATCTGTAACATAGTCCCTGGTGAAATACTGTTCCTACTGCCTCTCTAGAAATTATCTTATAGACCATGTATTCTTCCCCACTTTAACGCTTTCCTCTAGCCAAGCTTAACTAACAATACTTGACTTCTATTTCTAGTCGATTGAAATACATTCATCGCTCTGAAAAATAGTTCCTGTCTATTCTTATGATAATCTCCAGCGCTCCATGCCTTAACCAGTTTAACTTTAGGACTCAGCTGCTCAATCTCACTTGCTTTTTCAATTCCCCACTTAAATTTGCTACTAATTCCTTTCCCCACAAAAAACTTATGTATTACATCAAAACACATCTGGGCATTCGAAAACTTTTCAGTAAGAATATTTAATATCATCTTCAATTCGGATTCTGTAAAATACATCAGTAATCCTTCTGCTATAATTAATATTGGTCTGCTTATATCGATGTTTATATCATTTGCCCAAGATTCATCAAGTAGTGATTTAGAGATAAATCTAACTCTTTCAGATTCACTAAAAAATCTTCTCCTAAGTTCTATAACCCTTGGCAGATCAATATCAAACCAATATATTTTGCTGCAATCCATTCTATATATTCTAGTGTCTAAACCCGCCCCCAGGTTGAGTATAATCCCTTCAGGATTCTTTGCAATAAAGTCATTTACTATACTATCAAGAATGGCAGTTCTAACTAATATCCCATGATATGTTATATTTCCGCCGTCGAATCTATTAATGTCCAAGCTAATGCTGTTAATTATTTCTTGCGCCTTAGTGTCAGTAAATACTGCATCTCCTCTTTCAGATTCTTTTACTTTCACCAAAAGGGGAATAAATAAAGATTCTTCAACAGAACTCTTTTCAAAGTCTACTTTTTGCTTTTGAACTATCATAATATCGCCTCCCATTTTATTTTTTAAATTTATTCCACAAGTCATGTACTATGCATCATTCGTCTTAACTTTTGTATAACTGCAATTTCGGCCTCATAATATCTCGTGAAATCTTGACTTTTAAATCTTTATTATTTTGATAATAGCCATCAATCTTCATACATTATTTTAATTTAATGATTAGAATTACAAACAGAGATGTTAGTAATATACCTTCTCTTCCAATGACTGTATAAATAGAAGTCGTATTTTTACTCCACAAATTTTCTATAAAAATTATAGCTGCACTATTAAAAGGCAATTTATGCCGAAAGCTCTGTTATACCTTTGTCTTTATTTTCTAATTATATCACTTGTTCTAACAATTATGTATTAATTTATGTCTTATTCAAATTACTCTACATCAAAAAAATGACTACGCCTCGTGCAGAAAATCCTTAAAAGAGTATATACATCATTAAATATGCATACGTAATATTTTAAACCTTATATATAATTATTGACTTTTTTCAAACAATATAATAATATGTTTGATAGGTAAACTATTTGAAGGAGTGCTTATGAATACGCGGGATAAAAAAACAGAAATTTTAGAAGCTGCCAGTTCTTGTTTTGCAAGATACGGGTATGAAAAAACAACACTAGATGACATCGGTAAAATAGTGGGATTAAATAAGGCTTCCTTATATTATTATTACAAAAATAAAGAAAACATTTATACAGAAGTGATTTTCTCCGAAGCAGCAGCCTTCCTTGAAAAAGTTTTTAAAGAAACTGAAAAGGTTTCAAACTGCAAGGAAAAAATACTAACCTATATCAGCGAACGGCTTAGGTATATTAGATCTGCAGTGAACCTGAATCAGCTTAGTATGGACAGCATTCAAAAACTTACTCCGCTGTTTACTCAAATGTATGATCGTATTGTTGAAAAAGAAATTGCTTACTTATCTGACACCTTATTAAGCTGCATCAAAAACAATGAAATAATTGCTTGCGATACCATCCGGGTTGCAAAAAGCATCATTACTGTTACAGAAAGCATCAAAAACAAATCGTGTAACTGCATAGACCATGATGGAAATTCAGAAGTTGCACACTCCGCAGCATTAGATGAAGTGCTATTTACAATTTCTCTGATGCTTGATGGGTTAAAAAGAAAGTAAAAATCTTTTAAAAGCAATTCAATTTAGGAGGAGCACATGAACAACATATTTGATATTATCAAAAAAAGGTATTCTGTAAGAACCTATGAACTTAAACCTATTGCTAAGAAAGATACGGAAGCTATCACAGAATTCCTATCATCTATAACCCAAGGACCTTTCAAAAACAAAGTTCAGCTTAAGCTTGTACAAACAAATGAAGACTCTGAAAGTGAACTTAAAAAATATATTTCTTATGGCAATGTCAAAGGCGCCCGCTCTTTTATTGCCGGCTCGGTTAAAAAGGGCCGTTACGCTATGGAAGACTTCGGTTACTGTATGGAAAAAGCTGTTCTTAAGGCAACAGAATTAGGTCTTGGCACTGTATGGCTTGGTGGATCTCTTAACCGCGGTACTTTCGCTAAAGCTCTTGCACTATCAGATGATGAAGTGATTCCCGCAATTACGCCTTTAGGCTATGCGGCTGATAAAAGGTCTATGATGGATAAGGTCATCCGCACACTTTCCGGGGGCAAAAACCGAAAAACATTTGAAGAGCTTTTTTACCTAGGAGACCTCTCTCGTCCACTAACCCCGAGTTCTTTAGGTAAATATGAAACGCCTCTTGAGGCCGTTAGACTCGCCCCTTCAGCTTCCAATAAACAGCCTTGGAGGATCATCAAAGAAAAAGATCAAAATGTTTTTCACTTTTATATGAATGAACATCCGACCAACCGAGTATTCAAAGATGTTCAGATGCAAAACAATGATATGGGGATTGCCATGTGCCATTTTGAGCTTATGGCGAACGAACTTGGTCTTCATGGCACTTGGCAAACAGATGAGCCAAAGCTAGATGCAGGGAACCTTATCTATATCGTAAGCTGGAAGAGCCTAGATAACTAATAAACACACAAATAAGCCTCCTGTTTATCAGGGGCTTATTTGTGCTTCTCTATGTATCCATTTGGCTAAACCACTCGCATGCAGCCTTACACAGTTCCTCTGAGTGCCATAAAAAAGATAAATGACTGTCATCAATCGTATAAAACGCTTTAGTCCCATCTAGCCACTCATAATACTTCTGGTAATATGAAAAGCTCATATATCTGTCATATTTAGGTGCAAAGACAAGTACCGGACATTGTGGTTTATTTTTCAAAAGGCTCTTTTCATCAAGAAACATTTGCATAAATCCTGCTATAAATGCTATTGACATATGTATTGATTCTGGATGCTTACTCAGCATATCTTTATACCAAGTATTCTCCTTTTCGGCGTTTTTCCCTTTGTACCCTTTAAAGTTAGCAATGAGATTGAAATTGACTTTAAGTCTTGGGAATAGTCTTGCTGTTATAATTAAAAGCGGATAGAAAAGCTTTATTATAAAAGGTGATTTTGCCAATGAAACGTCTCCAAATATTGCAGATCCATACTGCGCAAAGCTTTTTATACAAGTGCTCTGAGACAGATAATATTGAGCCAGCATTCCTCCCATTCCATTGCCAGCATAAAAGTGTATTCTATCATTATAGTTTTGAATAATATGATCAATGCAGGTATTAATATCCTCTATCATATTTTCCAAAGAAAAATCTTCAAGTGTCCCCTCACTTTTGCCGCAGCCTGATAAATCCAGGGCAAATACATTAAACCCATAGTGAGAAAGCGGATAATAACTTTCTTTTAGATCTGTTACTGAGGCCACTGGGGTTTGAATAAAGATAATATTAGGGGATGCTTTGTCATGCTCTAGTATATTGGTATATAATTTTATTCCATTTTTCTTTTTTAAATACATGTCTTTTTCAATCATATATTAATCTCCCTTACAAAACGACTTGTAATACTGGTTTATTACTAAGCAGGTATTTTGAAACAAAACAAAATACTTTCATAGAGAAAACGATTATCCACGCTGCAAATAATTAACCTGGTTAACTATTCGTTAAAAAAATTAAATGTTCTTTGCTGAGAACTCATTCAGAACGGATATAACCTCTAAGAAGCTTTCTATCTTGCTGGCTGGAAGCTGATCTAACCTTTTAAAAAGAGCATCTTGATATTTGATATGGTACTCTATATGCCCCTCGTAGGCCTGTTTCCCTTTCTGCGTTAATCTTACAAGCACCTCTTTCTTGTTATCCTCTCTTTTATATTTATAAACGGCCTCCTTTTTTTCAAGTTTAGCAAGCACTTTAGTTACTGCACTTTTTGAGATGCCTAAGTGACTGGCGATTTCAGTTACATTGACTTCACTATGTTTCCCTATGATGTGAATGGTATGAATCTCTAAACTGTAATACACCTCATCTGTTCCATAATTTCTGGGCAGGCTTTCAGCTTTATTATAGAGATTAATAAGCTTCATGCCGGCTTCTAGAACATTTTGATAAGCCAAAAGGCTATTGGTTTTGTTTGATATCGTATTTTTAGTATTCATATCTATATTGTAAACCTAGTTAACAATATTTTCAAGATATTCTTCATTTATCATAATAAAATTAATGATTTTGTTAGCTTACATCAAGTGGTAAAAAAATATGCCTGCTATAGACACAGACATATTATTTATAGATCAAGCTATCTCTTAAGAGCGATGGCACTACACACAACTTAATCCTATATTACCTCTTTTCTTTACCACAATTCATTTCTAAGTGATTTTGGCTGATAGCCATTAATATCTGTAATACCATAGCGCTCTGCTATTTCAGCAGCGATAAGTATTTTTCCTGTATCCTCCAATGACTTTTCATCTAAGGCTAAAGCTGCAATGCATCTGCCAATAAATCTTGGTGATTCCATCTTTTCTATATCAATATTTTTATCGTATTTGGCAAGCTCAGCCATGCCTTCACTCCTTACGTTCCCTGGATAAAGCGAAAAGACAGATACCCCATAGTCTTTAAGTTCATAAGCTGTATCAGCCGACATCTTATCAACTGCTGCCTTACATACACCATAAGCTACATTATTCCAATATCTTCTTCCTCCAAAAAACGATATATTCACGATAAGTCCATTTTTTTGCCTTGTCATCATCTGCGCTGCCAAGCGACTGGCAATATAGTTTGAACGAAGACCTACTGTATAATGATCTTCCCAAAGTGAAACGGGCTGCTCCCAAAAAGGCGTATTAAAATAATAGGGCTGCATGACATGGCTGCTGCCTCCCCAGGCATTATTGACTAAAATATCCAGCCTCCCCTGCTCCTCATAGACCCTCTTAAATAAGTTCTCTGTTTCCTTATCATCTGCATGGTCGCACCTGCCGGGAATGCCTATGCCTCCAAGAGTTGAAGCTTCCTTAGCCGTTTCATAAATGTTAGTATGCCTTAAGAATTCCGGCAGATGACTTCCTACCTCAGTGCGTCCAGTAATATACACTGTAGCCCCATATTCAGCAAGGCCTAATGCAATACCTTTGCCAACTCCACGGCTACCACCTGTAACAATGGCCACTTTACCTTTTAGATGATTCATTCTCATTTCCCCTTTCAAAAAGCTTCTATAAATACTGATTAATCATTCTTTCACTATTTATATTAGCCTTTTCTCTTAAAGGTTTCATGACCTTTCTTGCTGACTATTTGGCTTCTTGATTGGCACGTAAATCTGAACCTCCTGAGTTATGGGATAGTCTTTTTCAAATAAATTAAGCATCCCTACCCCATTGGGGTTAAGCACAGCTTCTTTAACCATAATCCACCTATATAAATCATCAATAAATGCTTCTCTGATCTCAAACATATCCCCTGTATAAAGAAACCTGACGTACCAGCCCTCAGGAACTATACGTTTTTCAAAGAAGGTCCGCACTTCCGCTTTTGCCTCCCTACCATAAAATACTGTGTATTCTCCATTATCTGTTTCATGACAGCTTACCACAACATACAGCCTGTCTTGATTTAGAAAATCTGTTTGCCCGGAAGCTTCTAAAAATGTTGCGCCCGCATGATTCATCTGAGATTTAAAGGTATCACTGTTTGTATCTACTTCTAAGTACAGCCCCGTTAGCTGCATTTCACGAAGGTAGATATATTCTCCGCTTAATGTAAGGGTTCCTTTGCAACTGATAATCTCCCGCTCAACAATATTAACCCGATGAATTAAATTTCTATCAAGCTCTGCTTCTCCCCACGCTGATGGTGATACCCCAAAATGCTTTTTAAATGCTCTGCTGAATACTTCTGGGTATTCGAATCCAAAGTTATAGGCTGCATCTATTATAGAAGCCTCGTTTTCTGCTAAGGCCTTCAAAGCTTCAGTTAACTTTCTTCCCAATATGTACTGTTTGAGCGTTATACCAGATACCGTCTTAAACATTCTGTTAAAATGAAACTTAGAGATATTGAAATGACTGGCTATATCTTCAAGCATTATTTTTTTATAGATATTTCCCTCAATATACTCAACGGCTTCATTGATAAGCCTCACATAAAAATTCATCTTCCTCCCCCTTCATCTTGCTTTCTCATCAGTATAGCATATATTTATCTTTATGCTAAAACATTTAACCTCCTAAAAACAAGAAAAAGTGTGCACTGCAAAACTAGTTATTTCTAACTTTGCAGTACTCACTTTTTATGCTGAGGGAAAGCTGAACTAGATTACAATGCCCTAAACTTTCCTATTTTAATGCGCATGTATTTTTACATGCTTTCTTGCTAAATAAGTGCTATTGCTTCAATTTCAACCCCTACATCCTTTGGAAGTCTTGCTACCTGCACGCAGGAGCGGGCTGGAAAGTTCGAGGTGAAATACTCGGCATAAACTTGATTGATCGCAGCAAAGTCATTCATATCTGCTATAAAAACAGTAGTCTTTACAACGTTTTCAAGGCTAGCCCCCGCTTCACTAAGTACAGCTTGTAAGTTCTCTAGGACTTGTTTTGCTTGAGCTTTGATATCTCCGGTTACTACTTCTCCTGTTGAAGGATCTAGCGGAATCTGACCTGATGTGAAAACCAAATTTCCTGTTTTGATCCCTTGTGAATAAGGACCTATTGCCTGAGGCGCTTTTTGTGTAGAAATAATCTCTTTCATTTTTTTCTCCTAATTATCATTTGTTTATTCTTTGTTCTTACTTGATTTTACCGCAATTGTAATAAAAGTTGCAAGCCCCCCGTATAACAGCGTAGCTCCAAAGATAAGCATAATAATTGATCCAGTCTCCATTATTTCCCGCTCCCTTCATCTTTTTGAGTAAGTACACTCTCATCAAGCCATGGTCTTTTGCTGAGATAAAGAGCTACTGCAAATATACCAATTGCCAGAAGCCATCCAAATACGATGAGTGCACTCATTGGGTAGCCGCCGTATGGGGCTTTGAATTCTTCAATAATGTTTTGTATAAACATAAAGCCTAACAGGAATGGTGTTACAAACTTAATAAGGATATCCCACCATACACCTATCTTAATATCGGAATAACGGTTAACTTCTTCACGCATTTTTTCAGTTTTATAAACATATCCAAGGACAACTACTTCCACAAGTCCGATAAGAGCGATGCCATAGTTGCCGACAAAGTGATCGATAATATCTAATAGATGTACGCCAGCTCCTGTAGCAAAAAGCATACTGCCTAAAAAGCCGAAGATGCAGATTCTCTTAATCATTTTTGCTCTTGGAACATTATATTTATCTAATGCTGCTGATGCAAAGGATTCTATCATAGAAATACTTGAAGAAATACCCGCAATAATTAAGCAGAAGAAGAAAAGTGCTCCAAAGATTGCGCGTACTACAGGTCCACCTGGCAGAA
This sequence comes from uncultured Clostridia bacterium, assembly GCA_937981575.1. Taxonomy (GTDB): domain Bacteria; phylum Bacillota; class Clostridia; order Lachnospirales; family Cellulosilyticaceae; genus FMMP01. Next base: position 35,855 of record CALJNR010000016.1, on the reverse strand, counting down.
GGTTAATCGCATTTGGAAAAGCCACAAAGGCAATACCCGGTCCCGCTGCTACTACTTTATCCATTGGAAGTCCGGATGCATAAGAAGCATATCCTAAAATACTAAATACACAAAGTCCTGCTAAAAAGTCAAAGCCTGCATTAGAAAATACTGTGATAAAAGAGTTGTTAACAATATCCGATTTCTTAGGCAAATAACTGGAGTAAGCAATCATAACCCCAACCGCAAGAGTTGTTGAGAAAAACACCTGCGAATAGGCTGCAATCCATACTTTACCATTCATAATTTTGCTAAAGTCAGGGCGGAGGAACCAGTTAAGACCTTCTGCTGCTCCTGTAAGGGTAAGCCCCCTTACTGCCATAATGACCATAAGCACCGCTAAGAGCGGGGTGATAACTTTACACGCTTTTTCGATTCCACCAGATATTCCTTTTTTAGTGATAATATAGTTAATCCCCCAAACGAGTATAACCGCTGCAGCAATCCCATAGCGAATACCGCCAAGGTCCCAAGGTCCGCTGCTGACCCCTAAAAATTGTCCGCCAAAGAAAGCCCCCGGATCACTCCCCCAGCCTCCTGTAAAGGCAATTACAAAATAATTAACGCTCCATGCAATAATCGTACTATAAAAACACATAACGATGAGAGGGATCATAACCGGCCACCAGCCAAGCCATTCCCATTTTCTGCCGAGTTTTGCAAAAGCCATGGTGCTGGCAGCTCTCATTTTATGCCCAAATCCAAATTCCAAAATCATTAAAGGTACGCCTGCGGTTAGGAGTGCTACAAAATAAGGTAATAAGAACGCGCCTCCCCCATTTTGATAAGCCATATAAGGGAATCTCCACAAGTTGCCAAGCCCTATGGCGGCTCCGATCGTTGCCATGATAAATCCTGCCCTAGAACCCCATTGATCTCTTTCTTTTGATGCCATACATATACCTCCTCAAATTGTGTTTGTCCTTTTGATTTTTCTCTTTATCTCTTATTCAATTGGTTTGAGTCTTGCAGTAAAGTGTCTTAGTATAGCTGGCTCATACGTGAATTCATATCCTTTAAGAGCGTTTGCTCTGTCTTTGATGGCAATCAGTGCATCTGCGACAACGTCCATATGGCTGTTTGTATAAGTTCTTCTTGGAATAGTAAGTCTTAAAAGTTCCATTGGTGATTCGCATTGCAGTCCAGTTTCTGGGTCTCTTCCTAAAAGAAATGATCCAATTTCAACAGCTCTAACCCCTGCTTCTAAATACAGTTCATTGGCTAAAGACTGTGCTGGGAATTGATCGCCTGGAATATGTGGCAGCATCTTTTTGGCATCAACGAATACTGCATGCCCGCCTGTAGGGGTTTGAATAGGTACGCCCCCTTCCATAAGCCTTCTGCCAAGATACGCAACCTGCTCAATGCGGTATCTTAAATAATCCTCATCTGCCCCTTCTCTAAGTCCTCTTGCTAAAGCTTCCATATCTCTTCCTGCAAGCCCGCCGTATGTTGGGAAGCCTTCCATTGGTACAGTCATCGATCTTGCTTTTGCAAAGAGCTCTTCATCATCTTTTATGCCTAAGATTCCTCCGATATTAACTAGTGCATCTTTTTTAGCACTCATTGTAAAGCCTTCTGCATAAGAGAATTGTTCTTTGATAATGTCAACAATGGTTGTATTTTCATAACCTTTTTCTCTCTGCTTAATAAAGTAAGCATTTTCTGCAAACCTTGCAGCATCTATAAATACGCGAATACCATATTTTTTGCCTACTGCGCTGACTTCTCTTAAATTTGCCATAGATACAGGCTGACCGCCAGCGCTGTTACAAGTAATTGTCATTAAGATAAATCCGATGTTTTCTACGCCTTTTTCTTTGATAAAAGCTTCCATTTTTTCTATGTCAAAGTTTCCTTTGAAGTCAAAAGGTGTTGTTGTGTCAAAAGCTTTTTCTATTACAAAGTTGACAGCTCTCCCCCCTGCCAGTTCAATATGTGCTTTAGTTGTATCAAAATGCATGTTGCCTAAAATATATTGTCCTTTTTTAATAAGGAGAGGGAATAATACCTGTTCAGCACCTCTTCCTTGATGCGTTGGAATCGTATAGTTATAACCTATAATATCTTTAACAGACTGTGCTAAATTATAATAGTTTCTACTTCCTGCATAGGATTCATCTCCCATCATAATCCCTGCCCATTGATAGTCGCTCATAGCGCCCGTACCACTGTCTGTTAAAAGGTCTATATACACATCTTCTGCTCTTAGGGAAAATGGATTGTATCCGGCATTTTCCAGTGCCTTTTCTCTTTCTTCTCGTGAAATGAGTCTAATAGGTTCTACCATCTTAATTCTGAAAGGTTCTGCTGCTCTCATGTAAATTCCTCCTTAAAATGTATGTAAAATATAATTGTTTACACTTATATATATAAGCAAGATCCATGCCAACTTTTTCGGCTCACATTTAACTAAAAAGCTGATAAAAGCACTTATTTCTTGCGCTATAATGCGCAGCAGCAGTTCTTAGTGTATCAAAATGATACACTAACTTCCTTTTCGGAAGAGCTGGTCTCTTTCTTAATACGTGTATTTACGTCTCTTGTCCTGTAAAAGGGGAGATACTTGTATCAAAATGATACAAATATCTCCCCTTTTCATTTCCACTGTATCAAACTGATACACTTTCATAGTTCTTAGTCTTTTTCATAGCTTATGCCATACTTTTCTAACTTTCTATATAAAGTTGCCCGTGATAAATTGAGGTGTTTGGCCGCTTCTGTCTTAGAAGGATACATTTGAACGGCCTTTTCTAAGAGCATCCTTTCTAGCTGCTCCATTTGAGGAAAGGTTTCAAAATAAAAATGAATGCCATTTTCTCCTCGCTTTTGAGGCTTTATATTTTCCGGTAAATCATCCATATCAATAATGCCGTCCTCATCACTTACAATACAGACTTCAATAATATTCTCAAGTTCTCTTACATTCCCAGGGTAGTGATATTCACTAAGAGCCTTAATCACCCTCGGACTTACTGATACCTCTTTGCCAATCTGCTTGCTGATCTTTTTTGCGGCATATTGAATATATAAATAAATATCTTCTCTTCGTCTTCTAAGCGGCGGGATATCAATCTTGATAACTTCCAGCCTGTAATAAAGATCTTCCCTAAAAGTTTTATCCTCTACCATCTGCTTCAGATTTTTATTAGTCGCTGCAATGACTCTTACATCAATATGTTTAAGCTTGGTCCCACCAACCCGCATAATTTCATGACTCTGAAGCACTCTTAGGAGCTTTGCCTGCAGCAAAAGATTCATATCACCAATTTCATCTAAAAATATCGTACCAGTATCTGCAAGTTCAAACATACCAGGTCTTCCGCCTTTTTTAGCTCCTGTAAAAGCTCCTTCTTCATAACCAAACAGTTCACTTTCCAGAAGGCTCTCAGGTATCGCAGCGCAGTTAACCGTCACTAAAGGTTTGTTCTCCCGCAAACTATGACGGTGAATAAACCGCGCAAATACTTCTTTGCCTGTTCCGCTTTCTCCCTGCAGCAAAACGGTGGAATTCACTAAAGATGCTTTCTGGGCAATTTTTAATGTTTTGTGCATCTCAGGGTTACTACCAATGATCATGTTGCTGTCTGCGTCTGTTAAGAAATTCAGCTCCTTGTATAAATGCTGAATTTTAAGATTGGCATCTTCTAGTTTTTCATTAAGTCTTACAATCTCGGATAGATCCCTAAATATTGAAATGGCTCCCTCTACCTTGCCATTATAAACAACTGGGACAATATTAGATATAACTTCTTTCTCATTCACCTTAGTCTTAATGCCAATGAGCTTGCTTCCTGTATCTAAAACATAGGGAATCCTTGAATCCGGAACCACATCTCTTACTTGTTTACCTAAAAAATTCTTCGCCTCATTTCCTGTAATCCGGTAATTAGCATCATTCACATAAATAACAATTCCTTTTTTATCTACGACAGCAATACCGTCATGAATACATTCTAGAATGCTTTCACTGGCCTTTATGATGTTGTGGATGTACATAATTCTCCCGCCTTAGTCTGCTATTTAGTTTTTCGTTCTGAGGCAGCTGGGATATTTAAAGCTTCCCTATACTTTGCCACCGTTCTCCTCGCCACCTGACTGTCCTCTGCGGCCAAGATATCTGAGATCTTTTGATCACTTAAAGGTTTTGCTTTATTTTCTTCTTTGATGATCCTTTTAATTTTACTCATTATTTGAGTGGGCGTTAAAACCTCATCTTCCTTGCCCGAAATACCACTGCTGAAAAAATATTTAAAGCTGAAAACACCCCAGGGACATTGAAGGTACTTATCTCTAATGGCTCTGCTCACTGTAGACTCATGAATGTTTAACTTCACTGCAATATCTCTAAGTGTCATCGGTAAAAGATGCGCTGTTCCTCGATCAAAAAAGTCTTTTTGGATTTCTACCACAGTCTTTGCCACTTGCAGCAACGTACTGTTTCTTTGCTCAATGCACCGCAGCGCCCACGAAGCTTTATCAATACATTTCGAGATATACTTACATGTATCAGCGTCAGTACCCTCTTTCAGCATCGTTTTGTAGTAAGGATTGATAACTATATGCGGGTAAGCCGTCTGATTCGTCAGTACCTCAAAGTAATCCTTAAACTTAATAACTAAAATATCCGGAATCATATACCTGACGGATGACCTTTTCCCAAAAGCACTGCCAGGTTTAGGATTTAGACTTTTGATAACAGATACATACCCCTGAAGCTCATCTACCGTAACCTGCATTGCACGAGCAATAGAATTCAGTTTATTTTTTGATAGCAGTTCTAAATAGTCTTCCACTAGTTCATACAATTTTTGATCGTATATCTGTTTTTTGCGTAGTTGAATGATAATGCATTCTTTCAGGTCTCTGGCACCAACGCCCCAAGGCTCTAAGTCTTGAATAATTTCCAATGCTTTCTGCACTTCTTCCATAGTGACATGGAAAACCTGCGCAATAAATTCTGCCGAATCCTCTAAATACCCATCCGGATTAAGTGCATCAATAATGTATCGCGTGAGCTTTTTCTGCACAGGAGTAAGCGGAAGATAATAAAGCTGTGGGAGCAGATACTCCTGCAACGTGTTTTCACAAATGGCAAGGTCAGTCCCTTCTGTCCTTTCCCCTTCACTCTGATAAAAAACACGGTTATCTTTATCTGCATCCTCCAACCACTCTAGCTTTTTACTAAGCTGCTCTCCTGTGTTTGGTGCCTCACCGAAAGACTCAATATCAATGACCGGATTCTGCATTGCTTCCTCTTTAAGAAAAGCATTTAGTTCCTCTATTCCCATCTGAAGGATTCTCATAGATTGTTGAAGCTCTGGTGATAAAGATGTTTTTAGCTTTAACTCTAGAAAATGTCCCATATCTATCCCCATAAAATCACCTTCATTTCTATTTAGCTCGTTGTTGCATTTAGCACACTTGCTTCTTTCAAACCTTACTCTCCGATAATCTTAATCAAGATTCTCTTAGGCCTCTTGCCATCAAACTCTCCATAAAAGATCTGCTCCCATGGGCCAAAATCCAATTTGCCTTCTGTAACAGCTGCCACAACTTCTCTGCCCATAATCGTTCTTTTAAGATGTGCATCCGCATTATCTTCATATCCATTATGGTCATATTGATCATAGGGCCGTTCTGGTGCAAGCTTTTCTAAAAAACGTTCAAAATCTCTATGAAGCCCCGATTCATCATCATTAATGAAAACACTAGCCGTAATATGCATCGCGTTACATAGAAGAAGTCCTTCTTGAATACCACTTTCCCTCAGGCATTCTTCCACCTTACTCGTAATATTTATAAAAGCTCTTCTCGTTTTAATATCAATATAAAGTTCCTTTCTATAGGACTTCATCTGTATATCCTCCCTAATAATTTTAGATCTTTAGTTTTATATTATACCCTTCTTTTAAACAAGTCAAAAATAATATTCTCGTAGGGGACGGTTCTCTAATATTCCTATTCTTCTATTATGGGACGGTTCTCCAATATTCCCGTTATCAACTGAAATGAAATAAAGCGGGGACGGTTCTCTAATAATCGTGTTTATCAAAACATGATTATTAGAGAACCGTCCCCAAAGTTTTACTAAAGTTTTAGAGTTTAAATTTGCTGATGTGCTGCTGAAGTTCTTCTGCCAGTTTGGATAAAGATTCGCTGGCACTTGCTATTTCTTCCATAGAGGCTGTCTGCTCTTCAACAGATGCTGCAGCTTCTTGGGTTCCTGCGGCATTTTCTTGTGATATAGCAGATAGGTTTTCGATGATACTTATAATTTCATTTTTCTTATCCTGCATTTTTCCACTCGAATCATTAATCGAAACAAGTACTTGGCTGATTCTCTCTATAGTCTCATGAATGCCATCGAATTTTTCATGGGTCATTTCTACGCTTTCTGTCTGAGACGCCATATTCTTTTCAACTTCTTTTATCGTTTCTACTGCATGAAAGGTCTTGCTGGTAAGCCCCTTAATAACTGTCGTAATCTCTTCCGTAAACTTATTTGACTCTTCTGCCAGCTTTCGTATTTCATCTGCTACTACTGCAAACCCTCTCCCTGCCTCTCCGGCTCTTGCTGCTTCTATCGCAGCATTGAGGGCAAGCAGATTCGTCTGATTAGCAATACTTTCGATCATCTGACTGGCACTTGCTATTTTTTCAGCCCCTTCGCTGGTACTCATAATGCTTTCATAAACTTCTTTTGATGACTTGTTGCTGATTTTAGTTTTTTCTACTAACCCTTTTAAAATTGCAAGACCTTCGTCTTTCAGCTTACTCACTTCGTAGGTTGATTCATTGAGATGTACAATATGCTGCTCGTCCTCTTCTATAAGCTGCCCCAGCCCATTAATATGCACCGCTCCGCTTTCTGTGTCCTTAGCTTGAGCAGACGCTCCTTTTGCTATCTCATCAATCGTTCGGGCCGTTTCGTCTGCCGCCTGGGCCGACTGCTGGCTAACAGCTGTCAGTTCTTCGGAGGCAGCAGCTACTTGAGAAGAGATGCTTGAAACTTTATGAATAAGCTCAACAAGATTACTCTGCATATGCATTAACGCCTTAGTGATTAATCCTATCTCATCTTTTCGCTTCATATAGCTTAATATTTGATTATTTTCTGCAACAGTCAAGTCATAATTAGACAAACGCTCAATAATGCCTGATAAAGCAATAATCGGTTTAGTAATGGTCCTGCTCATAAGAACTACGGCCAGTATGCCAAATGCTAAAATGAAAAGACTGGTAAGTACTATACCTGCTCCAAGATTTCGAAGTGCTAAAGCTGCCTCTTCTTCTGAAATGGTAAGCAGAACATTCCATCCGGTTTGCGGAATCCGCGAATAATAGGCATAATAACCCTCTTTTCCATGCTTAAATCGGAATCTGCCATTCTCTTCTTCTAGAATCACTTTACTTTTGCTGGATAAATCTTTATTTGAATCCTCTGTAATATTTACCTTCATTGCTTTTTCTTTATCATCTGTTACGATATAAACTCCCTCTTGATCTATAAGATGCGCTTTCCCAGTTTTTCCAACTTGAATGCTCCCTACAATATCTTGCAGTACATTGAGATCCATATCACTGGTTACTACCCCTTGGAAGGTTCCATTTTCATAAAGTGGCGCAGTGGCTGTTATCATAATAATACCTGATAATTCATCATGATAAGGTGCTGTCCACACCACATCATCCTTTACCCCTTTAGCCATCGTATACCAATCCCAACTGACATAATCATATTCTGCCGTTGCATACTCTTCTGTAAATACAACCTTCCCTTCATCTTTATAAGCATAAGGGCCAAAATACTTAAGCGCTCTATCATACTGATAAGGCTCATACCATACGCCTGTTCCTAATGTTTCTTCGTTAGCTGATGGATACTTCGTTAATAATGCTATGTACTCTTCTTTTGTGAGGTCTTTGCCCACAGCCTCAATGGTTTTAGATAAACTATAGACTATCTTTTTGTGTGCTGTAAGATAGTTCTCTATTTCATTAATCGTTTCTGCCATCTGATGCTGCAGCTTTTGTTCAATTTCTTTTTCAACTATCTTTTTAGCAATAGTATAGGTCACCATGCCAAACGAACCACAGATGATACTTATTACAATTCCAAAAGCAACAATTGATTTACCAGTTAGTCCTTTGAACATATTATTCTCCTCCATTTCATTTGTATAAATACGAAGTGAATTTTTACTTCTCCTATATATATGATTATAGTCCTTATCCATTAATAAGTGAATAGAAGCATATTAAGTTTTTGTTATCGCCTAATATGCCCCATAGGGTTAAATCGTATCATTACAAATTATTTTATCATCTACTGCTAATGGAGTATACAAACAAATATTTCCTAAGATCTTCTAGTACTTCATATACCATCTTATAATAGCACGGCTATTACTAACACTTTTTAAGTACTCCTTATACTTGATGTCCTGTCATCCTCTAGTTTTGCACATCTTATATCATTTATTTATTATTTCCCTGTTGCAAAGCATTCTCTACGGATTTCAGGTAAGCTTTGCTTGTAACCGTAGCTCCCGCTATAATATCTATGTCCGTATTTTGTTTTTTTATAATTCTTTCCAAGAGCTCCGCAGTCCATTCCGGCTTTGGAAACTTAACATCCTTAACAATATCAATCTTTATAATTCTTTGATCTTGCACAGTTATACGAAGTTCGTTAGTCCATCTTCCTGCTTTATATTTTCCTATGTAATTGCCATCTTTAAGGGACTCCAAATAAATAGGATTGACCTGAACTCTGCCTCCTGCCTCAAGTCCACTGCTTAGATAAAACATGCCGCTTACAACAGCAATAATAAAAAGTAAAATTCCTGCTAGTACCACTTTAAATAACACCTTCATTATTGTGCCTCCTTGTTCTCTTCATCAAAAATACCTCTTTATAAATCTTATAAATAATGTGTAACTTCTTTAGTCATAACTTTCAATTATACGTAACACATTACCCACATAAGTAATATATTACGTATATTTTGCCATGTCAATACTTCTCTACATCTTAATTAAAAAAAGAACCTAACCAGCCTGACAAAGCTCGTTAAGTTCTTTCTCCCGAAATCCACCTCATTCTAATCCCTCTACCTATAGAGTTCAAGACACGTTCCCATTCCAAGTATCCTGCAATGTCCCTATGCCTTATTGACGATGTATGCCTATTACAAAACTAACAAGCTCTAATCGAGTAAATATCTGAAAACTCAACACTGATACGTTCTACATGATCTTGTTTTCTCACAGCAGTATAATTGATTGCTTTGTTTTCTATGGCACTTCCAGAAAGTATAATGATAAAGGTAGTACCAACCCCCTCCTGGCTTATAAAGCTTGCAGTTCCCCCGTGCATTTCTGCCAATGATTTTACAAGGCTTAACCCTATTCCACTGCCTTCATGCTTTCTGGTAAACATTTCATCTGCTTGATAAAAGCGGCTAAAGATCTGCTTTTGCTTATCTGCTGGAATCCCTATTCCTGTATCCTTAACCTCAATACAAATGCCCTCTGCCCTGTCATAGACATTGACTGAAATTTTGCCACCCATTGGGGTAAACTTTATGGCATTTGAAAGCAAGTTAAGTAAAATTCTTTCGACTTTTTCAGCATCACAGGCCATGATCTTTTCTTCTATATCCGTATCAAATATTAGTTCTATCCCTTTATTCTCTATGTAATCTGATACGGATAAGGTAATCTCTTCAATGATGTTTACAATATTACAATTTTCGAGATGCAGTTCAAAAGCCTTTGCATCAATTTTGGTGATATCTATAAGATTATTAACCAGCTTTAAGAGTCTATAGCAATTTTGCTTAATTGTCCCTATGTTGCGTGTAACCTTTTCCTGATTATCATGGTAAGCTTCACCCTCAAGATAAAAGTCCATTAACTGTATAGATCCCAAGATAACATTAAGAGGGGTTCTAAGTTCATGAGAAATATTGGAGAAGAATTCTGTTTTCACTTTATCATTTTCTAATATTTGCTCCATAATCTGCGTGTTTTCTATCATATTCTGCTTGAGCGTTACTATTTCCTTTTTATCTGTAATATCAGTCATAACTCCAACTATTCCATGCGGGTTTCCATTTGCGTCTGCAAAAACGGATTTATTAAAAATGATATTTCTTAAGCTTCCATCCGCAAACTGGACAGTATCTTCATAGGTCTGGCTTCCCATCTGCTTAAGCAGCTCAAAGTCCATCCTTTGATAGATACTTGCATGGTTATAATCAGCAATATCGAAAACGGTCTTCCCAACAGCTTCTTCTCTGTTTATTCCTATAGCTTCCTCTAGAGCACGATTGTATTGTATGTATTTAAGATCCATATCTTTAAAAAAAATGGGACTTGGAATTGTATTCATCAAGCCTTTAAATAATATAAGTTCATGTTCTAGTTCTTTTTCTACTTTTTTTCGTCTTTCAATTTCACAGTTGAGCTCATAATTTTTGTCTCGGAGTATTTGTGTGAAACGCCCAGAATAATAGGCGATTATATAATAGGTTAGAGACCCTAAAAACGTATTTAGGATTGCCTTTTTATTATCTATATTGATTCCTAACAAAACATTAATAACTCCCAGCAGTACACAAAGTGTCGCTGTCATCAAACTAATCTTCAGATTTCCCTTTGTGCTGCTTAACAAAATAAAAAGAATACCTAGAATACTTTTTACAGACATCGGTATAAAAGGTATTGAATAAACTATTAAAATGAACATATAAAATAATAGAAACAACCTTTTCACTCTATTTCACCTTTTCGAAATTAATTATATTTTATATTAACACGGAATATAGAATTTTTATACGAAATTTATAATGCTTATAAAAAATAATTCTAGTATGCAGTAAAATATCCCCTAGGGCACATAAAATCTAGAGGGTATTTTATCTGATTAAAACATATTTTTATAGCTTATTATGTAATGATATGAGTAATATATTTCAAGGCTATTTATCTATTTCAACATACTGCGCCCCATAGTGAGATGGCCGCTGTTTAAATACTTCCATAATATTTTTGAGTGGCCCATAAATAATCAACCTGTCATTATTCATAATGATATCGTCTCTTCTGATATCAGTTAGTGTTCTATCATTTCTTTTTATTGTTAAAATCTTTATGCCATGATCTTTACTAATTCTTGATTCTATTAGTGATTTATTTTCAAGAATTTCAGGAACTTGACTAACCTTTACTTCTACAATAACAAATCCATAAAAGTTATCTAAAATAAGCATCGAATTAGAGCCTTTGCTGAACATCACCCGAGTAGCAATTCTCTTCACTAATTTATCAAAAGCTACCCGAATAAAGGAAAGTCGCTTAATCAAAATAATAAATAACAAAAGCAGAATAACCTTTATGATCCCTTGAATTACATCAAAACTTTTATCCTTTGAAATGGATAAAATGAGGTTAACGAGCAAAGAAACAATCGCTACATTAAACATATGCCCAAAAATCATAACTGTTATAGCAATTTTCCTTCGTTTTCTTGAAGAAACCACCACTTCGCTTTCTGAAGTCGTAAAGCCGCTGTTAGTCAGCAATGAGATCACCTGAAAACTTGACCTTGAATGCGACATGCCCGTCAGCATAAAAATAACTGTAAAAATTTCAATAAAGGTAATATACAAAACAATAAGCAGCAGCAAAATAAGTAACGCTAAATTTAAAGACATACTATCACTCCGATTTTTATGATCATTTATTGTACTACTTAAAAACAAAATCCATTATATTTCGTCTGGATTATTCTCTATTTTAGCATAAAGCCTATATATTTTGTCATAAAAATCTGAGGAATATCTTAATTTTCATTACTAATTTTGATTTTTCCTAGTCAAAAGCCTATCGCCCACACTTATGCAAGATAGTATAGTTTGATCTCTTATAGACATCCGCACTCGCCTAATCTCATAATAAAAACTGCAAAAGAGTCTTACTCTTTTGCAGTCCTTGTAGTGTCTATTAAATCATTAGCCTTTTAATGCCCCTGTTGTAAAGCTCTTTTGAACTTGCTTGCTCATTGAAATGTAAATAATAACAGTCGGAATAGTAGCTATAACGAGTCCAGCTCCTAGTTCACCCCAGCGGGTTGCATATTGCCCAACCATTCCCATAATCCCAACTGTCAGTGTTTTGTACTCTTGTCTGCTGACAAAAGTTGTTGCAAACATCAGTTCATTCCAGCAGGATAAATAAGTAAAGATTGAAATAGTTGCTACAGCTGGTTTAATAAGCGGAAGCATGATACTTGCAAAGATTTGATAAATATTTGCCCCATCTAAACATGCAGATTCTTCAAGTTCTCTTGGCAGCGTTCCAAAAAATCCAACTAGAACAAAGATGGCCATCGGCAGTGAAAACCCTATATAAGGCAGAACGAGTGCCACGTAGGTATTATATAACTGCGCTTTTTTAAGAAATATGAATAAAGGCAATAACGTACTATGCATAGGAATCATCATTCCTAATAAAAAGATCATTAACATCGTGCCGCTTAGTTTCCACTTCATTCTTGATATTCCATAAGAAGCCATAGCTGCCAGTACACTTGTGATAACAACTGCTGCCGCCGTGACAATAACACTATTGATAAAATATCTTCCTATGTTACCATCCAAAAGAGCTCTTTCATAGTTCCCCCATAATAGTTTTTGAGGAAGTGCGAGAGGATTTTTTCCAAATATCTCTTGATTGCTTTTTAATGAAAACATGATAAGCCATAGTAATGGATAAATCTGAATTGCTGCAATAAATAATAGTATAAATTTTTCCCCATAAGCTTTTATATTTTTAATGCCAAACTTCGACTTTTTTGGAGCATGTGACGATTGTACTTGATAACCAGGGGCTTCTTTCACTCTTTTTGCTGATTCCACTTTTACCACCTCCTCCTTAATAAGTTATACTTTCAGCTTTAAATACTTTATTAATAAATACAGTAAAGAGTAAACACTCTAAGATAATAAAAATAGACATTGCACTTCCATAACCATATTTGTTTTGAAGGAAAATATTACTGAACATCAAAGTTGTAGGCACTTCTGTCGCATGAATAGGACCGCCTTTTGTCAAAACGTAAATAAGGTCAAATGTTTTTAATGAACCAATAAGTGCAAAAGTTACACAAACTTTAATCATCGGAGCAATTAACGGAATAGTTATTCTTGCAGCCTTTTGAAAATTAGTCGCCCCATCTACCTCTGCCGCTTCATAAATGTCTCCTGGAATGGCTTTAATCCCTGAATATAGGAGAAGCATGTGGTAGCCAATATACTGCCAGATAATAACGAAAAGAACGCTTGCCATGGCTGTTTGAGGGGTTGCCAACCAGTTGCGCTGCAGTGAATCAAGTCCTGCTATTTCAAGCAGTTTATTAAGCATACCATGTTTTGGCTGATAAATCTTCATCCAAAGCTGGCCAATAACAGTTGTTGAAATAATAACCGGAATAAAGTAAACCGTTCTAAAAAATCCTTCTCCTTTTATCCCTTTTGAAATAACAAGTGCTAAAATAAGTGCTAAAGGCACTTGCACAAAGACAGAGAAAAATGCAACTAAAAATGAGTTTTTAATAGCCATTGCAAAACCGTCTTTGTTATTAACGAATAAATTAACATAGTTCTGAATACCTATAAAAGTTGATTTCCCAATGCCGTTCCAGTCTAAGGTGCTGTAATAGGCTGAAAAAAAGATAGGAATAATAACAACCATAGCAAATACTACAAAAGCCGGGAATACAAATAAAAATATAGCTTTTTTATCACTTAGAACCTTTTCCATCACACACCTTCTTTCTTAGAAAGAATCAGTAACCTATATGCGATTACTGATTCTATACAATAAGTTTACATTGTTAATAATTATCTTTATTTGTTAGCGGCATCCATTTCATCTACAAATTGTTGAGGTGTTTTAGTACCAGCAAATACTTCTTGAACTAAAGTTTTATGTTTCTCTGCTGCTTCACCACTTAATTTTGTATCCCATGCAAGAACGAAACCTGTTGAATTGTTTGCAAGCTCTACCATTTGTTGTACAAGCGGATCAATTGTTTCACCTGTTGTATCAACTTTCCATGCTGGAAGCCCTGCTCCAAGAAGGAAGCTTTCTCTTGCCATATGTTCTGCCATATAAGCTGCAAATTCTGCTGCTTCTTTTTTGTGTTTTGTATTATTGTTAACCATGAAGCAGTCGATTGCTCCACCCAGGAATTCATCTTTATTACCTTTTGTTCCTGCAATACTTGGGAAGTTTTTAGCAACAACTTTACCTTTAACTGTTGAAAGGTTTTCATCTTGGATTTCTCCTGCAAGCCAGCTTCCCATATAAGTCATTGGAACTTCTCCGCTTAAGAATGCCATTTTAGCTTCATCATATGTAAGTGCTAAAGCTGCATCATCAAAAGCTTTTGCTTTAACTAAATCTGTAAGCATTTGTGCACTTTGAACAAACTCTGGTTGATTGAAAGAAGCTGCTTTATCAAGTGCTGCATTAGAGCCATCTGCTCCTGCTTGACGAAGTGCTAAAATGTTTTGGAAGAACATTAATGGCCATCCATCTTTTGCACCTACTGTAAGTGGTACAATACCTTTTGAGCTGAATGTTTCAACAGCTGCTAAGAATTCTTCATATGTATCAGGAACTTTTACGCCATTTTGTTCAAAAACTTCTTGGTTACAGTATAAAATACCTACCCATGATACAAATGGAAGTCCATAAAGTTTGCCGTCATACGTTAAGTTCGTTCGTTGGCTTTCGATCAAGTTTGCTTTTTGGTCATCTGTTAAATATTCTTCTATAGGTAGAACTTGCCCTGCATCTACGAAAGGCTGTGCAAATCCAGCACCCCAAGAGAAGAATACGTCTGGTCCTTCATTTGCTGCCATAGCTGTTTTAAGTTTTGTTTTGTAAGCTTCATTTTCGCTGGCATCAATGACAACTTCCACATTTGGATGTTCAGCTTTGTACTGCTCAAATACTTTCATGAAAGATTTTGCATTAGCATCTGAATCTGTAGTCCATAAGTGCCATACATTTAACGTAACTTTTTCTCCTGAAGCTGCCTCTTTTTGCTCCCCTGATGCTGCCTCTGCTGCTGGTTTGTTAGATTCGTTAGAAGATACTTGTGACGTACCACAACCGGCACTTGATAAAGCTACGATTCCACTAACAGCACAAGCTAGTAATTTGCTCCATATTTTTTTCATATTTTTGTCCTCCTAAAAATATTTTTGTTACATTTATATCATACATCTTTTTAAATTCAGTGATAATTTATTTTTTTTACCATATCCTTTAATTTTCTTACCTTTTCATTATGCAATTTATATAGTTTAATATCTTGCACAGCAATTTTTTACACCAAAATAAACAATGCACCATAGCATACTGCTTGGTGCATTATTTATTTATTAACCTTCTTGGCCAATCATCTTTTTATAATCTGTCATAGACATTCCAATATACCTTTTAAAAGATGTACTGAAATAATTCGCATCTGGAATACCTATCTTTTCTCCTATTTCATAGGCTTTTAAATCTGTATTTCTAACATACTCAAGAGCTGTTTCCATCCTGATTTTATTTAAATAATCTTTAAATGAGATTCCCTTCCTTTGTTTAAAAATCCTGCTTAAATAACTTGGATTCATATAAAAATGCCCCGCAATTTTATTAAGCGTAAGTGCATAATCACTCATATTGTCTTGAATATATTTTAATATATCTTCCATATAGTCACTAACCACATGGTTTTGTATTGTATTTATATTTTTAATCAGCTTTTGGGCGAGAGAAATAACAAGTCGCTTAGCTTGAGGAATATTAGTAATAGAAGCCACTTCTTTGAAAAATTCTTCTTGATAGTATGCAATATCTTCTATTTTTATATCCATTGAAGCGATCACATAGAATAACACTGAAATCATTCTTGTGGTTTGAATTCTTATATGAATTGTAAAATTTTGTTCTCCTATATTACTGTACTTCCCAATGCTTTCATAAAGCATATCAATATAGTCGAGCACTTGTTCATGAAGTCCCGCCTTAATCAAAAACTGAAGCTGATCCATCGCATTCTCCTGCAGAGTAGGTATAGGATTCATTTTAGGCGTTACAATATCCAGATCGTTATAGTAAATCACCTGATTCTCTCCCAAGATTGCTTTAGACTGCAAGGCGGTGACCGCTTCACTATAGGAATGCTTAACTTCCTCTATGTTTTCCTTTATACTGCCAATACCAACTGTGATATCCCATTTGGGGTGAGATCCTTTTAGACGTTCTAGTATATAACTGCATTCTTCAATTAGGCTGGCTTTAGCATCATTGCAGAAGACAATTATATTCTCTTTAGCATCTAAGAGTACATGGACACATGGCATGTTCTTAAAATAGTTTTCAATCATATGAACTGTTCCTATTAGCTCAACGAGCCGCTCTTCTTCTGAATATTTCTCCTCTGTATTAAAAACAACTTCAAAAAGCGCCACTTGAAAAAACTTTTCTTGTAATTCCAGCTTTAGAAAATCAAGCTTATCTTCAATTTCAGCTAAGGCCAATCTTCCTCTAAAAAGCCCACTAAAAAACTTTTCTCTCAAATAAGGCATATTGTTTTCAAGCTGTTTCTTAATCATATCATTTTCATACTCATTTTTCTTCTGCTTTTCCAGCTTCTCTTTTAAGTGGAGAATTGCTCTTTCAACTTCTGCTTCCCTAATAGGCTTTAAAATATAGTCTTCTAGCCCAAGTTTAATACCATTTTTTGCATATTCGAATTTGTCATAACCTGAAACAACAATGATTTTAATTTTAGGATAACTCTCGATGATCCTTTTTGACATCTCAAGTCCATCTGTTATGGGCATATCAATGTCTGTCAAGATTAAATCTGCTGTTTTTTCTTCCAAAAAAGCAAAAGCTTCAGCTGCGCAGCTGGCTTCACCTACTATTTCACAGCCTAACTGTTCCCATTTGATACGCTTCTTCAACAGTTCTCTAATCAGGTATTCATCATCTACTAGTAAAACTTTTAATGTATCCTTTTTCAAAACATGTCCCCCTCATTCAGCGGAATTTCTATGATGACTTTTGTACCCTTTCCTTCTTTACTTTCAACATTAAAATGACTTCTCTCTCCAAAAAGTATTCTGATACGTTCTCTTGTAGCTGGAATGCCAATACTTTTTTCACTTGCTGTATTTAGGCCCTTAAGTGCTTCTTTTGACATACCCACCCCATTATCTTCTACAGTTACACAAACCTTATATTCTATTTGTTTAATACTGATTTTGATAATACCCTTGCTTCCTAAAGGACGAATGCCGTGGTAAATACTGTTCTCCACAAGAGGCTGCAACGTTAATCTTGGAATTTTAAGACCTAGGATTTCTTCATCGATATCATACTCAGCTTCAAACAAGTCTCGGTATCTGATCTTTTGAATATACAGATAATTTTCTACTGATTCAAGTTCTTCACGAATCGGAATAATATCCCTGCCGTTCCCTAAACTGGTTCTGTAGAAGTTCCCTAAAGCTCTAAGGCTCTCATAAGCTTCTTCGTGCCGCTCCAAAACCATCAGCGAACTGATCGAGTCGATTGTATTATATAAAAAGTGCGGCTTAATCTGCTCCATCATAATACCAAGCTCTGCTTTTCTTGTAACCTTCTGCTCCTCTATAATTTTTTGTATAAGTTTATGAATTTCATTGATCATAAAGTTATAGACGTTTTTTAACATCCCGATTTCATCTTTGTGTGTTTCCATAACCACTGGATTAAAGTTGCCATATTCAACATCTTTCATTGAGTCAATGAGCATATGAATAGGGTTTGTAATCAGCTTAGAAATAAAGATTGTCCCGAGCAGCATCAAAATAATGTTAACTGCAATAATGGCTATGATCCCCATATTAAATATATTCAGTGTTTCATAGGTCCCCTGAAATGGAACGACCTTAAGAATTTTCCATCCATATTTAGGATTCTTGATCCCTGTAATCATGATGTCTTTGTGATTTCTGTTAATAATCGTCCAAAACTTACTATCTCGCTCCAGCTGCTCAAAATAAATCTCTTTTTCAAAGTCTTCTATAGGATTACAGCTTACTAAAGTCTGCCCTTCTTCATTCTGAATGAATAAGCTTGCATTGTTCTTGGCGTCCAAGCCTAAAGCTCTCTCTAATACCTTTTGATCTATGTTAATAATCAGAAAGCCTATTTTTTCTTGCCTTTGTAAACTATTAATAACTCTAATAAAAGAAACATCTTTTGTTTTTTTAGCATCTTCAAACCCAAGCTGATTGATTCTAAGCGTAAAGCCTCCTTTTTTATTTAAGACATCTCTATAAAAAGACATTTGTTCAATATCTTTCATTTCAATGCCCTTAAAGGCTGCCTTTTCTGTATAGTATCTTTTGCCTGTGTTACTAAAAACATAAATAGATGAAGCTTTAGAATTAAAACTGATAAATTCCTGCAAAAAACGATCCAGCCTTCTGGCACTCAGCACTTTATAAGCATCTTCATTATCTAAAGTCTGCTGGACACTTTGATTAGCAATAAGTATTTTAGAATAGCTGTTAATATCCTCGATAAAAAGTTCAAGGTTTCGGTTATCAGACTCTATCCCCTGAGTTCCAATCTTTTTTATATTTTGATTGATATAATATCTATTGGTTTGTTCATAAATAAAGAGACTCAGCATAATGCTGATAATAATCAGTGTAAAATAATACAGCGTAATCTTATGTCCAATCTTCAGCCGGCTCCAATTCTCTTTAATCCTTCTAGCAAGACTCTGCATCAGCCTTTCAACTCCTCACAAACTCTCTTTTAACCAAAAAGCCTAGAACACCTTCATTTTATGCTCTAAGCTCAAAACCCGTTTCTGTATTATCTTGCCAGCACTCTATGATGGTTTTCAATAGATAGGTGCACAAACTATTTATACACTTTTTCGATTCTATTACTCATTATTATACATCATTCGGTTCTTCCTTGTTAAGTTATTTCTTATTAATATTTATAGCGTTACAAATAGCTTATCAAGCTTAACGCAGTATATTGACCGATCGATCGGTTTGTGTTATGATAAATAAAAACAATTTGATGACGAGGTACGCTATGATAAACACAGCTCCATGGATTCATTTACCTACTTCCGACCGACTTTTATACGCTGCCATGCAAATGATCAGTGAAACTGGCCTCAAAGGACTTAGTGCCTCAAAGCTTGCCAGTTTAGCTGATGTTAGCAAAAGCACAGTTTTTCACCACTTCAAAAAGATGGAGGATATTCCAGTCCTAGTACTTGAGAAGCTTTATGAGGAAATAATCTATCCCATCCAAGAAGAAGCGTATGCAAGTGTATCCGAATATTTAAAAGCATTGGGCAGAACAAGCTTTTCAGATAATGAGCAGCATATTGTAATTTACAAAGCCTTTGCAAGTCTTTTTCACGCCAGCATGCATGATGCCAATCTGAAACAAATTGTAAATAGCTGTTCTCATAAGTTCGGATCAATGCTTTATACAAAACTGCGAAGTCTCTCCCCCATATCTATTTCAGATGATACTTTAATGCATTTATCACATCTGATCTTTATGAGCCTTGATGGAATAAGCCTGCATTATCTGATTCATGGGAATTACATACAGGCGCAAGAATCCTGGGAACTGCTCGTAAATACAATTGTAAGCCATTATCATTTAGATAAGGAGAAAATGAAATGAAAAAGATAGGGATTTATTACTTCAGCGGTACAGGTAATACCTGGTGGATTTCGAAAGAACTCCAAAGAGAATTAATAGAAGCAACCAACCAAGTAACCTTCAGGTCTATCGAGACGCTTGTTCCCCAAGATGTCCTCGGAGAAGCTAAAGACTTAGATCATATTGTCTTTAGCTTTCCAGCTTACGGCTCAACTGCACCTAAACTTATGCTTAAGTTTTTGCATAACTTCCCCCATGCAGCCGCTGCCCAATCAATAAGTGTTGTTGTGACCCATGCATTAGCCTCAGGTGATACAGCTTATCACATCAGCAAAATATTAACCGATAAAGGTTATATAGTGAGACAGACAATCCACTTTAGGATGATGAATAATCTGCATATCCCAAAGTTTAAATTTATCAAGCCCCAAAATGATGAGAGGGTCCATAATCTGCATCTGAAGACGCTCCCCAAGGTAAAAAAACTTGCCCTTATGATCAGCTTAGATAAAACATACATTATCGGCAAAGGCTTTCTAGGTTCACTTCTTGGGAATCTGCAGCGGCATCATGTGGATCACTTCGTTTTAAGTGCTTCACATGAGCTGCAAGTTGACCCAACTCGGTGTATCAGTTGTAATAAATGTCAGCGGA
Source organism: uncultured Clostridia bacterium (assembly GCA_937981575.1). Classification (GTDB taxonomy): domain Bacteria; phylum Bacillota; class Clostridia; order Lachnospirales; family Cellulosilyticaceae; genus FMMP01. Next base: position 15,398 of record CALJNR010000016.1, on the reverse strand, counting down.
TATGCCCGACTTGCAACATCCAAAAATCTGGAGAAACCTACCTGTTTGACGATCACTGTATGCTTTGTATGCGCTGCTACAGTCACTGCCCAAGGTCTGCCATTTTAATTGGCAAAGACAGCTTTGATACAGTCAAATATCCTAGGTACAAAGGCCCCATCAGCGGATTTGATATTAATGTGCTTATAAAAAAATAGCTTTATTTTTTTATGGTTTGACAGGATTAAAAATGATTAAAAGCGTGCTTTCTGCACGCTTTTAATATGGAGAAAATGTCAGTCTCTTATCGCTTGTCACACTTATCCCCATTTTAGAATACTATATAGTATAAAAAAAAGGGGGAATGATGATGTATAATTATGGATTTGGATACGGTTATGGTTATGGTTATCCTTATTATGGAACTGGCTATGGTGTAGGCGGTTACGGTTATCCTTATTATGGAACTGGCTACGGGGTAGCTGGTTACGGTTATCCTTACTATGGAACTGGCTACGGTTATGGTTGCTGCTACTCACGCTGTGGCTGCTGGCATCGCTATTATTAATTCTTTCCTACTAATCACTTTTAGCCGTACAGTATACTGACCAAGACAACTGACTCATCAAACTTTAAATGATCAGTTACATGAGATGAAAAAAGTGAGGGTAGCTAAACGAATCAGTAGTTCATTTAGCTGCCTCCTCTTAGCTCTTCGAACATTAATACTATTTCTCAACTTGAATCTTTTAGTTTCTTTTAGGCATATAAATACCCCATTTATTCCCACAAGCAATTGACTAACTAATTCCAATCATTTAGAATTAGCTAGTAATTGCTATTTTTATTAAACAGATAAAAAACAGGAGGGTTTAAATGAGACAATTACTTAAAAGGGGAATAGGTATAACACTCGCGGCTTTTCTTACATTTAGCTTATCACCAGCACTAAGTGCCTCACCAGCTTATGCTTCAGTTAATCAAAAAAGATCAAATGAAATTACAGCAAATACACCATCTTCTGCCGGGGAAGATCTGTTCCAGTTAGGGGTACAATATTATTATGGAGATGGCGTTAAACAAGACTATAAAGAAGCTATGAAGTACTATCTGAAAGCTTCAGATTTAGGGCATTCAGATGCTATGCTTAATATAGGCTATTTATATGAAAACGCCCTTGGTGTAAAACAGAATTATAAGGAAGCTATGAATTGGTATCTAAAAGCTGTCAATCTTAACAATGCTGCTGCAATGACTAATATCGGCTACCTATATAATATGGGAAAAGGCGTTAAGCAAAACTATAAAGAGGCCATGGCTTGGTATTTAAAAGCTGCCAATTCAAATGATCCTACAGGAACAAATAACATTGGATGTTTATACGAAAATGGTAACGGTGTAGCAAAAAACTATAAAGAAGCTATGAACTGGTATCTAAAAGCGGCAGAGCTAGGCAGCTCGTCAGCTATGGTCAATATCGGTTGTCTTTATGAAAGAGGAACCGGCGTCACTCAAAGCTTTGAAGAAGCTATGAATTGGTATCTGAAGGCGGCAGAGCTCGAAAACCCTGATGCGATACTTAATATAGGCTACCTGTATGATATTGGTGGGGGTGTTGATCAAGATTATGCTGAAGCTATGAATTGCTACTTACTAGCGGCTGACCTCAATCACCCTATTGCTATGTATAATATAGGATGCTTATATACCGAAGGACGTGGGGTGACACAAAATTACAAAGAAGCCATGGTATGGTTTAAAAAAGCCGCTGCGCTTAATGATGCTGATGCTATGTATAACGTAGGCTTTTTATATGCAAACGGTCATGGCGTTGCACAAAACTATAAAGAAGCTATGGTTTGGTATAAAAAGGCCGCTGCTCTTGGTCATGCTGATGCTCTATTTAATATAGGTTATTTATACGATCTTGGTAAAGGTACTGTCAAAAATTATAAGGAAGCTATGATTTGGTATAAAAAAGCTGCTGCTCTTAATCATACCAATGCGATGATTAATATAGGCATTCTCTATCAAAATGGCGAAGGCGTTAAAGCAGATAAAAAAGCTGCTTTGACCTGGTATAAAAAAGCTTTAGCATTAGGCAATACAGAAGCCCAAGAATATATTGATGGTTTAAAATAAATGGGTACAAAATAATAAGCAATATGTGCAGCATGAGCTGCACATATTGCTTATTTTAGTTAACTGCTTCGTTCATCTTTCCTTGGAATATAGTATCTATGTCTCTGCAAAGATATTGTACTGCTTTTCGCCCGGTATCCACTGCCACCGGGAGTCCCCCTGGTGTTTGAAGCCTTTGCCCTGCAAAGTATAACTGTTTTACAGTATCTGAGACAGAAGGATAAGTCATAGATTTATCCCCTTTTTCCTGAAGTGTCATCCACGAACCATGTTTCGTTCCGCAATAACGCTCATATGTAAGTGGTGTTGCTACATCAACGACAGCTATTTTGCCGGAGGCCTGAGGAATATTTTGTTCAACTAAACTGATTATCAGCTTGGCAAGTTTTTCTTTTTCCATTTCATACTCACCACTTTCTTTTTTGCCCTTCCAAAATGCATAAGTATCTCCCATAAGACAAGTTGTAAGGGCACTGCACCCCTTAGGTGCATAGTCCTTATAGTGTGCATAATTGTTTAAACTAAAAGTATAAAATGTCTCTCCAGCAAAGGTAAAAGGCCTTTCCACTGGAAACACAAGCCCTTGTGGTAAACTCGAAAGATCAGTCTCTACCCCAATCCCTATGAAAGTACAAGCCATAAACTTAATGTCTTTACGCATCTTCTCTATCCATGTCTCATTTAGAGGCCTTTCAAAAAGCTTCTCAGCAGCAGTTAATGTATCAATAGCAATAATAACAGCATCTGCGTCCACACGCTGACCCTTTACGATTACCCCCGAAGCTTTATCGTCTTCCACTATCACTTTTTCCACATGGCTGCTATACTCAATCTTACCACCTAGCTCTATAAACCTTTTTGACATATTTTGAGTCATTACTAATGATCCACCTTCTAAATAGCCGCCATCTCCTGAGGCTACGCATCCTAGCGTAAAGAAAAGTGAACTGGCTTTTAAATTGGCTCCGACAACATTTAACAGTAGGGCACGTATCCCTGGATGCTGGAACCTCTGGCTGTACTCTAAGACAGACATTTTATCATAAGCACTCATCTTGGGTAAAATCGGCAATAAGCCAAGCAGCATGGACATACCCATTTTATTTTTATGTCGAACCTTTACCCCTTTAACATCTAAAACTGGGACACTAACCTTCATAAAACATCTAACGTCTTTACAGAGCAGTTTAATTTCTTTTGCATCTTCAGGGGATATTTCTAGAAAATGTCTTTCCAGTCTGTCCGGATCACAATAAAGGTGAATGGCCTGCCCATTATGATAATACGTATAAAATATATCTTTTATATAAATGTTAGTTGCGTCCTTTATGGCTCCTACATTGCGCCATACCTGATAAAGTGATGAATCTTTTGAAGATCCCGTAAGCCAATGAAGGGCTCCTTCAAAGAGATAGCCTTTTCTCTTCCAGCTTGTGCAATTTCCCCCTGGTAAACTATGCTGTTCAAAAATGGTCACATCAAACCCACTTTGCAAAGCATAAATGCCTGCTGACATTCCAGCAACGCCTGCCCCAACAACAATAACTTTTTTCATCGTCTCATCTCCTTATAATATCTACGATCCATTCACTTTCTGGACAGGGTACATTCGGACTAAGCGCCAATGCTTCGCAAACACCTTGGATAGCTGCCCAATAAGCTAATGTGAGTGCTGCTGGATTTCCTGGCCGTATTGTCCCATTCTGCTGCCCTTTTTCCATTAATAATGCACACCTCTCATAAGTATCATTCTGTCTAAGTAGCTCTTTAACGGGCTCCGGGGCTGCGTCATTATACTGTGCCTGGCTCATTAAAACAAACATTTTAGCCACAAAAGGGTCGCTGGCTGCATAACCTAAAATCTTCTTTGCTGTAGCTTCAAAAAAGGCTAAAGGATCACTTTGATCAGCAGCCATTACCATTTTAGGTCCAGACAGCCCAATTTTTATAAGCTCTTCATATAGTTTTTCTTTAGACTCGAAATAGTGAAATAATAAGCCCACACTCATCTTTACACTTTTTGCTATATCACTGATTTTCGTAGCTGCAAACCCCTTGCGTGTAAATAGATCTAATCCTGCAGCTAAGATCTCCTGATGTCTCTTTTCTTTTTGTTCTGATCTCACACCCATTTCATCGAACTCCAATTCATTGAATTTATATTCAACATATTATCATATATTATGTCTTTCGTCAATAAGATGTACTACTCTCCACATCATTTTAATTCTGCTCTAATTTACATTTTACTATCTCACTATATACTTTCATCTTTCATATTATTCACTCACCTTTTTGGATCAATACAATTTCTCTCTTCCAGCCGATATCACATTTATACTACAACTAAACGCGTTATGGGTCCCCTATGAAAGATCAGAAATGTTTAATTTCACAGTATTGGAACGGGACTTCTTACTTACATAAATAGTTATTTGCCTAAGTGCTTTACCACACCATTTTCCATAAGATCATGTATAAGAGCAATAAGGTCCTCTGCTGGCATCAGCTTATCTTCCCTAAACCAATAACTCATTACACCAATCATAGCCGAAAGAACATATTCTAAGATAAAGTCAAATACCACAGAATCCAGCTTATCATTTTCAGCAAATGCCTGTTTAAGCAGAGGCTTCGTTGAGTTTTTTAACTTACTTGCAAAAGCAGGATCCCCATTATCACCAAGCAATACCGAATAGTACTTGCTGTTTTTCTCGTAGAGCTGCGTAAATAAATCCAGCGGCATACCTATATTATGCTTCGGTATGCTAAGGAGAGGCAACTCATCTAGTGCAGGTATCAAGGACTGCTCAATCTGTTCAAGAACGTCGTAAATATCAGTGAAATATTCATAAAACGTTCCCCTATTATATCCTGCCTTCTGTGTAATTTCTTTTACAGTTATCTTTTCGATTCTTTTTTCGCAGTATAATGACCAAAAGGCATCTATCAAATTCTGCTTGGTCTGAGCGGTTATATTAGACTGTTTATTCATTTTTTTCATCTCCTTAGAATCCGACACTCACCTTTTAATTGTTGGTTGATGGTCGGCTAACTTACCAGTATACTATAACTATACAACACGTTGTCGGACTATTCAAGAGGAGGATAAAAATATGATTACTATTCTTTGTTCAGGTTCTAGAGGAGACTTCCAGCCTTATATTGCTCTTGCACTGGAACTTAAAAAATTAGGAAAAAAAGTACGAATCACAGGAATGAGAGATTTTGAAGGGTTTATTCAAAGCTATGGGATAGACTTCTACCCTATACAAGCTGATTTTGAATCACTTAATGTAGATAAGAAGATGCTTAAAGAAGGCCAAACAGCAGATACCCCATTAAAAATGCTGCTGACATTTAACAAAATGAAAAAATATGGCATTCTTGTAGCTGATGAATTCTATGCTGCCTGCGAAGGGAGCGAATTAATCATTTATCATCCCGGCTGTACGATGGGCTACTTCGCTGCTGAAAAGTTAGGTATTCCTTCTGTCTTAGCATCTCCCTTCCCTATGCACAAAACCAAGGAACGTCCCTCCATTATCCGATACGGAAGAACAAAGCCTACGGATTTTAACAACATGATCAGCTACAAAATGCTTCAAGGTATGCTTTGGCTGGCCTCAAAGGATTCTGTAAAAGGCTTTTGGCAAAAACAGTTTGGCAGTGCTCCAAAGAAATTTGGATGTCCCTTTGAACATCATACCGATCAAAACCACCCTGCCATAATTTCCTGCAGCAACTACGTATTCCAAAGGTCTGGTGACTGGAATGTAAACATTCATCAGTATGGCTATTGGTTCGTTGAAGAACCAAATGAATACATTCCATCTAAGGAATTATCAAAGTTCTTAAGTTCTGGCGAGAAACCTGTTTATGTAGGTTTTGGAAGCGTTTTTCATGAAGATCAGAAAGATTCCCTCTCCAAGTTAGTGATAGAAGCTCTGAACAAGTGCGGTAAACGTGGAATTATTTGCGGAATGGGCAGTCTTAGTAATCTTCCCCATAATATCATAGCTATTAACAGTGTTCCTCACTCATGGCTCTTTGAGAAAGTTGCAGCCGTCTGCCATCATGGCGGAGCTGGAACAACCGCGGCAGGTTTTAAGGCCGGTGTCCCTAGCATTATTATACCTTTCGCCAATGACCAACACGCATGGGCGCACAGGGCTTATGACTTAGGCGTTGGCTCACAGCCTATTCCAATTAAAACCCTTACTGCTGATAATCTTGCTTCGGCGATTGACTTTGCTCTTCAGGAGAAAGTAGCTAAGAATGCCAGAACTCTTGCCAAGCATATTGCTACCGAAAATGGTGCTGGAGATTGCGCAAAAGTAATAGCAGACATCGTAGGGAGGTAGCACTATGAAAAGAACCCAAAACTGGAAAAAGTCTTTTTTTACAATTTATATAGGTCAGGCATTTTCTCTTCTAAGTTCAAGTGCCGTTCAGTTCTCAATAATCTGGTGGATTACGCTGCAGACGGGCTCTGCTATGGCGCTTACTGTCGCAAGCGTTGTTGGTCTTCTCCCTCAAGCTGTTATAGGCCCCTTTGCTGGCGTTTTAATAGATAGGTATAGCCGCAAAACTATTATGATCATAGCAGACAGTACCGTTGCCCTTTCCAGCCTTATTCTGGGCATATGCTTCTTTTTTGGTACGCCATCGCTGCTTCTCATTTATATCATTCTATTCATAAGAGCATTAGGCGAAACTTTCCATAAGCCTGCCTTGCAGACTGCAATCCCTCAGCTTGTTCCTGCAAGTGAGCTTACAAAGGCAGGCGGTTTAGGGCAGATGGTTCAGTCAGCCTCTTCCATGATTGGGCCAATGCTTGGCGCATTTATAATGAGCATTACATCCCTGCCTTATGCGATGCTTATAGACATTATAGGAGCCGCTTTAGCTGTATTAACGCTTTCCTCAGTTAAACTGCCTAAACATAAAGCAGATCAAAATAGCAAGCTAAATGTCTTTGAAGATATGAAACTAGGTATTAAGGCCATCCAATCAAATAAAGCCTTGATTAGGGTATCTGTCCCTATACTTCTTTCAACTATTGTATTTGTACCCCTTGGAACGCTCTTGCCCTTAATGGTTAAAGTCTATTTTAATGGTACTGCTTGGCATAGCGGCATTGTTCAAACTTTGTTTTCAAGCGGAATGCTGATAGCCGCAGTGATTATAAGTATCACAGGTGGACTAAAAAAACAGTTTCGAATGATTTCTTTCGGCATATCTCTGTTAGGCATTTGCGCACTAACCGGAGGGCTGCTTCCCTCAAGTGCCTTTTGGCTGTTTTGTATTATCGTTTTCATTATGGGTGCAACTGGTATTGCCTCCAATATCCCTTTCACTGCCTATATTCAAAAAACAATACCCCCTGAAAACTTAGGTAAGGTCATATCGCTTGTAACTAGTATCATGAGCTTGGCAGCTCCTATAGGCATGTTTATCGCAGGCCCTATATCCCAAATAATTGGCGTTAGCAACTGGATGATCTGTGCTGGAGTCCTTATGCTTATTGTCGGATTTTTATGTTACATATTAACAAAAGAATTCGATCAGTCTATGGGCGGGGAGGTAGTAGTAAATGAATAAGATATTTAAAATGCTTCTTTCTGCCCTAATAATGATCTTTTTGCCATTTACGTCCGTCATTCTTTTTGGTGCAGTGTATATCATCATTCAAATGACAATCGGAATAGCGCCATTAACGGCACTTAATTCTTTCAAGGTCTTGGTCTATAGCTTGATCCCTTATTTCACTTACTTAACTATAATACCAATTGGATTAACTGTAGTTGCACTTCTTCTTAAAATGAGAATTAAGATAAAAAAATGAACACATACAGCCTATCTTATCATGCTGTTTAGCAAAAAGGTGTGCAAAAACACACGCACTTTCCTTTCTCATAAAAAATTCCTACAAAAAGGCATCTCTCTAAATCAACCTTCTTGTAGGAATATATATTTATGATTCTCATATTATTATTGACTTACTGCAGCCAGCTTTTCTGCGGCTTCTTTTTCATTTGATACAAAAAACATATTCTTTCCTTTATTGCTCTCATACATAAAATCTTTTAGACTTTTGCTTGAATAAATGGAAAAATCGCCAACAACTGCTATTTTCATATGATAATTTATGAACTTTTGCAAAATTTCTCCTGCAAACCGTGTCTTTAAATCAAAAAATGCTTCACTTATGACTGATTTATTCAAAATTACATGACAGCAATTAGTCTCATAGTTCACTGTCGCAATAAAATCCAGCGCCGACTGAATATCTGTTATAATAAGTTCAGTGCTTTTTACAACGGCAATATCTACGCCCTTTTCTTTGATCTTAGTAATTTCCATACTGTCCCTCCTTTAGCTGCTCCTTGACTGCTTGTATCCCTTTTACAAATTCGTTGCTTCCACCTTGCGCAGGATGCCTCACCTTTTTGCAGCTTATTCCTAGGTACTTAAGATTTTCTTCTGCCTTATTGCCTACAGCAATAACATGTTTAATATTAAACATATCTATAATGGCAGCGAGCGGCTTTGCCCCTGATAAAAGTTCTTGTTTTAAAGGTGCTCTATTACTTTCTGCATTACCAGTTTTGTGCGGATGAAAGGGAAAGGCATTCCAAGCCAGTGCCATGATGTCATATTCTAAAAGGGTACGCCAAATGATAGTAGCTGTAGCTTCTTTAAGCAGCTTTTCCTTTTCACGAGCTAGTAGGTAACCATTTTCTTTTCCGAATAGAGACAGCTTCTCCATATTGTTCATTAGTAGATGCTCACTCGTAAAAGGGACTCCTGTCAAACGGCACCCCCTATATCCTGGGGCTTCTCCTACCAAGATCACTTTGGGCCTTATTTTATACATTTGGCTTAGGTATACTAAAAGATTAGCTCTTCTTATTGCATTCTCGTCACATGTATAAGCATACTGATTATAAACATTTGGCATAACTTCAGCTGCTGCTAAACCTTCTACAAAATCTTTTAATTCCTTGGTCATAAATCCCCTTTTCCCTCATTTTCATCTAGTATCTATCATTCAAGTTATCTGTCTGTCCACTTCTTGCTGTTAAAATACAATCCCTAGCCTTACTGCAGGTCAAGCAGTTCGTGGAACGCATCAATCGCCGCATAACAGCCTTGTGCTTGGCCAAACCCATACTTTGCAAATATAAATGGGATTCCTGCAAAAAGCGTTGCCTCATAATCCCCTTGGGTATCTCCAACATAAACTGCATCACTTAAGTTGTTTCTCTCCATAACCAGCCTAATGTTTTCACCTTTACTCTTGCCGGTATCCCCAAAACATTCATAGTCCGTAATATATGCTTCAATCCCTACTTTCTTCATAAACAATTCAATATAACCAGACTGGCAATTGCTCACAATAAACAAGCTGCATTTTCCTGAAAGATTTACGATCGTTTCTTTTACTCCCGGAAAAAGCAGATTATCTGTATTTTCCTCTATGGCATCATGTTCATACCGGCAGCACAGTTCTAACAGCAATGCTCGCTGCCTACTACTCGCATCGTAAAACAAATTATCCGCAATAACATCCATAGGCTTCCCAAACTCTCTTTTCAGCACATCGGATGTAACAACTGCGGCTGTTCCGCCAACCTCTCTAATTGCCTGATTCCATCCCCCAGCTACTACCTCTGTCGTATCCCATAGGGTACCATCAACATCTAGTATTATGTTCTTCATGGTGACAACCTGCTTTCTATTTCTGATTTATAAGAGTATCATATTAAATAATATCCACTTGGTCAATACTTGGCTTAATAATACCTACGTACAGCAGCAGTATACTGATACATATTGTTTTATACATTAACCTTACTAATTAACTTTTCAAGGTAGATAGATTTCATTTGACTGCTCGCCATAGCTTTTTTAACAGGGGGCAGCTTTAATATAGCAGACAAAACAGCAGCCATCGCCCTGTGGCTTCCAAAAGCGTGATTATCAAAGATCAACTCCTGCAACGTTCCTTTTTCTATCGCCATCATTACAAGCCTATGAACTGAATTAACAGGTGTAATGATTTTTTCTTCGCGGCGTCTCAGAAGCATACTCTTACTTGAACAGGCTCGTACGCAAACGCCGCATCCTAAGCATACCTCTTCATTTATTTTAATTCTTTTTTCATCCTGCCCCTCTGATTTTTCTGCATTTTCTATTCCAATAGCCCCAATTGGACAGACTTTAACACACCTTCCACACTTGCTGCAGCTCTTATGGATAACTTCAGGGATATATGCAGTCGTTTGTACAGGGTGCAGCATACCAAATTTTTTAGCTGCAATCATTGCTTCACAGCAGCAGCCGCAGCAGTTGCAAATGAACGTTACCCCTTCTCTGACATTTTCTCCGCACTGTACAAGATTATTTTCATAAGCCTGATGCAAAAGTTCAAGACACTCCGGCGCATCTACTCTTCTGGCATAGTGATGTTTCACTAGCGACGATGCTGTACTGTTAAAAGTCATACATATGTCCATGGGGGCATCGCAAGCCTTACCTGCATGGTGCATCTTATGCCTGCAATAACATGTGCTGATTGCTATATCATCTGCCTCTTTTATAATATGACTTGACCTTTCAAAGTCGAGAATATGCACTTCATTATCCCGTGTTAGTACGCCTTCCTGCACAAATATTCTTCCGAGCTTTGTTTGTGTCCCTAAAAATAACTGTTTTACAAAATCTTCTTCAACATTTAAATACTGATAATACAGCTGGCCAAGCAGCTCTTGATCCAGATCATGCCTTGTCCGCATCATCGAAAACTCGAAGAAGCCTGCCATAGGCGGTGGCAGTACATACTTTTGTATGCCTTGATGATTCATGTCAAGCAGTATAGCTCTACCTGCAAGTTCATCAAGTATTTTGTGCGCCTCGGCCTCACTTATTTTCCAGATATGGCTTGCTGTTTTGACTGTAAAAGGTTTGATAGGCAACAAAGCAACATAGGCTGCCTCTTTTTCACTAAATAATAAGCTTAGAATTTTATATAAGGTTTCTGAGGGAGGCGCCCCCTGCGGAAATCTATTTAATCGTTCTTCTAAACTTTTATAAGCAGATTTACCTACTCTATGAGACATTTGTGCCCTCCTGCTCTTTTAAACAAAACATACCACAATTTATCTAATATGTAAACATTTTACTTTCCCTATTTCTACTTAAGTTTTTTCATAATTTACGTAGATAGGTATGTTATTTCAGTTTACTGTTTCTGCTCCTCATAACAAATAACAGGCGTCCCCTCTTCTATATTCTCGAAAATCTTTTTAGCTAAATAGACAGGCGCATTTACACATCCATGGCTCCCGTTTCTTCTATAAATTTCTCCCCCAAAAGCATATCGCCAGTTTGCATCATGTATGCCTATATTCCCATTAAAAGGCATCCAATACGTTACTTCTGCTTCATAGTTTGGACCTCTTAGAACTGATCCCTTTTGCTTATAATTAATCATATAGACCCCAGCCCGAGTAGCATACCCTCTGCCTGGATTACCAGTTACCACGGACCCTTGGGTTATAAGCTTCCCATCTTTGTAAAACCATAAATATTGCTTCGTGATGTTAATTTCCACATAAGTATTGCCTATATCATCTTCCTCCCTCGATATAGCCTTTTGGGTATATAGTGGTTCTCTTTCAATGATTTCACCACGTTTTATGCTTTCTAATAATGCCTTCGTCTCAGCTATGCGATCCATTTTCCACCCATAAAATCCGCCGGCAACATCTACTATCTTATTCGTAGATGTTTTAAACTTTCTTGTGATGCTGACTGTATCATATTTTCTGCTCAAGCCAAGCATATATTCATTCACTGCTTTTTCATCGATTATAACGTCTAAATTTTCATCTACACTGAGCCACCCATTTATTATACTGCCATCTACTATCTCGTTTTTACGTCCGAATAGATAAGTAACTTTTGTTGATACATACTTGTTTAATAGATCTTGAGTCTTCTGAGTTTTCTCTGAGCTTAAGGTGTATTTTGGGTTTTCATAACAGCCTTTTTCGTCTAAATCTATTTTCATCTTTCCTTCTAATATACTCATTTCTATAACCTTATTAAATATGTCCTTATGTATCTTATTACCATATACCTCCGCAACGGCTTCATAAGCATTATTTAAATATTTAAAGCTTACGCTTCGTGGTTCTATAATATGTTCATTCAAGCACTTTAAGGCGTTAATATTATTTTCCAAACCCTCTTTATCATAGATAAATAGATCTTCTACATTATATTTTTGCACCCCAAATAGTGAACTGATCCATTTAAATGATTTTTGCATATGATAGACTCTAGAAATGCTATTTTTTTCATTATATCCCATTCCAATATCTTGTCCTAGGATTACTTCTACTTCTCCATTTCTTTCAATGAGTTCCAGCTTATAATCTTTAATATAATTTTTAATAATATCATCTACATCATTATGTTCTTTTAATGAAACATCTACGCCATTTATGACTGTATTAAAGAAGGTATGATTAATGAAGTATAATGAAATAAGTAAATAGAAGAGTATAATCGAAGTTATTGCAATAATAATCTTTCTTGCACTCTGGCTTTTCAAAAACTTTTCTATGCTGGTATTTTTCATATTGATTTATACCTCTCAAAAAATTGTATCTTATTTAAACATACTAACTAATCTATAATATGCTTGTACTTTTTATTTTAAAACCTATCCATAGAAAATGATCTTAAAATAACTTAAATATATGAATTATGATATCCGCTGATGAACTGCCCATCATAACATCTATGTCTCCAGTTTCTATAACGAAAGTCATGCCCCTATCATAAAAACTTCTCCTTAATCCGAGTGTACCTTTGAGTATTAATAAAAACTATTTGGCAAAAAGCAAGAGGGTGCATTGGCATGCACCCCCTGATCACTAAATATTGATATAAAAATGAAAATTTACTCCCACAAAATCTTCTGCCACATCCTATACCTCCATGATAATAGGTAATATCATAGGGTTTCTTTTTGTCTTATTCCATATAAACTGTCTAAGTTCATCTCTTACAAGCACTTTAATTTGAGACCACTCTTTAACCTTTTTGCTATCAAGGGTACCGAGAACCTTTTCAATTTCTTTTTTAGCCTCAGCCATAAGCTTTTCTGATTCTCTGATATAAACAAATCCTCTTGATATAATATCTGGCCCCGAAACAAGGATGTTAGTGCCTTTTTCTAATATCATTACGACAATGACTAATCCATCTTGAGATAATGCCTTTCGGTCTCTAAGAACTATATTCCCTACATCGCCTACCCCTAATCCATCAACAAAGATTTGTCCTGACGACACCGTTCCAGTAATCTTACATTTTTGTCTATTGAGTTCCAGAACATCTCCAATAGATAGAATCTGTGTATTTTCCTTTGGCATGCCTAAGCCAATTGCTAATTCTACATGCATCTGCAAGTGCCTATGTTCACCATGAACAGGAATAAAATACTTAGGTTTCACAAGTGAATGTATAAGTTTTAACTCTTCCTGTGTAGCATGACCAGATACATGAGTATCTTCCCTCACAACAATAGTTCCTTTTTTCACTAGCTCATTAACTACTTTAAAAACTGTCTTTTCATTTCCTGGTATAGGGGTAGAACTAAGGATAACTACATCCCCTGGCTTAATATCTATTTGCTTGTGCTCCGATATAGCAATTCTTGACAATGCAGCCATAGGCTCTCCCTGACTCCCTGTCATAATCGTTACCACTTCGTTATCTTTGTATCTGTGAAATTCATTCGCTTCAATAAGTGTATTTGGGGGGATATCCAAATAGCCTAACTCACTGGCTATTCTTACTACATTTACCATACTGCGCCCTAATACTGCTACCTTACGCTTATGTTTCTGAGCTGCTTGAATGACTTGTTGAACACGATCAATATTGGATGCAAATGTAGCTACCATAATTCTTCTATCATTATATGTCTCAAAAACACTATCTATAGTCTTACCAACCGTACGTTCCGACTGATTATAGCCACTTCTTTCAACATTAGTACTATCTGCAAACAAAGCTAAAACGCCTTTTTGCCCTAATTGTGCTAAGCGATGCAAGTCTAATGTTTTTCCTCTTACCGGGGTATAGTCTAGCTTAAAGTCCCCTGTGTGAACAATTGTTCCTACTGGCGAGAAAATGGCTAACATAACTGCATCAGCTATACTATGGCTAGAGCTAATAAATTCAACTTTAAAATAGCTTCCAAGTTTAATGGTCTGCCCTTGCGAAACATTATGACGCTCAGTTGTCTTTAACATATTATGTTCACGCAGCTTATTTTCTACTAGGCCTATTGTTAATTTCGTTCCATAGATCGGAACATTAATATCTCTTAAAACATAAGGTAATGCCCCTATATGATCCTCATGGCCATGAGTTAAAACGATACCTCGTATTTTTTCTTTATTTCTCTTTAAATAGGTCGTATCTGGAATCACTAGATCAATACCTGGCATATCATCACTAGGAAAAGTCAATCCACAATCCACTATTATAATATCTTCTTTGTACTCAAACACCGTAATATTTTTTCCAATTTCGCCTAATCCCCCCAAGGAAATTACACGCAAATTATTATTTTCTTTTTTTATTGCCATACTATACCCCCTTAATTTATAAAAAACATAATCTTCTCATTTTATAAGCAACAAACTTCCAATCCTCAGTCCGTCCCGATTGGCCCATCTACTTTTATCTTTCATTCATCCGCTCATATATAATATGCTAATTATATAGGCTGGCTATACAATTGTCAAATTACGCCAAATAATACGTCTCATCCCCTCTCTATACGCCTCGCAAATATGCCCCTCCACTTCACCTCAAAACATGCAAGTTGAATAAAAATCCCCTTTTGCCGACATACCTTAAGCTAGACTTAAAACATGAAAAAAATCCCTAAACTAAGTTTAGGGATGATGTATTTTATATTCATTTTAATTGAGCTAGGTCATTCTACTTGGCTAAGTGTTTCTCATTTATAGCCTATTAGCTATGTATGTAAAACCAATGATTTACTTTTCCACTTGCCTTGTTTGTAGCGTATTACACTGGCGAGAGCTGTAATAAACCATGTCAGCCCAGTAGTAATCCATATGCTCCAAACCCCAAGCAGCGGGATCATAGCCAAAGCGCTGGAAAAACCGATTCTGCCGATCACCTCTACCACGCCATTAATCATTGCATAAACGGCATCCCCT
>CALJNR010000015.1 GCA_937981575.1 uncultured Clostridia bacterium | reverse complement strand
AATTAATCAATTGAGTGAGGATTATCGTAAATCTCTTACCTTTACAGATGGCAAAATATATACAGTACCTTTTACTATCACATCTAGGGGGTTGATTTATAACGAGGAAATATTTAATACATATGGTATTTCACCACCAACGACATTAGATGAACTTGCAAGGGTTTGTGAAACTTTGAAAGCTAATAACATCATACGTTTTGGTATATCAGGTAAAGCTGCTTGGTCGGTCGGAAGCTGTATTTTTCAACCAGGACAAGAACTTTTTAGTTCACCAGAGTGGGCAGCTGATATGGACGCTGGTAAAGCAAGTTTTGTAGATAATGCCTTGCCAGTATTTGATCTTATTGATCTTGCTAAAGAAAATTGCCAACCCAATATAATGAGTACTGATTATATGGATGTTTTGGCTATGTATGGAGAAGGGCAAGTAGCTATGCTGATGTTACCTTCTGATGTTTTAAATGTTTTAGAGGGGATCAGTCCGGAAGCCGCAGAGGTTTCCAGGATCATTGGCATTCCTTATACCAATGATCCTGGAAAAAATAAATTATATATAGATTATGGTGCAAGCTTTGCTATTAGTTCAGCAGCAGATCTAGAAGTAGTAGATAGATTCTTTGACTTTGTTATTAATGGGAAAGGTAAAGAAATCTTTAAAACACAGATGAAGAGTCTTAATCCATATGGTATTGATTTTGAAACTTTTCAAGGAAATAAAGATGTTCTGAGTCATATAGAACAAGGGAATATTATTAATGATACGCAATACTTGCTGATGCCAGATGGTTTTTGGCAGTCTAACGGAATGGCTATGCAGACATACTTAGGTGGAGGCGTAGATCAAGAAGGTATGCTAAGACTATTAGATAAGGATTGGCAAACTATTATCAATAAACAATAGGGGATAATAATCTCTTGGAGGAAAAATGAAAAGTAAATTTTTGTCTAAAGAAAACCGAAAGTATATTTGGGAGATATTGATTTTTCTAGGACCTTCATTTCTACTATATTCTTTGTTTTTTACAGTTCCCTTAATCCAAGGGGTATACTATTCACTTACTGACTGGAATGGCGTAAGTGAGCAAGTAAATTTCATTGGACTTACCAATTATGTAGAAATTTTTACTAATGATGAGGGCTTTTTAAATGCTATGCAGATTACCATCTATATTGCAATGTTTAGCGTTTTGTTAACTAATTTATTAGCTATGCTATTTGCTATAGCACTTACAACCGATAAAAAGATTAATAGTTTCTTTAGAACAGTGATCTTTTTACCGAATGTGATTAGTATGGTTATATCGGGTTTTATTTGGAAATTTATGTTTTCACAAATTTCTATGAGTATTTATAAAACAACAGGGATTGAGCTTTTTAATAACGATTGGCTAGGCGATGCGAGATTAGTTATTTATGCAGTGATTATTGTAACTTTATGGCAAGGTATTGGCTATGTTATGATTATTTATATCGCAGCACTCCTTTCTTTTGATTTATCAGTTGTAGAAGCTTCACTTATTGATGGAGCGACCAAATCTCAATGTTTCTTTAAGATTAAACTACCTCTTATGTTACCGACAGTTCTTGTAGGTGTGTTTTTAACAGTGAGTGGATCTTTAAAAGTATTTGATACTGTATACCCCTTAACAGGAGGAGGCCCAGGAAGAGCATCAGAAGTTGCTATGCTTAATATTTATAGAGAAGCATATGTCTTTAATCATCCTAATTTTGCATGTGCAAAGGCAGTTTTACTATCTATACTGATTATCGCGCTTACTGTTGTACAGCTGAAGTTTTCCTCAAATAGGGAGGTTGAAGTATGATTAAGAATAAACTATTAGGCAATATTATTGTGTTTATAATGGGAATTGTGACTTTATTATTTTTTACACCTATTTATTTTATGGTAATTAATACTTTTAAGCCTTTAAAAGAAGTTATTTTAAATACTTCCAAACTTCCAGAAAAATGGATTTTTAGTAATTACGCACATGTTTGGAGTCTATCAGATTTTGGAACACTTTTAAGAAATAGCATTGTTATTACAGGCATATCGATTATAGGCATTGTTATTTTTGGTGCAATGGCAGGGTATAGGATTTCAAGAATGAAGGGGAAAATAGGTTATATTTTGGTACTCTATTTTATAATGACATTAATTATCCCTTTTCAATCAGTAATGATTCCACTTGTTAAAATCATGAAGAATATGAATTTAATAGATAGTATTTACGGGATTATACTTGTCTATATCGGGCTTGGAACCCCGATGGGAATATTTTTATATCATGGCGCTGTAAAAGCTATACCATATGCGATAGAAGAAGCAGCGATTATGGATGGCGCAGGTTCCCTAACTATTTTCTTCAAAATTATTTTCCCTTTACTTGCTCCTATTACCAGTACACTTGTGATACTAGAGACTTTGTGGGTATGGAATGATTATCTTTTACCGCTTATAGTGCTTCAATCTGATAGCAATAAAACTATTCCTCTTGGTACAACAGCAACATTTTTTGGGAAGTATATGAGCCAGTGGCACTATGGTATTACCGCTATTTTTATGGCTTCTGTCCCTATGATTATTTTATATAGTTTAATGCAAAAGTATGTGATAAAGGGTATCGTAGGTGGTGCTGTTAAGTAATAGAAATATAACGATAGAAAGTAGGATCATGCAATGAAAAAAGTAACTCAAGCAGATGTGGCTAAGGCTTTAAATATTTCCAGAACAACAGTTGCAAGAGCATTGAATGATACAGGTTATGTGGAATCCGAACTTAAAGCAACTATTATTAAAACATCTGAAGAGATGGGGTATAAAGTTAATACTATTGCAAGAACACTTGCTATGCGTA
>CALJNR010000014.1 GCA_937981575.1 uncultured Clostridia bacterium | reverse complement strand
TCTTATTCGTAAAGAACTTCTTTGATTTCTTGTGTATCCATATTTGTTTTATCATACCATTTGAATCCAGTATCGATAAATTCTGGGTTTGTTTCACCTTTGTAAGCTTTAACAGCTGCTTCTACTGCTTTGTAACCAATTCCAACTGGATCTTGTGTGATTGCTCCAGCTACGATATCAGCTTTGATTGCGTCAAGTAATAATTTACCAGAGTCAAATCCGATAATAGTTAATTTGCCAACTTTGTTAAGCTCTTTTGCTGCATTGATGATCCCTGCAATTGATCCTTCGTTTGCTCCAAACATACCCTTGATATCTGGATTAGCTGTCATAATTGCTTTAGCAGCTTCTGTTGATTTTGCATGGTCGCCTTCACCATACTGTACAGGTACTACTTCGATTTCTGGATATTTTTCTTTAAGTCTGTTTACAAATCCATCACGTCTGTCTACACCTGTTTGACTTGTTTGGTCATGAACGATAAGACCAACTTTACCTTTTCCGCCAATCAGCTCTGCCATTTTATCTGCTGCAAGTCCTGCTGCTGCATAGTTATCTGTAGCTGCTGTAGTTTTTACGATTGGGCTGTCAACACCTGAGTCAAATCCAACTACTGGAATGCCTGCTGCTTCAGCTTTTTCAAGATATGGTGTTGCAGATTTTGAGTCAAGCGCTGCAAGTGCAATTGCTTGTGGATTTTTAGCTAACGCTGCTTGTAACATATCAAGTTGTTTATCTACTTGTGTTTCTGATTCTGGTCCTTCAAATGTAATTTCTACCCCATAGTCAGCTGCAGCTCTTTCTGCACCTAATTTAACTGCTTGCCAGAATTGATGTTGGAACCCTTTTGAAATAACTGGGATATATATTTTTTCTGACGCTGCCGGCGCCTCTGCTGCTGGTGCCTCTGCCGCTGGTTTTTCTGCTGGTGCTGCTGGTGCTGCTGGTTTTGATGGTGCACATCCAACGCCAAGTCCCATTACAAGTGATACCGCTAACCCTAATGCTAAAGATTTTTTCATATTTTTTACCCCTTTCATGAATTAAAATTCAAACATTGATTTATTCTTAACTCCTAATTGAGCAGAATACAAAATTATTTACTGCCTCTTTTACGCATTGTATCTAATAATACAGCTAGAACAAGTACACATCCTGTAATAACAATCTGCCATTCCTGTGCCACACCCATAACCTTTAAGCCATTGGTAAGTGTACTGATGATAAAGGCTCCTATTACAGTCCCAAGAATTGTTCCTTCTCCTCCAACCATGGATGTTCCACCAATTACTACAGAGGCAATAGCATCTAATTCGTAGCCTTGCCCAAGTGCTGGCTGAGCTGAATCCAGACGAGCTGCCATAACGATTCCTGCTACCCCTGCAAAAGCACCGCAGAGTGAGTAGATAGCCGTTTTCCATTTAACAACATTAACACCTGAAAGTCTTGTTGCTTCTTCGTTACTTCCGATTGCGAAGTTGTATCTTCCGAGTTTTGTTTTATTTAGAATAATACCTGCAAGTATTGCCATGCCAAGGAAAATGAAGATTCCGTTTGGCACGCTGAACTTACCGTCAGCTCCAAATGTAAGAATTGAACCTGTTGTAATTTTTCTAAAAGATGGTGTATCACTAAAGTAAATAGGCTTTGTTCCTGAAAGGACAAGTGATAAACCTTTTGTGATCATCATAACCCCAAGTGTTGCGATGAACGGCTGAAGTTTTAATCTAGATACCACTGTACCGCTTATAAACCCGCAGAATGCACCCGTACCTATGGCTACCAAGATTCCTATCCATATCGGCATTCCCATGTTCGTTATCATAACTCCTGCCATAACTGAGGAAAAAGTCATCACTGTACCTATCGACAAGTCGATTCCTCCAGTAATAATAACGAAGATAATCCCTAATGCTAAAATTCCGTTAACACATGTAGAAAGCATAATGGATACGATGTTGTCAAACGTTAAAAAGAATGGTGATGCCATAGAAAAGAAAAGTAATAATATTAAGAGTGCTCCAAAAGCTAAAAACTTCTGTGCATTTGCTGCATTAAACATTGACTTTTTCGTGCCGATCCCTGCTGTGCCTGCACTTTTTGCTACATTTGCCATTTTCTTATTCCCTCCTTACATAAAGTGTGCTGCTTTATGCTTCTCTCTTTGTTGCATATTTTATAATTTCTTCTTGACTTGCTGCCCCAATATCTAATTCTCCTGTGATACGGCCTTCGCACATAACAATAATTCTATTGCTCATACGCAGAACTTCCGGAAGCTCAGAAGAAATCATAATGATTGACTTCCCTTCTTTAGCAAGCTGAGAAAGCAGTTTATAGATTTCACTTTTAGCACCTACGTCTATCCCTTTTGTAGGTTCATCAAAAATCAAGATATCACAGTCTCTTAGCAGCCATTTTGCAATAACTACTTTTTGCTGATTTCCTCCAGATAGATTCTTTACTCTTTGTTTTGGTCCTGGAGTCTTGATGCTTAAAGTTTCAATGTACTCTTCACTCGTTTTTGTGATCGTGCTCATATTGGTAAAGCCCAGCTTATTGGTATATTTATCTACTGAAGCAAGTGAAATATTTTGTTCGACCGTTTCTCCAAGTGTCAGTCCATAGCGTTTTCTGTCTTCTGAAAGGTAACCTATTCCATATTTCACGGCGTGCTCTGGTCTTAAAATCTGAACTTTTTGACCTTTAACATAGATTTCTCCTGAGTCAAGCTTATCAGCCCCGAAGATAGCCCGCATAACTTCTGTTCTTCCTGCTCCCATCAATCCTGAGAAACCGAGAATTTCACCTTTATGCAGTTTAAAGCTTACATCTTTTATCGTTTTTCCTCTGATTAAGTTTTTAACTTCTAATACCACTTCATTTGGGTCAGTATAATTATGCTCATTCGCTGTTTCATAAATGGTTCTTCCAACCATCATATTAATAACCTGTTGAATATCAACTTCTTTGGTATTAACAGTATCTACATATGTACCATCACGCATAACTGTGATACGATCTGTAATGCGCTTGATCTCATCCATTCTATGGGAGATATACACAATCCCAACTCCCTTTTCCTTAAGATGATTGATCATCTTGAAAAGCTCATCAATTTCTGATTCTGTAAGCGCTGTAGTGGGTTCATCCATAACTAAAATTGAAGAGTCAAAAGAAAGGGCTTTTGCAATCTCTACCATTTGCTGCATGGCAACAGTTAACTTGCCTACCTTCACCTTTGGATCAAGCCTTAGATTCATTGCATCAAACAGTTCCTGAGCTTTTTTGTTTGCTTCGTTATCA
Organism: uncultured Clostridia bacterium; assembly: GCA_937981575.1. GTDB lineage: Bacteria > Bacillota > Clostridia > Lachnospirales > Cellulosilyticaceae > FMMP01. Next base: position 7,340 of record CALJNR010000014.1, on the reverse strand, counting down.
TTAACAAAAAGTTTGTTTTTTCCCATAAACTCTCTGCCAATAAACATATTTTGTGCTGCTGTTAAGTGAGGCATCAGGTTAAGTTCTTGATGTACAATACAAATTCCAAGCTCCTGTGCTTCCTTCGTACCTGCTAAATTGATTTCCTTCCCTTTATAAATAACTTTCCCTTCATCCCTTGCATAAACCCCTGTGAGGATTTTCATAAGTGTAGATTTCCCAGCTCCGTTTTCACCAACTAAAGCGTGTACTTCTCCGGCTCTTAGTTCAAACTTACAATGATCCAGCGCATGTACTCCGGGGAAAGACTTATCAATGCCTTCCATAACTAACAATGTTTCTTTCAATTTTATCACCTCCAAATTTAAACCTAGCTCATTTTCAGTGGTTCGTTTCTTATATCTATATTTTACATTTTATACATCCTTTTTTAATAAAGTTTTCAACTGTAATAGTTTAAAAAACTACTGTTTTGTTTAAAAAAATTAAAAATACCCCGGCCACTTTGTTTAAGTTGCCAGGGTATTTTTAATTCATATCTTTTGATTGTAGTAAAACTACAACGTCCAAAGCCTCTGCTGCTTTTAGTTTATCTTATTTAATAATAGGATAAAGCAGCTTCTGATTCTCAGTAAGATACAGTGTTTCTTTGTTAATAAGCTTATAACCTGTATCAACATAAGCCGGGACTTTTCTGCCTTTATAAGCTTCCAATGCATTTTTAACAGCCAGATATCCCATGTTAAAGGGTCTTTGAACCACAATGGCATCAATCTGATCTTTTTCGAGTGCATTAATAATAATCTGTGAGCTGTCAAATCCTACGACCTTAATTTTATCCTTAAGACCCAGCTCTTCTATAACTTCACATACTGCATCTGTTACCTGCTGGTTGCTCGCAACAATCCCTTTTAAGTTTGGATATGTTTCAAGCACTCTTTTTGTAGCCCCATATGCGTGAAGCGTTGTCCCTTCAGTATAAACTGTCGGATGCATCATAATTCCTGGGTGGCGGCTTAATTCTTCTTTATAGCCCTGATCCCGCTCCTTAGCTGTACTCGCTCCTTCAACAAAGTTAATCATAACTACTTCACCTTGTCCGCCTAAAAGATCTACTAAATACTTAGTTAAAATAGCTGAAGCTTCTACGCTGTTCGTTGCAACATTCGTAATATTATTTACCCCTTCTACTGTTGAGTCAACGGTAAGCAAGGTAATCCCTTTCTCTCTTGCTTCTTCTACCAGCCCCTTGAGGGCGTCAACATTGGTAGCGGCCAGCAGAATAATATCTGCTTTTTCATCTATGGCTTCCCTTAAGATCTGTTTCTGATGCTCGATGTCTATTTCCAGCATAGGCCCCTTAGTTATGATTTCAACATCTTCTTCTTTTGCTGCAAGTTCTGCACCCATTTTCACCGTCTGCCAAAACTCAAAGTCCGGTGATGCCGATTTAGGTATGAGCACTATCTTGTTTGGCCGGCGGCTGCCGTCAAGCATTTTAGCCGCAGCGATACTGCTTATAAGCACAACAGCCACCACCACTATAATGGTCCATTTATTAATTTTTTTCACCCTTTGCACCTCCTTAATCCGTTATAGCCGGAAGCGTGACATATACTTTCGTCCATTTACCCGGTTCACTCTCATACCTTAGTCCATATTCCTTGCCAAAATAAACCTGCAATCTTTCATGAACATTTTTTATTGCTACACCTCCAGTAGTAACAGACGAAGAAATTGGTCTTGTCAAAATATTTTCTACCTGATTAGCTGTCATACCTTTGCCATTATCTTCAACTGTCAGCACAATGTTATCTCCGTCTTTCTTTCCACTGATTTTAATATGACCTCCAGTATCTAAATCCTTTATGCCATGATATAAGGCATTTTCAACTAGAGGCTGAAGCACAATTTTGATTGTGGAATACTCATAGATCTCAGGATTCACATCTATATCATAGGTTAATTTATTTTCATAACGGATCTTCTGTATTAAAAGATAATATTTTACGTGTTCTATTTCTGAAAAGATCGGAATCACTTCTACCCCTTTACTTAAGCTTAGCCTAAAATATCTGGCAAGTGCTGCTGTCATATTCACGACCTTGGTGTGCTCTTCCCGTTCAGCAAGCCAAATAATTGTATCTAACGCATTATATAAGAAATGCGGATTAATTTGTGCCTGCAAGAGTTTGAGTTCGCTTTTTCTAAGCATTTTTTCGTTGTCTTTAATACGCCCTAAAAGGACCTTAATTTCTAGCAGCATGGCCTGAAAGGATCTTGATAAGTTTTGAATTTCTTTGGTATTGGTATCAATGGATATATCAACATCTAGAAGTCCTGTCTCAACTTTTGCCATAATGTTTTCAAGCTCAAGTATAGGTTTTGAAATCTCCTGAGATATCTGCTGTGACAAAATAAGCGCAATAATGATACATACAATAGAAATAATAATTACTGTAAGAGTAATACTGCTCTGTGATGTAAGCAGTTCATCTAGGTAAGATACGCCTACTACAGTCCAGCCGGTTCCTTCTAAAGTATGTACCGTTACAAGCTTAGATTTATCATCTTTTTCAACAAAGCTTCCTTCTCCTTGTCTAGCTACACTTGAAAGGTCTTCTGTTCTTAGCCCTGAATAAATAAGCTGCTGCCTTGGATGATAAATGATATCACCATTTTTGCTTGTAATATAGACATAGCCTCTATTGCCTAATGTTATCTGATTACAAATATCTGCAAGTTTTTTGTAGCTCATATCCACTAGCATCACACCTAGTACTTCCTGTGTTTCTCTATCTATGATAGCACTGCTTACAGAAAACACCCATTTTCCGTTATTTTCAATGTAGTTTTGAATATGCGAAGGTGATAAGACAAGTTTGCCTTTGTTTGCCATGGCATTTACATACCAATCCATCTGAGTAATATCAATATAATCTTTAATTTTATAATTACTGCTGTCTACCAGTGTTACCCCATTGATTCCAAAGATAAAAATCGACTCAATATCATTTGCCATATTAGCATTAATCTTGAATTGTTCGAGTGATGTATTTTTTGCAACAAAAGGTTCTTCTACTTCTTTTCTTAAAATACTCTGAAGGTTTTCATCCTGGGATAGAACCCATGAAATCTTCTTCATATGATTAACGTAGTCTTCAATATTTCTTCCTAACTGCTTAGTGATTTCATAAGAGTAAATATGCGCATTTTTTTCTGTCGTATCTGCCAGCTGATAGATAAAAAATACATCTAAAATGACTATGATAGACATAATGAGGGCAAAAAAGTGGGTAAATATCTTATATCTTATGTTTTTAGCTTTTTGTCTAAGTTTCATCTTACCCCTCATTTTCTAATCTTCTATACTCCGAAGGTGTCATATTAAATTGCTTTTTAAAGAGTGTACTAAAATATTGCGGATCCAGATATCCCGTTTTTTCGGCTATTTCATAAGTTTTAAGCGATGTGTACTTGAGCATTTCTTTCGCTTTATCCATACGATAATCTGTTAAAAATTGAATAAAAGTGCTTCCTGTAGCTTTTTTAAATATACTGCTGAAATAGCTTGGACTTAAATGTACTTCACTGCAGATCATACTGATAGAAAGATCAGGAATAGGATAGTTATCCGCAATAAAGCTGAGAACGTTTTGCAGATGAATCCTATTAGGTGAAGCCTGCTCTTCTATGTAATCGCTGCATATTTTATACAACTTATATACCCAGTCCTTTATTTCTTTAATCGTCTTTTTGCTTTTTACATCTCCTATGATATTCATAGTATTAGGAAAGAGATCGATGATCCTGTCATCAATCTGGACAAACTTTTTAAACATTGAACTGACAAGTATATTCCATATAGCCTGACAGGCTTCTATTGTTATCCTTGACTGTTCCATTTTAAGATAGACTTCATTTAATACCTTTCCAAATTCCTTTTCATCTTTCAGGGCCTGAATCAACTTATCCTCCCACTCCAGCCATTCATTAATATGAGAACTGTGAGGCAGCTTGATATAGCTGTTTTGGGTAATAATCTGATTGGTTCCAATGAAAAACCTGTTAACGAGGGCTTCATTCGCCGTTTTGTAAGCTAAATGAATGCCCCCTATTCCGTCTACAATCTGTCCTACTCCAATAGTGATCGTAATATCCAGATGCTTCACAATCATAGTTTTAATATATTCAAGACGCTCTTTGAACGTTTCATACAGCTTATATTCATCATCTGTATAATAGAGGATCCCATTTATACCATTGATTTCAAAAGTCAATCCCCAGTCATTTTTCTTAACAATTTCATCTGCAATATTTTGAATGGCAAAAAAGGTGATATCATTCTCATTAGAATCAATCCCTTTTATAAAATGATCGTAATCAATAAGTGCAATACTATAGTAGTCCTTGTTGTATGGAACATCTGCACTGATACTTCTTTTAACAATCAGACTGTCTTCAATTTCGTTAAAAATAAGCTCTTCAACATATCTTTGCTGAATCAAGTGCTTGGATTGCTTTACTTTTTCTTCAAGGTTTTTTTGCTTTTTTTCTTCCTCTTGTTCTTCGTTGAGTTTTCTTACTAACTTCTCAAGCAGTGTGATGACTTCATCTTTTGTAATCGGCTTTAGAATGTAATCTTCCACCCCAAGCCTTAGTGCTTCTCTTGCATAGCTGAACTCATCGTATCCTGTCAGCAGAACAATTTTGATATCCGGGTAGGTTTCTCGAACTATTTTAGTCAGCTTCATGCCATCCATTTTAGGCATGTTAATATCTAAAAATGCAATATGGGGCAGAGTATCTTGAATAAGTTCCAGGCCCTTTTCTCCATCTGGAGCATCTCCAGCCATTACTAAGTTCAGCTCCTTCCAAGGAATTAAATCCTTCATGCCTTTTCTAACGACATCTTCATCATCAATAAGAACTATCTTGTATACCATTTATCTATCCCCTCCCTTATTCATGTCCCTTTTTATGTTTATTATCAAGTTATCAGCGTACCAATAGAGCGTATCGTTACGCTTAACTTTTCATTGTCACACTATATAATTTAAAATACTGATACAGATTTACTAAGCTCCCGGTGCTTATTGATTATTACTAATATTTCCTCCTCATTATAATACGATTTGAATACTTTTTACAATTGAAAGTTTATGGTTCTACTTTTTAGAGGCACAAATTAAGCTGGTCTGCGAAAAATATATATACATGTGAGATAGAAAAGTTTGATCGCTTGTCAGCAAGACGACTATTCTTATTTTAAAATTAAAGAGAAGCCTTACAGCACAGTATAAATGTGTTGCAAGGCTTCTCTTTAAAAACTTACTAATCGATTTATATTTATCGTTTTATTAAAACATCTTTTTCATATTCTTTAACTTCTTTAAGCCATTCACTACTTACTGGCATATTGCTGCTCATTAAATAATACTCCCAAACTGCAGCAAAAGGTGTTGTTTTCATTTCTTCAAGAAGAGCGAGTCTTGATGTGTAATCTCCTTCTATTTCTAGTTGTTTTAAATAATCAGTAGGCTCCAGAAGTGCAAAAAGTAATGCTTTTCTCATATTACGTGTTCCTATTACCCAAGCAGCGATACGGTTGATACTTGCATCGAAGAAGTCAAGCCCTATGTGGGTTCTGTCAAGATAGCCGCCTCTAACAAGTTCTTGGGCGATAGCAATGAGCTCATCATTTAAGATGACAACGTGGTCGCTGTCCCATCTTACCGGTCTGCTGACATGAAGAAGAATTTCATCTACAAACTGCATAACAGCTGAGATTTTATCTGAAATCACTTCTGTTGGATGGAAGTGCCCTGCATCGAGACATAATAATTTATTGTTCGCCGTTGCATAACCCATATAAAATTCATTAGATCCTACTACATAGCTTTCAGATCCAATACCAAATACTTTTGATTCTACCGCATCTAAATTATAAGCTTTATCAATCTGTGCAGCAAAGATTTTGTCTAATGAATCTTTCAGCCTGGCTCTCGGTGCTGTCTTATCAACTGGAATATCTTTGTAGCCATCTGGAATCCATATATTCGTTACAGCTGGTGTTCCAAGTTCTTTTCCAAAGTGTTCAGCTATTTTGCGTGATGCAATACAATGTCTGATCCAGAAGTCTCTAATTTCATCATCTTGGTGTGAAAGTGTAAACCCATCACTGCTTTTCTCATGTGAAAAACAGCTTGGATTAAAATCAAGTCCTATTTTTTTAGCTTTAGCCCAATTGACCCAGTTTGCAAAATGTTCTGGTTTCAGCTCATCTCTTTCTACTTTTTCACCATTCGTTTCAGCATAAAGTGCATGAAGATTAAGTCTCATTTCTCCTGGTATAAGAGACATGGCCTTATCAAGATCTGCTCTTAACTCTTCAGGCGTTCTTGCTTTTCCTGGATAATTTCCTGTGGCCTGAATACCGCCTGTCAGCTGCGCATCTGGATTTTCAAAACCAGTTACATCATCTCCTTGCCAGCAGTGAAGTGAAATAGGAATAGCGTGTACCTTTTTAATCGCTTCGCCTACATCAACCCCCCATTTTTTAAAGCTTTCTTTAGCAAGTTCATAAGCCTTCGTAATTCTTTCTTGTTCTGTCATATCTGCTCCTCCTTATAATGATTTAATCTAAATATGCAAAAATGTTCCTTTATGACTACCGTCTTATATTGATTACTGTAATTTAAAAATTCACTTCTGATTTCATGAAATCATCTTAGTGAAATCAATTTCATGAAATCATTTTCATAATTTAATTATATCTTAACATGAGATGTAATTGTTTTCAATGTTTATCTGCATATACTGATCTATTTTCATAGTTTACCTATGAAACGTCATGTAAATTAGTGAAGTTGCACTACGTCCTCAGTTTATTGCATAGTGGCGAGCTGTCGCTTCTGCTTTACGCTCTCATTTAAGTTGTTCTTTAATTATTTCCCAGGAAACTACATTTACATATTAAAGAATTCCTTTAGCAGTTTTTGCCTCTACTTACTCATTTATTCTCCCTTACAATTCTATAGCTTCTAGATGGATCTCAGCATCAGACTATGATAATTACATGTTAGCTTAACTGCTAAAAAAGCGCTGTTATCCTTCTATAAAAGGCAACAGCGCTTTTTTTAAATTATTTTTTTAGTAATTTTTCAATCTCTTCTTCCATTTCCAACGGCGAAGTAGTTGGTTCTACCCTAGACACAACTTCTCCATTACGGTCAATGAGAAACTTTGTAAAATTCCATTTAATAGAATCATCTACTAGATATTCAGGAAATTTCTCCTGAAGCATACTGTAAAGTATTTTCCCAATTGGGTGATTAAGA
>CALJNR010000013.1 GCA_937981575.1 uncultured Clostridia bacterium | reverse complement strand
AGATGAAAATAAAGGCGTATATCACGTTTGTGAGATAGATGGCAAGGTGGTTGGACAAATCATGTATACTTATGAGTGGAGCGACTGGAGAAATGGCTTATTTCTATGGATACAAAGTGTATATGTAGATGCAGACTATAGAAAACAAGGCGTTTTTAAAGCGCTTTACTACTATATTAAGGAAATGTGTGATACAAATGAGCAGGTAATAGGTCTTAGACTTTATGTGGAAAAAGAGAATCAAGTGGCACAAAAGACTTATCAGAACTTGGGGATGGATGAGTGTGGGTATTTGATGTATGAATATGAAAAGCAAAAAGGGAAATAATTTATGGATAATCAAAAGTTAGAGGCTGCAAAAGAGAGTGTGGCAAAAAGTAATGATGAACAAGCAGGGATAGGCACATTAAAAGAAGGTACACTTCATGCAGTGCTTAAACATTATATAGAAGAGAATAGTGATTATCATGAAGTAAAAATAGGACGGTTTGTAGCTGATATTAAGAGGGGAAATCAAATTATAGAGATACAAACAAGGCAATTTGGGAAGCTTAGAAAAAAGCTAAGTTGTTTTCTAGAAGACTATCATGTGACAATCGTTTATCCTATATCTCATGTAAAATGGTTATCGTGGATTGACCTAGAGACTGGGGAGATTAGCCCAAAGCGTAAATCGCCCAAAACAGGATCACCCTATGAAGTGTTTTTTGAGCTCTATAGAATTAAAGATCTGCTGCCGCATCCAGGTCTTTCGATTTGTATTGTACTCATTGATATGGAAGAATACAAGCTTTTAAATGGCTGGAGCCGAGATAAAAAAAGAGGTGGTTGCAGAAAAGATAGAGTCCCTATTCAGATCAAAAAGACAATAAGTATAAGTTCTTTACAAGATTATGAGCAGCTTATTCCAGATACATTAGACAGTACATTTACTTCTAAAGATTTTAAAAAACATACAAAACTTACGTTAAGGAGTGCTCAGCTAGCGCTCAATGTACTTGCTTTTTTGAGTGCTGTAGAACGTATAGGTAAAAAAGGGAATGCCTATATTTATGAAAGAGTTTTTAAGAGTTAACACGGGGGAGTTCAATGAAAAAAATAGTTATAGGACTGCTGATTATTTTATTATTAGCTGGGTGTACCCAAAATAAAGAAAAGCAGCTAGCACAAGAATGTGTTACAAAAATGATTGCCTATGATACATACAATAAATCAGAAAAAAATAAAGATAATCTGCCTATTATACTAGAGCAATACTTTACAGAAGAGGGGTATCACCAGTTTGTAACAGAAAAAATCGGGTATATTTATCCAGAATTTTTGCGTCTTAGTAAAGCGGAAGATACTGAGAAAATAAAGATTAAAAAAATAAAAACGAGTAAGCAAAAAGATAGTATCAGATTGATATGTGATGTTGAATACACCATCATATATCCTCATAAGAAAATCAAAATGAAGGATACAATAGTGCTTAGAATAGACCGAAACAATAAGATTACAGAGGTACTGATACTTAATACAAGTGATATCATAGGTAAAATGTTTCTGGATATGCGCATTATGTAAAAAACTCTCTTGCAAAGTAGCTGCAAGAGAGTTTTTCAGTGAGGGTATATATGTCTTATTTATGAGAATAAGCTTTTTTATAAAGGTCTTCGAGTTCAACTACTTTAGGAAGACGTGGGTTAGCTGTTGTACACTGATCTTCAAAGGCTTTATAAGCAAGATCAGTAACTGCTGCCATATAAGTTTTTTCATCAATACCAGCATCTTTGATTGTCATTGGTATATTAAGTTCTTTCATTAAGTCTTGAACAGCTTTTATAAGGGATTTAACACCTTCTTCAGGAGTAGAAGCTTTAAGTCCTAGTGCACGAGCGATCTCGGCGTATTTATCAGCTGCAATATATTTTTCATATTTAGGGAAGCTTGTAAATTTAGTTGGTGTTGTTACACCGTTGTATGCAATAACATGTGGAAGCAGTATTGCATTTGCACGTCCATGTGGAATATGGAACTGGGCTCCTAGTTTATGAGCAAGTGAGTGATTGATGCCAAGGAATGCATTTGTAAAGGCCATACCTGCTATACAAGAAGCATTATGGATTTTTTCTCTGGCTACTGGGTCTTTTGCACCCAATTTATAAGAACGTGGCAAGTAGTCAAAAACCAACTGAATAGCCTTAATAGCAAGAGCATCTGTAAAATCAGAAGCTAGTATGGAGACATAAGCCTCTATAGCATGTGTTAATACATCAAGTCCAGTATCAGCTGTTACCGCAGCTGGAACACTCATTACAAATTCAGCATCAATAATCGCAACATCTGGTGTTAGCTCATAATCAGCTAGTGGATACTTCATGTTTTTAGAGCGATCAGAAATAACAGCAAAAGAGGTTACCTCGGAACCTGTACCAGATGTTGTAGGAATAGCTACAAATTTAGATTTATGACCCATTTTAGGGAATTTATAAACACGCTTTCTAATATCTAAGAATTTTTGAGACATGCCCACAAAGTCAGCTTCAGGATTTTCATAGAATAACCACATCGCTTTAGCAGCATCGATTGGAGAACCACCACCAAGAGCAATGATAACATCTGGCTTGAAAGAACGCATCATCTCACAGCCTTTGCGTACAGTTTCAAGGTCTGGATCGGGTTCAACATCGCTAAAGATTTCTACAGCAATTTTATTTGCATTTTTATTTAATTGATAAGTGAGTTTCTCAACATAACCAAGTTGAACCATCATAGGGTCGGTTACAATAAGGGCACGAGAAATATCAGGCATTTTAGCTAGATATTGAACAGAGCCTTGTTCAAAGTAAATTCTTTCTGGAATCTTAAACCATTGCATATTCACGCGTCTTTTCGCCACCCTTTTTTTATTAATTAAGTTGACAGCCGTTACATTAGATGTTGTAGAATTGCGTCCATAAGAACCACATCCAAGTGTAAGAGATGGCATATTGGTATTATAAATATCACCGATAGCACCATGTGTTGAAGGTGAGTTAACGATAACACGGCCAGTTTTTAATCTTTTAGAAAACTCTTGAATAACATGATCATCATGAGAGTGAATAACAGATGAGTGACCAAGACCACCAAGTTCTACCATCGTTTCAGCCATTTCAATACCTTCATTAGCATCCAAAGCTTTAACAACTGCAAGGACAGGAGATAGTTTTTCACGAGATAGCGGATAGGCCGCACCAACACCTTCTATTTCACAGCAAAGTACTTTTGTATCTTTTGGAATAGTAATCCCTGCAAGAGCTGCTATTTCATAAGGATATTTTCCAACGATAGCTGCATTAACCATCTGTTTTTCAAGGTCGATAACAACAGGTTCAAGCTTTTTAACTTCTTCTTTAGTTGCAAAGTAGCATCCTTGTTTTTTCATAAATGCAAGTGCTGCATCATAAATGGGAGCTTCTATAATAGCTGCTTGTTCAGAAGCACAAATCATGCCGTTATCAAATGATTTTGAAAGAATAAGATCTGTAAGAGATCTTTCAAGATTAGCAGTTTTTTCAATGAAAGCTGGTACGTTACCAGGACCAACACCAAGGGCTGGTTTGCCAGATGAATAAGCTGCACGGACCATACCAGAACCACCTGTTGCAAGAATCATAGATACATTAGGATGATTCATAAGTGCATTGGTTGCGTCAATTGAAGGATAATCAATCCATTGAATACAATATTCAGGAGCGCCAGCTTTTACAGCAGCGTCACGTAGTATTCTTGCCGCTTCAGAGGAGCACTTCTGAGCAGAAGGGTGAAAACCAAAAATAATAGGATTACGCGTTTTAGCACTAATAAGTGCTTTAAACATTGTTGTAGAAGTTGGATTTGTTACAGGCGTAACACCGGCTACAATCCCAACAGGTTCAGCAATTTCCATATAACCTTCATCTTCATTTTCATCTATAATACCAACTGTTTTATCGTATTTAATACTATGGTAAACATATTCAGTAGCAAAAATATTTTTTGTAACCTTATCCTCGAATATGCCGCGTCCAGTTTCTTCAACAGCAAGTCTTGCAAGGTACATTTGTTCAGACAAACCAGCAAGAGCCATTGCTCTTGTAATTTCATCTACTTGTTCTTGGGAAAGGGACATGTATGCTTCAAGTGCTTTTTCAGCATTTTTAACGAGTGCATTTACCATTGCTACGGCGTCTATTGTATCTACTGCTTCGGCTTTAGCTTTTTTGTTTTCAGACATTGTAATCTCCTCCTTATAATTGAACAGCTCTTATATAGTTTGTATATTTTTAAAAATATTATTTTACTTAAAGTGTAAAACAATATGTTATTTTTTTAACAATATAGGTTAAAAATATAGGACTTATTTGTAATAAGTCACTCCATATTAACTATAATATGATGCTAACACAAGGAGAAACTATTGTCAATAATTTAACATACTCGT
>CALJNR010000012.1 GCA_937981575.1 uncultured Clostridia bacterium | reverse complement strand
CCTTGTCGTCTTGGTCGATAACAAGGATAAATGATTTGGTTGATGCCTGCAATGGCCTTTGCAATTTTGAGGAATTTTACTTTGCAAAAGTGGGGAATTTTATTTGCAACTTTGTCCTATTTAATTATGCAATAAATAGTCAGACGTAATAAAAGCAATGAAAGAGAATATAAACAAGTTGGATATTAAGCTTACTAGATCCATAGATTCTAACGTCTTTGGATATATTAATTGGGATTTTGAACATGAAGAAGAGAAGGAAGTATTTTTAAAATACGCTAAAGAATTAAAGATATACTTAAAGGCCTATTTAAAGAAAGAAAGTAAAAATAATTTAAATACAATTATAAATAGTTACAGTAAGGGTTGTATCAATGATCTAATTAATTATTTGCAAGATAACAAAGATAAAATTCTAAGTCAAAGAGCATTTGTAGGTAGCTTTGAATTAAACAAGCTGATTGATATTATAAAACAATCTTCTATTCAGGAAATTTATGATTTGAGAAGTGGGTTTCATATTGTCTATAGCTTTGAAAATCTGAAAGAGTATTATTCTGACGATAAAGAGGCTATTAGTTGGTTGAGAGAAGCACTTGAAGAATATTTAATTAGTATTCAAGATATCCAAAAAAATAGATCAGTTGCAGTTCAATATTTCATAAAAGATTTAAATGATATTGAAGTGAAATTAAGCTAGGAACTAAGTGATATTACTTGGTAAAATCAAAAGAATGTATACATAAGAAAAGAACTAAGTTTTATGTAGGAGGTTAAATAATGAGTTCTATTGAACAAATTAGAAACGCAATAATGACTTCTATTAGGAATGAAATTTCACTTAGTAATATTGTAAGTAATATAGAGACCGGAATAAAGTTGAGTAGGGGGGATTCTTTTGCGATATTAACGGTTATATCAAAATCGATTGAACATGGCGGAAATATTACAAATTTGTTATTTTACTATAAATTGAGGGAATTCCTTATTAACATTGATGAAATCCCTCTACAAGATAGAATTAAGTTTTTAGCAAAACATATGAATAACAAAGAAGAGGAATTATCTAAAAAACTAGTAGAAGAGATAGATAGCATAAGTGATAGTGAAAAAATAAAATTCATATCGAATGCCTTTAGATCTCTAGTATACGATAAGATTGATCTAGATTTATTTTATAGAATTATTGGGATAATAAGAAATTCGTTATATCAAGATTTAATATATTTAAGAGATAACATAAAACGCAAAAAACTTGAACCTACTATAGAAGTAATTGCATTAAGTAATTTAGGATTAATGTTTATGAGTAGCATAAGCAATAACAAAGAGCAGAATAAATACGACTTTATTCAACTAGCAAGTAGAATAGTTGATTATGCAATATTAGGTGAAGAAGTTAGTGACAGATATTTAGGTAAAGAGGAGATTCTCCAAGTGACAAAAGTACCTGGGCAGGGATTCTCGGAGAAACAGTGGTAATTCTACAACATATTAAAAATATCTCTTTATAATAGGCAAATCTAGGGAGGCAAAAGAATGGAAAAAGCAATACCAATACACGGAGTCCAATTTACAAAATCTATTATAGCGCCATTAAAGATTAGACATATACTTAATGAGGAGTACATTTATTTTGATGAAATTCAGTTTTGGACATATAATGATTTTACGAATTTCGTAAATCAAAATGTGGACTATTTTATTAATAATGATGAAATCAAAAAGTGTGATTCGATAGCGGTATATACATCACAATCACATAATACTATGGAAGTTTTTAATATAAAATTATTAATATCTGCATTATATTTTTGTAAGCGGTTAACGGATACACATGAACTAAAAGAAAAGTTTATTAGTGGTTATATAAAGAAACTAGAACGGTTGGGTAGAGTACATAATCATACCAAGTTAGTCGCCATTGCAAATGAAGTGTATAATAATCAAGAGAATGAGTTTTTTAAAAATTATATGCTAGATGGGTATTGGACGGCTGAATACATAAGTTGTGATAAGTGGTATATTAAACTCGGAAATAGTAAATTAACTAGAGATGATTTTGATCGTTCCATTGTAAGGTGTTTTTCATCAACACTATGTGATGAATATGATAGACAAGCTGAATTTGTGCCCAGAGTTGTCAGGATTGAGCCAGATGAAATATTCATCAGTAAGCTATCAATATTATTAAATAAGATTAATGGACAAGATGAATACTCAAAGAAATTAAAAGCAGTTTTAAAGATTTATTATGAGGTTCTAGAAGAAATAAACATTGATACCTTAATAATATTGTATGGGACAATCTTAGAATCGTTATTGCTAAAAAGAACCGAACAAAATGCGCAAAAAGTAAGAGTAGCGGTTAGAAGTGCATGTATTGTAGCAGACAAGCAATGCAAAGATAGAAAAACTTTTATTGCAAATACTATATCTTATATGTATACCTATAGGAATCAAATTGTTCATGAGGGAAAATCGTTTCTAGAGCTAGATGATGAAGTAACACTAAGTAGAATCTTGAGGAGTACTAAGCATGTTATATACTTTATAATAAAATACATAATAGAAAATAATATTAATAGTGTAGATGAAATAATTAGTGTTGTAGAAAACAACTTAGCTAGTGATGATTTAGAAAATGGCCAAGATTATATAACTTTTAGGAAAGGCGATTCGGTAGAAATTATTTACATTGAGGATTAAATATATTTTCACTAAGTTTAAAATTTAACACTTAAATTATTATGCGTAGAACAAAAATATCGCTTTATAATTAGAGTTGTATCTCATTAAAAACTGGGAAACTCTCAGATTTTTAATGTTTTATGGAAGATAGAGGGCATGAAGCTTTCAGCTAATATATTAGCAAAGGAGCATAAAAGATTTGAAATTTAAAGTAATAGGCTTATAAAAAGTATATTTATGAGGAGTTGTTAGCTAGTACAACTGCAAAGTTATATTCCACCAAAGGAGTGGTTGCTATGCAAAGAAAACGCGTAATCTATGAGATTATAATGATGGTATTATCTCTAATAGTAATAGCAATAGTAATTGTTCAATTAACTTTGGCAATACCATCTGATATAAATAATATTCTATCTAATATAGATTTCGTTATCTGGATAGTGTTTATATCAGATTACATCATAAGATTATTTAGAGCTACAGATAAAAAGTATTTTGTATTGCAAAATAAGATAGATTTGATAACAATCTTACCTTTTAACTCTTTGTTTAGAGCATTAAGAGTGTTTAAAATAGCCAGGCCACTAAAGTTGCTAAAGTTTACAAGAGGATTATTATTTTTAAGTAGATTTACTAATAAACTCAAGATATTTGTAAAAACTAATAACTTTAATTATACATTAATTGCTACGGTAACAACTATATTTATAGGAGCTGGATTAATTAGCATTGCTGAAAATATGTCTTTTGAAGATGCTGTCTGGTGGAGTTTTGTAACTGCTACTACCGTAGGTTACGGGGATATAAGTCCATCTACTAATATTGGACGTGTGATAGCCTGCATTCTGATGTTAGTAGGCATAGGATTCATAGGAATGTTAACTGGTACTATAAGTACATATTTTTTAACTAAGAGGAATAAGGGATTATCTTATAAAGAAGAGGTTATTGAAGATATAAAGCATCGATTAGATAATATAGATAATATGAGTATTGAAGATATAGATAGTATAGGGTGCATTTTAAAAGCTTTAAAACAAGATAATGAATAGCTTCTAATTGTGTTTTTTAGTGTGTGATAAGTGTGTAGTAGATGTGTAGTAAATGGTAGAACTAATAGAATTTCATTAAGTGTTTAAAACTTTGAAAAACCGTATAAGTGTTGATAAATAAGGAAAAACCACTACTAAAGATATACTATAAAATATACTAATCTACAAATCAGAGGATTGTGGTAAGTTTTTTGACTGAGAATACAGGTATAAATGGAGCTACTCAAAAAATGGGTAGCCTCTTATTTTTTTTGGGGGGAGATGACACAAATAAAACGGATATCCAATAAAACTAAATGACGCAAATATTACACAATAATTTGTGTCAAAGCGTGATTTTGTGTGTAAAAACTGTAATTTATGAAAAAGAAAAAGGACACTGAAAAGTGTCCTTAATCCTTGTAAATACTGTATTTTCAAGTAAGCTCCCGAGCGGACTTGAACCGCCGACCTCCGCCTTACCAAGGCGACGCTCTACCGACTGAGCCACGAGAGCAAAACGCTTATTCATAATAGCATAGGAAGGAATGGTTGTCAATATTCCTTCCTGTTTTTCTTTTAAGTTTTAATCAGTGGAAAAATGTTTTTTAGTAACCTAAATTTTCTCCGACTAAAATAACTTTGATGCGGCCTTTGTCGCGGCTGTTACGGGTAATCACTGTCTGCATGCAGATGCAGTCAGGGGACAGACAGTCGTGGCACATTCCTGTTTTTGAACAGGGGGTATCCTTGTTAAGTCTTATTGTATTAAGCGGGCTGGCTACATTTCTGACGCGGCTTAGGGCTTCCGCTTCATGAGCTGCAATCTTGTTCATGCCCGCAACAATAATGACATGCTTTGGACCATAGATCAGGGCTGCAACCCGGTTGCCTGTGCCATCAATATTAACCAGCTTGCCGTCAAGGGTAATTGCATTACTGCTCATCAGATAGTAATCACAGGAGAGTGCTGCGTGATAGATATCAGGTACTTGCTCAGCGCTTACTTTTGACCGGTCAAGCAGATGATAGGTAGGATTTTTTTCAAGTGCTTCAAATAAGTTGATTTCTGAGAGCGTCATAGACCCTCCCCAGGAAATACATGAATCATCTTCAAGGAGTGAAAGAACCTTTTGCACAGCCTCATCTTTATTATCTACATAATAAGCTTCAATATTACGTTTAGTCATATTTTTAATCACAGTTTCAGCTGTTTTTTGATAGTATGCTTGCATAATTTCCAACTTAGTTCCCCCTTTGTTTTTTAATTTTTTTAGTTAATTGCATAACTCTAGATTCATTGAGCCTCAATAGTTTTAAATTTATATCTATAGATTTCTCCTCACATCTTTTGTAAAGCTATATAATGTTCATTTGTTGTGTAGAAATCTATCATTAGCCTATGGCTAGCAAGAGATTTTATATTCGGAAGAGCCTATGTAGTAATTCGTTAAGAAAATCTTAGTAGTTTTTTCAAATGGCACTTAGCCGCACTGTTTGAGCGAAGCGAGTTTGCGGCGTTTATTTGAAAAAAGTGGTTAGATTTTTAGAATTACGAAATCGAGCCTCTGGAGAATATTAAAATTCGCTTGCGAACCTATTAGATACCCTAAATTTCTTTTAGTTTTGCAATCACCTATTTTTAATTTCTTATTTAGTATAGCACATAATTGTTAGTTGATTTAACCATTTGCGCAAGTTTTCTAACCACTTGATCCATATTTATTTATTTGGGCGAAAGATGTGGTATTATAAAATAATGTGTTTAAAATACAATCGATTAATGGAGAAATATAGGAATCGATGATATACTATAAATAATGCAGGAAGGTGGTTAAAATGATAAAAATAGCAATTTGTGATGATAATCACACATTTCTTCAGGAACTTAAGCAGCTTATTCGGACTTATTTAAAGGCACATAGTATTCAGGGAGAAATTTACACCTATGAAGATGGTGAATTATTTTTAAAGAGTTTTCAAAAAGATTATTTTCAGTTTGATATGGTTTTTTTAGATATTGATATGCCTGCTGTTGATGGCATTGAAGCCGCTCATCATATTAGGATGTTCAATAAAAACTTAATTTTAGTTTTTTTAACTTCTATGGAAAACCGTGTTTATGAGACTTTTCAGTTTAATACCTTTAGATTTATCCGTAAGAAATATATATTAGAGGAACTAGAAGAGTGTCTGGATAAAGCAGTAGAACTTTTAAATCATGAACACGAAATTTACGCATTTAAGACAAAGGAGGGTATGATTAAGTTATCACTTCATGACATTTTATATTTTACCTTTATTAACAGACATGTGGAAATCTGGACACTGCATAAGCAATATACTATGTTGAATAATAGGTTTCAAGATATTATTGATCTATTTAAGGACAAAAACTTTGTATGCATACACCGCGGGTGTATGGTGAATGTCAAGTACATAAAAGCGATCAATAAGCTTTTTATCGTTCTTGACAACAATGAGAAGTTATCTATCAGCCGATATAAAGTAGACGAAGTTTTTAAAGCGTTTGCAAACTATGCGAAGTAGGGGATAAAGATGATTAATGGATTAGTTTGGATTTTATTTGAATACAGTCTTTGTTTAATAGAGCTTATTTTTTTATATATGTTTTTAGGCGGGGTTACAAAAATCAAAGAGAAACTCCCTAAATATGCAATCTACATATTACTTGCTGCAGCGAGTACTATTATATTCTGCTTAACGTGGATAAGTATTTTTTCAGCTTTTAAGATGATCATAGGATACGGGATATGTTTGGCTGTAACGATTATAATCACCGAGGCTAAGCTCCGGGTTAAACTATTCTGGGGGACATTATATTATGTTGGAATTGGCCTTATTGATATTGTCAGTATCAGTTTGATTGCTTTTATTTTAAAAATAGATATTGTTACGATTGCATTGACGACTAATTGGTATAGAATCATTCTTTCAGCTTTTGCAAAGCTTGTTTTGTACATATTTATTAAGTTTATTGGAAGAAAAACGCAGAAATCACTTTCAGATGTCCCTATTATATTTTGGCAGATGATTGTAGGTGTATTTACTATTTCATTAATTTGTATTATTGCAGTTATAGAAATAGGTATTTTACTTACGGGCAATGAACTGGCCGGGCTGTTTCTGGTTATTATATCTCTAGGCATACTTATATTGTGTATTACCTTTTATCAAGTATTCCAATATATATGCAACTATTTTGAAAAAGCAAAGCAGTATGAAATGATTGAATACCAAAATGCAATGATGATACAGGCAACGCTTGAGAGGGATGAATCTCATAAAGAAATAAGAAAAATATGGCATGATTTTAATAATCATATCAGCTGTATTGATATGCTCTTGCAGATGGAGCATGTAAAAAGAGCAAGGGATTATATTGCAGACATGAAGATCAACAGCGAAAAAATATCATTGGATATTAAAACTGGTAATGAAATAGCAGATGCTGTGATCAATCAAAAATATCTAAAGGCAAAGCAGCAAAATATTGATGTTAGTGTTAAAGGCTTTATTGGAGAAGACATGGGAATTAATGCTGTTGATTTATGTGCGCTGATGAGTAATGCCTTAGACAATGCGATTGAGGCAACTTCAAAAATCGATAACGAATCAGAAGTATCAAAAAAAATTGAAGTGAAAATGAAGCCCTATAAAGACTATATGCTTATTGAAATCATCAATACGGTCAAAGAAAGAGTCGCAGACATTGAAAGTTTTAAAACAACGAAGAATGATAAGACAAGACATGGCTTCGGTATGTTAAATATGAAAAAAATAGTAGAAAAATACGACGGCTATCTTCAATATTTTTGTGAAGAAAATACCGTAAATTTATCTATTATGTTAAAGGTAGTCAACGAATAAGCTATTCGTACCAAAAAACATACTATTCGTGCAATTTTTGACACAAGTATAAAAATACGATGTATAGTAATTATACGAGGTGAGGCAAATGCTGCGAATAATATGTGAAGATTTCTCGCTTGTTCTCGTAAGAAATAGAATTATCTCTGAGGAAGAACGAGAGAATTATATTTACGGATTAGAGCTAATACTTACGAGTTTTTTGGTAATTGGATCTATTATCTTGCTGGGATTTTTGCTTAATAAGATTATTATGACGGTTGTGTTTCTCATTGTTTTTTGTTCAGTTAGGAGTTATTCGGGCGGGTATCATGCCAATAGGTACTGGAAATGTTATTTAATTGGTTGTTTGCTTTATTTGACTGCCATTATAGTAGTAGAGCATATTCCTATGCTTTATCAGGCTGCATTCAGTATAGTAACTTCAATTATTTCCTATATCGGAATCTTTTGGATTGCACCGCTTAATAGTGAAAAAAATCCTAAAACAGAACAGGAAATTAATAAAAACAGAATCCTGACAAGAATGCTTATTAGTATTTATACCTTGACAGCAGTTATAGGAGCACTTCAGTATCCACATGCAAGTGAGTTATGGCTTACTATTGCATGTACCCAGTTAGTAGTTACCATTTTATTAATGGCAACAATATTACAAAGGAGGTATTTTAAATGAGTACGTTAAAAGAAAAAGTGTTACGAGGTATTGCAAAGGCTGCTGATAAGGCAGTAGAAGGGGCATGCGGTTCTAAATCTTTTGTTATAACATACGAACCAGAAATGCCTAAACATCTGAAGGAAGCAAAATTAAACGCTAAAAAACATCAATAATATACCATCATCATCACATCTTCTCGGAAAAAGGAAAGCTGTCTAAAAACATTTAGACAGCTTTCCTTTTTATTTTCTATGTTACGGATAGAATAATTGGATATAATAAGAGTAGAATCAAAGGATAAGAGAGGAAAAAGCCATGAAACAAATCAGTGTATTTGACGTTATAGGCCCTAATATGATTGGACCATCCAGCTCTCACACAGCAGGGGCGCTTAGAATTGCAAGAGTTATGCATAAGCTGGCGCCTCAGGATATTGCTGAAGTAACTTTTGTTCTTTATGGGTCCTTTGCCAAAACTTATAAGGGGCATGGGACAGATAAAGCTTTGGTTGCAGGGCTGCTCGGTATGAGTCAGGAAGATGAACGTATCAAGGAGGCTTTTGAAGAAGCAAAGCGGCAGGGATTAAAGTACAAATTTGAGATGAGCGATAGTACAAATATTAAACATCCTAATACGGTAGAGATTATCGTTACAGATTCCCAGGGCAATCAGCTAAGTATTACAGGGTCATCCATTGGCGGAGGAAGTATTAGTATTGACCAGGTAAATGGCATGGATGTATTTTTTACAGGCGAGTATTATACTTTATTTATTACCCATGAAGACAAACCTGGACTTGTGGCGCATATTACCAATTGTCTTAGTGTGTACCGCATTAATATTGCCTATATGAAACTCTATAGAGAGCATAAAGGAAAAATGGCTTATACGATTATAGAAGCTGATGAGGCAATAAATGAAGAAATTATAGATAAAATCATGTATAACAATAAGGTTCACTATGCAAAAATAATTGATATATAAGGAGAGAGCTATGAACTTTATAGATGCTAAAGAACTTCTAAAATTATGTGAAAGTGAAAAGCTTAAGATATCAGAAGTGATGATGAAAAGAGAAACTGCCTTATTTCAGTCAACCATTCAGGAGGTCCTAGAAAGAATGGGGCATTCCTATCAAATCATGAAAAACTCTGTAAAGAGAGCTTTGAATGAGGATTTATCTTCGATTGGTGGGTTAATTGGCGGAGAAAGCAAAAAAATATATTCACGCAATCAAAATGCTCAGTCTGTATGCGGCAAGGTAGTATCTGATGCTATAAGTTACGCGGTGGGGGTGCTGGAGGTTAGCAGCTCGATGGGACTCATTGTTGCCGCTCCGACGGCAGGGTCATCAGGGGTTATACCAGGGGTATTTATTGCTGTTCAGGAAGCCTTTGAGTTTTCGGATGAAATGATGACCCAGGCACTATTTAATGCAGGGGCTATTGGCTATTTGATAACAAGGAATGCCAGTGTATCTGGCGCTGAGGCAGGGTGTCAGGCAGAAGTAGGCGCAGCATCTGCTATGGCAGCATCGGCTGTCTGTGAATTAATGGGAGGAGAACCCGAGGCGTGTTTGGATGCAGCATCTACAGCACTTACCAATGTCCTTGGACTCGTATGTGACCCCATAGCTGGCTTAGTAGAAGCGCCGTGTCAAAAACGTAATGCTATGGGAGCATCTAATGCACTTATAAGTGCGGAGATGACATTATGCGGCGTACGGCATATTATTCCTTTTGATGAAACTGTGGAAGCTATGTACCGCGTTGGCAAAAGTATGCCTTCTGAGCTTCGAGAGACGGCTATGGGAGGAATTGCAGCAACCCCCACAGGGTGCCAGCTTTGTAAGACGATTTTTGATTAGTGCTTAAGCAAAAAAAGGTAAAGAATAGGCTGATAATATAAAGAATAGATGA
Source organism: uncultured Clostridia bacterium (assembly GCA_937981575.1). Taxonomy (GTDB): domain Bacteria; phylum Bacillota; class Clostridia; order Lachnospirales; family Cellulosilyticaceae; genus FMMP01. Next base: position 203,510 of record CALJNR010000012.1, on the reverse strand, counting down.
TTTAACAAGTTTGAGAGTATGCATTTCATACTCTTTTTTTTCGTGAGATACTAAAGTTCATCTTGCAAGCAAGGAAGCAAGCTTTCCTATCTCACATGCGAGTACGTCTTTGCCATGCTTTCTTGTGAGTTAAACAAGGTAAATAGTAGAAAGGGATCAAGTTTACTATTTCATAGGCCCATATGTTTTTTGCATGTTTTCTTATAGGTGGATGTTCTAAAAATGATATTTTGTCCATAAATTAGAGTAAGGAGGTGAGAGAAATGGAAATGGGATATATGATAGTGATTGGAATATGTATTGCAGCTATTGGCGTACTTGGCCTTAGCATAAAGGTAGTGTTTAAAAACAGAGATCCTCTGCTTAAATCAGTTTGTGCGCTGCTCTTTTTATTCACAATGTTTAGATATGTTACGCTAATGGTATATGGCAATGCCCCTCAATATGGACAGATGATGGCACTTAGATATTTTTATTTTGCCAGCAGTATTGGGCTTGCTATTCCAACTTTATCGGCAATTTGGTATAGTGTACCTTTATACAGAGAGAAAATAAAATACGGAAGTTTTATCATGTTGTTTTCCCCGTGGATTATTTTCTACATATATATTATAATGAGGCAGCCAACAGTAATTGTTCCAGGAAGCCAGTTTGGCTATGTCCTCGAACTGGCACACAATCATCAGTTTTACTTTAATATTGCGCAGGGAAGTATGATTCTGGTGACTCTGCTTCTAGCTTTTGTAGGCATACTGCGTTATAAAAATCTACAGATAAGAACTCAGCTTATTATGATTATTTTGGCACAAATGACGCTCCTCTTAGATGGCATTACTTGTTATGTTAAAGTGGTTCATACGTTTCCTGTTTTTACAGTAAGTGAACTGTTTGGGTTTGTTGCAGTATGTTATGCTTTTTCAAACCGCCTGCTTGAAGTGAAAGGCATACTAAACAATTAAACAGCAGCTCCACTTGGAGCTGCTGTTTAATTGTTTAGTAAAGTTTCATATTTTTTGATGACACAAATACCTGCCGCATCAGGGCCAGTATTCACACCGATTGTAACGCCTATAAAGGAAAAGTTAACCGGAACATCAACATTTAAGGTCTGGCTTAAGCCTTCATGGAAAACTTGAGCGTATTCGATATTATCTGCATGAGCAATTAAATAATTATAGTCATCTGCAGCATCACCGACATACTCTTTAGTTGTTTCGATAACTTTTGCTAAAGCTTTTTTAGTTCCGCGGACTTTGCCGTTTGGGAACAATAGGCCGTCTTGCAAATAAATAAGCGGTTTTACACTTAACATCGTTCCAACAAGAGCAGCGGCCTTGCCAATACGCCCGCCATGCTCTAAGTAATCCAGCGTTTCTACAAAGAAAAAAATCCTTGCGGACTCTCTAAGCTTATTGGCTGTATCTACAATGGTATCATAAGGAATATTATCACTTATCATACGTCCAATTTCTTGAACGAGAAGCCCCTCACCACCTGTTGCATTTAAAGAATTAATAATTGCTATTTTGGCATTTGGATAATTTTCTAATATAAGTTCACGAGCATTTACAGCAGAATTATAGGAGCCGCTAAAATGAGATGATAAACAAACACATATGATACTTTTACCTTGTTCCACGAGCGGAGTAAATATTTCCATATAATCATTAATAGACGGAAGAGAGGTTTTAGGAAAAATTTTATCTTTACGCATGATTTCATAAAACTTAGCAACAGATAAATCAGTTATTTCCTTATAATAAGTCTCCATATCAAAAGTAACATAAAAAGGAACCAGCTTTATATGATACTGCTCTATTAAATTTTGAGGAAGGTCACAACTCGTATCACTGATTAACACAATTTCAGACATAGATTCACCTCCTTGTATAGTATTCTCATATTGATTGTAATATGGCTTAGTGCGGCATGTCAATTAATAAATAAAACTTACGCTTAAAGAGAAGCAATTAGGTATTTTCATAAGTAATGCTGCATATATTTATTGTAGTTATCCGTAAAGGAGGAAAGGGTATGCTGTCTTCAAGTCTGGAAAAGTATTTAATAGGTATTTATAAGATGGCACTCGCAGATAAAGAACTAAAGAGTACGGATATTGCAAAACAAATTAATCAGCCTCTGCAAAAAACCATACAGGCACTTCAGAGAATGCATTATCAAAAATATATCGTCTATTCCCCTTATCAGCCTCTTAAACTTACAGAACAAGGGAAAAAAATGGCAGAGTATCTCGTTGCAAGAGAAACACTTGTGGATGAGTTTTTAACCATACTTCAAATTAATGAAAACAGAGAATTGGAAAAAGAAAGCATGCAACAGTATTTGAGCTATGAAAGCTTAGAAACGATAGAAAAGTTCGTTTTATTTAACAGACAATATCCTGAGATATCGAAACGTTATAAGCTGCTGCTTAAAACTAATTTTAACACAAAAATTCTCCCCCCTATACCGGACAATGAAAGATTATAGGAACAGCCTTTAAGCTGTTCTTTTTTTATTATTAGAGAAATATCAGCAGTTCTAAAGAAATAAATATGTATTCAGATCTAAATATGTGTTAAAATGTCTTAAGTATGAAAAATAAGGAAATACTGTACATAAAGATAGAGAAATATACATAAAGGTAGTGAAATACTTATGAGAAGCACCACGAACCATCAAAGTATTGTAAAAGGGGCAATGATATTAGGAATAGGGGTATTTTTAAGCCGTATCATAGGGCTTGTTTACCGTATTCCTCTCACAAACATATTAGGAGATGAGGGCAATGGACTCTACAGCGTTGCTTTTCAGGTTTATGCGGTTGTTTTGACCTTCACAGCTGTAGCTATGCCCAATGCACTTTCAAAGCTGGTAGCTGAAAGAGAAGCAGTAGAAGCTTATCAAGATGCTTACAGGGTTTATAAAATTGCTATGATTTATTCAGTTTCTTTTGCCATGTTGTTTTCCGCTGTGCTATGGATGGGTGCAGATAAAATAGCAGAAGTACTGTTTCCAGGACAAGAGGTCGGACTGCCTATTCGGGCACTGGCTCCTACGGTTGTCATTGCGACGATTATGGCCAATATGCGCGGCTATTTTCAAGGACAGAGCAATATGGCACCTACTACTATTTCACAGATCATTGAGCAGATTTTTAATGCACTATTCAGTGTAGTTCTCGCCTATATGTTTTTAGATTATGAGTTGGTCGTTTCGGTGACAGGGAGCACACTTGGAACAGGCTTAGGGGCTGTAGCCGGACTGATTACACTTATCAGCATCTACTGGTGGGACAGGCCAAAGACTAAAAGAAAGTTAAGACGCAGCAAGACTTATAAGCATGAAAGTTCAGCTGTGATTCTTAGACAGATTCTAGGCATGATTATTCCGGTAGTCATCAGCACTTCAGTCTTTGCAATTATAACGCTTATTGATAATAGTATGATTGCAAGAAGTCTTCCAAAGGCCATTGATTACTTAAAAACAAATGGGCTGTTACATCTTGTTCCAGTGCCAGAAGGAGACACGCTGACAACAAGTCAAGTTGTTAAACAGCTTTTAGGGCAGTTTTCGGTCAAATATTTTGCGCTTCTTAATGTGCCGATCAGCTTAATTATACAATTAGGAGGGGCTGCGATTCCTGCTATTGCAGCAAGTATGGCCGTTAAAGATTATAAAGACGTACGTAAAAAAGTTAAACTGGTTTTTAAAATAGGCATTTTGGTTGGGGCGCCCTCAGCTGTTGCACTTACGCTGTTTGCTTCACCCATTATTGGACTCTTGTTTGCAGAAATAACAGGGGATAAGCTGCTTGCAAGCGGGGCAATAGGCATCGTTTTTATTGCACTGGCTCAGCTTAGTGCAGGCATTTTACAAGGGATAGGCAAACCCAATATTGCGACGATTAATGCAGTGGTTGCATGCGTGATAAAAGTAGTAGTCAATGTGATTGTACTTGGCATTCCTGCCCTTAATATTTATGGCGTTATTCACAGTACGACATTATGCTATCTCATTTATGCTGCGCTTAACATTAGATATCTTAAGACGTATCTAAAGATTCAGTTGAATTGGAACAAGCTTCTAGTGAGACCGATGCTGAGTGCGGTGATTATGGGAGCAGTTTCATATGGCCTTTACTACACCCTGCTGGCAGTTTTTCCGCCATCAAGATTTTGGATTTTAGTGATTATTCCTATCGCTGTTATTATTTATTTTCTTACAGGACTTGCCACGAGAGCGATTACAAAAGCAGATATTCTTTATATGCCCGGAGGCAGAAAGCTTATTGCTTTCTTTGAAAAATAAATTTTAAATAATAATAAAATTCCTTCAATATGTATAAAAAGTATTATTTTAGACATAATTCCAATAAACAGTATTTTTTATATGAAGGAAGTGCAAAATGCTTAAGAGGAAACAATATTTTATTACGCTTTTTATTGCTGTAATGATGTTTTTTACAGTATTTATTGTGAGTTACTACTTAGTTAAAGATACCCCTAAGAGACAGACAGCAGTCGAAAGCCAAATAGCCGGAGCGGATGAAGAGAGCATCGATGTTTTAGCAGATACAGAAAGTGAAAAGTTAGAGACCATCCAGCCGGATACACGTATCCATGTCATGGTTTTTGATGATACCAGCCATTTAATTGACGATAAAGAGCTTGACCCATTCAGCCTGCTTGGGCTTAATGAGATGGAGCTTAGAGAAAAATTCAAAGGATATAGTCTAGTAGAATTTAGCAAAGAGCGTGTAGAACTCAAAAAAGTTTTGACTGCAGAAGAGGAAGAAGGAGAATATATACTTGGGCTTCAGGATGAGGAAGTGTGTATCATTGAAAAAGAAAACGGAAGCATTAAACGGATTATGCCGCTGGGAATTTCTATAAACCGCTTCTCGAGATCCACGTATAGTCTTTTACTTAAAGAGCAGATTGTGCTATCTATGCAGCAAAAGAATGAGCTTCTGGCAAATCCAGAGTATATTGAACAAATATTACAATCTTATGAACAAGAATAAGGCGGCCGAATAAGGCGGCCTTGTTGGACTTGGACAGCAAGATGAATTGTATATATATAAGAAAGGATGAGTTTATTGACTGATGTAATTGTAGTAGGCGGCGGCGCGTCGGGAATCATTGCAAGTATTATTGCAGCCAGACAAGGGGCGAAAGTACTGGTTCTAGAGCGGCTCAGCAGAATAGGCAAAAAATTATTAGTAACAGGAAATGGCAGATGCAATTTATCAAATACCCAAATTAATCTGTCATGTTATCATACAACTTCTAATTCAGATTTTTCTTATCCGCTCCAAAAAATTAATTACGAAATGATCCGGGATTTTTTTGAGGAACTTGGTGTGCCGGTTTTAATAGAGGAAAACAAGGTCTATCCTTTTTCGGAACAAGCATCAAGTGTTTTGGAAGTACTTAGAATGGAAATGAATAGACTCAAGATAGACATTCAGACTGAGATGAAAGTCGTAGATGTTTTTTTAAAAAAAGGTCTTTGGTACTTAAGCACAGAAAATGGTATTACATATCATGCGCCAAAGGTTGTTTTTGCAACAGGGGGCATGGCAAATGCCAGTTTTGGATGCGACCAGACGGGTTATCATATACTTAAAAAACTCGGACATACTATAGCGCCAATGTTTCCAACACTCGTACATGTTCTTTCACCTTCGATTTACTGCAAGATGATGAAAGGAACAAAGATTAAGTGTGATGCTGCAGCTTATGTTGAAGACAATCTGATACGTAAAGAATATGGTGAAGTACTTTTTACAGAAGATGGTCTTTCAGGTCCACCCATTTTTCAGCTGAGCCGTATTGCTGCAAAGGCAAACTTAGAAAAAAAGCGGGGATGTATTGTTTTAGATTTGATGCCGAATCTAAGCTATGATGAAGTCATAAGCACTATTTACAGCCGGATAGCCAGGCACCCTATGCGCACAGTGGAGGAATTGTTTATTGGATGGATTCATAAGCGTATCGTTGTTCCGATTATTAAATATTCCAAGATTGAATCGATGCACCTGCCTGCAGAGGATTTGGAGCATCACCATATAGAGCAGCTTGCAAAGACGATTAAAGAATTTATATTTGAAACAGAAGGAACGCGGGGGTATAAATACGCCCAGGCTACAGCTGGTGGTATACTTTTAAGTGAAATCGATTTAAAAAGTATGGCATCTAAGAAAGCTAAAGGGATTTATATTACAGGAGAAGTGCTGGATTTGGATGGAGACTGCGGAGGATATAACCTGCAGTGGGCATGGTCTACAGGCTATCTGGCAGGTCTTCATGCGGCCCAGGAAAATGAGGAAGCCCTATGATTAGAGTACAAGATATTAAACTAACATTAGACGAAGACAAAAATAAGCTTGTTGAAAAGATTGCCAAAAAGCTAAGAGTTAAACCAGGAGATATTAGCGGATATAAGATTTTTAAAGAAGCAGTTGATGCCCGAAAAAAAGAAGCTATCAAACTGGTTTACACTGTGGATATAGAGTCGGCAAAAGAGCAAGAAATCTTAGCTAAGTTTCCAGAACTTAGGGGCCCAGACATCTCTTACAAGATGCCGGAAAAAGGGCATAAATTATTAAAGGCCCGCCCTATTGTTGTGGGCAGCGGCCCATGCGGTTTGTTTGCAGCGCTGGTTTTAGCTCAAGCTGGCTTTAGACCTTTAGTCGTAGAACGCGGAAAAGATGTGGACCGAAGGGCTGAGGATGTAGAACGCTTTTGGAAAGAAGGACTATTTGTGCCTTCTTCAAATGTCCAATTTGGTGAAGGGGGAGCGGGGACTTTCTCTGATGGCAAGCTGACTACCCAGATTAAGAATATCAGATCGCATAAGGTATTGCAGGAACTGGTAAATGCTGGAGCTCCTGCAGATATTTTATATAAAAACAAACCTCATGTTGGAACAGATATTTTACGAGATGTTATAAAAAACATCCGCCAGACGATTATAAGCCTTGGAGGAGAATTTAGATTTGAACACCAAGTAACACGGTTGTTTATAGAAAACTCAAATGTCACGGGCGTAGAAATTAATCATAGTGAACATATCCAGACAGAAGTGTGTATACTTGCTATCGGGCATAGCGCAAGAGATACCTTTGAAATGCTTTATGAAACTCAGATGGCCATGGAGCAGAAGCCCTTTTCAATGGGAATGCGCATTGAACATCTACAGGAGTGGATCAACGAAGCGCAGTATGGTATGGCCAAAGAGCATCCGAGGCTTGGAGCAGCTGATTATAAACTTGTTCATCATGCCCAAAATGGCAGGACAGTATATAGCTTTTGTATGTGCCCAGGAGGGTATGTTATTGCGTCAGCTTCAGAAGAAGGCAGAGTTGTGACCAACGGTATGAGCGAGCATAAAAGAGATGCAGAAAATGCGAACAGTGCAATCCTAGTTAACGTAGGACCAAAGGACTATCCTAATGGTCATCCGCTGGCAGGAATGGTTATGCAAAGAGACTTAGAAGCATTAGCTTATACGATTGGCGGCGGAAACTATTGTGCACCGGCTCAGCTTGTTGGAGATTTTTTAAACAATTCAGCAAGTTATCAGGCAGGAATTGTAAAGCCTACTTATACCCCAGGGGTGAAGTTCACAAATATTAGGAGAGACCTTCCTGAATTTATGGCTGAGGCCATAGACGAAGGCATAAGAGCATTTGGACAGAAAATTAAATATTTTGATCATCCAGAAGCGGTGTTTACGGGTTTTGAAACAAGAACTTCATCGCCGGTACGTCTGCTTAGAGACCAAACCTACCAAAGTAATTTGAGGGGTATTTATCCATCGGGCGAAGGGGCTGGTTATGCCGGCGGGATTATTTCAGCAGCAGTAGACGGTATTGAGGTCGCTGAAGCCGTTATAAAAGCATACAGGGGGCTCACACTAAATGTATAGGGCGGATTATCATATACACACTTCTTTTTCAAGAGACAGCGAAGCGCCGATTGATGTTCAGGTTGAGGAGGCTGTCCGGCAAGGCTTTGATGAGATAGCTATAACGGATCATTTGGAAAAAGAACCCATTGATGGGATTATCCAATTTAATATGGTAATTGAGGATTACTTAAAAAGGTTAGCTGAAATCAAAAAACAGTACGAGGGAAAAATCAGAATCAAAACAGGCCTTGAGATAGGATATGAACCCCGGTGGCATGGAGAAATTTTAAGACTTGTGGATCCGAAGGATTTTGATTTTATTATATGCTCTACGCATAAGTGTGAAGAAGAGGATATGAATACTGGACGATTTTTTGAAGGACGAAGTCAAGTACAGGGGTTCACTCGGTACTTTGAAGAGGTTTTGTCCACCATTCAAAATTTTCCATTTTTTAATGTTTATGGGCATATGGATTATATTAATCGCTATGGGCCCTTTGCGCATCATATACTTTATGTTTCAGATTACAAAGAGCTTATTTTTGAAATCCTTAAGGCATTAAAAGACAGGGGACAAGGGATTGAAATCAATACATCCGGCATAAGATATGGCTTAGGCCATTTTAATCCACAAATTGAGGTTCTGAAAATGTATCTGGATATGGGCGGCGAAATCATCACAATTGGCTCAGACAGCCATTTTACGCATCATGTAGGTTACTTATGGAATGAAGCTGCAAAGCTTCTCAAAAATATTGGGTTTAAGTATTATACTGCCTTCGAAAAAGGGAAACCTATCTTTCATTACTTATAGTTTTACTTCGTTTCTATTTTAAGTTATACTTATAGCGTCATAATAAATAAAAAGTTGAGGTGTACATCAGATGCAAAACGATATCGAAAAAGTATTATTCAGCGAAGAGGAGCTGGAAAAGAGAATTTGTGAGCTTGGAAAGATGATCACAAAAGATTATGAAGGCAAAGAGCTTATTGTAGTAGGTATTCTTAAAGGATCAAATATATTTACCAGTGATTTAGTTAGAAAAATAAACATTCCCCTTAAGATAGATTTTATGGTTGTATCAAGTTATGGCAATACAACAGAATCAACAGGAGTAGTCAGAATCCTAAAGGACTTAGAAAACAGCGTAGAAAACAAGCATCTTTTGATTGTAGAAGACATTGTTGACAGCGGGCTTACTTTGAAATATCTTAAAGAAATGCTTCTTACCAGAAATCCAGCTGGAATTAAAATATGTACTTTATTAGACAAACCGGCAAGGCGTAAAGAATATGTAAATATTGATTATTTAGGATTTGAAGTGCCTGATGAATTTATAGTAGGGTATGGTATTGACTATGCAGAAATGTATAGAAACTTACCTTTCGTAGGGGTTCTCAAACGAGAAGTATACAGCAAATAAAATCATACTGCCTATGAAAGAATGGCTGTTATGTAACAAAAAGAAGATACATTTTGACAAAGAGCCTTCTGCTGCGATCAAGCGGAGAATAGGAGGCTCTTTTTAACTTTGAGATTGAGAAGAGTTGTTTGGTTATTAAATAGATTGTAGGTTAATATACATAAGTGATGAAGACATCAGGACAAGGGAGTGGAATTTTGAAATATTCTATAAATAAAGAGGCGGTGAGGGCAGAAGTCCCGTTGCCAGTACAGGATTATTTACGAGGCGTTAAAAAAGGATTACCCATTGGACTTGGTTATTTTTATGTTTCCATTGCGTTTGGTATGATGGCAGCAGCAGGAGGGCTCACGCCTTTTGTGGCTGCGATTATTTCAATGAGCAACTTGACATCAGCAGGGCAGTTTGCCGGAACCAGACTCATTCTAGAAGCTGCTCACTCTATAGAAATTGCTTTGACTGTATTTATTCTTAATATACGTTATTTTTTGATGTCTTTATCACTTTCCCAGAAAATAGATCAAAAAATGGGGAAAATGAAGAAGGCACTTATTGCTTTTGGGATTACCGATGAGATCTTTACAATAGCTTCATTGGAAAAAGGCCTGTTAACTTTTGAATTTATGATTGGACTTATTACACTGCCTTACATAGGTTGGGCAGCAGGTACATATTTAGGTGCAAGAGCGACAATGCTTTTGTCTCCTCTTTTGCAGGATGCATTAGGTATTGCTTTATATGCGATGTTTATAGCACTTATCCTGCCGGCAGCAAGAAGTTCAAAAGCTGTTTTGACAACACTCTTTATTGCTGTCGTGATCAGCTGTATGTTTAAGTATATACCCTATATAAGAGGCATTTCGTCAGGGTTTGCAATCATCGCTGCAGCAATGATTGCAGCAGCTGTGGCAGCACGCTTATTTCCGATTAAGGAGGAGAGCTGATGTATCTATTTACTGCAATATTCATTATGGCAATGGTAACGTACATACCTAGGGTGATTCCCTTAACGTGTTTTAACCGGCAGATAAAATCAGTTTATATTAAGTCTTTTTTATACTATATTCCTTATGCTGTATTGGGCGCTATGACCTTTCCACATGTCCTTTACTCGACCAGCAATATTATCTTTGCTGGAGTTGGGGTAGCAGCAGCAGTACTTTTGGGCTATTTTAAAAGAAATCTTATAACAGTTGCGGTTATCGCAGTAGGGGTAGTCTACTTGTGTAATTTCTTTTTTGCTGCTTAATGATCACATAAAACAATTTTCAGTAATAAAATGTAAAATAAGGAGAAAGAGATGTATAAACTTGCGATATTTGATTTAGACGGAACTTTGCTCAATACCCTTCATGATTTGGCACAAAGCTGCAATTATGCTCTTCGTACCCTAGGGTTAGAAGAACATCCTGTGAATCAATATAAGAGGTATGTGGGAAATGGTGTTTATAAACTCATGGAGCGCATGCTTCCTGATGGCCGTCAAGACGATGAAATGATTCAAAAAGCAAAAGAACTATTTGATGCCTATTATGTAAATCACAGCATGGACTATACGAGACCTTACGATGGTATTATGCCTTTGCTTACTGAACTTAGAGATAAAGGGATCCGTTTAGCAGTTGCATCAAATAAACCGGATGCTTATACTAAAGAGCTTGTGCAGATTCTGTTTAAAGAGAAAATAGAAGTTGCATTTGGACAAAGAGAGGGCATTCCGGCAAAGCCTGACCCAGAAGTGGTTTGGGAAATACTTTCCTATTTTAATATGAGTCCATCTGAGTGTATTTACATTGGCGATTCGGATGTAGATATTTTTACTGCTAAAAATGCAGGCATTACATCAGTTGGAGCGGCATGGGGCTTTAGAACAAAACAGGAATTATTAGATGCAGGAGCAAACTATATCATCCTAAATCCTGATGAGCTTAAACAACTTATTTTAGGGGAATAAGATCTATGGATTTTTACATACCAAATAAAAACAGGTGACCCAGAAGAGAAAAATGCAAAAAAAGCATAAATTTCTTCCAGGGCACCTGTTTGTTTAATTACTTTAATTCATCATTTATTTGTTACTTAACTTCTACCGAATAAACGTTTTTAAGTTCCTCTTGTTTTGCAAGGTAGGTATCCTGGCGTTTAGCAAGCAGACATTGTTCTTTAGCTTTACCCAGTACTTCACTAAAATCAGGCGCATCGTCTTTTGTTAAACTATCTAATTGGATAAGATGATAGCCAAATTGAGTCTGTACTGGCCCGGTTATTTCGCCTGGTGCCATATTAAACACTGCTGCATCAAATTCTGGTACCATTCGTCCTCTTGTAAATTCACCCAGATCTCCTCCAGCGTTTTTAGAAGGGCAGCTTGAGTATTTAGCAGCAGCTTCTTTGAAGTCTGCGCCAGCTTTTATTTCGCCCAGTATCTTTTCAGCTTCTTCTTTGCTAGAGACTAAGATATGACTGGCTCTTGCTGTTTCCGGTTTTTTGAATAATGCTGAATGTGCATCAAAATAGGCACGGGCTTCTTCATCAGTTACCGTAACAGAAGTAAGAAGTTTATTAAGCGCGTATTGTTTTAGAAGTGTTTTTTGCATATGCATCAGTGCGTTTTTATACTCAGCATCTTGATCTAATCCCTTTGCGAGAGCTTCAGAATAAAGCAGCTCCTGCATAACGAGTTCATTCACAAGCTGTTTTTGGCCTTCAGCATCTTGAAACTGGTTAGCATTCTGACCAATGCTTTGTAAGAGTTCATAAAGATCGCTTTGTGTAACTTCTCTTCCGTCGACAACGGCTAATACTTTGTTTTCCATTTATAATTCTCCTTTTTAGTATAAAGAATACACCAAGGATGCCTTGGTGTATTCTTTATAAGACATTAAATCATCTATACCATAGTACCATTAAATAGTTTAAATGAAAACCCTATGTCAATTAAATTTTATCTTGAAGCGCATCCCAACCTTCTTCACCTGTTCTGACACGGATAACATTTGCAACATCATAGACGAATATTTTACCGTCACCAATATTCCCGGTGTGAAGCACTTTCTTTGCAGTTTCGATGACTAAGTCAACTGGAACTTCACATACGACAATTTCGAGCTTAATCTTTGGAAGCAGGTTAATTTCAAGCGGAACGCCCCTATAATATTCTGTTGCACCTTTTTGCATACCACAGCCTAATACACTAGATACAGTAATGCCTGTAATACCAATTTGGTTAAGAGCTTCTTTAAGTTCTTCTAACATGCGAGGGCGAGTGATAATTTCTATTTTGCTTATTTTTTTATCCATGTTATTCAACTCCTTACGCCTATTTATTAGTTTGATTTTAGCACAAATTCTAGCAATTATATATATTTTTATAAAATATTGTTACAAGTTAATATAGGCAGAAATACCATGTTCAATATTATCAAGTCCATCAATTTCATGATCTTGGGAAACCTTTAAGCCCATAGTTTTTTTGAGAATAATAAAGGTTACAAAGGACAATACTGCAGAAGCAGAGATACAAACCAGTACCCCAAGAGTTTGAATGCCCAGAAGACTGAATCCGCCGCCGTAGAACAAGCCGCCATCTGTTGCAAATAAGCCTACAGCGATAGTTCCTAAACTGCCGCATACACCATGAACAGATATAGCACCAACTGGATCATCCACTTTAAGAACAGAATCAAAGAATCCAACGGCTAAAATCATGATTATGCCTGCAGCTACGCCTATTATGATAGCGCCCATATAAGTGATCATAGACGCTCCAGCTGTAACGCCTACGAGCCCTGCCAAGGCACCATTGAGGGTTAGACCAGCATCTGGTGTTTTGTAACGTACAATGCTAAAGAGAAGGGCAGATAATGTTGCAGCAGCTCCGCCAAAAAGTGTTGTAATGGCAGAATGCGCTGTAAGCGGAGATGTAATGTCTAGTGTACTGCCGCCGTTAAATCCAAACCATCCAAACCAAAGGATAAGTACGCCAAGTGCTCCCAGCGGAATATTGTGGCCAGGAATGGCTTTGACTTTGCCTTTTTTATATTTGCCTTCACGAGGGCCAACTAAATAAGCACCAATCAAAGCAGCAACACCTCCGATGGCATGGACAGCTGTGCCGCCTGCAAAGTCCCTAAAGCCCATAGCTGCTAAAAAGCCGCCGCCCCAAATCCAGTGGCCGATAAGAGGATAAATAATTGTTGTTGCCACAACGCAGAAAACAATGTAAGCATAAAACTTAGTACGCTCCGCCATTGCACCAGATACGATCGTTGCGCAAGTAGCGCAAAAAATAGCTTGAAATAAGAAATAGACTTCAAAAGAAACCCCACTCACTGTTTCAGGTGTATTATGTAACATAAAACTTGAAAAACCAATAAAGCTTCCTAAATCATTTCCATACATTAGCCCATAGCCTACAAAATAAAAAGCAAGTACACCAATGCCGACAGTAACAAAATTTTTCATAATAATGTTTACTGCATTTTTAGATTGAGTAAACCCTACTTCCACAAGCGCAAAGCCAGCATGCATAATAAAGACTAAAATAGCAGAAATAAGGGTCCACATTGAATTTAAGATTAAGTTGATATCCATAATTACGCTCCTTAAGTTAAATTTAATAAAATTAAAAAAAGGCGTTCTAAAAGGGCATCGACTGCCTTTTTAGAACACCTTTGTTCTTAAGCTATTATAGATAGACAACTACCATTTGTCAACAATAAGATAAAAATTTTAGTATAATTTATAGTATTGACACATTATGAAGTGAGTGAATAAGAAGCAAGAAGTATGCGATCAGCATTATAAACACTTAATAAGCCATGTTCAAAAAGTGCATAGGTAGAAGGTCTGTTTTCTTTTGGAAGAGCTATTGAACCAGGGTTGCAAATTAGAGTATTATCTTGCATTCTAAGTTCCCAAAGATGCGTATGACCATATAAAAATATATTTTTTCCTTCAAAAGGCGGAAGGTGGTCAGGATCATAAAGGTGTCCGTGAGTTATAAAGATACGTAGACCTTCATCCACAATCAGGGCATAATCACTTAAGCAAGGAAATTGAAGGAGCATTTGATCAACTTCTGCATCGCAGTTGCCGCGGCAGGCGATAATACGGGACGCATAGTTATTTAAAAGTTTAACTACTCCTTGTGGATTATGTCCGTCAGGCAGAGGGTTTCTTGGACCATGATATAAAATATCGCCTAAAAGAATTAACGTATCACATTGTTCCTTTTCAAAAATGTTCAGCATATGCTGCAGATGCGTTTCAGAGCCATGAATGTCTGAAAGAATCATATATTTCATATTTTTTCTCCTTTGTCATGTTGGTGGAATAGTAAAACAACCTATAAAACTTATAGTATTCATCTATTAAAAGTTGCTTCTCAGAGTGATTTCACATTGCGCCTCATTGTGAACGACTTAAATTAAAGCGGTGAAATCTATATTATTATATAACTATTTGATTTAAACATACAATATGGTACAATGATAATTAGTGAATTTTAAGACTATATTTAAAAAAAAGTGGGTGTAAGAAAATGAAGTACAATTTTTCTGATAGAATATCAGCTCTTCAGCCATCGGCGATAAGAGAAATTTTAAAAATGTCGTCCGATCCACAGGTTATTTCATTTGCAGCAGGAAATCCAGCACCGGATGCATTTCCTACAGAAGCCATAGCAGAGATATCAAAACAGGTGTTGGAACAAAATCCAATAGGAGCGCTTCAATATTCATTGACAGAAGGCTATCCGCTGCTTCGAGATGCGCTTAAAGATTTTACATTCAGCCATTATGGCGTAGGAAAAGCATTTGATGAACTCATTATTGTTTCAGGCGCACAGCAAGGTATTGAACTGACTTGTAAAGTGCTTTGCAACGAAGGCGATACTATTATATGTGAAGATCCTTCGTTTATTGGTTCATTAAATTCATTCAGATCATATAATACCCATTTGGTTGGCGTATCTATGGAAGAGGACGGCATCTCTACTACGGCTTTAGAAAAAGCCATTCAAGATAATCCAAGTGCAAAATTCATCTATGTGATTCCTAACTTCCAGAATCCTACTGGCAAAACCATGAGTCTTGAAAAACGAAAAAGTGTTTATGAACTGGCTAAAAAATATAGTATTATGATTTTAGAAGATAATCCTTATGGAGATCTTAGATTTGAAGGAGAGGATCTTCCCTCTATTAAATCAATGGACACAGAAGGTTTAGTTATTTACGTAGGCAGCTTTTCCAAAGTCCTTTCACCTGGCATGCGGGTAGGTTATCTGATTGCCCATCAGGAACTCGTTAGCAAAATTGTTGTTGCTAAGCAATGTGCAGATGTACACTCTAATATATTGGCTCAAATCATCTGTGAAAGATTTATGGCCAATTATGATATGGCAGCACATATAGCAAGACTTAAAGAAATTTATAAGCATAAGTGTAAACTGATGCTCAGCGAAATGGACAAACATTTTTCAGAGTGTGTGACCTATACAAGACCAGAAGGAGGGCTTTTTATCTGGTGTACACTTCCAGCCGGCGTTGATATGGTTGAGTTCTGCAAGCGGGCGGTTTCAGAGTATAAAGTGGCTGTTGTACCGGGGTCTGCTTTTACAGTCATAGAAGGAGCGAGTACCCAGGACTTTAGAATTAATTTCTCTACGCCGACAGATGAACAGATTATTAAGGGAATAGAAATACTGGGGAAAATGACCAAAGAGTTGTGCTGATTGACAAAAACCTTTTCTCAAAAACAGCGCTGCACCAATTAAAATGTGGCGCTGTTTTTGAGAAAACATGCTATGCCAGTAAAGATTTAACCTTTGAGAGGATGAATTCATTTGCCCCTCAAATTCGTTTTTACATTATCCTATTGACTTCTAAATCGATTAATATTATAGTTTAAATAGAAGGGCATAAGAGGTTTTTATTATTTTTTATTACATTTGCAATCGATTGCAAACATTTTTTATCTGCATTATGCAATCGATTGCAAAAAAACAGACCAACTACTATTTTAAAGTGTCTTAGGAGGGTAAATTATGGATTTAATAGCACAACATGATTTTAACTGGCTTCAGGATCCAAGCGTTTATGAGGTCAATCGAAAAAAAGCACATTCGGATCATCACTATTTTAAAAATCATGAGGAAGCTGACAGAAATGCCACTTCTTTGAAACAAAGTTTAAATGGATTATGGCAGTTCAGCTATGCAAAAAATCTCCAAAGCAGTATTAAAGATTTCTACCAGGTGGATTATAATGCAAAAGACTGGGAACTTATAAAAGTCCCTGCCCATATGCAGCTGGAGGGCTACGATAAGCCCCATTACGTCAATACAATGTATCCTTGGGATGGGCATGAGAAACTTATTCCGCCGCACATTCCAGTTAGGTACAATCCGGTAGGATGTTATGTGAAATATTTTTCTCTTGCTGAAGCATTTAATAATGGACCTGTCTATATTTCCTTTCAAGGGGTTGAATCTGCTTTTTATGTTTGGCTCAATGGCCATTTTGTAGGCTACAGTGAAGACAGCTTTACACCAAGTGAATTTGATCTTACATCTTTTGTAGAAGACGGCGAAAATAAACTTGCTGTTATGGTTTTCAAATGGTGCAGCGGAAGTTGGCTGGAAGATCAGGACTTTTGGAGATTTTCAGGGATTTTTAGAGACGTTTATCTTTATACAGTGCCAAAAGTTCATATTGAAGATCTATATATTACTACTGACCTTACAAATCATTATCAAAGTGCAGTTTTAAAGGTAGAAATGCAGGTAGAGAGCAGCAGCAGTTTTGATAGTTTAATAAGTCTCGAAGACAAAGAAGGTAAAATTGTTTTTAAAGATCATGAAGCAGATCGACTAGACAACCATAAAATTTTATTTACAAAATACTTGGAGGCTGTTCATTTATGGAGTGCCGAAAGGCCTTATCTTTATACACTCATTATTGAGATTTTGGATAAAGATACAAAAGAAACACTAGAAGTAGTTAAACAGAAGGTTGGATTCAGGAAGTTTGAAATGATTGACAAGATCATGCACCTAAATGGAAGACGTATTGTATTTAAAGGGGTTAACAGACATGAATTCAGCTGTTATCACGGAAGGGCAGTTACTTATGATGAAATGCTCTGGGATATTAAAAATATGAAACAAAATAATATTAACGCCGTAAGAACTTCTCATTACCCTAACCAAAGCATTTTTTATGATTTATGTGATGAATATGGGTTGTATGTGATGGATGAAACGAATATAGAGTCTCATGGCACCTGGCAGAAAATGGGCCAGGCCAAACCGGATGATGTTGTACCCGACTCAAAGCCGGAGTGGCTTGGCTGCGTATTAGACCGAGGAACCTCGATGCTGGAGCGGGATAAAAACCATCCATGTATTTTAATATGGTCTTGTGGTAACGAAGCATATGGTGGAGAAAACCTCTATAAGCTGTCTGAGCTTTTCAGACAGAAAGACAGTACAAGGCTTGTACATTACGAAGGACTATTCTGGGACAGACGTTTTAATGCGACCAGTGATATGGAAAGCCGTATGTATCCATCAACAGCTGATATAGAAGATTATTTGAAAGATAACCCCAAAAAGCCGTTTATATGCTGTGAATATACACACGCAATGGGCAATTCCAATGGGGGGATGCATAAGTATACAGACCTTTCTGATCGGTATATGCTTTATCAAGGAGGATTTATATGGGATTATATTGATCAGGGACTTATGAAAAAAAATGAGTTTGGTGATACTTTTTTAGCCTTCGGAGGAGATTTTGGTGACATGCCGACGGATTATAATTTCTGCGTTAATGGCATTGTATATGCGGATCGGAAGGTTTCCCCTAAGATGCAGGAAGTAAAATTCAATTATCAAAATATAGCTGTTAAGCCAGAAGAAACGGGTGTTTGGATTCATAACAAAAATGTGTTCATATCAACTGAAAACTATCTTTTATGCTACAGTGTTTTAAAGGACGGTGAAATGATTCAGAAAGGCGTGATGGAGGCATTAATTGCTCCAGGTGAAAATAAGTATGTTTCACTGCCTATTGAAAAACAGCTTTTAGGCGGAGAATATGCAGTTCAAGTAAGCCTTCAGCTGAAGAAAAATGAAAAGTGGGCAGATGCTGGCCATGAAGTAGCTTTTGGGGAGTATATTTATCAGATTGCATCTGAGTTGGAAAAAATAGAGGATAAGGTTCAAGTTGAAGATTGCGATGTGAACTATGGTGTATGGGGAGAGCAGTTTCATGCTATATTTTCGAAAAACTACGGTGGGCTAGTGTCTTATCAATATGCTGGAAAGGAACATCTTAATAGTATCCCTATGCCGAACTTTTGGCATGCACCAACGGATAATGACAGAGGTAATAAAATGAGCTACCGATGTGCCCAGTGGAAAGCCGCCAGTTTGTATGCGAAAGCTGTTGATGTTAAGACGAGGAGCAATGATTATGAGGCAGAGATTATTTATACCTACAGCCTGCCGACAAATCCAAGGACAACATGCATTGTGGGGTATACGGTATACGGTGACGGCACCATTAAGTGTACAATGGATTATAAAGGAACTGACGGATTAAGTGAAATGCTTGATTTTGGAATGCTTTTTAAGGTTCCTGCCGCTTATCATCAGTGGACTTGGTATGGATATGGGCCAGATGAAAATTATGCAGACCGAAGGCATGGTGCGAGGCTTGGAATATTTGAGACCAACGCGGCTGATAACCTAGCGCAGTATGTTATTCCTCAGGAGTGCGGCAATAGAGCAGGCGTGAGATGGGCGAAGGTTACTGATGAAAAAGGAGAAGGGCTGATTTTAAAAGCAGATCAAATGGAAGTAAGTGTACTTCCTTATACTCCTCATGAAATTGAAAATGCATATCACCACTATGAACTGCCCGCTGCACGCTATACTGTAATAAGAGCATCCCTTAAACATACCGGAATAGGCGGAGATGACAGCTGGGGCGCCATGCCACACGCGGAGTATCTGGTTGCTTCAGATAGGGATATTCACTTTGAGTTTTCTTTTAAAGGAACAGTAGGAAGCTGAGCTTAGCGACTAGGAGGATAATATGAGTAAGAAGAATATAACGATCTATGATATAGCAAAAGAAGCTGGCGTATCCCCGTCAACGGTATCCAGGGTAATAAGCGGAAATATCGGGGTATCAGAAGATAAAAAGAAACTGGTAGAGGCAGCTATAAAAAAACATCAGTTTGTACCGAATGCTATGGCAAAAGGACTTAAGGAGCAGCGATCAAATCTTATTGGGATTATTGTTCCGGATATCAAGAACCCTTATTATGCAAGTTTGTTTTATGAGGTTCAGCTCAAGGCTCTAAAAGAAGGGTTTATGGTTTTTTTGTGTAATACCCAGGGAGATAAGGCTGTTGAATTAAAAATGCTTCGTACCCTTATGAACAAGCAGGTGGAGGCTTTAGTCGTTATAGGAGGCGCTTTAGATTTCAAAGGCTGTAAAGAAGCTTATATTGAGGAGTTACAGATGATTGCTGAAAAAATCCCGGTGGTCATCACGACTGAAAGAGAGCATATAGACTGTATCAAGGTGGTTAATGATGACCGGATGGGCATGGCTCTTTTAACTCAGCACCTAGCTCAGCGGGGCTATCAAAAGGTTGCGTTTATTGGAGGAAATGACGAGGTTATTCCTTCCAGTGACAGGCGTAAGTATTTCTTAGAATATGCAGAAAAAAATCATTTAATAACTAAAGAGGAGTGGATCATTGACGGAGGATTTGATATCAGAAGCGGCATAGAAGTAATGACAAAACTTTGGAATTGTGAATCAAAACCAGATGCCGTTTGTGGGATTAATGATCTTGTGGCCCTTGGCATACTAAACTTTGCCCATAAAAATCATTTAAGCATTCCAGCAGATATAGGGGTTACGGGATGTGACGGGATTGACCTTGGAGAAACCAGTTATCCAGGGCTGTCGACTATTGCTACGCCGTATGAAGTTTTTGGTAAAACCATTATTGATGCCATTTTAGCGGCGCAAGGTGGAGAGATAGGGCAGAAGCGGATTTCAGTAAGTATGGGACTTATTGAAAGAAGATCTACAGCTAAAAACAAATAAAATAAGGTAATGAGTCAATGAAAAAGTATCCTTTTATCAAACATAAGGATACTTTTTTTGTACAGTAGATAGCATTAAATATAGTTTGACAAGCACCCTCCATAATCAGGCGTAATACTATGTATTAAGGGATAATTGCCAAAGACAGAAGAAAAATGGCAGATAGTGGAGGTGAGTAAATGACGTATATTGTAGAAATGAAAAATGTTAATCAAAGTTTTTATACAGACAGCTCAGAGATTCAGGTGCTGGAAAATTTCAATTTAAAGCTTAATTCAGGCAGAATATTAGCCATTATAGGCCCATCAGGAAGCGGCAAAACAACCATTCTAAATATATTAACGTCTCTTATAAAGCCTACTGGTGGAGAGGTTATTATTAATGGGAAAATAGGCTATATGTTTCAAAAAGATCATCTTCTGGAATGGCGCAATATTATTGATAATATTACTATTGGACTTGAAATCCAAAAAAAGTTAAATGATGAAGCAATGCAGAAAATAGAGCGCCTTTTAAAAATCTATGATTTATGGGAGTTTAGAAAAAATTATCCTAAACAATTATCAGGGGGAATGAGACAGAGGGTGGCACTCATCAGAACGCTAGCCACTAGTCCGGATCTGCTTCTTTTGGATGAACCTTTTTCCGCACTCGATTATCAGACAAGGCTGCTCGTTAGCAATGATATTTATAAAATCATTAAAAATGAGCATAAAGAAGCGATTCTTGTTACCCATGATATTTCAGAAGCTATTTCGATTGCAGATGAAGTATGTGTATTATCTAAAAGACCGGCAGCTGTTAAAAAGATGTATAATATTGAGCTCACTATTGAGGGCGAAAAAACACCCCTTAATGCGAGAAAAGCTCCTGAATTTAAAGATTACTTCGATGCATTATGGAAGGAGCTGGATGTCTATGACTAATACAGAAAAAAGCGAAGGGTATAAACAGTATCTTTGGCAGAAGAAGAAGAAATATACTATTTTGTTTTGGCAAATGTTCCTAACGGTAGGGTTTATTGGTATATGGGAGCTGCTCGCAAGATATGAGATAGTCAATACATTCTTAGTAAGCAGTCCCTCACAGATTTATAAATTATTTATAAGTTACGTAGCAGATGGAAGTTTATTCAAACATGTAGGTATTTCTGTGTGGGAAACCATATTAGGGTTTACACTAGGAACGCTTTTAGGCATTATAATAGCTATATTTTTATGGTGGTCAGAGACCTTAGCAAAAATTCTAGATCCTGTACTAGTAGTACTTAATGCACTGCCTAAAACAGCTCTTGCGCCTATTTTGATTGTTTGGGCTGGTGCGGGAATACAGGGGATAGTTGTGACAGCCATTACTATTTCAATTGTTACAACCATTTTATCAGCTTATAATTATTTTATTCATGTAGATGAAGACAAGATTAAGATGCTGAAAAGCTTTGGGGCATCTAAGATGCAGATTCTAACTAAACTTATTCTGCCTGCTAACGTCGCAAATATCATTAATATTGTTAAAATTAATATAGGCTTATCATGGGTCGGCGTAATCGTCGGAGAATTTTTAGTATCACGGTATGGCATAGGTTATTTGATTGTCTATGGAGGGCAGGTATTTAGATTAGATTTAGTTATGATGGGGGTTGCAGTACTTGCGATATGTGCATTTATTATGTATAGCATTGTGAATGTGATTGAAAAATATATCTCACAAAAAGAGTAACAAATAGACTAAAAAATGAGTATGCTATAGAAGAGAAATGTAAATAAATACCATTTTAATGAGGTGAGTGATGATGAAAGGTTTAAAGGCAGCGTTGGCGGTTATCACTGCAATGACCCTTATCCTGTTTACAATAGGCTGTAACAGTAATAATAAACTAACACAAATAAAAGTAGCAGAAGTTACCCATTCTATTTTTTATGCCCCACAATATGTAGCCCTTGAAAAAGGCTTTTTTGAAGAAGAAGGATTAAATATTGAACTTATTGGCGCCCAAGGAGCGGACAAAACAATGGCGGCGCTCCTATCTGGAGAAGTACAAATTGGGTTTATGGGGCCGGAAGCTTCAATCTATGTTTATAATCAAGGCAGTAAAGATTATGCAGTTACTTTTGCACAAGTGACAAAAAGGGATGGCAGCTTTTTGGTATCACGTAGTGATGAACCTAATTTCGAATTTAAAGATTTAGTAGGAAAAGAAGTCATTGGAGGCAGAAAAGGCGGCGTTCCTAATATGACACTGGAGTACGTGCTGAAAAATCACGGACTGACTATAGGAGAAGGCAGCACAGATGTTAATGTAAGAACAGATATTCAATTTGCTGCTATGGGAGGCGCTTTCACAGGCGGAGAAGGAGACTATGTAACACTTTTTGAACCAGTGGCAACGTCACTTGAAAAATCAGGGCAGGGCTATATTGTTGCTTCTATTGGCAAAGAGTCAGGAGAAATACCTTATACCGCATATTGTGCTCTTGAAAGTTATATGAAGAAGAACCCTGATATTATTAAGAAATTTACAAGAGCACTCTATAAAGGGCAGCAGTTTGTTATGAATCATTCTGCTGAAGAAATTGCACCGATTATTGCGCCTCAATTTAAAGAACTGAGTGAAGAAGATCTGGTGACTGTTATAAAAAGATACAAAGCAATTGATGCATGGTGCAGCGAGCCTATCTTAAAAGAAGACAGTTTTAACAGACTGCTGGATGTTATGGAACTTGCGGGAGAACTAGATAAGAGACCAGAATATAGCAAACTTGTTAATACAGAGTTTGCAAAAGAGATTATTAAATAACACATATTAAGGCTGCTCTTATGCAAGAAAGAGCAGCCTTAGTTATCATTTCAGCTGTGCGAGCGTCAGTGATGCAGTTTCCTAACAGAAGCTTTTGATGAGAGCAAACGGTCAAGGTAAATGGATTTCATCTGCTGGCTGGCTAATGCTTGTTTAATAGGAGGAAGGTTTAAAATACAGGATAATACAGCGGCCATAGCGCGATGACTTCTAAAAGCTTGATTATCAAATATTAAGTCTGCAAGCGTTCCTTTTTCAATTGCCATAAGTACTGTGCGGTGAGCTGTATTGGCAGGGGTTAATATTTTTTTATCTCTGCGAATGAGTGTCATACTGCCTTTTGGACAGTTACGCACACAGACCCCGCAGCCAAGGCAAAGGTTGGGATTAGGAACTAACTTTTGAGATTTTTTATCTTCAATAACTTTTTCAATACAATCCACAGGACAGACTCTTTGACATTTTCCGCAGCCTACGCAGCTGGATGTATTAATAACAGGAATAAAGGCAGTCGTTTCAATAGGATTAAGGACACCAAATCTTTTAGCTGTAACCATTGCTTCACAGCAACATCCGCAGCAGTTGCACAAAAAGCTCACATCTTCACGGACATTTTCACCGCATTGGACAAGATTGTGCTCATAGGCCGAATGAAGCAGTTCAAGACATTCAGAGGACTCAACAAGTCTGGCGTATCCGTGTTTGGCAAGGGAAGCAGCAGTGGCTCCAAAGGTCATGCAGATATCCATTGGGGCATTGCAGGCAGCATCCAGATGATGCATCTTATGTCTGCAGTAGCAAGTACTGATACCGATGCTTTCAGCTGTTGTAATAACATGACTTGCTCTTTCAAAGTCCAATACATGGATTGCATTATCTGCTGATAGTACTTTTTCTTGCACAAAGGCTCTGCCAAATTTGGTTTCTGTAGAGAAAAATAGTTCTTTAATAAAATCTTCTTCTACATTCAGATATTGATGATAAAGCTCACTGAGCAGTTTCTGATCCACCACATGGCTTGTCCGCATTAATGAAAATTCAAAAAAGCCTACCATAGGAGGAGGTAAAAAGTAAGTTGTTTTGTCATTGTGATTCATATCTAATAAAACGCCCTTTGAGCACAGATGTTCCAGATATTTCAGGGTATGAAGTTCACTCATATTCCATGTTTTAGCAGCTTTTTTGAGACCAAAAGGTCTGATGGGAAGAAGTGATGCCATCTTTGCCTCTTCTTCAGTAAAGAGCAAACGGAGGATTTGATATAAGGTATCAGAGGGAGGGGCACCCTGGGGGAATTTATTAAGCCTTTCTTCTAAGCTTTTGTAAGCTTCTTTGCCAACCATATGACTCATAGTGTGACCTCCTAAAATTTATATAAAAACTGTAACACTATTTTTGATCTTTGTAAATTCATGAAGTAAAGATTTTGGTAGTATGAAACAAAAAAGCTTTTATTAGAGAAAAAATTTGATATAATACCTTTATCAGTTATTACATACCTATTTAAGCCAGAGATAAAGGAGCAGACTGATGTTTATTTTCATAGATGTTGCGCAGTTAACCAAGATAATTAAACAAGCTAACGGCAGATGTGCGAAGTGTCAGCAGACAAGAACATTAGAACTTTTAAAAACCTATTATTGTTTAAGGATTTTTTTCTTTCCCATATGGCAGTGGAAAGAACGTTATTTTGTTGTAGAGCATGCATGCGGTTATACGTATGAAACAAGCGAAGAAGATGCAGTGCTTGCGCAATATGGGAAAAAGGATCTTGCGGACTGCAGGATTTTAGAAGTTTGCAGCCAGCAGAATAAATGTATGGGATGCCACCAAAAATTGGAGACAGACTATGATTTCTGTCCATATTGCGGTGAAAAAAGAAAGCAGGAAAAATGATGAAATGCAGAGAAAAGTGTGCAGCTTGCTGCATTGCCCCCTCAATTAGCTCACCTATTCCGGGGATGCCTAATGGCAAAAAGGCAGGAGAAAGATGTGTGCAATTAGACGATGAGGATCGGTGCAGGCTGTTTATGCATAGAGACAGACCAGTGGTCTGCAGAAAACTTCAGCCAAGCGAAGACATGTGCAGGACTTCAAAACAAGAAGCCTTAGTATACTTAACTGAGCTGGAAGAACAGACAAAACCGGATTAAGAAGTATAGGATTGTTCATCAACTTGAGTAATAATGATAGAGGAGGAAGAGATGTCGGTGATTAAGACTAATGTAATGCGTATATTAGATAAAGAAAAGATTCTTTATCGAGCAGCATTTTATGAGAGTTCGGACGGGCACACAGATGGACTTGCGGTTGCGAAGAAAGTTAATAAAAACCCTGAGCAGGTTTTTAAGACACTGGCAGCTTATGGCCATTCAAAGGCAGTTTATATCTTTGTTATCCCGGTTACCTGTGAATTAGATTTGAAAAAGGCCAGTTTACTTACAAAAGAAAAAAGCATCATGATGCTTCCACTTACAGACCTTCAGAAAACAACTGGTTATGTAAGGGGAGGATGTTCACCTATTGGGATGAAAAAGCACTATAAAACTTATATTCATAGTACGGCCTTAAGCTTTGAAGATATAACGTTCAGCGGAGGGAAAGTTGGCGTACAGGTAACCGTGGCTCCCACGGTTCTTACAACATTAATTGGGGCAGAATTCGGTGATCTGGTTTAAATCTATATCAAGCGTAAGATTAAGTTACATGCAAAAAGCACACATCTTATATCATAGTGGATGTGTGCTTTGCCATTTCCTAAATAAAGTAGTGAGCCTATCTTACCTATTCTTTAATATAGGCGTCATAATAACCTAATAATAAATCAACCATTCTTCCATAACTTTTTGTACCATCTGATACGCCGTTTGCACGCAGATAAGTATCATTCATTGCGCTGGATATCTTTTCGGCTTTTCCCTCATATTGCTTCCAAAACTCATGGTTCCGTCTGATATCATTGATAACGTGAACAGATAACCGTTTATTTAGTTCTTGGAGAAGATAAGGATCTTCCTCAATAAGCGCAGAGGCTGTATGTGATAAAGCAAGGAGATGTCCTGAATACTGAAAGTCAATATCTGGGTGAAGTTTGCTCGTAATAAATGCAATAAAGTTTGCTTCATCTTCATTGGCATACCCTCTTTGGTGAGCCATTTCATGCAGAGTTGTTACAGGAATGGAAACATCAAGAACAGCTACATTAACATTAGCTTCTCCGGTAAAAGGGAAGTATAGACCTGCTATCCCTGTGTAATTCATGGCTTCAGAAGCTAAAACAGGTTTTGGTTTACCATAATTGCCTGAAAGACTCGGAAATACTTTAGAAGCTTCATTGTAACCTAAATGTGCCCTTTCAAAAACGCTTCTGTAACCATCAGGTATCATCATATGACCGTTTTCATCTCTTACGGCCTTTTCGCTCAGGGTATTGGTTGCTTCAATCAGATATTCATAAAGTTCAACAAGCTGCATAGAGGTATGCTCAGTAACTTGAACACCGATAGTTTCAGCAAAATGAGGACGCAGATAGTTAAACCCCCACATACTCATAAAAAGAAAGTAAACTGCAGAAAAGAACGCGGCCGTATTTAATAAAAAGTTAAGCAGTACTTTATGCCATGCTTTAAGATCATTAAAAAGATGCCAAAGGGTATAGATTATATAAAAAACACAAAATGGAATGACACCATAGATCATCAGTTCAGATAATGAAAAAGGAAAGAGACCGGTAATTTTGCTTAAGCTCTGAATAAAGGCTTTATTAATGCTTAGAGAATAAAAAGATTCACTAGCGTGAGGAAAAACAGAGAAGATATAGTGGAGCAATAAAGCAATAGGAAGAAGTAGTATACATAAAAATTTAATCTTTGATTTTTTCATGTCATCGCTCCTTATCTTATTTCATATTATTTTTAAATAAAGTATTGTATTAACATTATACACTGGATTTAACAAATATGTAATAGATGACATAAATATAGCATATGTAAATTATGTAACCTAAAAAGCGGATAAGATAAGTGAAAAAAGGTATTTAAAGTGACTTAAGCACCTTTTAGGAAAGTTAAGGTTTATATTAGATTGTATTGAGCCAATGGCTAAAATTACCTAAGCTGCCCAGTGTTTCGTTATACCCCTGTTGATACAGAGCCTTAAGTTTGGCTGAGCTTTTTTCAAATCGATCTACTTTAAGGGGTGCTTTAGGCCTAAAGATATAAAGACGTCCTTCTTGATGAAGGGTATTAATTTTATCGAGTGTTTCATTATAGATTTCATGTCTGATTTTTATTTTTTCGATGATTTTAGGATAGTGTTTTAAGTAATATTTAGAAAAGCGATAAAGTGTTTTAGAAAACTTCTTGCGATAATCTTCATTGCGGGTCAGAATAACCACATGATGCGTATTGCCATCTACGATGGACTGGCTGAGAGGTATGGGATTGGTAATGCCGCCATCTAAGTAATCCTCGCCGTCTATTTGGACGGTTTTTGAAATAACAGGAAGGCTGCTGGAAGCTCTGAGAATTTGATTAACACTTGAAATATGCTGGCATTTGTTAGGTTCAAAGTAGGTAGTTCTGCCTGTTTTACAGTGAGCAGTTCCTACTTTGAATGTTATATCAGATTTTTTAAAGGTTTCAAAATCAAAAGGATCAAGCTTATTTGGCAGTTCATCAAATAAGAAGTTCATTCCAAAGTAACTGCCTTCCTTGAAAAGGTTTTTTAAACCGACAAAACGTTTGTCGGTAATCCATTCTGTATAAATGCGATTGTTACGCTCATGCTGCCTGGAAATATAGCTGCAGGAAGTATTGGCTCCAGCAGAGACTGCTGCAATATAAGGAAAATAAATGTTATGAGCACTAAAGGCTTCTAATACGCCGCTCGTATAAGCGCCACGCATGCCGCCGCCTTCCACAATAAGGCCTATTTTTTTGCCGGACATTGGTACACCTTCTTTGAATGAACTGTATTTTACAAAAAGTAAGTTTATATGTATTATAATATGATTTTATGACAAACTCAATGATTTTACAGGAGAAGAATCTTATAGTATAGAATAAAAAGAGAGGATCTAAAAATCATTTTTGGAGATGAATAATTTTTTAATGATGAGTAGCAAAGAAATAATAGCAATGATAGTGACTACAACATGGCTGTAATGGCTGAGTAAGCGATTTATAAGCGTCCAGTTATTGCCGATATAAAATCCCATGCTGATAAGAACCAAGTTCCAAAGTGCAATACCAACAGAGGAGTAAAGCATAAATACACCAAAGGACATATGACTGGCTCCGGCAAATATAGAAATATAAGTACGGGTAAGCGGAACAATTCTGGCAAAAAGAACAGCCCAGTGACCATAGCGGCTAAACCAAATGTGAAAGGTTTCCGATGCTTTTTTTGCGCTTTTCGAGCGCCCAGCCAGCAGTTTTAATAACTTTTCCCCGCTATATTTTCCGGCAAAGTAGCAGAGGGCTGAACCTAAAAGGCCAGCTGCAATGCTTACTAAAAAAGCTGTTAATATTTTAAGTTCTGTTTGGGCTATGCTGATGCCTACAAAGGGCAGTACGACTTCACTGGGAATAGGAAAACAAGCATATTCAAGCCCTATAACGGCAAAGATGCCTAGATAACCTGAGTGGTTTACCAAACACATTAAATCATTCATTAATACTGTAAAAGACATTTGCTCCATCTCCTTTTAGGGGGTATAACATAAAAGACGTTATAGGACAGGTACTTATATTATTCATATGAGTAATATTTTTAACATAGTACAAATAAAGAATTGAAATATACTAAATATTGAGATATGATTGAAATTGTAATGAAATTTTATATTTAAGGGGGAATGGAGTATGCCGCAAATACCAGTCATGGCAATTTCTAGTGTAGGAGTGATTGTGCTTCTCATTATACTCATTGCTTTAATCTGGAAAAAAGCACCACAAGATAAGGCAATTGTAGTAACAGGGCTTAAAAAGAGAGTGATAACAGGAGCCGGAGGAGTAGTTATTCCGTTTTTTGAACAAGCGCATCGTATTTCATTAGAAAATATTAAAGTTGAAGTAAGAACCAATGGATCATTAGACAGCAACGGGGTTCCAATTAATACAGATGGCGTAGTTATCGTTAAAGTAAAATCTCAAAAAGACAGCATTCTTTATGCGATGGAGCAATTTAATACAGGCAGAGAGAAAGAAACCATTTCTGTTATTCAAAGTACCGTACAAGATGTGCTTGAAGGAAAACTAAGAGAAGTAGTTAGTAAAATGAGCGTAGAAGAAATCTACAGTGACCGCCAGCGTTTTGCAGAGCATGTTGAAGAGATTGCAAAAGCAGACTTAGAACGTATGGGCCTTGATATTAAAACTTTTACAATCAGAGATATTGATGATAAAAATGGATACCTACAGGCACTTGGGGTTAAACAGATTGCGGAAGTTAAGAAGAATGCATCCATCGCTCAGGCTGAAGCTGACCGCGAGAAAATGGAAAAAACAGCAGAAGCAATAAGAAGAGGAAAAGAAGCACAGCTTGCAGCAGAAACAGAAATTGCTCGGGCAGAAAAAGAAAAAGAACTTAAAGTTCAAGCTTATAAAGAAGAGCAAAAAAAGGCAGAAGCTAAAGCCGATTTTGCATACGAAATAGAAAAAAATGTCGTGCAAAAGCAGGTTATACAGGCACAAAAAGAAGCAGAGCTGTTTGAAGAACAAAAGCAGACGCAGATTGTAGAGCAACAGGTTCTTAAAAAAGAAAGAGAACTTGAAGTGTCGATTAAGAAAGTTGCAGAAGCAGATAAGTATAAAACAGAACAAAAAGCAGAAGCTGAGCGTTTTGAACAAATTAAAAAAGCAGAAGCAGAAGCAGAATCAATTCGAATTAAGAGTATGGCAGAAGCAGAATCTATTAGGCTTAAAGGGCAGGCAACTGCTGATGCGATGAAAGCCGAAGCTAATGCAATGAAAGAAAAAGCAGAAGCCTACAAGCAATATGGCGAGGCAGCGATTATTGAAATGCTTGCTCAAAAACTGCCTGAAATTGCAAAGAGTGTTGCAGAGCCTCTTAGCAAAACAGAAAAGATTATTGTGATTGACAATGGCGGAGACGGCGGTGCCAGCAGAGTATCTAAAAGCGTCACCAACATTATCGCACAAGTCCCTGAAGTGGTTGATGCCTTAACAGGAATCAATTTAATGGATCTTGTAAAAAAGGTAACTTCAAATGATAAGGGAAGCCTATCAGACCAAACGGATGAAATAAAGTTTTAATAAAAAAGGCACAGCAGGCTGTGCCTTTTTTTGTAAGTTTACTTGTTAAGAAGGCTGTTTAAATGAGAAATAGACAGCTTTTTTCTTATTTAACAACTATTTCATTGCAACATATTATTGTGAAACTAAAAATATATGTTATAATACAAACTGTTAAGATACTGAGATAAAAGGATGATTATAAAATGATTACAGTTACTAATGTAAGTTTGCAGTATGGTGGAACAAAACTCTTTGATGATGTCAATTTGAAGTTCACGCCAGAGAACTGCTATGGGCTTATCGGGGCCAATGGAGCGGGAAAATCTACTTTTTTAAAAATACTTTCAGGAGAAATAGAAAGTACTACAGGAGAAATTAATATTCCCAAAAAAATAAGAATGTCTGTACTTAAGCAGGATCACTATCAATATGATGACTTTGAAGTGCTTCAGACAGTTATCATGGGTAATTCAAGGCTTTATGAAATTATGAAGGAAAAAGATGCTCTTTATGCAAAAGAAGATTTTACTGATGAAGATGGCGTTAGGGCGTCAGAACTGGAAGGTGAGTTTGCTGAGATGAATGGATGGGAAGCTGAATCAGAAGCCTCTCAAATTTTACAGGGCCTTGGCATTACAACAGATCTTCACTATGCGCTTATGAAAGATTTAAAAGGGGCCGATAAGGTAAAAGTTCTATTGGCGCAGGCTTTATTTGGACAGCCAGGTATTCTGCTGCTGGATGAGCCGACTAACCATTTAGATATTCAGTCTGTAAACTGGCTGGAAGACTTTTTGCTGGATTTTCCTGGGACAGTTATCGTTGTATCCCATGACAGACACTTTTTAAATACTGTTTGTACCCATATTGTAGATATTGATTATTCTAAAATTAAAATGTATGTGGGTAACTATGATTTCTGGTATGAATCAAGCCAAATGATTCAGCAGCTGATGAAAGCGCAGAATAAGAAAAAAGAAGATCAAATCAAAGAACTTCAAAACTTTGTAGCAAGATTTTCAGCTAATAAATCCAAATCTAAACAGGCAACTTCTCGTAAAAAGTTATTAGATAAGATCTCTCTTGATGAGATGCCCGCTTCAACGCGAAGATATCCCTTTGTGCAGTTTAAGCCAGATCGGGAAGTTGGTAATGAAATATTGACTGTTGAAGACCTTAGTAAGACCATTGATGGTGTAAAAGTTCTGAGTAATGTAAGTTTTCGTATGAATAAAGAAGATAAGATTGTATTCATTGGTGAAAATGAAATGGCACAAACAGTACTTTTTAAAATTTTAATTGGGGAGATGGAACCGGATACCGGAACTGTTAAATGGGGTGTTACAACTTCACAATCCTATTTCCCAAAAGATAACTCCCAGTTTTTTAATGACTGTGATTTAGATCTTATTAATTGGATGAGACAGTTTTCAGAGGAACAGTCTGAAAGTTATTTAAGGGGGTTTCTAGGAAGAATGCTCTTCTCAGGAGAGGATGCACTAAAACCGGCTAAAGTACTATCTGGTGGCGAAAGAGTAAGATGTATGCTTTCACGTATGATGCTGAGCGGGGCCAATGTGATTATCCTGGATCAGCCGACAAACCACTTAGACCTTGAAGCTATTACTGCTCTTAATAACGGACTTATTGACTTTAAAGGGAATATTCTTTTTACATCTCACGACCATCAGTTCATACAGACGGTAGCCAACAGAATTATTGAACTGACAGATACAGGAATCATTGATAAAATGATGTCTTATGATGAGTATGTAGAAAGCAAACTTAGGTCATAAAATATTAAAATTTAACGTATAAAACTTCTGCTGAAAGTGATTTTTCATGATTGGCAGAAGTTTTCTCATTTTTTAAGATGAAACGCCTTATGAAATATGTTATGATAGGATAAAGACTGACATCTAACAGGGGGCTTGCGATGGGGAAAGCAGAGAGGAATTACTTAATTGATAACTTAAAAGTACTGCTTATTTTTTTCGTTGTTTTCGGACATGTTATAGAATATTATATACAGGGTAATTCAGTGCTAATGGGCCTCTATCTTTTTATTTATTTTTTTCATATGCCGCTTTTTGTATTTGTTTCGGGGTATCTATCGAAAAATGTGGATAAATGCAGACAAGGGGCTGTTAAATCGCTTTTAGTGCCTTATATTGTTTTTA
Source organism: uncultured Clostridia bacterium (assembly GCA_937981575.1). Classification (GTDB taxonomy): domain Bacteria; phylum Bacillota; class Clostridia; order Lachnospirales; family Cellulosilyticaceae; genus FMMP01. The sequence goes on along the minus strand of CALJNR010000012.1, from coordinate 170,804 downwards.
ATATCATTTGGTATCTGCTTGCCTATTTGGCAACAGGGGAGCTGATGCTTCTTATTATTTATCCAGGCTGGACGCTGTGGTATTTAATTAGTTTGTTTTTTTGGAGGGTTATGCTTAAATACCTTGTACGTATCAAATACATTTTACCTATCAGCATCCTATGTGGTCTCCTTATTGGGATTATACCAAGCGGAGGAGGTATTTTATCTTTATCTAGAACGATTTCCTTTTTGCCGTTTTTCCTTGCAGGCTACTATACAAGTGAAAAAGGGCTAAGCAAAATAGCTGGCATAAGTAAAAAGTACGCATTGTTAGGGCTTGTTGTGGCAGTAATCATTGCCTTTTATCTAGGGGGCAGCAATGCTTTAGACTATAACTTTTTATATCATTCTCAGTCCTACAGTTACAGCGGGTTTGGTATTTATGAGGGCATCTTATTTAAAGGAATGATTTATATAGGAGCCGCTTCTATAAGTATTTGTTTACTAAATCTCATTCCTCATAAAAAGTTATTTTTTACTAAAGTGGGCAAACAGACGATGAATGTTTATCTGTTTCATCCGTACCTTACGATAGGGGTTTATGCCATTATCCATGTTCTCAAACTACTAAGTTTTAATGTTTTGGGACATGCTATTTTGCTTATTAGCCCGGTCGCTATTATTTATTTGCTGACACGTAAAGTAACTGAGCGTGTTTATAATGGGATTTTTTATCCTGTAAACAAAATAATATATTACCCAAGGTTTTGGAAATCCTGCAAAAAACAATGTAGTGATGTCAAACCTAAAATGATTTCTTTAAGACGGATACTTTTAGGTTTTTAACAGGTATAGGTTAAGCGGTACTAAAAATAAAATAAAACGAAAAAAAGTTAGAGACAAGCCTATATGAGTATATAGGGCAAGATCATCTCTAACTTTTTTTTATGTTTAAGATGCGCCAAGCAGCAAGCAGCAACTGACTATCCATTATCCATGCAATATTTTACAAGCAGGTGCAAAATCTTCAACTTGTGACAAAGTACACGGCTGTAATAGAATATAAAACATAAATGCCCTGCTTTAAGCGTATGGAGCATAAAAAATGTTTTTAAAAGTCTTTTTTGATCAAGGAGGGAGTTTAATGGGTATTGCTATTGCAAGAAATATGCTGACACGGGCTCAGGATATTGCAAATGACTGTTTTGGCAGCCTGCTCTGTAAAGACAGGCAGTATGATGTTCAGTTTACAGACACAAGTTATAAACACATTTTGGCTGTAGGAGGTTTTGAGTCAGTCGTTCCTGCTATAAAAGAGCTTTACAAAGTTAGTGATTTAGCGGATTACTTTGACTGGCTGGACACAGATAAATCATATCTTATCATGATTGACTGGAACAAAGGCGGTGTGACAATTTATGAATGCGATCATAAGGTGATCCTTGAAAAAGAGACTCCGCCAGAGCTTTGTGATATGATTTTCAATGTATGCAAGAACTATAAAACGTGGGCAGGTTATATTAATGAAGAAGGAGAACATGTCATTGATCTAAAAAACCCGATTCCTGGGCCACATTTTTATACCAATATGCTTCTTGGAAACCGTATGAAGTTTCCGGCAGCTCTTCAGTCTACGCCAAAAAGTGTAGTAGATCGTTTGGGAGGCGGAAGTTTTAGAGCGCATGCAGCAACCCAGGTATTAGCTACAAGGTGGGATTTTCTGCCAGAGGAAAATGGATTTCCTGCAAATCGGCAGTTTTATATTGTTGAAGCAGGCAGACAAATTTTTTATTCTGCAGATATAATGGATGCTAACGTAGAGAGCGCCTGTTGCATACATTCCCAAAATCATACTATCATTAGGTACAAAACCCGTTGTGGTCTTGAAATCAAAAGGACAATCTTTTTGCTGCCGCAGTATGAAGGACTGCCTGCTGCAACAGAAGTACAGAGAATCAGCATCAAAAATTTAGGGGAAACAGAGAGAAAGCTTAAGCTTGTCATGACTGGCATGCTCGGGACGTCTGCAACCCATGCACTGATGGAAGACGTTGTTTATTCTACTGTTATTATGCAGGGGAAAGTTTTTCATGATGAAGAGGGAAACATTATGGCCTACAGTCCAAGTTACTATCCGCTGCATGCCAGAGGAGATGTGCGCTTTACAACTGCAATGATTTATGAAGAAGGCAGAAAAAAGCTTGCAAGGGAAGTCTGTACCCATTATGGTGAGTTTGTTGGCAGCGGTACACTAGTCAGACCTCAGGGCATTGCAAGATTATCTAATCGGTTGAGTACAAAAGGGCCAGGCTTTTTTGCACTAGGCTGTAGTATTCATGTAAAATCAGAGCAAACTGTATATGCAGATCATTTTGCCGGGCTCATTACGAAGTTTGGTGAGGGGGAGCCAACAGATGAAGAGGTTATCAAGGAGATTAACAATCTGCACGCTAAATTTAACCATAAAAACCAGACAGATATAAGCCTAAAAGAGCAGCTGGAAGCTTACAGCAAATACAGCACCTATCTGCAGCTTCAAACAGGAGATGAAAAGTTTGATACTTATGTGAATAAAAACCTGCCGTTTCAGGTACTGTATCAAACCTTTGTATCCCGATCTTTTGATTTAACTCAAAAGGGATACAGAGAAATAGGATTTAGAGAAATACAGGATATTTTTGTTTCTATGTATTACCTTATATCAATGGGAGAAATTGCCTATACCAAATCGCTACTTCAGGAATGGATTTCTAAAGTACTAGAGTTTGGCTATTGTTATCATAATTTCTTCTGGCAAGGCAAAGAAGCAGGCAAGTGGTCTGATGATGGATTGTGGCTGCTGCAGGCTGTACATAGATTTGTGAGTTATACAGGAGACAGAACATTTTTAGATGAGGTGTTCGTTGTTCCTGAGACAAAGGGGCAGAGACGAAGTGTTTATGATACGTTAAAGGCTGTTATCAAGTATTCCTCAGAGGTATCAATCGGTAAGCATGGGCTTCCGCTTATAGATCATGCGGATTGGAATGACTGCCTGAAAGTAGATGAAAACTTTTTGCTGGGAGCAGAAAAAGAAAAAATTTACAAGGAAACTGGGAGCTATGAAAACAATGATTCAGAAAGTATCATGAATGCCTTCCTATTGAAGCTTGCCATCGATCATATGCTGGATTTTGCAGTACTTAAAGAAGATGAAGACTATATTTCAAAATTGAAGAAGCTCAAAACGCATCTCAGTGATAATATTCAAAAGTTTGCTTGGAAAGAGAACTTTTTTGCAAGGGTACTTTTTAATAGATATGGAGAAGAGATTACATTTTTAGGGGCTAAGGGCGATGGGTTTTCAGCAGATTCTGAGATTGACGGCACATATTTTCTTAATTCCTTCAGCTGGTCTATTCTTGCTGGAGAAGCGAAAGAAGAACAGATCGCTATCATGCTGGAAGTGATTAAGAAATATTTAAAGACGCCTTATGGACTCAAACTAATGAGCCCGACAGATCTATCTAAAGTTGCTAAGAAAACAGCTACAGGTGAATATTTCCCTGGAGACCGGGAAAATGGAGGGATTTTTAAGCATGCAACTATGATGGCAACAGGGGCTATGATGCAGGCTGCAAAAGAGGTAGAGTGCAAAGAACTTGCGAAGAAACTTTCAGATATGACATACTGGATGGTGGGCTTAGTTCTGCCTTATCATACTCTGGAAAAACCATTTGAAGTTTGTGGTAACCCAAGATGGTGTACGCAGTATAATAACAGTGAAACAGGCGAAAATATTGGTCCCACTTTAAGCGGAACATCCACTTGGATGCTGCTTACCCTTATTGAAATGCTGGGAATTAAATATGAAAGAGGAAATTTAGTTGTTGATCCGATTTTAGAGGAAACGATGACAGATGTAAGCTATACACTAAGATTTTTCGAATCCTACTATATGATTCATATTCGCAAACCTAAGGGCTTTTATCGAATGAAGGATGATTTTTATACTTTATTATTTGACGGTAATGTTATGTCGGATAATCGTATCCCGCTTATTCGCGATGGAAAAAGACATAATGTAGAAATAGATTTTCATTATGCCTAAGGCTAAACTGCTTCATTTAAGCGTAGAAAAGACCCCTGTTTATCAGGGGCCTTTTCTACGCTTGGGTAAGGGTGTTTTCAGCTGAATAGGATCAATCCAGATCAGCTGAATGTGGTAAAGATGTTTCTTAAAATGATGGATGTATTATATGATATTTTGGGTGCCGTACATCTTAATGCATTAATTAAGATGTTAATGCTAGTTTTGCCAGATTTTTTAATTTTATACTTTATTTTGGAATGATTTTTTAATAGGATGGTATAATAAAAATAGGTATATTCTTAATTCAAAGAGATAATGGGGTATAAAAATGGAAAATTATTTTTATAAATGTAATGTATGTGGGTTCGTTCATTTGGTGCCAGCTTATTGGACTTCTTTCAGCCCTGACGAAGTACTTGAATTCATACATATTAATGGTAAGACAGGGGAACAATGTTTAAATATTAAGTTGTGCTTATTGAATGAGAATGTATAAGCTTATTCAAGGAGATAAGAAGTTTGATAAATTGTAATGAATAAATAGTGGCTATAACCTATGAAGATATGAAGACAGAGACTGGAGAAATGAGATGCGGTGGAAGAAGGGTATTATTTATGGTATTAGAATGATTTTTGTTATTAATGCCGTTTATCTAGCATTTAATATGAAGTTCCTTTTGGTAGGGCTGCTGATAGGAAGTCTGGCACTTACCTTTATTCCAGAAGTTTTCACAAGGCTTACACATGTGAAAATAACAGAAACGGCAAGGCTTATTTATGCTTTGTTTATATTGTGTTCTCAATGGCTAGGAACTTATTTGAGATTGTATGACTCCATTATATGGTGGGACATTATGCTGCATTTTTCATCAGGCATTTTATTAGGCTATGTGGGCCTGCTTATACTGATATGGGCAGACCGGGTGAATATGCAGACCGGTCGTCATGCTTTTAGGATTGTAGCATTGTTTGCTTTTTTAGTGTCTGTTTCAGGGGCTGTTTTCTGGGAAATTTTTGAGTTTTTATCCGATGTTTATTTAGGCAGCAATACACAGCTTGGAAGCCTTCGTGACACCATGGAGGATATGATTTTTGGTACTTTAGGTGCTTTAGTATTTGTGGTTTACTTAGTCATTACAGAGCGTAAAAAGTCCCATTCGTCTCTTGCAAGGCTTATTGAATTAAATCAAAATGATAAAAAGGATGAGTAATAGCTGCTCGTCCTTTTTATATTATGCTTTTAAATAGACATAAATGTTGGTATAGTAATACTAGAGTAATGTTTAATAAAAGATAAAATAGTATATAAGGAGATTGGCGGATGAAATACTATGGGTTTGACATTAGTTCCGATTTTGAAATGAGAGAAATGCCAAGAGGTGAAGATTTAGATTTATTCATCCCAACAGAAGGTATTCCATTGAATCTTGAAATAGAGAAAATGGGCTTCTCGCGCATTCAATTTCCTAATACGAAGGCTGTATTAATTAGGCTGTCTCCGAAGAGTGAGCGTATCACTTGTCACATTTTAAAAGATATTGATCTGTTTTCAAGTTTTGCAAACTTTGAAGTGGCTGCGCACACAATACAAATGCACAAAAAAGAGCATTATATTCAACTTAGATTTAGATAGAGAGGAAAGAATATGATTTTATTATCTGCCCATCATATTAAAAAGACTTATGGAGAAAAAGTATTATTTGATGATTTGTCTATTACGATTGACAGCACTGAAAAAATTGGGATTATAGGCATTAATGGAACAGGCAAAAGCAGCCTGCTTAAAATACTGGCAGGGAAAGAAACCACTGATCAAGGAGAAATAGCTGCTTCTAATGAACTGGCGATTGAGTATCTGCCCCAAAATCCTATATTTGATGATGATTCTACCGTTATTGAACAGATCTTTAAGGGGGACTCCCCTTTTATGAAAATCTTACGCGATTATGAAAATACAATAGAAGAAATAAACAGTCATCCAGAGGATTCAAACCTTCAGCATAAGCTGATGCTGCTAAGCGCAGAAATGGATGCTATCGGAGCTTGGCAGATAGAAAGTGAAGCTAAAGCTATTTTACAAAAGCTTGGTATTTCGAATTTTAATCAGAAAGTTTCTCAGTTATCCGGAGGGCAAAGAAAGAAAATCGCTCTTGCAGGGGTGCTTATCAGGCCGTGCAACCTATTGATACTGGATGAACCGACCAACCATTTAGATAATAATACTATTGATTATTTGGAAGAAATTTTAAAAGCTAAACGCTCGGCTGTTCTCATGGTGACCCATGACAGATACTTCCTGGATCGGGTAATCAATAAAATAGCAGAACTTGATAGCGGAAAGCTTTATAAATATGAAGGGAACTATCAGAAGTTCGTCGAACTTAAAGCCGAGCGGGAAGAAATTGAGGAGAGAATAAGAGAAAAAAATATATCTTCCTATAAAAAAGAATTGGAATGGATGAAAAAAGGGGTGGAGGCAAGAAGAACAAAACAAAAGGCAAGACAGGATCGATTTTATGAGCTTGAGAAGAGGCTGGAGGGACATGAAAAACAAAGTATGGATATTGCCCTAGGCGCCAGCAGGTTAGGTAAAAAGATTATTGGACTTTATGAAGTAACAAAGTATTTTGAGCAGCAATGTATTATCAAAGATTTTACCTATTCTGTTGTAAGGGAAGACAGAATAGGAATAATTGGGGATAACGGAATTGGGAAATCAACGCTGCTTAATCTTATCACAGGCGCTGTTAGTTGTGGCTCAGGCAAGGTTGAACTAGGGGAAACAGTAAAAATTGGCTACTATACGCAGGAAAACAAAGAAATGGATCTCTCACTAAAAGTGATTGACTATATTAAAAATCAAGCTGAATATATTAAACTTGCAGATGGAAGCGTTGTTTCAGCTGGTAAAATGTTGGAGCGTTTTCTTTTTCCACCGGCATTGCAGTATGCTGCTATTGAAAAGTTATCGGGAGGAGAGCGGAGAAGACTTTATCTGTTAGGGATTCTTATGCAGGATATCAATGTATTATTGCTGGATGAACCAACTAATGACTTAGACATTTATACGCTGCAAATTTTAGAAGAATATATAGATGATTTCAGAGGACCTGTTATTGTAGTTTCTCATGACCGCTATTTTTTGGATCGCATTGCTGATAAAATTTTTGCGTGGGAAGGAAATGGAAAAGTAGCTTACTATCCAGGTAATTACTCCGACTATTATGCTAAAAAGCTTTCTTCTCATTTGATAAAGCAGGATGCCGCCAAACAGGCTGTTCAGTCAGAGAAATCTTATGAGGCCTATAAGCAACAAAATACTCCGGTTAAAATAAAGTTCACGTATAAAGAAAAAGTAGAATATGAGAAAATTGATGAAGAAATTGAGAAGATAGAGAGACATTTGAAAGAAATTGAGGATAATATGGTTTTACATGCTACAAGTTTTAGCAAACTTCAGGAACTTACACTGAAAAAAGAACAGGTTGAGGAAGAGCTGAACTTTAAGCTTCAACGCTGGGAATATCTAAATGAACTTGCAGAAAAAATTAATGACCAAGCGTAAGGAGAAAGTACATTTAAAGAAAAAGGAATTCATGATATAAAAGAATCATTTTTAACATGATAAAGAGCCAGCGTATAAACTGGCTTTTTATATGCATGTTAAAAAAAATGCTTAGCAACATGGAAATACGGTTATTCTTTTAAAAGGATGCCTTGGATGTCTGGAGACAAACCTTCGATAAATGTTTTGGCATCTTCAGCAGTTCCTACGATTGCTCCAAAGTGTATAGGGACAGCTATACGAGGCTTGATGGTATTTGCAGCTTCTATAGCTTCCTTGGCATCCATCGTATAAGTGCCTCCTACTGGAAGAAAAGCCACATCAACTTTGAGCTGTTTCATTTCAGGGATCAAATCAGTATCTCCTGCAATGTAGTAGGCTGTGCGATCAATATAAACTACATAACCTATCCAATTAGAATTTTTGGGGTGAAAGTTTTTATCTACATTATAGGCTGGTATAGTTTTGAACTTCATTTTTGATACTGAATAGTTTTTATCTGGAACGACCTCTAATATATTTTTTATACCATATGTATCAAGTGTAGCAACCGCATCGGCAGGTACGATAAAGGTTGTAGTATCTTTCATGACTTTTTTGATGTCTTCTATATTTAAATGATCACCATGGGTATGCGTTAAAAAGATTAAGTCAGCATCTTTAGGCTCCCCTTCTATATTAACTGGATCAAAATAAATCGTTTGCTGCCTGGCTATTTTCAAGGTTGAATGGTTAAGATGAGTGACTCCTTTAAGCAGGTCTTTTGGAGCAGTAGTAGTGTACAGATAGCCAATGCAAATAATGAGCAAAAATAGAACGCATAAAACAACTAAAGATTTTCTAAACATATTGTTCTCTCCTTTTATATAAATGTTTTGAAATGTATTAGCACTATTATATTGTGACAGCGTGCATTTTAATAGATAGAATAAGCAGTAATTTATGGGGGATTATCAGCAATTTAAATTAAAAACTATCAATCAAAAAATAGGAATATATGATATAATACTAGATATTAATTTTAAGATTTTTTATGAGTTGAAAGGAATGGAAAAATGTTTACAATAGGAAGAGAATATCATAAGGGTATACACATTCCTATCTTTATCAATGAGCAAGGGGATCTTTTGAATACTGCTGAAAGCAGCCAGAGATACTGCTTGTTTTTTGTAGAGGAAGGGGCTGGATGCATAGATATTTTGGGGCATAAGGAATTATTTATAGCACCAGTCGTTTTTTGTTTAAATGAAAAGGAGCCAGCAAAACTTCTATTTGAATCTGTAGTGAAAGCTAGAACTCTTTATTTTCATCCTTCTTTTATCAATGAAAGGTTTTGTTTTGAGAATTTAGCGTTAGGTTCTGACGATTTTACGATGAGTGACTATAGAGACAGGCAGTGGCTGAAGATATTTTTTGAAAAAGATCAAGAGCGTAGGGGAAGAATTAATTTTAATTTAATAGACGCTAAAAAATTTGCGCAACTTTTTTCTGTGCTTCAAAGCCAGTTACAAGAACAGACGGATTATTATTGGCCTTGCCGAAGCCGGTCTTATTTTGTTGAAATGTTACTATTACTGGAAAAAGCGATGATCCCCTCTGGAGGGTATGAACTTCAGGATGGGACTTATTCAGAGGAAATATATCGTATTATTCTCTATTTGTATACGCACTACAATAAGAAAATTACCATAACTGACTTAGTACGTCAATTCAATATAGATAGGACAACTTTAACCAAAAGGTTTTCCACTGAGGTCCAGGATTCTATTATTAACTACTTGATTAAGCTTAGAATTAGAATCGCCTCCTTTATACTAAAAGATACACTTATGCCTATTTCTGAGGTTTGCAATGAAGTTGGATTTTCAGATTTATCTCACTTTAATAAAATGTTTAAGAAATATGCAGGGTGTTCACCATCTGAGTACCGAAAAAGCTATTATACAGTAAGTTAGAAGCAAACATACTAAAAAATGTTACTTTAAAATTCTTTAAGAACTTTAAAGTAACATTTTTTAGTGTTAGGAGGGCTGCATAGGGGTTAGGCTTGTATACCTAGCAGCAGTGCAATCATTAAAATAATAATGACTGGGGGAATAACCCATTTAAGAAGTAGATTAAAATAGCGATCTGAAGAGGTGGACGGGGTTCCGCCGACTTCTAATTCTTCATTAAGCGATGCTATTCCCCAAACCCATCCAGAAAGGATGGCGGTGAGAACAGCTACAAGAGGGATAGTAATATTATTTGTTAAATAATCAAGCCATCCAAAAATACTTCTGCCCGCTAGCTGCAGATAACTCCAGGGTCCTTCGCCGGCAATGTTAATGGCACCTCCAACGGTTACTGCAAAAACGACTGCCCAAGTTGAAAATTTTCTTGACCATTTTGTTTTTTCAATGACATAAGTAATAATTATTTCAAGGATTGATACCAGGGAAGTAATAGCTGCTACAATAACAAGCAAAAAGAATAAAGTACTAAACAGCCTCCCGCCCGGCATTTTCAAAAAAACCTGAGGAAGAGAAATAAAAATTAATGATGGACCAGCTGAAGGGGCAAGATCATACGTAAATACAGCAGGAAATATCAACAAACCAGAAAATAAGGCGATGATAGTATCGGCTACCGTTACCTGCCAAGCTATGGTGCGGATATTTTCTGTCTTAGAAATATAGCTTCCATACGTAATGAGTGCGCCCATGCCTAAGCTGAGTGAAAAAAAGGCCTGACCAATGGCACCGATAATGACAGCTGGAGAAATAGAGCTGAAATTTGGCTTAAATAAGAATGCCATGGAATCATTAAACCCTGGAAGTGTCATAGAATAGCCAATGAGTACGATAAAGATAACCACTAATAAGGGCATCATAATTTTGGAATACTTCTCAATACCTTCTTTGATTCCCATTGAGTTAATAAGCGCGGTAATATAAATACCGATAATAGAAAAAATAAGGGGAAGCGCAAATGACGTGCTGAGATGTGCGAATATATCTTTATAATACGTGATACTGTCCGCGCCTTGTGCGATATTATAAAGCTGTCCGGTTAAAGAATTATAAAAATAATAGATCACCCATCCAGTAATCATCATATAAAATGTTGCAATAAGAAAGACTGTAAGTACAGCTAAAAAACCAGCAAAGTTCCAAATTTTTCTGCCGCCGATAATGCCAAATGTATCTACTGCATTGGATTTGGCCCTCCGCCCCATGGCAAATTCAGTATAGATAAGTGGATAGCCCATAAGTACTATTGCGATAATATAAATGAAAATAAAAGCACTGCCGCCATTTATGCCTGCCATATAAGGAAATTTCCATATGTTTCCGAGTCCGATTGCAGAACCTGCTGAAGCGGCAATAATACCTATTTTAGTAGAAAATGTATCGCGTTTTTTCATTTTAACCCTTCTTTCTTAAAAATTATTTTCTCATACTTAAGCATAAAGATGCTGAAACTATAAAATACTATTATTAATCTATGGACTTGCTTATTATATGTATATTTAGATATTTATACAATTTAATACCAATATTTTTTAATAATTTATTTTTAAATCTGTTTATAAAGTGTAATGATCTGAAGATGAGAATGGATTTTATAAATTTTTACGTTGTTTTTTGAAATTATTAAATAAAACTTTCAAATATACTATATTTTTATCTTTAGAATGTGTATAATAAGAGGAGTATATTTACAGATAATAAGGAGGAGCAATAAAATGGATGAACAAAATCTCACCATGGCGGACTTGATGGCGGAAATCGATAAGTCAATGACTCGTATATATAGAGGTGACATCTTAAAAGCAAAAGTTGTTGTAGTTCAAGAAGAAGGAGTAGTTGTAAATATAGGTTATCATGCAGACGGCTTAATTCCATGGAATGAATTTTCTTATGATGATATTGATAAAAACAGTATTAAAGTTGGAGATGAATTTGAAGTTGCTGTTCTTAAAGTTGATGACGGGGAAGGCAATGTTTTAGTTTCTAAGAGAAGAGCTGAGGCTGAAACGGCACTTGAAGACGTTCAAGAACTTTTTAATAAAAAGGAGAAGTTTACAGTACGTATTAAAGACGTTGTTAAAGGTGGAGTGGTAGCACCAGTTAAAGGATTAAGAGCATTTATTCCAGGATCTCAAATTTCAAATACATATGTAGAAGATTTATCTCAATATGTAGGACAAGAAATTGAAGTAGAGATCATCGAGTTGGATCCTAAGACTAAAAAGATTGTACTTTCAGGTAAAAAGATTGCTGCAAAACGTGCTGAGGAAGCTAAAAAACAAAAATTAGCTGAGTTAGTAGAAGGTGAAAAGTATACAGGAGTTGTTACAAAACTGATGCCTTATGGGGTTTTTGTAAATCTTGGGGGCGTAGACGGGCTGATTCATAACAATGATCTTTCATGGGTTAGAATTAAGCATCCATCAGATGTTGTAAAAGAAGGACAAACTGTAGAAGTGACTTTATTAGCTCTAGATAAAGCGACTGGCAAAATATCTCTAAGATTAAAAGATATTAATATGGATCCTTGGTATCTTGAAACAGTTAATCTTGAAAAAGATCAAATGGTTGATGTGACAATTACGCGTTTTACTCACTTTGGTGCGTTTGCAAAAATCAGTGATAATGTGGAAGGGCTTATTCATATCTCACAAATCTCTGATAAAAGAATACAAAAACCAGAAGAAGTTTTAGAAATTGGACAACAAGTAAAAGCTAAAATTCTTGGTATTGATAAAGAAGCTAAAAAGATATCATTAAGCTTAAAAGAGGTTGAAGAAAAAGCTGATCCTGAAATACTTCAATATATGAATCAAGATGATGAAGGTGCTAAGCTTGGAGATGTACTTGGCAGTGTATTTTAATGAAGAGCCCATATGGGTTCTTTTTTATGAGATAGGAAAGACCCCATGTTGGCGAGGGACCAAACTTTCCTATTTCACATGTGCGTGCGTTTTTGGCACGCTTTCTTGTTATAGACAAGGTTCCAAATATAGTTCTTGAATGGATGAAAAACATTAAAGAGTGCAATAAATAAAACAAAAGAAAAAGGGAGAAAACATGGGTATATTTGGGGATTTGTTTCGAAGTGTCAATAAAAAACATAATAAACCGATTGCCTCATCTACAATAGAAGAATTATTTGAGGAACTTAATGAGCTTTTTATTAAAAAAAGACGTACCAGTGAATATCTAATGGACTTAGAAAATAGAGAAGAGGAAATTAAGAAGTTTGAAGCACTAGATAAAGAAGACATCGAAAAACTTAATATCCTCGCCAATAAAGCTAAAGATATTACAGAAAAAAAGCAAAACTTAAGAGGAAGACTCATCAAAAATAATAAAGCACTTTTTCTCATTTCACAGTATGAAGATGAACTTCCAAACCTCATTCAAGAAATGCATGAAGCAGAGAGAAGGCAAAAGGAAACCGAAAGTTATATGATCTATCTACAAGAAGAAAAGGAAGAGCTCTTAGAAGAGCGGGAGGCTCTTTTAAAGGGTTATCAATTTCTTAAGATGTTCAGTGTTTTCTTTATTATAGCGATGGCACTCTGTATGATCATTTCTTTTGCTTTTATGCAGATACTAAGAGATGAAGTATGGATATTTCTCAGCATATTTGGATGTTTATTAATCGTATTTTTAGCAGGCATATTATATTCTAAAGATCGAATTGATCACGCACTTAATGCTAATGTCATTTTACAGCAAAAGGCAGTCAAGTACCTTAATAAATCAAAAATAAGATATTTTCATCAAACCAGATATCTGGATTTCCAATATGAGAAACTGGGTGTTGACAGTGTGGCTAAGCTTGAGATGTATTATAATAGATATATAAAGAATAAGGACAATGAAAAAAAATACTTGCAGCTTAATCAGATTCTTACTGAGATAGAGGAAAAGATGCTGGAGGTTATACGAAGTAAAAAAATTCATATCGAATATATTGAAAATTTGGCGGACTGGGCTTTGGCCCCTAAAAAGGTTAATGCACTTAAAACAATTAAAGCAGACAAACAGAAGACTGCTGAGCAGCTGCAAGCCTTAAATACTTATGAAGAGGCACTGTGGAAAGAAGTATTTGCTTTGCAGGAGAATGAGGATATGAGAGAGCTCATTAATCTTAAAATTAATGAATATAATGCAAGAATAGACAGATCCCTTGACAAAACAACAGAAGATGCATAAAATAAGAATGATAAAAAAATAATATAGGCGATGATAAAGAGGAGTATAATATGACTGCGGATAGAGAGAGAAGATTAACAAGCTGAAAGTCTTCTTGCGTAAAGCATATTAGAAGGTAGCTTTTGAGCACTGTTTTTGAAATAATAGTAGAAAATAGCGGGTCTGCCCGTTACAGCAGTGAGAGTGCTTTACATGATTGTAAAGAATTAAGGTGGTACCACGAGTTTTTTCGTCCTTAAATTAAGGATGAAAAGGCTCTTTTTTATTTTCAAAAGATTCCAGGAAGCTTTGAGAAAGATAGGGCTAGGTGAAATCATGCAGATCATAGGTTTTATATTATTTTGCATAGGGGTAATAATTACCTTTTTTGCAAAACGTATTGTTATTGCGAAAACAAAGCTTGACAAAAAAGATGAAGAAGAAATACAGCTTTTAATAAGCGGGGCTGTTATAGCTGTAAAGTTATCAGGTTTGGTTGTTTGCGCCATAGGATTTTTGTTTTTAATGATTAAGTAAGAAAAAATAAGGAGGAGCAAAATGAAAGAATTAGAAAAAATATACGATCCAAGTATTGTAGAAGAAAAGCTTTATAAAAAGTGGATAGATAAAGGTTATTTTCATGCAGAAGCAGATTCCCAAAAAGAACCTTTTACAATTGTTATTCCGCCTCCCAATATTACAGGACAGCTTCATATGGGCCATGCACTGGATAATACCTTGCAAGATATTTTAATTAGATATAAACGCATGCAGGGATACAATGCCTTATGGATGCCAGGAACAGATCATGCCAGCATTGCAACGGAAGTAAAGATTGTTGAACAGCTGAACAAAGAAGGTATTGCCAAAGAAGATTTAGGAAGAGAAGGATTTTTGGAACGGGCTTGGGAATGGAAAGAGCAATACGGCGGACGTATTATTGAGCAGCTTAAGAAATTAGGAAGTTCCTGTGACTGGGAAAGAGAACGTTTTACAATGGATAAAGGTCTTTCGAATGCTGTTCAGGAGGTTTTCGTTAAACTTTATGAAAAAGGCTATATCTATAGAGGTGCCAGAATTATTAACTGGTGTCCGGAATGCGGAACGTCCATATCAGATGCAGAAGTTGAGCATACTGAAAAAGAAGGAAGCTTTTGGCACCTTAGATATCCGATTGTTGGTACAGATGAGTTTATCAATCTTGCAACAACAAGACCGGAAACACTTCTTGGGGACACAGCTGTTGCAGTGAATCCCAAAGATGAAAGATACGTTCATTTAATAGGGAAAAAAGTAAGGCTTCCTCTGATGGACAGAGAGATTCCAATCATTGCAGATGACTATGTAGACATGGAGTTTGGAACAGGCGTTGTTAAAATTACACCGGCTCACGACCCTAACGACTTTGAAGTAGGAGTACGTCATAATCTTCCGCAAGTCTGCGTGCTTAGTGATGATGGCAGAATGAATGAACTGGCTGGCAAATATGCTGGACTTGACCGCTATGAAGCAAGAAAAGAAATGGTTAAGGATCTTGAGAACTTAGGATATCTTATCAAAGTGGAACCTCATGCTCATAATGTAGGAACCCACGATAGATGTAAATGTGTTATAGAGCCTATGGTTAAAGCACAATGGTTTGTTAAAATGGAAGAATTGGCAAAGCCGGCAATAAAAGCGCTTCATGATGGGGATCTTCGTTTTGTACCTGAAAGATTTGGAAAAACTTATCTGCATTGGCTTGAAAACATCAGAGACTGGTGTATTTCAAGACAGCTATGGTGGGGACATAGAATTCCTGCTTATTACTGCGAAGCATGCGGCGAAATTATTATTGCAAGGGAAAATCCTCAAAAATGCAGCAAATGCAGCAGTCACAGTCTGATTCAAGATGAAGATACATTAGATACATGGTTTAGTTCAGCCTTATGGCCTTTTTCAACCCTTGGATGGCCGGAAAAAACAAAGGATTTGGAATACTTTTATCCAACCAGTGTGCTGGTTACAGGCTACGATATTATCTTTTTCTGGGTTGTTCGCATGGTTTTTTCAGGACTTGAGCAAATGGGAGCAGTTCCTTTTAAAGATGTCCTGATCCATGGACTCATTAGAGATTCTGAAGGACGCAAGATGAGCAAGTCATTAGGAAATGGAATAGACCCGCTTGAAGTGATTGAAAAGTATGGAGCAGATGCGCTTAGGCTTACACTAGTAACAGGGAATGCACCTGGAAATGATATGCGTTTTTATTATGAAAGGGTTGAAGCAAATCGTAACTTTGGCAACAAGCTTTGGAACGCAGCACGCTTTATTTTAATGAACTTTGATGATACAGATGAAAAGATGAGCGGTATGCCGGATAACCTTACTGCTGCGGATAGGTGGATTCTTTCTAAAGCGAATACTTTAGCTAAAGAAGTTACTGATAATATGGATAAATATGAATTAGGGATAGCTGTACAGAAGCTTTATGATTTTGCATGGGAAGAATTCTGTGATTGGTACATCGAAATGGTAAAACCTCGTCTTTATAATAGAGAGGATAGTACGAGACCAGCAGCTCTATGGACACTTAGAACAGTTATGACTAACGTGCTGAAGATGCTTCATCCATATATTCCATTTATTACGGAAGAGATATTTATGAGTCTTCAAAGCGGAGAAGAAAGCATTATGGTTTCTGAGTGGCCAGCCTTTAGTAATGCGTGGCATTTTGTTGAGGATGAAGAGGAAATCGAATTGATTAAAGGGGCAGTACGTAATATTCGTAATTTAAGAAGTGAAATGAATGTTCCGCCGTCCAGAAAAGCTAAAGTATTTGTTGTTTCTGAATTACCTAAGATTATTGATGTTTTTGAAAGAGGAAAACTCTTCTTCGGTGTATTAGCTTTTGCATCAGAAGTTGTTGTTCAAAAAGATAAAGAGGGTATTGAAAGTGATGCGGTATCCAGTATTATTCCGAATGCTTCATTGTATGTGCCTTTTGCAGATTTAGTAGACCTTAAGAAAGAACTAGAAAGACTTCAAAAAGAGAAGGAAAAGCTTCAGATGGAAGTGGAGAGGGTAGATAAAAAGCTTTCAAATGAAGGATTTGTTGCCAAAGCACCTGCTAAACTTATAGAAGAAGAGCGTGCAAAAAGGGAAAAATATGAGGCAATGCTCAATGTTGTTTTAGAACGTATTGAGAGTTTAAAAAAATAAATCAAAAAAGATAGATGAGATAACCTCTTATCTATCTTTTTTTGTTATAAGTTCATATAGCATATTTAGAATATTATATGGATATGCTTATGAATGTATAACTGTTTTATTATTTTCATAGAATATAGAAGTCTAACTGATTTAACGTTTTATAATAAGTCTATGGGGAGTGTAGTATGAATAATGTTTTATATGTAGGGATAGATATTGGGTCAACTACTATAAAAGTTACCTTTTTAAATGCAAAGCTGGAAATAGTTTTCTCAAAATATGAAAGACACTTTTCTAATATTAAAAATACATTAATAGAATTTTTGAAGGAAAGCTACATTCAGTTAGGCAATTGTGACCTAAAAATAGTGATGACCGGTTCGGGGGCTATGGGACTATCGAAGATCGCAGGGATTGATTTTATTCAGGAAGTTATTTGCTGTACAAAAGCGGTTGAAGAGTATGTTGACAGCGCAGATGTTGCAATAGAGCTAGGGGGGGAAGATGCAAAAATTACTTTTTTTGATGGGGCTTTAGAGCAGAGAATGAATGGAACATGTGCAGGAGGCACAGGGGCATTTATTGATCAGATGGCAGTCCTTTTGCAGACAGATGCTGGGGGGCTTAATGAACTTGCAAAAAACCACAAAGTTATTTACCCTATTGCAGCACGATGCGGGGTATTTGCTAAAACAGACATTCAGCCGCTTATTAATGAAGGAGCTGATAAAGAAGATATTGCAGCTTCTATTTTTCAGGCTGTTGTCAACCAAACCATTACAGTGCTGGCGTGTGGCAAAACAATACAAGGTAAAGTAGTTTTCTTGGGCGGGCCGCTTCATTTTCTATCCGAACTTAGGAAAAGATTTTGTGAAACATTACACCTAAAAGAAGAAGAGGCTGTTACTCCGGAGAATCCTGAATTATTTGTAGCCTTAGGAGCAGCTTTATTATCTTATAAAAGTAAGCAGATACCTTTTAAAATTTTAATTGAAAAACTAGAAACACAGACAGATGCATTATCTATTAAAAACCCACTTCCTCCTTTATTTGAAAACAACGAAGAAATTGAGGCTTTTCAATTAAGACATAGCCAGTATAAAATTACAAGGGAAAACTTAGAGCATTATAAAGGAAAAACTTACTTAGGAATAGATGCAGGGTCTACGACAACTAAAATCGCACTTATTGGTGAAGCAGGAGAATTATTATATTCTTTTTATGGAAGTAATAAAGGAGATCCGCTAAAGTTGATTGCGCACCAGCTCATTAAGCTGATGACTATGCTGCCAAAGCATGTTTCAATCAGTTATTCATGTGCTACGGGATATGGAGAAGCGCTTATTAAAAATACATTTCAAGTGGACATTGGGGAAGTAGAAACGATAGCACATTATACAGCAGCTGAAAGATTTGTTAATGGTGTCGATTTTATTTTAGATATTGGCGGGCAGGATATGAAGTGTATCAAAACAAAGAAAGGGATCGTTCATTCTGTAACCTTGAATGAGGCTTGTTCGTCAGGCTGCGGATCTTTTATAGAAACTTTCAGCAGCTCTCTTGGAATGCCTATTGAAAAATTTGGACTTGAGGCCCTTCGCGCAAAGCAACCTGTTGATTTAGGAAGCAGGTGTACTGTTTTTATGAATTCAAAGGTAAAAGAAGCGCAAAAAGAGGGGGCGTCTATCGGAGATATATCTGCTGGTCTATCTTATTCAGTTATTAAAAATGCTTTATACAAAGTCATTAAATTAAGAAATACAAGAGAAGTTGGTGACAAAGTTATTGTACAGGGAGGAACGTTTTACAATGATGCGGTACTCAGGGCCCTGGAAATGATATTAGGAAAAGAAGTTATAAGGCCAGATATTGCAGGGCTTATGGGAGCTTATGGAGCAGCTCTCTTGGCTAAAAAGAGACAAGGGGATAAGCTAAGCACGCTGCTTAAGGCAGAGCAAATCAAGCACCTTAAAATAACTAAAAAGCCATCAAGGTGCACTGGATGTGAAAATAGATGCCTGTTGACAATTAATAAATTAAGTGATGGCAGACGCTTTATTTATGGCAATAAATGTGAACGAATGCAGCAGGAGCTTTCAAATGTTCCCGAAGTACCTAACCTTTATCACTATAAATATGACCGGACTTTCCAGTATGAGGCTTTAAAGTATGAAGACGCTAAAAGAGGAACCGTCGGAATTCCTAGGGTTCTTAATATTTATGAGCATTATCCATTTTGGCATGCTTTTTTTACTGAATTGGGATTCAGGGTACAGCTTTCATCAAGAACAACAAAAGTATTGTATGAAAAAGGTATTTCTACCATTCCTTCGGAAACAGTATGTTATCCAGCGAAAGTAACACATGGACATATTATGGATTTAATCGAGCAAGGGGTAAAATTTATCTTTTATCCTTGTGTTCCTTATGAAAGAAAAGAAGATAAACATTCAGATAACCATTATAACTGTCCTGTTGTTACTTCATATCCAGAAGTAATTAAAAATAATATAGAGGCTATAAAAGAAAAAAACATATGTTTTAAGCATCCCTTTTTAAATTTTGAATCTAAAGCGTCTATGACAAAACAGCTTTGTGGAGAATTAGAGGCTTTTGATATTTCTAAAGATGAAATTAAAAAAGCGATTGATAGAGGTTATGAAGTATTAACTGCCTTTAAAGAAGATATCCAGAAAAAAGGTGAGGAAACACTGGCTTATATCCATCAGCATCATATTCAAGGGATTGTTGTGAGTGGAAGACCTTATCATATTGATCCTGAAATCAATCATGAGCTAACCCGTGTTATAACAGCAGAAGGACTGGCGGTATTTACTGAAGATGCAATAGCACATTTAGGGGAAGTAGAAAGACCGCTTCGTGTTCTTGATCAATGGACGTATTATAATAGACTGTACAGAGCAGCCCACTTTGTCAGCAGCCAAAATAATCTAGAACTTATTCAGCTTACGTCATTTGGATGTGGACTTGATGCCGTTACTTCAGATGAAGTACAAAACATATTAGAATCTAAGGGAAAAATTTATACCTTAATTAAAATTGATGAAGGTAGTAATCTAGGAGCCGTTAAAATCCGGATCCGTTCTTTAAAGGCGGCCTTAAATGAGAGAGAAAAAATCTCTTCTAAAGCCGCCATCAGCAACAGGGATACAACGCGGATCGTTTTTACAAAGTCAATGAAAAAACAGCATACCATTTTAGCACCTCAGATGTCTCCTATGCATTTTCAGTTTTTAGAAGAAGCTTTTAATGTTTCAGGATATCAGGTTAAGATTTTAGGCAAAATGGAACCTGAGGATATTGAAGAAGGACTAAAGTATGTTAATAATGATGCTTGCTATCCAGCAGTTATGGTTGTTGGGCAGTTTATACGGGCACTTAAAAGCGGCAGCTATGACCTTGAGAATACATCCTTAATGATTACGCAAACCGGCGGAGGCTGCAGAGCATCAAACTATATAGGTTTTCTAAGAAAAGCACTTTATGAAAGTGGATTAGCGAAAGTACCAGTTATTTCATTAAATGCTTCAGGGCTTGAAGAAAACCCTGGAATTAAATTTACACTATCATTCGTAAATAAGGCTGTTATGGGATTATTATATGGCGATCTGCTGATGCGGGTTTTATACCGTACTAGGCCTTATGAGAAAAAGAAAGGCTCAGCAAATCAGCTTTATGACAGTTGGGTTCAGGTATGCAAGGATAATATAAGAACAGGCAATATGAAAGATTTTAAGAAGAATGTCGAAGCGATTGTTAAATCATTTGATGAGCTGGAAATAGTAGATGTAAAGAAGCCAAGAGTTGCACTAGTTGGAGAAATCTATGTCAAGTATCATCCAGAAGCGAATAATAATGCCGTAGAAATGGTTGAAGATGAAGGGGCAGAAGTGGTTATGCCTGATCTTTTGGATTTTCTCTTATACTGTGCTTATAACCAAAAGTTTAAATATGAGTGTTTAGATAAATCCCTTATAGGATTTTTAAGCGGAAGGGCAGTTATTTGGTATTTAGAGAAAAAGAGAAAAGTTATAAAAGATTCTTTAGCTAATAGCAAGAGGTTTGAACCACCTCATGCCATTACACATCTGGCAGATTTGGCAGGTAAGGTGATGTCACTTGGTCATCAAATGGGAGAAGGCTGGTTTTTAACAGGAGAAATTATGAGCCTGCTCGAAGATGAAATCAGTAATGTTGTGTGCCTTCAGCCGTTTGGATGTCTGCCTAATCATACAACGGCCAGAGGAATGGTTAAAGCACTTAGAAAAGTTTACCCCAGAGCAAATATTGTAACCGTCGATTATGATCCAGGCGCTTCAAAGGTTAATCAGATTAATCGTATTAAACTGATGCTGGCAACCGCTCAAAAAAATGGATAGGGAACATTAAAAATCTCCTAAAGTCTTTATAAGAAGGCGTTAGGAGATTTTAGTACTTATGTTTTAGGTGTAATATTTTTTGCAGAAGTTGTATATATATGATACTAGACATACATTTTGATAAGAAAGCGGAGTGAAACCAATGAAGCCAAAGTATTATAATAAAGATATGAAGGATATTTTTCGTGAATTGGAAGCGGACAAGCTTAATGGACTATCCAATAAAGAAGCCTGCAACAGGCTGCAGTTCTATGGTCCTAATACATTCAGTAAGCCTAAAGAGAAAAGCATGATTCAAGAGATAAGAGAAATACTTACACAACAGTTGATAGTAATTTTGCTTATTGCAGCGGGAATAAGTTTCTTAATTAAGGAATATCATGATGGAATAGGCATCTGCATTGCTATTTTTATTGGAAGTGCAATAGGGCTTCTTACCGAGAGCAGATCCAAAAAAGCAGCTGAGGCATTAAATAAAATGACAGACGATATTTCTGTCAAAGTACTTAGAAATGGAGAAAAGGTTCTAATACATAAAAGTGAACTCGTTCCTGGTGATATTGTTTTTCTTGAGAGCGGGGACAGGGTTCCTGCTGATGGAAGAATTATAGAGTCCACAGATCTTAAAGTAAGAGAAGATATGCTTACTGGAGAGTCTGATGATGTAAGCAAAAAACCAGGGTTGGTTAAGGAAGAGATTGTTACTATTTCAGGAGAACAGATTTCGCAGGACCCTGTACCTGCCAAACAATTTAATATGCTTTTTGGAGGAACACTGGTGGCCTATGGCAGCGCCAAAATGATTATAACATCCACTGGAGACTATACGGAAATGGGGCATATTGCAAAAGCGTTAGGAGATAAAGAAGAAGATACACCGCTTGAAATTAAGATGGACGGGCTTGGTCGGACGATCTCTAAGATTTCGACGGGTATTGCAACAATGCTTTTTATCTATATGCTTACGAAGATTGCAAGCAGGCACGCCATACAATTAAATTTCAAAAATTTTAGTAGCTTTATTCACTCAATAGACCCTCTATTAGGTAGTTTTGCGGAAATTAAAACAGCTTTTATTGTATGTGTGGCACTTATTGTTGCAGCTGTTCCAGAAGGTCTCCCGACTATGATTAACATTACGCTTGCGATTACGATGAAGCAAATGGCTAAGATTAATGTGCTCGTCAGAAAAAAAGAAGCTTGTGAAACCATCGGAGCAGTGAGTGTGATTTGCAGTGATAAAACAGGAACCCTTACACAAAACAAAATGAAGGCGGCTAAATTGTATCTTGATGGGGCGTACAAAGACTATGAAACGATCAGAAAGTATCCCTATTTCTTAGATAATTGCATGCTTAACAGCACAGCGGACATTGAGAAATATAGAGGAGAGGAAAAGTATATCGGCAGTGCAACAGAATGTGCGCTGTTATCTTTGTGTGAGTCTTTTGATTATAAGGCTCAGAGGCAAAAAGAACAGGTTGTAAAACAGCTTCCTTTTACTTCACATAATAAATATATGTATACGATTGTAAAGAAATCTGGAAGTTATGAGATATTGTCTAAAGGAGCCCCAGAAGTTATTTTAAAACAATGTGGTTACGAGATGATTAATGGACAGACAAAGCCTCTGACGGAGATGCGTATTAAAGAAATTTCTTATGCTATTCAAATTCTGCAGGCTGAAGCAATGCGTGTTTTGGCTTTTGCACATCAGCTGGTTAGTGAGGAGGATAACCTGCTGGAGAAGCAAAATGTCGCATATAAACTTATTTTTGATGGTTTCGTGGGCATAACAGACCCATTAAGAGAAGGGGTTAAAGAGGCTATCTCCGTAGCCAGGGCTGGGGGTATAGAGACAAAAATGCTGACTGGAGATAATATTGAAACAGCCAGGGCGATCGGAAAAGAAATTGGGCTGACAGCCCAAGGACTTAGGGCTGTTGAAGCATCCTATATTGATACATTAAGTGAAGACGAACTTATCAAAGAACTGAAACATATCTCTATTGTAGCTAGGTCAAAGCCAGATACTAAAATGCGTATTGTACAAGCTTTGCAGAAGGCAGGGGAAGTTGTAGCGGTAACAGGGGATGGGATTAATGATGCCCCTGCTCTTTCTAAAGCTGATGTAGGTATTGCTATGGGGATTGCAGGCACAGAAGTCAGTAAGAATGCGGCAGATATTATTTTAATTGATGACAGTTTCAGCACAATCATAGAAGCTGTAAAATGGGGCAGAGGAATTTATAACAACTTTCAAAGATTTATTCAGTTTCAGCTTACAGTTAATATTATAGCTTTTATGATAGCTATTATCAGCCAGCTGTTAGGGCAGGAAATGCCGTTTACAACAATTCATTTGTTATGGGTTAACATTATTATGGATGGGCCTCCAGCACTGGCACTTGGACTTGAACCCATAAGAGCCACCGTCATGAAAAGAAAGCCTGTTAAAAGAGATAAAAACATTATTAATCCATTTATGATCAGGACTATTGTGATTAACAGCTTTTTTATTACAGCACTACTGCTGCTGCAGATAAGATGGAACTTTTTGGGCGCTTCGAACTACAGCGCAGGGAGCATATCAGAAAAGCAGACAGTCCTTTTTAGTTTATTTGCCTTCAGTATCTTATTTAATGCATTTAACTGTCGGGAATTTGGAACAGGCAGTATTTTTCCTAATTTTTTAAAAAATAAATTGGCTCTAAGAATTATTCTTTTGACGGCTGCACTACAGATTTTTATTACCCAGACTGGAGGCGGGTTTTTTAATACAGTTGCTCTATCAAAGGAAATGTGGATTAAGATTATCATCAGTGCATCTTCTATTGTAGCTGCTAATGAAATCATAAAATGGATTTTAAGAATGAGTAAAAAATCAGCAAAAACAGCTGTAAGAAAAGCAAGAAGGCTATATGTGCAATATAAATAGAAAAGTTAAAAGATAAAAAACAGCTCTCATCGGGTTTTAATGCCTTGTAAGAGCTGTTTTTACGTACAGCGCGCCTGAGTTTTTCTTAAAAAGGGTCAGCTTAACAGCTTCTCTGTGTAAGGGGTATTGATATACTTTTTTATAAACTCGTTTATATAGATTTCATATTGTTAAGTTTAAGATATAGAGGGTGATTTATGATATGAAGCCATTGAGAGAAACAACTTTATATTAATAGGTTACTTAAGCTTACAGGTTGTTTCTCTATAGTATTCAGGGCTTCTTAAAGCTGCTAAAAAGCAAATGTTATGGTATAGGTTTATAGAAAACAGAACATAATAGTATATTATTTCTATAAGTATGAAAACGATGCAAGTTTTAGCTGCACATTAATGGTGGTGATGATGGTCTTTGCAGCCGCATTGATGATGAGATGCCTTATGATCAGAAGAAACAGGCGTTTCGGATGAAGTGTTTTCCTCCATGAGCTGTATAAGATAATTAGCTGCGACTAAGCTTTTCCAAGGAGCCTTTGCATTACTAAAAGACTGTCTGATATAGGTCTCAAAAACAGACGAAGACATTACAAAAGGAATAGTACTTATGAAATACTGCATGCGCAGTTTTCTGTCGCTGCTTGATAAAGCAAGAAGTTTTTTCTTTAATTCATCTAAAAAAGTATTGATCATTAAGGCGGCTTCAGACGAGAATGGCTTGCTTTTTTGAATATCAAACCCAAAGATATGGCTTATATCAATGGAGAGATAGGAGTGCATAAGTAAAAAGAGAGAATCTGTTTGGTGTGTGCGAAGCACCTTCTCATAATCGTTTTGAATCTGATCTTCTATTTCTTTCACTCTGTCGGGCAGTGCTGTTAAAAATAAATCAGTGTTTTCACCGGCGCTTAGAATATTTTTTAGCGAATAATAAAGGTCATTAAAACTGATATGCATATTGGTTATTTCTTGAAAGTTTAGCTGATCAAAGATCAGAAGATTAGCCAAAGCACCTGTTAGTTTATAAATATTGTTAAGCATTCTGAGCAGTGTATCAATAGTTTCGCCGAGAAGCTCAGCGTTTTCATAAAAATCTTCATCTGTTTTTAGCAAAGATAAATCATCAAGCGTTATAGCAAGATCCTTAAAATGTACGCCATAGTCCGGACACAAGTGACCATCAAAAAGCTGCCAAAGCACATCAAGGAGCATGTTTAGAGCGTCAGGAGTATCTTGAATGGCTATATGCTCGATGCTCTTTCGCAGGTAATCGATATAGTTTTCTTTAGTAATACGTATTGGAATATAAGGTAAAAGCAGAGAGGCTCGTTCTTGTCTGCTGCCCGGATTTTTTGAATCAAACACAAAGCTTGCGCAGTCTTTTGCCATGAGGTCAAAGTCTATAGCGTGCATTTCATCTTCCATCATCTGCAGGGATTCAGGAGAAATATCCACCTTATCTGCTAGAAAGTTAAAGCGTGTAGTAAGATGATGCAATTCACGCTGGTAGGCAGTAAGTGTACGATATTTTTTTTCAAGTGTGATTCTGTAATGCAGTATTTGAGATGCATATTCTTCTTTAGCTGTTAAGTCTTTTGAAAGGATGTCTGGAAGACTTAAAAAATGATTTTTTAGATCCTCAAGCATTTGCCAGGTTTCTTCATCAAGATAAAGGACGGAAGAATATAGGCTGTTATTTAAGAGCGATAAATATTCATCGATATAACGGATATAGGAATAAGAAATTCCTAAAACCAACTGATTAACGTTGTTATTCATTATAAACTCCTTTTATTATTTTTATATTAAGGATATACAATTTTTTTAAAGATAGCAAGCATATAAGTGTATTTGTTGTAAAAATTTGGATATAACGATTGAAAAAAAATTAAAAATAGTTTAGTATAATATAAAGAGGTGAAAAATTATGGAATTCAATAACATTTTAATCAGTGAAGGATTATCAAAACTTGGACAAGGAGATTATAACAATCCACACGGACTGTTAGGAATGTATTTAGTGGATGAAGATGGCAAGAGCGCTCTTACAGTAAGAATTTTTTGCCCCGCTGCATGTGATGTTACACTTGTACATATAGATGACAGCAGTAAAAAATATGTGCTTAATCCAAGTAAAGTACATGGCATTTTTGAGACAGTAATCAAAAATAGAAAAAAGAAGTTTTTATACAAGCTTGTATGCCGGGATCAAGAAGGTAATGAATGGTCTTATATAGATCCTTATCAGTTTGATTCAACGCTTTCAGAAGAAGAACTTCTGCTCTTTAAAGCGGGAACAGATTATCAAGTTTACAATAGGATGGGGGCAAACTTTAAAGAAGTAATGGGGGTACAGGGCGTCAGTTTTGCAGTATGGGCACCACATGCAAAACGCGTCAGTGTAATCGGAACTTTCAACAACTGGGATGGCAGAAGACATCCAATGCGTTTAATTGAAGACTATGGGGTGTGGGAGCTTTTTATTCCAGGTCTTCAGGAAATGGAAGTTTATAAATACGAAATTAAAACAGAAGATGATGTTCTTTTATATAAAGCTGATCCGTATGCAAAATACAGTCAAATCAGGCCAGATAATGCTTCAGTCATTTATAATCTAAATAAATATAAATGGAAAGATAAAAGATGGATGGAAAAAAGAGAGCATAAAGCTTATCATAAAGAGCCAGTATCTATTTATGAGGTACATATAGGTTCATGGAAAAAGCATCCGAATGGAGCATTTTATACCTATAGAGAAGCAGCAGATAATTTAGCGCAGTATATAAAAGAAATGGGGTATACTCATATTGAATTGATGGGGATTATCGAACATCCTTTTGATGGTTCTTGGGGATATCAGGTTACAGGATATTTTGCACCGACAAGCCGATATGGTACACCGGATGATTTTAGATATTTTATAGATACAATGCATAAACATCAGATAGGCGTTATATTAGACTGGGTACCTGCCCATTTTCCAAAAGATGCATTTGCTCTTGAGAAGTTTGATGGAAAAGCTTTATATGAACATGTTGATGAAAAGCAGGCACATCACCCTCACTGGGGAACGCTTATTTTTGATTATGGAAAACCTCAAGTTGATATGTTTCTGATTGCCAGTGCTGTTTCGTGGTTGGATAATTATCATATTGATGGATTAAGAGTTGATGCAGTTGCATCAATGCTTTATTTAGACTATGGCAGAGAAGGGGACTATGTTCCAAATAAATATGGCAGCAGAGAGAATTTAGAAGCTATAGAATTCTTTAAGAAACTTAATCAGACTGCTTATAGAGAATTCAAAGGTATTTTGATGATAGCAGAAGAGTCAACCGCATGGCCGAAGGTTTCACATCCTGTTGACCAAGGGGGATTAGGGTTTGGTTTCAAATGGAATATGGGGTGGATGAATGACTTTTTGACCTACATGAAAGTGGATCCTTATTTTAGAAAATATAATCATGAAAAGATCACTTTCAGTTTGATGTATGCTTTTAGTGAAAACTTTATTCAAGTACTCTCTCACGATGAGGTTGTACACGGAAAGAGTTCGATGATTTACAAAATGCCCGGCAATGAGTGGCAGCAGTTTGCGAATTTAAGGGCTGCTTATGGTTATATGTATATGCATCCAGGTAAAAAGATGCTGTTTATGGGCAATGAATTTGCACAAACAACTGAGTGGAGTGAAGAAAGAGAACTGGATTGGGGGCTTATTGCCAATAAATCTCATGCCGCTATTCAGAAGTATGTTAAAGATCTAAATGCCATCTATAAAAATCATAAATGTTTATGGGAATTAGGAAATGGTTATGAGAATTTTGAATGGATAGATTGTGATAACCGAAATCAAAGTATTATTTCCTTTGTCAGAAAAGGGCTCCAGCCAAAAGATAAATTCATTGTTGTCATTAACTTTACACCTGTGACTTATGAGGCGTATCGTATAGGGGTTCCTGACTATGCAGTTTATACAGAAGTTTTGAACAGCGATGACATGTGTTATGACGGCACAGGCGTAGTTAATCAAGAGGTAAGTTCAGAGGAATCTCCTTGGCACGGCAGACCCTATAGCATAGAAATTAAAATACCGCCTTTAGGTATATGTGTATTTAAAATCGATAGCTTTTTGAAAAAGCTAAAAGATAAAAAAAAAGTTAAAAAAATATAGTAAGTAAGGCAGTATCTTGTGATACTGCCTTGTTTATAGTTTAAAAAGAGTGGATATACTTTAAACAAAAAAAGGAAGTAGAGTATATGTATCTGCTTAAACAGATGTTTAATCCGATTGAGAAGCTGGACGATTTATGGATTTACGAGTTTCATAGTAATAAATGGCAGCTTACACAAATCATAAAAATAAGAACCAAAAAGCATTTATCTGTGCAACTTAGAAATATAGCATGTAGACTTGATTATGCAGTGATTGAAATGAGTCAGCCTTACAGAAATACTTTCTACTATCTTTATCCTGATATTAAGATTATAATTAACAAAAGCGAACTGGTTTCACTTTTTCATACAACAATTGAGGAGAGAACAGAAGTTTTTGATGAGGCAGCAGCAGCTGTGGAGAATGCTAGTATCTACAATAGGTTAAACAGAGACTGGCATTATTTTATAGAAGAGTTTTATAAAATGCCCTCTAAGGAGGAGGCTATTAAACTTTATGAACTTTGGCAGACCTATGTTCCTCTTAATAATAAAAAAATAAGCCGATTTATTAGAACGATGGAGTTCTATTTTGATGAAATAATGAACTACTTTGACATTTTAGGAATACAAACTGATGACAAGAACAATTTAAAGCTATAAGTAAATCTGTTTGCTCTTATAAGAAAGCCTGACAAAGGCATTTGTTTCTGTGAAATTGGTGCGGTTTATTCAAGTGACAGATCTTTATGACAGGATAACAACAAAGTATGAAAAAATATACGGGCATGCATATAAAGCGGAAAGCTTGGCCGCTTGCCAGCACTATACAATTTTTTCATAAAAAAAGCTGTCAGTTCAGAGTGAACTGACAGCTTTTTTTTATTCGGGATGATTTAAGAAGTCTTTCGCTTTAGCGATATGGGCTGAAACAGCCTGCATGCTTGGACCGCCCTTAACTTGGCGTTCGTTAACGCATGTTGAGAGTGAAATAGCCTCATAAATATCTGCTTCAAATATAGGATGAATAGACTGATACACGTCTAAAGGCAGCTCTTCTAATGAAAGGTTTTCTGTCACACAATGCAAAACAAGTTTGCCAATTACTTCATGAGCGTCTCTGAACGCAAGACCTTTTTTAACGAGATAATCAGCAGCGTCTGTAGCGTTCGTAAAGCCGCCGGCAGCAGCCTTATACATATTCTTTTCACGTACCTTCATTGTTTTAATCATTTCGTTAAAAATAGGCAAACACATTTTGATGGTATCAATGCTGTCAAAAATGCGTTCTTTATCTTCTTGCATATCTTTGTTATAGGCCAGAGGAAGGCCCTTCATTGTAGTCATAAGGCTCATTAAATTGCCATATACTCTTCCAGATTTTCCTCTAACCAGTTCAGCAATATCCGGATTTTTTTTCTGAGGCATGATCGAGCTGCCTGTACTATATGCATCATCCAGCTCAACAAAACGAAACTCATGAGAACTCCAAAGGATAATCTCTTCGCTAAAACGGCTAAGATGCATCATTAAAGTGGAAATAGTATAAAGTAAGTCCAAACAAAAATCACGGTCAGATACTCCATCAATACTATTTTCGCAAATGGAGTCAAACTGAAGGGTTTCAGCTACAAAATCTCTATCTAGTGGATAGGTCGTTGTTGCAAGTGCTCCGCTTCCTAAAGGAAGCGCATTTGTCATTTTGTAAGTAAAATCTAAGCGTCTATAATCTCTCTTAAGCATTTCGAAATAAGCCATAATATGATGGGCAAAGGTAATTGGCTGTGCCCTTTGAAGGTGCGTATAGCCAGGCATAATTGTAGAAGTATGCTTAGAAGCAATAGTTATTAAAGTATCCATTAAATTAAGCAGCATGCCTTTGATTTCCGTAATTTCGTCGCGTACATACATTCTGACATCAAGGGCAACTTGATCATTACGGCTTCTTCCAGTATGCATCCTCTTTGCCACATCACCTATACGCTCAATAAGAAGTGCTTCAATATTCATGTGAATGTCTTCCATTTTTTCATTAAATACTACCGAACCTTTTTCGATATCAGCAAGCAGTTCCAATAATCCTTTTTCGATAAGCTTGCTGTCGGTTTCAGGAATGATATTTTGTTTGGCAAGCATAGAAACGTGGGCTATGCTCCCGATAATATCTTGTTTATAAAGTCTTGCATCAAATGATATTGAAGAATTAAAGTGATCTGTTAAAGTATCAGTTTCTTTAGCAAATCGTCCACCCCATAGTTTCATATATGTCCTCCTTGATAATAGCTGTTATTCTTTTGAATAAAGCAAAAGATATCTAAAAAGATATCTCTTGGCTCATTTATATAAGATGATAAATTATTTTTTTCCTTGCATAAGTGCTCTTACGCGTAATGGAAGGCCGTATAATGTAATAAAGCCGCCTGCATCTTTATGATCATACAGGTCACCGGTTGTAAAACTTGCTAAATCTTCACTATAAAGTGAGTATGGAGATTTAGCGCCTTGAGGAATAACGTTACCTTTATAAAGCTTTAATTTTACATCACCAGTTACTACAGCTTGAGTATTTTCTACAAATGCCTGAAGTGCTTCGCGAAGTGGAGTGAACCATTTTCCGTTGTAAATAAGATCAGCAAATTCAATAGCCACCCCTTGTTTGAAACGGTAAGTTTCACGGTCTAAAGTTAAGTGTTCGAGTTCTTCGTGAGCTTTGTAGAGAATTGTACCGCCAGGGGTTTCATAAACGCCGCGGGATTTCATACCGACAACTCTGTTTTCTACAATATCTTCAATACCAATTCCATTAGCTCCGCCTAATTCATTAAGTTTTTCAAGCAGGCTTGATGGATCCATAGCCGTACCGTCTAAATGAGTAGGAATACCTTTTTCAAAGGTCAGTGTAATAATAGTAGGCTCATCTGGAGCCTTTTCTGGAGATACACCAAGCTTTAGTAAGGTATCATAGTTTGGAGCATTCCATGGATCTTCAAGTTCTAATCCTTCATGAGAGATATGCCACATATTGCGGTCACGGCTGTAACTATCTTCTTTTTTCATTGGAACAGGCAGTCCGCGTTCTTCGAGATAAGCGATTTCCTCTTCGCGAGATGAGATGTCCCAGATACGCCATGGCGCAATAACTTTAAGATGTGGGGCAAGTGCAGCGATACCAAGCTCGAAACGAATTTGATCGTTTCCTTTTCCTGTACAGCCATGACAAATAGCTGTTGCACCTTCCTTAAGAGCAACATCAACAAGGGTTTTAGCAATAATAGCACGGGCAATGGAAGTACCAAGATAATATTTAGATTCATAAATAGCGCCCGACTGGATCATTGGGAATACATAGTCGCGCATAAATTCATCTTTAACATTTTCTATATATACCTTACTAACACCCATAGCGGATGCTCTTTCTTCGAGTCCGACAAGCTCTACGTCCTGTCCAACGTTTATACATACTGCAACAACTTCAAAGTCATAGTTTTCTTTGAGCCAGGGAATAATAACAGAAGTATCCAGGCCCCCGGAATATGCTAATACAACTTTTTCTTTCATAACTACTAAGCCTCCTTGACATATTAAATATATATAAGTATTTATGTATAATTATACACAAATAAATGTATAATTCAATACTTATATAAAAAATTATTGTTAATCATACAGATATAGTATATATTTATTTTTGGTAGTTGTATACCTATTTATCTAAAATTAAATAACAGCCTGTAATCATGTCCGCTAAGGAATGAAAGGGTATGCGTAAAAAGCTTGATGATTGGAGATAGTCGTGTTTTTTATTCAAAAAGAAAAGATTTGCAGGGAGGGGCTTACAAGAGTATATTATTATCTATAACTGATTAAAGTATATAGTAATAGGATGCAGAGTGTAGTATACTTAAGTTGTATGAAAATGCTAAGGAGGATGAATACATGTCGAACTTTTTTGATCTTGATGCCCCCATATGGGCGTGGCTGACAGAGCTTGCAGATATTATGCTTGTTTCTATTTATTGGTGGGTATGCTGCATACCAGTTGTTACGATAGGAGCATCAACAACTTCACTTTTTTATGTATTAGGCAAAAAGGTAAGAAAAGAATCTGTTTATATTACAAGAGATTTTTTTAAAAGTTTTAAGGATAATTTTAAGCAGTCAGTTCCGATTTCTATTATTTTAATTATTGCCTGGATAAGTGGTATACTTTACTTTTTACTAGGGTTTGAGAGCATATTAAGTCAAAATATGACAGGCTTAATGAAATTAATTATTCCATTAGCACTGGTATTTATATTCGAAACAATACATATGTCAATCTATGTATGTGCCGTTTTTTCGAGGTTTAATATGAAAACGCATCATATCTTTACAACTGCTTTTATTCTTGTCCACAGGCATTTGCTGACGACTTTGATTAATACAGTAATATTGGTTGCAAGTGTGATGTTGCTTATTAAAGCACCTTTTCTATTTTTAGTTCTTCCAGGGGGAATAGTAGCAGCTCTTTCTTATTTTATTCAGCCTATTTTTGAAAAGTATATTGAGAAGCAGGAAGAGTCTTCAAAGAAAGTATGTGAAGAACAATAGAGACTGCAGAATGAGGCAGGAAAATGGTTAAATGGCGCAGTATAAAATATCTATTGTATAGAGGATGGAAAAACGAAATAATAATGCTTTAAAAAAAATTCATAACCATCCTGTATACTATAGACAGATTACTGTAAATGAGGTGAAATAATGGTACTAGATTTTATACTTAATATCTTTTTGGTTATTGTATTGGTAAGTTTATTTAACTTAGTTCGTTATATATTAAAAATCAGAAAGATATTAAAAATGCATAAAGACAATCCTAATATACAGGGTATTAGTATTATAAATGGTGAAGTCAACATTATTGAAAAGAGCGTGCAGGGGGAAGCAGTTAAAAATGAAGTGAAAAAAGAAATGGTTTGTGACCCTGCCTGTGGCAAAGAATTGGAAAAGAAAGAGGCCTACAGAGTTGTTAAAGCAGGAAAGGAATACTTTTTTTGTTCATGGGAGTGCAGAGAAGCCTTTTTAAAAGAAAATATTGCGGAGGGAGAAGGGTGTTAATTCAGCCTTCTTTTTTTATGAAATAGAAAAGTGTGTCTTGCTGGCAAGGGACCAAACTTTCCTATCTCATATGCACATGCATTTTTGAACATTTTCTTGTGAAATGTTAAAGACTGTTTTATAGATAAAAATATAATTTTACTGTTTACGCTTTGTATATATTTTATCCTTAAGAGCCTTTTAAGTTCATAAAAAAGAGTTACATTGTTTTAGACAGAAATGATATAATACAGTTATTGGATAATTTGGGTTGGAGGTAGAGGCTGGATGAAAGCAGAAATTATTGCTGTTGGAAATGAGATTGTGACGGGGAATACAATGAATACAAACGCAGGATATATTGCTAAGCAGATACAAACTTTAGGCATCATGCCAAAGTTTCATAGTGCTGTTTGTGACAATAAAAAGGATATACAAGATGTTTTAAATAAAAGCATAGAGCGGGCAGAGGTTATTTTTATAACTGGAGGGCTTGGGCCGACCGAAGATGATCTTACGAAAGAAGCTGTATGTGATTATTTAGGAAAAGACTTAATTATTAGAAAAGATTTGTGCGACGCTATTGAAAACTTTTTTAGAAGGATAGGAAAAAATATGCCTGAACGCAACAAAAAACAGGCAGCTTTTCCTGAGGATGCTTACATTTTGCAAAACGATCACGGGACAGCTCCGGGATGTATTCTTAATACAGGCGAGTGCTCTATTGTTCTTTTGCCTGGACCTCCTAAGGAAATGAGGCCCATGCTAGATCACTATGTCTTGCCTTATTTTAAATCCAAAATCAATTGTAATTATTATACAATAGATATTAAATGCTTTGGCATAGGAGAAAGTGAATTGGCAGAAAAAATTGCACATCTGCTTGGGGAATCTGAAAAGGCATCGGTTGCTCCTTATGTAGGGGATTATGAGGTAATTGTAAGAGTAACAGCTTATGGTAAAAGTGAAAAAGAGGCACAGGATATTGCATTTGAAATCAGAAATAATATCAGCAGATGTTTAGGAGAATATATTATAGGTTATAATCAAGATACACTTGAAAATTCTGTCTTTGAGCTTTTGCAAAGGCACAATTATACTATTGCTGCTGCAGAATCTTGTACAGGAGGTCTGATATCAGCGACTTTAGTTAATCGTTCAGGAATTTCTTCTTATTTTAGTGAAAGCATTGTTACTTACAGTAATGAAGCAAAAATGAAGTACCTTGGGGTATCTGAAAAGACACTCGATGCTTATGGGGCAGTCAGTAAAAAAACAGCCGAAGAAATGGCAGAAGGTATCAAATTAAAGGCAAAAACAGACATTGGAGTTGCGGCGACTGGTATAGCCGGCCCAGAAGGAGGAACACTGGAGAAACCTGTGGGACTTGTTTATATTGCGATTGCAATCCATGAAAATACTTTTGTTTATGAACTAAGATTAACAGGCACGCGTAAGGATATTCGAGAAAAAACAGTTAAAAATATACTATTTCAATTATATAGAAACTTAAAACAAATTTAGACTTGATATTCTATATGAAATTAGTTATAATAAGATTAGAACAAATGTTCGATTACTAACGAGGTGAAAAAAATGAACAATGATTCAAAAAAAGCATTAGACGCAGCTATTTCTCAGATACAGAAACAATTTGGAAAGGGCTCTATTATGAAACTTGGGGAAGCCACAGAGACTCATGTATCAACATTTCCCACAGGTTCATTAAGTTTAGATATTGCCCTCGGTGTGGGGGGCGTTCCAAGAGGAAGAATTATTGAAGTTTTTGGTCCAGAATCATCAGGTAAAACGACAGTTACTCTGCACATGATAGCAGAAGTACAAAAAAAAGGTGGGATAGCGGCCTTTATAGACGCAGAGCATGCATTAGATCCTGCTTATGCAAGAAAACTGGGGGTAAATATTGATGAACTTTATATTTCGCAGCCGGATAACGGGGAGCAGGCACTGGAGATTGCTGAAACAATGGTAAGATCTGGGGCAATAGATCTCGTTGTTATTGACTCGGTAGCGGCGCTTGTACCAAGAGCGGAGATTGAAGGAGATATGGGTGATTCACATATGGGACTTCAAGCAAGACTTATGTCACAAGCACTTAGAAAACTTACCGGAGTTGTGAATAAATCTAAATGTACAGTTATTTTCATTAATCAGCTTAGAGAAAAAGTAGGTATTACCTTCGGAAGCAATGAGACTACTACTGGAGGAAGGGCACTTAAGTTTTATGCTTCAGTTAGATTAGATGTCAGAAAAATAGAAACATTGAAACAAAGTAATGAGTTTATTGGGAGCCGTACCCGTGTAAAGGTTGTTAAAAACAAAGTGGCACCGCCTTTTCAGCAAGCTGAGTTTGATATTATGTATGGGGAAGGTATCTCTACAGAAGGAGATGTTTTAGATTTAGCCGCTGATATCGATATTGTTAACAAAAGCGGGGCATGGTATTCTTATGGGGATATCAGACTCGGACAAGGAAGAGAAAATGCAAAGCTTTATCTGAAGGAACATTCAGAGCTTCTTGGAGAAATAGAAAATAAAGTTAGAGGACACTATGGCATAAAATCTGCAGATACAGCTGAAACAGATGAGCAGCCTGATAATCTTATGACACTTTTAGAAGATGCGGACAAATAATATGAGCAGAGTAAATTCTCTGCTCTTTTGCATACTAAGAATATGTATTTTGCCTCGAAGGGATAAACCTTTCTTGATTTTATAGGGATAAAGCTGAAAAAGCCTCAAAATTAAACGAAAGATACTAGAGAGTATATGCGCTCTATGCTTGACAGTATTTTTAAAAAGTTATACAATTATGTTGTTATTTGCACATAGCTAAAACAGGGAGGTGGTAAATATAAATGGCAGCATATTAATCATTAGTATTATAGCATTAATTGTAGTTGTATTAGTTGGAATAATAGCCTTTTCTAGTGGCGTATTTTATA
Organism: uncultured Clostridia bacterium; assembly: GCA_937981575.1. GTDB lineage: Bacteria > Bacillota > Clostridia > Lachnospirales > Cellulosilyticaceae > FMMP01. Next base: position 134,278 of record CALJNR010000012.1, on the reverse strand, counting down.
GAAAACGTATAGCTGAAGCACAAATTGGATCTGCAGAAGAAAAATCACGAAGGATTATAGACGATGCTATAAAGACTGGGGAAGCTAAAAAAAGAGAAATGCTTTTAGAAGCTAAGGAAGAAAATATTCGTATTAAAAACGAACTTGACAAGGAAGTTAGAGAGAGAAGAAATGAACTTCAACAATTAGAAAAAAGATTGCTACACAAAGAAGAAACACTGGATAAAAAGACAGCCGCCCTCGAGCAGAAGGACGAGCAGCTCCAGTACAAAATTGATAGTGTAGAAAAAGCTAAAGCTGAAATAAGTACACTTCATAAAAAACATTTAGAAGAGTTAGAAAGAATATCAGGGCTTACTTTAAGTGAAGCTAAGCAGTATCTTTTAAGAACTATTGAAGATGAAGTTAAACATGAATCCGCAATACTTATCAAAGATATTGAAGCAAAAACAAAAGTTGAAGCAGATAAAAAAGCAAAAGATATTCTGACCAATGCTATTCAGAAATGTGCAGTGGATCATGTAGTAGACACAACTGTTTCAGTAGTACCTTTGCCTAATGATGAAATGAAGGGTAGAATTATAGGTAGAGAAGGCCGTAATATTCGTACTCTTGAAACACTTACAGGAATAGATCTTATTATAGATGATACGCCTGAAGCTGTTATTTTATCTGGTTTTGATCCTATACGAAGAGAGATAGCCAGAGTAGCGCTCGAAAAGTTAATTGTAGATGGACGTATTCATCCGGCGCGTATTGAAGAAATGGTTGAAAAGGCACGAAAAGAAGTGGAAGTGCTTATCCGTGAAGAAGGAGAGGCAGCAACTTTTGAAACAGGTGTACATGGCCTTCATCCAGAACTTATCAGGCTTTTAGGAAAAATGAAGTTTAGAACAAGCTATGGACAGAATGTGCTTAGACACTCTATTGAAGTTTCAAATCTTTCAGGGCTTATTGCAGGAGAATTAGGACTTGATATTCGTGTTGCCAAACGTGCGGGACTTCTTCATGATATTGGTAAATCAGTAGATTATGAGATTGAAGGATCACATGTGAGCATTGGGGCAAACCTTTGTCGTAAGTATGGAGAAAATCCTATTGTTACAAACGCTGTTGAGGCACACCATGGAGATATTGAGCCAGAAACAGCTATTGCAGTTATTGTTCAGGCAGCTGATACCATTTCAGCGGCAAGACCAGGAGCAAGAAGGGAAACTCTAGAAACTTATATTAAGAGGCTTCAAAAACTTGAAGAGATAGCTACTTCTTTTAAAGGGGTTGAAAAATCTTTTGCTATTCAGGCTGGACGAGAAGTTAGAATAATGGTTGTTCCAGAAGAAATCGATGATAATGGACTTGTTCTTCTTGCAAGAGATGTAACAAAACAAATTGAAAATGATTTGGAATACCCTGGACAAATAAAAGTAAGCATTATAAGAGAAACACGAGCAACTGAATATGCTAAATAAAATAGCGATACATCATGTATCGCTATTTTATTTGATGTGAATTGTCGTAAATCATTCAAAATCTGGGTATTTTGATACTAAAAATAAAAGAAATTTTATTTAAAATGAATTTTTAAATCAAAACGCTTGCAAAAATGCTTTTGTGTTACTATAATTATTTTATAATGAATACGGGAGAGTGATAAAGAATGATTTCTAGATTAGCATCTCAAATAGCGCCGTCATCCACTTTGGTTATTACAGCTAAAGCTAATGAGTTAAAATCACAAGGAGTAGATGTGATTGGGTTTGGTGCTGGAGAGCCTGATTTTGATACACCAGATTACATAAAGCAAGCTGCGATAGAAGCTATCGAGCAAGGTTTTACAAAATATACACCTGCATCAGGGACAATATCCCTTAGAAAAGCAATTGCAGGAAAACTAAAAAATGATAACAACGTTCACTATACACCAGAACAAATTGTTGTCAATAACGGGGCAAAACATTCTCTTGTTAATGCTTTTATGGCAATACTTAATCCTGGAGATGAAGTTATTATACCAGCTCCTTATTGGCTGAGCTATCCTGAGATGGTTAAAATATCAGGAGGAAAGCCGGTATTTGTAAATACGCAGCGCATTAATGATTTTAAACTGCAGCCTGAAGAAATGGAAGCAGCAATAAGTGATCATACCAAAGCAATTGTTATTAACTCACCTTCAAATCCTACAGGGGTGGTTTATGCAAAAGAGGAGCTTGAAGTGCTGGCTAATATAGCTGTTAAACATAATATTTGGATTATCTCAGATGAAATATATGAATATCTAGTTTATGGAGAGGCCAAACATACCTGTATAGCTTCTTTGTCGGATGCTATTTATAATCATACTATTACGATTAATGGCTTATCTAAGAGTCACTCGATGACAGGATGGAGAATAGGGTATCTTGCAGCTCCGCTCGAAGTAGCTAAGGCTGCAGCTAATATTCAGTCTCATGCAACATCTAATCCTAATTCTATTGCGCAAAAGGCAGCAGAAGCAGCTATTCTTACTGAAAATGATTTTGTTAGTACGATGGTAAAAGAGTTTGCTGAGAGAAGAGATTATATGTATGAACGTTTATCTCAAATTGAAGGACTAGATACTATTAAGCCAGAGGGAGCCTTCTACTGCTTTATAGATATTGCCAAACTATATGGTAAAAAGTATAAAGATAAAGTGATACAATCAGCAGCTGATTTTGCAGATATGATGCTGGAAGATAAAAGTGTAGCGCTAGTTCCTTGTTCTGATTTTGGAACGCCAGACTGTATAAGACTTTCTTATGCTATTAGTAAAGAAAGCATTGCTAAAGGATTAGACCGTATTCAGTCTTTTGTTAATGAACTTCAATAACACTAAGCTGATGTTATAATTATCATCAAAAGAGCAGCAAGATTAACCTTGCTGCTCTTTTGATGATAAAAAATACCCTTATCCTTTCCAAAAACTAAAGGCATTTAGAAGGAAGAACTTTCAGGATTAGAATTTAAAAGGTTAATTATAAGATGGTGCGTATTAAGAAGTGAAAAAGCAATTTAATAGCTAATGGACTTAGGGACGGAATAAAGAAATGATAAGATCTAAAAAGATCTAAGAGGAAGACTATCAGTAGGATCTGTAGATAGAGAGTCGAACGAATAATAAGTATAGGAAATAAATGTTCGAAAAAATATTGTAATATCTGTTTTTTTTACATATAATAAAGAAGAGAGAAACAACATATAAACTTAAGTTATTTATTAGTTAAAAGTTGTTTGTCAGGGTAGTTTTGCATCATGTACTATTGTAAATGACTTAAATTTAAAGATGCGAAATCTATACGATCATACGATGAAAGGAAAAATGATATGAGAAATTCTTATAAAAGTCCTTTAGAAGGAAGATATGCAAGTAAAGAAATGCTATATCTGTTTTCGGAAGAAAAGAAATTTAAAACGTGGAGAAGACTTTGGGTAACGCTTGCTGAAACTGAACATGAACTAGGTCTGAATGTTACCAAGGAGCAAATAGATGAACTTAAAGAGTATATGGAAGATATTAATTATGAAGTAGCAGAAGCTTGGGAGAATAAAGTGCGTCATGATGTCATGGCTCATGTGCATGCGTATGGAGAACAGGCGAAAAAGGCTATGCCTATTATACATCTTGGAGCAACGAGCTGCTATGTAGGAGATAATACAGACCTTATTATTATGTATGAGGGTCTAGAACTTATTCGTAAAAAACTGATTAATGTGATGCATAAGCTTGCGAAGTTTGCGACACAATACAAAGACCTGCCTACTCTAGGATTTACACACTTACAGCCTGCCCAACTGACTACAGTAGGGAAGAGAGCTACGTTATGGCTGCAGGATCTATGGCTTGATTTAGCTGAAGTAGACGCGCTGCTTGCAAAAAAAAGACTAAGAGGGGCCAAAGGTACAACAGGAACACAAGCCACCTTCCTGACATTGTTTGAAGGGGACTATGAAAAGGTTAAAGCTTTGGATCAAATGGTAGCTAAAAAACTAGGCTATGAGGATGTTTATCCCGTTACAGGGCAAACTTATACGAGAAAGTTTGATTCTCAAGTTTTAAATGTATTAAGCCAGATTGCTCAGTCGTCATATAAATTCAGTAATGATATAAGAATTCTTCAGCATTTAAAAGAGATTGAAGAACCGTTTGAAAAAAACCAAATTGGGTCATCCGCCATGGCTTATAAACGTAATCCTATGAGGACAGAACGTATTTCATCTCTTGCAAGATACGTTATCTGTGATACTTTGAATCCAGCCATTACAGCATCTACCCAATGGTTTGAAAGGACGCTCGATGACAGTGCCAATAAAAGAATAGCTGTATCGGAGGCCTTTTTAGCCATTGATGCAATACTCGAAATTTATTTAAATGTAGCTTCAGGATTAGTTGTTTATCCAAAGGTTATTCATAAGCATATTATGGATGAACTGCCTTTCATGGCGACAGAAGTTATTCTGATGGAAGGTGTGAAACGTGGTGGAGACAGACAAGAGCTGCATGAACGTGTGAGAGTATTGTCTATGGAAGCTGCCGCAGAGGTTAAACAGCATGGCAGGGCAAATGACTTAATTGACAGAATTATCAAAGATGGAACTTTCAAAATGACGGAAAAAGAGCTCTATGATATTTTGAAACCTGAAAATTTTATTGGCTGCGCCCCAATGCAGGTTGAAGAATTTATAACGCATATTATTTATCCGATCATGGATCAAAATAAGGAATTGTTAGGGATAGAAGGAGAAGTTAGAGTCTAATAAAATCTGTGAATCGGAACATACAGACTGGAGTAGGATGGAATTTGTGGTTTAAAGACAGGGGAGAGAGAAGATGCCACTGTGAATAATAAAGCGTGCAAAAAACGCGGGCTTATGTGATATAGAAAAGTTTTGTTCCTTGATAGTAAGACACGCTTTTCTAATGCACAAGAAAGCGTGCAAAAAAGCGCACGCACCTGCGAGCTAGGAAAGTGTGGTCTCTTGCCAGCAGGGCGACATATCTTATCTCATAAAAAAGGAGGGGATTACAGCAAATGTTGCTTTGTAATCCCCTCTTTTGGAGCTATTTTGGTTTTAGCTGCCGACTAACATTTTTTATCAAAGTGAAAAGTTATTCTTTGTTTGAAGACATTATTTCTTTTATCCCTTTAAAGGTACCTAAAAAGTTAATGGCTTCTGAAGGTAGAACTAGTTTACTGGATTCGCCTTCGGCAATTTTTTCAAGAGCTTCCATAGAGCGGATAGCAAGGATATTATCATCTACTCCGGATTCTTTAATGGCAGTAAATACAGCTTTTAGTCCTTCTGCTTTTGCCTGCTGGAGCTTCATGATTGCAGCAGCTTCACCTTCAGCTCTAAGGATATCTGCTTGTTTTTGTCCTTCGGCCGCTCTCATTAAAGATTCTTTCTTAGCTTCAGCATTTAATATAGTAGATTCTTTTTCACCTTCAGCAGATAGGATAGCAGCTTTTTTCTGACCTTCAGCGGTTAAGACTGCTTCACGTCTTTGGCGTTCTGCACGCATTTGTTTTTCCATAGCTTCCTGAATATCTTTAGGAGGCAGAATGTTTTTAAGCTCAACGCGGTTAACTTTAATCCCCCATTTATCCGTAGCTTCATCAAGAATAACTCTCAACTTTGTGTTAATAATGTCTCTTGAAGTAAGGGTTTCATCTAAGTCGAGTTCACCTATAATATTACGCAGAGTTGTAGCTGTTAGGTTTTCTATCGCGCTGATAGGATTTGCAATTTCAAAAATGTAGTAAACAGGATCAGTGATTTTATAATAAACGACTGTATCAATCTGCATCGTAACATTATCTTTGGTAATAACCGGCTGAGGAGGAAAGTCAATAACTACTTCTCTCATATCTACAACCTTATAAATTTTTTCAATAAACGGAATAATAAAGTTAACACCTGTTTCAGCTCTGCGGCTGAATTTTCCAAGCCTAAGGACAATTCCTACATTTGCTTGTCTGATGATCTTGATAGAACTAAAACTAATAATAAGAATGAAAATTAATACAACAGCAATAATAAATGCTTCCATTTTAAAGGCCTCCTTGATTTTCGTATAGGGATACAATTAAACGTACACCTTTTATTTCACTGATTTGTACAGCAGCACCTTTTGGAATAGGTGTACCGTCTTTGGATACAGCAGTCCAAATTTCACCGTCAAGCTTAACAAGTCCATTTTCAAAGTTATCTTTTCCTATATCTTCAGTAACAATACCTGTTTTACCAATCAGACTGTCTATGTTTGTTGGTACGGTATGACTGGATGAAAATTTTCTAGCAACATATTTAGTGAGTGTCAAAAGCAGTAGAATAGAAATTGTCAGGAATGTGATGCTTTGATAGATAACATTGTCTGTAAAGAAAGAAACTATAATGGTTAAGAAAGCACCAATGGCAAACCAAATGAGAAAGAAACCACTATAAAGTATTTCAGCAATACTAAAAACAATGCCTACTATAAGCCATAAAATCCACATAAATAGCCCCCTTTTCTAATTGTGCATACTTCATTATTATAACATAGGTAAAGCTATATTGGTATAAGAACATTAGTAACAGTAAAAATTATACAACAATTCAAAAGATAGTTATATCTGAAGGGACACAATGGCTTAAATGAATGGCAGAAAAAAAGAAGGTAAGGCGAGGTAAAACAGACAGCCTTTGGATTTGAAAGAAGTTATGATATAATAAACAAAAAATACAGAAAGTATATATAACAAGGATGTGAAACGATGAATAGGATAGGATTTATTGGAGTAGGCAACATGGGAAGGGCAATGGCTAGTGCAATTATCAATGGGTATGATGATCAGATTGTAGTTTATGATCAAAATAAGGCTGCATGCATGCAGTTTAGTGAAGATGACTATGTTTTAGTTGCATCAGATTTAGAAGAACTTGTAAGACAAGCAAAGTATATCGTTTTATCAGTTAAGCCCCAATATTATATGGAGGTATGTAGTGCAATTAAAGGATGTTTGACACCTGAGCACGTTATTATTACTGTTGCCCCAGGATATAGCATTAAGAAAATGAAAGAGCTTTTAAACAGCAGCTCTAAGATCATACGTACTATGCCAAATACACCGGCACTTATTGCTTCTGGAGTAACGGCCTATACGTATTATTCGGAGGAGTTAACACAAGAGGAAATAGATCGTTTTCTTGATTATTTTAATCGTTTTGGGCAATCAATTTATGTGGATGAAAAATTGATGGCTGCTGTTGTAGCTGCTTCAGGCAGTTCACCTGCATATGCTTATATGTTTATTGAGGCCATGGCAGATGCTGCGGTAAGTTTTGGAATGCCAAGAGATATGGCTTATGAAATGTCAGCACTTGCAATAAAAGGTGCTTGTGAAATGATACTTAAAACCAAAAGGCATCCTGGAGAGCTTAAAGATGCGGTAACTTCTCCAGGGGGAACAACTATACAAGCGGTTATGGCACTTGAAGAATCAGGTTTTAGAAACAGTGTTATACAAGGGATGACGGCTTGTTATAATAAAGCTAATCAGATGGCTAATAATTAGTGAAGAGAGAGGACTTATCATGAAGCTTATCAAACGAGAAATCGTTTATAAAGGAAAAATATTTGATGTGGCTGAGGATACCATTGAGATCGAGAAAGGGAGAATGACTAAATGGGATTTGGTGCTCCATAATGGTGCAACGGCAATAGTTCCTATTACTAAAGAAGAAAATATTGTTTTGGTAAGACAGTACCGTAATGCAAGTAATAAAGAAGTTTTAGAAATTCCTGCAGGCAAGCTCGAAAAAGGAGAAGACCCACTTGGATGCGCCCGAAGAGAATTGGAAGAAGAAACTGGATTTGAAGCCGGACATATAGAAAAAATATGCTCAATGTTTAGTGCAATAGGATTTAGTAATGAAAAGCTGCATTTATTTATAGCTACAGATCTTAAGAGAGGGCAGCAAAGTTTAGATGAAGATGAAATGATTACACTTGAAGAATATTCAATAGATCAGGCAGTAGAGATGGTTTTTAACGGCACCATTGAAGACAGCAAAACAATTGTAGGGATACTGAGTGCTTGTCATTTTTTAAAGAAGTAGTTCTAAAATAAGAGCTTGTATCATAATTTGATTTAAGGCATTGATTACATAGGGAGAGGATAAAATGAAGAAAAAATATGATACAAGACTTTTACGCTGCTTTAATCAAGATTTATTTGCAGTCCTAATATTTATCTTAGCAATTATCAGCGGCAGTATATATGCACTATATATTAAAGATAAAGATAGTACCATATTTCTTATGCTGAATAACTACATTTTAATGGATATGAAGACTGGATTTGAAATAGAGAAATATTTACATACTTTTTATCATTATTTCAAACAGCTGTTTATGATCTGGATATTTGGTCTATTTGCCTTTACACTGCCACTGAGTATTCTGGCCTTTTTTATACTTGCTTTTTCGTATGCCTTTACAACAACGTGTGTTATTCTAACTTATGGATCAAAAGGAATAGCTGCTGCTTTTTGCATTTATGGACTTCAAGCTGTTATGATGCTAGCAATTGGTATGTACTTGCAGATTATAAGCTTTAGAAAAAGGTATTCAAAAAGCAATAATCTTTTTAAGGATCATGTTATTCCTGTCATGCCTATTTTGGCAGGAAGCTGTATTATATCTTTAACTGATATTTTAGCAACGAATTATTTGCATAAACTTGCAGCTTTGTTCTTGTGATATAAAGATTATGACAGGAAGTGCTGTATAGATGGATCAGGTGAATAGGATAAAATTTTAACAGGGCCTTAAGAAGAGTTTAAGGCCCTGTTAAAATTTAGAAGATTTTGGCACAAACTTGAAGGTAGTGTTGACAAATTAATAGAAAATGCTATATAATTTATTAATAATTAACGTATATAATGTTAGAATATGCAAAAAAAATGTAAAATTAAATATGTTTATCAGTGTTAGAAGGGCAAATCTATTGAAAAATAGAGACGCAAAGCTACGAGTCTAAGGTTGGAAAACTAAGATAGTCGGGTTACCATGTGTATTTTATAATAAAAATCATGGTATATGTCATGGTTTATTTTTTTGAAAATAATAAATAATAGAATAATTTGAAAAATCACAATATAAGGGAAGGGTGACAGTTATTTACAACGATAAACTGTATGTGTAACATAATACAATAAGATGAAAAGAAGAGAACAGGGAAAAGCACATAGTGGCTTAAGGTATGGTAGGTAGATTGCTTTATATACCAGTTTATATTTATTGATTTATGTCACGTTTAAATATATAATGAGGTATATATATGAATAGATATTTTGATACTTGTTATGAAGGCATTGGGTGAATGAGAAGATTAATAAAAAAGATAAAGTCATAACTAGTAATTTGATGAGAAGCGAAGAAGGGGGAATACAATGGACATGTTTCGCAATATAGATATTATGAATAAAGTGCTTGATGCCACTATGCTAAGGTATAGTGTAATCAGCGATAATATAAGCAATGTAGATACGCCTGGTTATAAAAGAAAAGATGTTGCTTTTGAAAATTTACTGGCTCAAGAAATTGATAAAAAAGGTATTGAAAACATTAATATGAATCAGATTGATCCTAAAGTTTATATTGATAAACAAAATTATTCCTATAGAATGGATGGTAATAATATAGATATTGATGTCGAAATGGCTGAGGCAGCTAAAGTTAAATTGAAATATGATACGCTGATATCTAGAACTACTTCGCAGCTAAGTCGTTTTAAAACGATCTTACAAACCATTAAATAAATATTAAGGGGGATACAGTATGAGTTTTTTTGGGTCGATGGATACATCAACATCGGGTTTAACAGCTCAAAGGTTAAGATTAGATATTATTTCACAAAATATAGCAAATGCAAATACAACAAGAACGCCAGAAGGCGGGCCCTATAAAAGAAAAGCAGTTATATTTGAATCAATGAACAATAGAGAAAGTTTTGACCAGGTTTTAAATAAGCATATAAGTTCTAGAAATAATGGGGTAAGAGTTTCTGAAATAGTAGAAGATAATAAACCATTCCCTCTTGTCTATGACCCTACACACCCAGATGCAGATGAAAAAGGGTATGTTCAACTCCCAAATGTTAATATGATAGAAGAGATGGTCAATATGATTTCAGCAAGCCGCTCTTATGAAGCCAATGTTACAGCTTTTAATTCGATGAAAGCAATGATAAGTAAGGCCCTTGAAATAGGAAAATAATCTTAGGAGGAATATAAATGATACAAGCTATTCAGCAGCTGCAAGGTGCCTCACTGGGAGTAAATCAAGTCAAGAATATTAATAGTGGCACTAGTGATTCGAGTTTTGTGGATTCTTTGGAGGCTGCAAAAAAACTAATTTATGCGACAAATGAAGCGGAAAAGACTGTACGTGAATACACCTATGATTTTATCACAGGTAAAAGTGATAATGTGCATAGTTTAATGATTGCGCAAGAAAAAGCTGGTATATTACTACAGTTTACAATGCAGGTGAGAAACCAATTGGTTGATGCTTATAAAGAAATAATGAGACTTCCCGTCTAAAGCCTGGTTTAAAAGGAATGAGGTGAATTCATGCAGGAAACATTAGAACAAGTAAGAAATCAGGTAACTGAAAAGTGGGGAAATCTTTCAAACGCACAAAAAATCAAGATATATGCTGGAGTTGCGGTACTGATCCTTTCAATCGGAATGATTAGTTATATGACAAGGCCGCAGATGAAAATATTATATCGTAATATAGATGCCAAACAGGCATCAGAAGTAACTGATGTACTGAGTGAGCAAAAAATAAAATATAAACTTTTAAATGATGGTACTACAATTCAAGTAGACAAAAAGCAGTTTGATGAAGCTAAACTGGTATTAGCCAGAGAAAATGTTCCGAAAGGGCAATATACCTTTGATGATGCTATAACCAATAGTATGTCTACTACCCAAGATGAGAAAAAGGCAAAAATGAACTATCTTAAGAAGGTAGAATTAGAAGGTACTTTAAAATCAATGGACTCCATTGAAGATGCACAGGTTAATCTCGTTATTCCAGAAGAAAAAAATTCGTTTATTCAGTCAAAACAGCAAAGCAGTGCCAGTATTGTTTTGACGCTGCGCCATAATATTACATCTCAAGAAGCAGAAGTTATTGCAAGGCTGATATCAAGCAGTGTTCAAAATCTTGATATGAAGAATATCACTATTGTTGATTCAAAAGGTTCTAATTTATACATAGGCTCAGATGAAGGCTCGCTTGCCCTTGGCAAACAGCAGGAGCTTAAGAGTGCGGCAGAAAATTCAATTAAAAATAAAGTCTTAGAACTTTTGGGAGTGATGTACGATGATATAAGAATCAGTCCAAATTTGATTCTTAATTTTGATCAGTACGAAGAAATAAAAGAGGAATATATTCCACAGTTTGAAGATAATAGCCGAGGAATTATTCAAAGAGAAAACGTTTCAAGTGCTTCCTCAAAAAACGGTCAAAACGGAGCGGAACCGGGAGCAGCAAACAACGGAGGCGAAGCCCCCAATTATCAGATCGGAAACGGAACAAATGGAGAAAGCAAATCTGATAGCAAAGAAATTACTTACGTTAATGATAAAAAAGTTTCGACTTCTGTAAAAAACGTAGGAGATGTTGACTTTAAGGCATCTTCATTAGCTGTTAATCTCTTTAAAAATAAAGTGTATAAAGAAGAAAACATAGAATCTACTTTAGCGGGTATAACATGGGATCAGTTTAAAGAACAAAATAAAGATCAAAAATTGTTGGCAGTTGATGAAAATGTCATTTCTTCTATTAGAAATGCAACAGGTATTCAAAATGTGGTGGTTCAAGCTTATGAAAAACCAGTTTTTATTGATAAAGAACCCTATGTTATTAACTACAGAGATTATCTGCCATTTGTGCTTATTCTATTGATTCTCATTATAATTGTCATTGCAGTGATGCGGTTCAGAAAACATGATGAGTTGGTAGAGGTAGAACCAGAACTTGAAGTAGAGGAAATGCTGAAAGCAGCAAAAGAACAAGTAGAATTAGACGAAATCGAACTCAAAGAAACACTAGAAACAAAACGCCAGATTGATAAATTCGTAGATGAAAAACCAGAAGCGGTAGCAAACTTATTACGCAATTGGTTGACAGAAGATGATTGGGAGTGATGAGTTTGGTAAAAGAACAATATTCAAGTAAACAAAAAGCAGCTATGCTGCTGATTGCACTGGGTCCTGAGAAATCAGCTAAGATTTTCAAACATTTAAAGGAAGAGGACATTGAACAACTGACTCTAGAAATAGCAAGTATTAAAGCAGTATCTCCCAAAGCAAAAGAAGAAGTATTGCAGGAATTTTATGAGATGTGTCTCGCACAAGACTATATTGCTGAAGGGGGCATTGGCTATGCAAAGCAGCTTTTAGAGAAAGCACTGGGTTCAGAAAAAGCAGTGGAGGTCATTAATAAGCTTACAGTATCTCTGCAAGTTAGACCGTTTGAGTTTGCGAGAAAAACAGATGCGGCTCAACTCGTTAACTTTATACAAAATGAACATCCACAGACTATTGCACTTATTTTGTCTTACCTTAAGCCAGCTCAGGCAGCACAAATTATACGGTCTTTGCCTGCGGATATGCAGTCAGATACTGCTAGAAGAATTGCCCTTATGGACAGAGCTTCGCCAGATGTAATTAGTCAAATTGAGAGAGAATTTGAGAAACGTCTATCTTCGCTGGTATCTGAAGACTTTACAATGATAGGCGGCATTGATTCTATCGTTGAGATTATTAATCAGGTAGATCGAGGAACCGAGAAAAATATCATGGAAAACCTGGAAATTGAAGATCCAGAGCTTGCAGAAGTTATCAAAAAACGTATGTTTGTATTTGAAGACATTACGACACTTGATAATAAATCGATACAAAGGGTACTTCGTGAAGTGGATAATCATGAATTAGCTATTGCGCTTAAAGGTGCAGGAGAATCTGTAAAGCAAGTTATTATGAGCAATATCTCCAAACGTCTTGCTGCTATGATCGAAGAAGACCTAGAGTATATGGGACCAAAACGTGTTAAAGAAATTGAAGAGGCACAACAGAAGATTGTTAACATTATACGTAAACTAGAAGATGCCGGAGAAATCATTATATCACGTGGAGCAGGAGATGAGGTCGTTGTCTAGTATCATAAAAGGAGAAAGGGTTAGAAAACAGACAGTTATTAATCTATCTGAACGATTAGATATTACCGCTATAGAATATGCTGCTCCTGAATATACTGGAGACGAATTTGAAGAAGCAGAAATAGAGCAGGAATATCCTATAGAGCCAACAAAGCATTTAGAGGATGCAAGGCTTCAAGCTGAAGCTATTCTTAAGGAAGCGTCAGAAAAGGCAGAAGAACTGCTTGTGAATACAAGAGAGGAAGCCAGAGCCATTAAAGCTGCTGCTGAAGTTGAGAAGAATAATCTTCTTTGCGGAGCAATGGAAAAGCAGGCTGCTCTTATTGAACAGACTGAAAGAGAAGCACGCACCATTATCGAAGAAGCTTATAATGAAAAAGAACGGATTATCCGTGGGACAGAAGGGGAAATGGTTGAAACATTAATCACGTTATTGCAGTATCTAATAGGTGAAGAAGTTTATCATCATACCGCCTGGATTAGGTGTATTGTTAAAAAAATGCTCGCTAATCCTGCTTTTAAGAAAGATATTAAAGTCTATCTTTCAGCAAATGTCTATCACCGCTTAACCGATGAAGATAAAGAAGTCATCATGCATATGAGAGATCATACGACGATTCACATTGCAGATTCACTCAGCGATACAGCATGCCGGGTTGAGACTGAAGAAGGTGCTGTTGAATATGATATATCCAGCGGGCTTGAACGAGTAATCGCTGATATTAAAATCATACAAAATTTAGACTAGGAGCTGTCATGATAAACTTAGCAAAGTATAGAGATATAGCAGGCAAACAATTGTGGACCTATACAGGGCAAGTCACCAAAGTTATTGGAATGGGCATAGAGTCACTGGGGCCTTTCGTAAACATTGGAGACATATGTCTGGTTGAAGCAGCGGGAGGACAGAAGCAGATTCAAGCTGAAGTTGTCGGCTTTAAAGATGGACATATTCTGCTGATGCCTCTTGGAAGCTTAGAAGGGATAGGGCCAGGATGCATTGTAAAATCCTACGGGGACAAACTGCATGTTAAAGTAAGTGAAAAGCTTTTAGGCCAAGTTGTAAATTGGCAGGCTAAACCCATTAATGGTAAAACAGTCGAATGCGCAGATACTGTTCCGCTTGACAATACGGCCCCTAATCCGCTGACGAGAAAAAGAATTTCTTCCCATATGGAGCTTGGCATCAAAGCAATTGATGGCATGCTTACAGTTGGCAAAGGACAGAGAATAGGGATCTTTGCAGGAAGCGGTGTAGGTAAAAGTACATTACTAGGTATGATCGCAAGAAATGCATTGTCTGATATTAATATTATTGCACTGATAGGGGAGAGAGGAAGAGAAGTAAGAGAGTTTCTTGAGAAAGATCTGAAAGAAGAGGGACTTAGAAGATCGATCGTTGTTGTGGCAACTTCTGACCAACCGGCACTTGTCAGGCTCAAGGCTGCTCAAACAGCTACCAGTTTGGCAGAGTATTTTAGAGATCAAGGGAAAGACGTACTGCTTATGATGGATTCATTAACAAGATTTTCAATGGCGCAAAGAGAGATTGGACTTGCAACTGGGGAACCGCCGGTTTCAAGAGGGTATACCCCATCAGTATTTGCTGTTATGCCAAAACTTCTTGAACGTGCCGGAAATTCAGATAAAGGCAGTATAACAGGCATGTATACAGTGCTTGTTGACGGAGACGACTTTAATGAGCCGATTACTGATACCGCCCGAGGAATACTGGACGGACATATTGTTTTATCCAGAAAATTAGCCAATAAGGGACATTATCCAGCCATAGATGTACTAGCGAGCATTTCGAGGGTTATGAACGATATTGTGACGGAAGAACATAAAATGTATGCCAGAGAGGTAAAAAAACATATGGCAGTTTATAAGGAATCAGAAGATCTGATTAATGTTGGGGCCTATAATAAAGGCAGCAATCCAGAGATTGATGAGGCGATAGGGAAAATCGGTAAGATTAACCACTTTTTATGTCAGTCAGTCAATGATAAAATTAGATTTGAAAATACCTTAAGTCAAATGCAGCACATTATTCATTAAGGAGGGGTTTGATGTTTAAATTTGAACTTAGTTCAGTTCTGTCGCTTAAAGAAAAAATAGAAGATACTAAAAAGCGTGAACTTGGAATAGCCACCAAGAAAAAAGAAGAACTGGAACAAGAGAAAAGTAATTTAATAGGTCAAAAACATGCACTCCACGATGAGATTAAAAGAAGCAGTGCCAAAGAAGTTGATATCAATGCAGTTAAAAGTCTAAACTGCTATACATCTTATATCAATAAGCAAATTATACAAACTGAAGGACATATTGTAAAGGTACAAAAAGTAGTTGATAAAAAAAGAGAAGAGTTGCTTGAGGCAATGAAAGAAAGAAAAATATTAGACAACCTTAAGGAGCTCAAACTTGAGCAGTATACGCAGGAAGCAAGGAAAATAGAGCAGATTTTAGTTGATGAAGTAGTAAGTTATAAGTATGGAGAAGCAAGAAGGAGCGAGGAATAAGATGGCGAATGAAGTAAAGAAAGAACGAGCAGTCAAAGCAGATAGCAATCCTTCTCCATTAGAGCCTAAAAAACGTAAGAAGGGTAACAAACTCCTTATATTTTTCTTTATCCTATTAGCTGTTGGTATAACAGGGTTTGTATTTAGAAAGCAAATAGGTAGATTATTAAGCAACAATCTAAAGGGAGTCCCTATAGTTAATCAGTTTTTTAAAGAGCAGACAGATCCTTATGGACACTTAACAAAAGATAAAGTCATTCAGGAATTAGAGCAGAAGAAACGAGAACAAGAACAATTAAATCAAGAGATTCTTGATTTAGAGGAGCAAAATGCAGCCCTTGAACAAAAGATTAATGCACTTAAGGAATATGAGACGAAATATGAAGAATTTATTTCGCAGAAAGAAGCATGGGATGAAAGAATAGCAAAAACAGATCCCAAAATGTTTGTTGAACAATTCGAAAAAATTTATCCTGAAACAGCAGAAAAAATCTACAAGGATATTAAAATAGATACAATTATTACTAAGCAGCAAAAAGAATTTGCAAGTACTGTAGGACAAATGGACGCAGATCAAGCTGCTAAGGCGCTTGAGACCCTTATTCCTTCAGATCCTGAGCTTATTAAATTAGTATTTCAGGGCATGGAACAGGAGAGAAAAGCATTAATACTCAGCGGCATGCAGGCTAGTAATGCGGCAACAGTTATAAAACTATTATCACCAGACGCTATGCCAAACAGAGAATAGGAGGGATATAATGGATAATATGAGTGTACATATGCTTATGCCAAACGCAAAAGATATCAAAGTTAATAAATTAAGTACTAAGGCACCAGCAGAGAGCAAAGTTGATAACAAAACTGCTTTTGACAGTCGGCTTTTAAAAGCAGTAACTAAAGAAGTAAAGCTTTCAAAGAGCATCATGAATGAAAACGCAAAAGATATCCCTGTTAATAAACCTGTTGAGATTAAAACCGTAAATAAGGAAGAGAATATTGAAGCTGTTTATGCCATTATCATGACGCTTGTTAATAATATTTTGGAAGTTCCTATGGAAGATATTGAAGCAGTTATGAAAGAGATGAATATATCTCCAATGGATCTTTTAAAGACAGAAACATTTAATGAATTTTTGACCCACGTTTATCCTGGATATGATGAACAGCATTTATTATTAAATGAAGAGAAAGTCAAAGATATTAGTAAACTTTTTGTAAAACTAGAGCAAGTCAGTGAGATGTTGGCAGGAGAACAAAGTCATATTCTTATAGAAAAGTGGGTACTGCATGATGAGGTTGTAAAAACAAATATTACAGAAATCGCTGTGCAGCCTGCCTCAGATAATGAGCAAGAGCTAGAACCTGTAAATACTCAAGTAATGACTCAAAATCTTCAGGCAAAAGATTTGGTAAATGTGGGAAAAGTTGAGGATGATGTGGCAGAGGAAACTATTCCAGATGGGCATTTATCTGATGAAGGAATGCTTAACTTTAAACAAATGGGATTGGGATTAAACGTTCCTATCCAGGCCTTCGGCCATACGCCAGGCACAAAGTTGTGGGATGCACAAGGCGTGCATACGCATACATCTGGATTTGAAGGGCATGAGTCTATTACCCGTCAGATGATTAATAAATTAGATATTTCATCAAGCGGCGGAACTAGAGAAATAACAATGGAACTTTCTCCAAGAGAACTTGGAAATCTTTCTATTAAGTTAGTTGAAAGCAGTGGGGTGCTGGTAGCTCATATTAAGGTTGAAAATGAAAGAACAAAAGAGCTGTTGTTAAATGAAATGGCTCAGTTTAAGCAAGCTATAGAAGAACAGGGGTTATCAATCAGCGAAGTAAAAGTGGATATTAAGCAGAATTCTCATCAGTCTCAAATGGAAAAAGAAAAACAAAAATCAGCTAAGCGTATTCAGGCGCTGGTAGATAAACACTTAATAGAAATACCTGATGATACAGTACAACATGACGAGCGAATAGGAGAGTTAACTGAAACTGAAGTTGACTACATGGTATAAAGGAGGGGAAGTATGAGTAATGTAAATCTAGTGACATCTGACAGTGATTACCTCAAGGTTTCAAACGACAAAGCGCCAAAGCAGGAAATGGATAAAAATGCTTTTATGAACTTATTAGTAACCCAAATGAAATACCAAGATCCATTAAATCCAATGGATAATCAGCAGATGATGGCGCAGCTGGCTCAGTTTTCAGCCCTTGAGCAAATGACTAACGTAGCAATGACAGTAGAAAAACAGCTGGCTAATGGAATGATTGGTAAACATGTTTCTTATCAATATACAGATTCTGAAACAGGGAAAACAGAATATCTAATAGGCAAAGTGGACTATGTAAAAATGAACAGTGGAGAGACGTTGCTTGGTATTGGTGATAAAGAAATAAAAGTTAAAGACGTTAAGCAGGTAGTGGATTCATCCAGTATCCAAACAAATACTTCAGCTTTTGAACTGATTGGAAAAACAGTACAAGGCGTGATTAAGCAGAAAAATGCTCAAGGGGTAGAAGAAGATATTGTGATTGAAGGGGAAGTATTAAGTATTAAGATGGTTAAAGAGGCACCATACCTCGTAATAGGCACAGGTACGAAACAAGTTGAAGTTGATTTTAATAGGGTTCAAAATATCGTTGACAAGCCGACATTAACAGGAAGAATCGTCAGCGGTGAAGTAACTGATAGTGAGGGTGTCAAAAAGACGGTTACTGGTCTTGCGGAATACATAAAGATTACAAAAGAAGGTACTTATGTTTATGTTGAAGGACAATTTATTGATTTTAAAAATATTGAAGTGGTAAAAGATAAATAAGCTATTATCAAGCAGATAAGAGGAGGAAACCCATTATGATGAGATCAATGTTTTCCGGTGTATCAGGCCTTAGGGTTCATCAAACAAGAATGGACGTAGTAGGTAATAATATAGCAAACGTTAATACGATAGGTTATAAGTCTCAAAGGGTGACATTTAATGAAGTATTTTCTCAGACCCTTCAAAGTGCTAGTTCTGCCAGTGATGAAACAGGCAGAGGGGGACTCAATCCCATGCAGGTAGGCTTAGGGGTAAATATTTCATCTATTGATATGTTGATGACACAAGGGGCTGCACAGCGTACAGATAACCCTTTCGACCTCATGATTAACGGAGAGGGGTTTATTGTTGTAGGAGATGCCAGTGGTAAATTCTTTACAAGAGCAGGAGCACTTAGACAAGATGATGAAGGAAACCTTATTATACCAAACGGGATGAAGGTAATGGGCTGGCCAGCTAGTGAGAATGGTAAAGAAATTACAAGAAGCGAAGTTATTCCGTTAAAACTTAATGATCCTGTTTTTAAGTCAACTCCACCACAAACAACTACATCAACGGCATTAAGCGGTAATATTAACACAAGTGATTCACCTATTTCAACACAGATAAAAATGTATGATTCGCTTGGAAACTTATACACGACTAATATATATCTTGTATATAATGCAGCAGGAAGCACATGGAATGTTTATAATACACTTACCGCTGGAACATATTCAGCAGGACCAATTACACTTACTGATCAAAATGGCAACAACTTTGTTACAACAACAAATCTTCCTGCAACAGCTTTTCAATTTGATACATCTGGAAAATTAACTGATACATCACTAAAGAGTTTTACAATAACAGGGATTAACTTAATGACAGGAGCCACTCCTACATTAAATGCAGTTATTGGGGCTGCAGCACCAGGAGGGGTTGTAGTGGACTTTAGTAAGCTTACACAGTATTCAGCAAAGTCTAACATAGATCCAAAAACAGTTAATGGAAAAGCTGCTGGGAAAATGAGCGGATATGATGTTGGGGCAGATGGAAAAATCACAGCATACTATGATAATGGTGACAGAAGATTGCTTGGGCAAATTGTTGTAGCACAGTTTGATAACCCTCCTGGTCTTGAAAAAGTTGGTGATAACTTATATCGCGCAACAGCTAACTCTGGTGATTTTGATAACATTGGTAAAGTAGGTAATTTCCAGGCAGGAGTTCTTGAAATGTCTAACGTGGATCTTGCAAAAGAATTTACCGAAATGATCGTTACCCAAAGAGGGTTCCAGGCTAACTCAAGAATTATTTCAGTTTCTGATGAGATGCTCGTAGAACTTACTAATCTAAAGAGATAACAGGTAGTTAGGAGAACTATATGATTACACTTACGAAGTTGAATTTGCAAGAGTTTGTTATTAATTCAGATTTAATTGAAACCATTGAACATACACCAGATACCGTACTTACAATGACAACCGGTAATAAGTATGTTGTGAAGGAATGTCAGCAGGATATTATTGACAAGATCATAGCATACAAAAGAAAAATACTACTTCTGGTAGATAGATAAGGAGGTGGTTAAATGGATATTGCAACATTGGCAGGATTAGTATCAGGGACTATTTTCCTTATTCTATCCATTATACTATCAGGCGGACGGCTTATGCTGTTTGTAGATGCTCCCTCAATGATGATTGTATTTGGGGGAACGGTTGCAGCTTTGCTTATTTCTTACCCAATGTCAAAGTTTTTGCAGTCTTTTAAAACGGTAAGGCATGCTTTTTTTCATAAGGAGATTGATCCAACGCAAGTTATCAGTAAAATCAATGACTTGGCGTTAGCCGCCAGAAAAGAAGGACTTCTTGCTCTAGAAGAAATTGCTCAAGGTATGGATGATGCTTTTTTACAAAAAGGAATACTCCTTATCGTGGATGGTACAGACGCAGAACTTCTTAGAAGCATCTTAGAGACAGAAATTGCATTTGTTGAAAACAGACATAAAGATAATCAAGGATTTTGGAATGGAGTAGCTGATCTTGGCCCTGCATGGGGGATGATCGGTACGCTTATTGGACTTATTGCCATGCTGGATTCTTTGGATGACCCAGCGACTATTGGTCCTAAAATGAGTGTTGCCTTAATTACGACGCTGTATGGATCACTCCTTGCTAACTTTTTTGCTACACCGGTTTCCAATAAGCTGAAAATAAAAAGTAATGAAGAGATTTTACATAAGCAGGTTATGATTGAAGGATTATTATCTATTCAAGCAGGGGAAAACCCAAGGGTTATTGAAGAAAAACTTAAAGCGTTTTTATCACCAGCAACACGCAGTACATTTGATAAGAATCAAAAGGATGAAGAAGAATAGGCAGGTGAGTAGAGATGAAGAAAAGTGCGGATGAACCCAAAAAGGGCGCTCCGGCGTATATGAATACTTATGGTGACATGATGACGTTGCTACTCACCTTCTTTGTTTTGTTATTTTCAATGTCTAGCATTGATGTGGCTAAGTTTAGGGCAGTTATTGCATCGTTTGAAGGATCAGTGGGTGTTCTGAGCGGCGGAGAAACAATAGAAGAAAATACAAATATGTTAGGAAATGGACTTAGACAATTTCCTGAGAAGAAGAATAAAGAAGACTTAAAGCAGCAGACCAATAAAGATGCGGAAAATGAACTGAAGAAAATGAAAAAAAGTCTTGAACAGTATGTTGAAGACAAAAATCTTCATGATAAGGTGACCATAGAGCAAAATGGAGATGAAATTATTTTGCGATTCGATGATGTTTTATTATTTGATACGGGAAAAGCGGATATCAAACCAGGAGCTATTCCGGTTTTAAGCACATTAGGTATTAAGCTGAAAGGTTATTTAGAACAAGGGTATAGATTGAGGCTCGAAGGGCATACAGATAACGTTCCGATTAAAACAGCTCAGTTTCCAAGCAACTGGGAACTATCTGCCGCAAGAGCTATAGCTGTAGCAAAGTTCTTTACAGATGAAATGAGTTTTGAGGTTTCTAAAATATCTACTGAAGGATTTAGAGATAACATTCCTATAGGAGATAATAAAACCCCAGAAGGAAGAGCAATGAACCGCAGGGTTGAAATAAAAATTAGTAAAGATAATAGGTCATAACACAGAAAAGTTGGTGAATAAATTTGGATAAGAAATTTAAAATATTTGTGATTGTTGCTATTGTTTTATTAGGGATTGCTATAGCAGTCAGTACTTTTTTAGTTTTAAATATGGTAAATAAAGATAAACAGCCAACAGCATCCGGGAAAACAAGTTCTAAAACTAAAATGGTTATTGTGAACTTGGGGGAGGCCATAACAAGTAATGTTTATGATGAAGCGGGAGAACAGCATATAGCAAGAGTCAGCATCAGCTTTGGTGTAAATGAAGCATCCAAGCAGTATAAAAAGTTCTCAAAAGATTTTGCTTCTCAAAACGTAGTAATCAGAGATCAGGTTATATCAAGTATAAGAGAACAAACCTATGAAATGATGTCGAAATCAGATGCCCAAGCTAAGCTTGGTGATGAAATAAAAGTAAGAATTAATAAGCTTTTAGAAACAGATGTTGTTGAAGAAGTGTATTTTGGTGATTTCTTTGTTCAATAAGCTTAGAATTGAGGAGGTGGTAATTTGGGAGAGGTACTGTCACAAAGTGAAATAGATGATTTATTTAAAGCCTTGAATACTGGTGAATTAAATGTTACGGAAATGCAGGATGCTAAGGATCAAAAAGGGGTCAAAGTATATGATTTTGCTAGGCCTTCAAAGTTTTCTAAAGAACAGTTAAGAACTTTAGAAATTATATTTGAAAGCTATTCAAGACTGATATCTACTTACCTTTCAGGACATTTAAGATCCCGTGTATCCGTTGAGGTCATGAACTCAGAAGCTGTTACCTATTCAGAATTTGCCAATGCACTTATCAACCCGGTTATTTTAGGCGTTACTGACTTTAGGCCACTTAAAGGCTCTATTCTTATGGAATTATCCCCTAATATGGGCTATACTATCATTGACAGAGTATTAGGGGGAAGTGGACAAGGACTTGAGAAGATAAGAGAATTCACAGATATAGAAAGAGTTATACTGGAAAAGCTGTTCGTACAATTTGTGCAGTTACTGATAGAACCTTGGGAAAATGTTATAGAATTAGACCCCGTACTTGAAAAGATTGAGACGAATTCTCAAGTTGTACAAATTATATCTCCAAATGAGATAATAGCTCTTGTTACGCTTAATATAAAAATAGGAAATGTAGCAGGTATGATGAATATATGTATACCGCACTTGGTCATTGAATCCATTATGGATAAATTAAATACCAAGTATTGGTTTGCACAGAAGGAACAGGAGCTTGGACCATCCTATGAGGAATATATTCAAAAGATGATCGAAAAGAGCCGTATACCTATTAAGGCTCTCTTAGGTAAAACACATATTACGGTAAGAGAATTCTTAGAATTACAAAGGGATGATATTGTAAAACTTGATAAAGACATTGACTCAGAACTGGATGTATATGTTGGAAACATATTGAAGTTTTCAGGGACCCCTGGAGAATATAAAAATAAGCTAGCAATAAAAATTAATCATGTTATAATGAGGGAGGATGAGTAATGGTTGCCGAAATGCTTTCCCAAGAGGAGATCAATGCACTGCTAGGAAGTATGTCAGGGGGTGACGACATAGGTCCTAGTAATAACCTGACAGCGCTAAATCCAGAAGAAATAGATGCTCTAGGTGAAATAGGTAATATAAGTATGGGAACAGCTGCTACAACTTTATTTACATTGCTGAACCATAAAGTAATGATTACTACGCCTAAAGTTGAAGTTTTAAGCTGGGAACAGTTTGTAGATACAATTACAGATGATTTAATCGCAGTATCTGTTGATTATACAGAAGGATTTATCGGAGCAAACTTATTGATTTTAAAAGAAGATGATGTGAAAGTAATAGCCGACCTTATGATGGGTGGGACCGGAATGTATACGGAGGGACCTGTAACTGATTTGCACCTAAGTGCTATTGCAGAATCCATGAATCAAATGATCGGTTCATCATCCACATCAATGGCACAGCTTTTTAATAAAAAAATTGATATTAGCCCACCACAGGCTATTAAAATGGATACCAATCTGGAAAGTATTTTTGGTCCTAAAGGAGATATTGTTAAAGTAGCCTTTAGGCTGCAAATTGAAGAAAATATCATTGATAGTGAATTGATGCAGATTCTCCCTATTGCTTTTGCAAAAGAATTAATAGGTGGTTTGTTAAGTGCGGAACCAACAAAAGTTGAAGAGGATATTGACAAGAGTGCCGTTGACAGCCATACTAGTAATATAGAACCACTTCATGAAAATCCTATAAAACGACAAGAACCTACTCCGATTACTTTGCAAGAACCAATACCTGCTCAACAAACAGATTATTATGAAAGTATGTATGAACAGCCTCATAAAACTGCTTCTTTTAAAAAAGACGTAGATGTTCAGACACCGCAGTTCCAATCTTTCGATAATCGAAAAAAGGTATATCCTAAAGAAAATATGGATCTCCTTATGGATGTTTCACTTGAAGTATCTGTTGAACTAGGAAGAACAACTAGAAAAATTAAGGAAATACTAGAGTTTGGACCAGGAAGCATAATAGAACTTAATCGTTTAGTTGGAGAACCAGTAGATATACTGGTTAATGGTAAGTTTGTAGCAACAGGGGAAGTGGTAGTAATAGATGAAAACTTTGGAATACGTATTACAGACATAATTAATCCGGAAGATAGAATTTAAGAGAGGTGTAGATGATGGCAAAAAGTGTATTAATAGTAGACGATGCAGCATTTATGAGAATGATGATTAAGGATATCCTGACGAAAAATGGCTATGAGGTAGCTGGTGAAGCAGATAATGGATTAAAAGCAGTTGATAAGTATAAAGAACTTACACCTGATTTAGTTCTGATGGATATCACAATGCCAGAAATGAACGGAATTGATGCTGTAAAAAATATTAAAGCGATTGATCCAGGTGCGAAAATTGTCATGTGTTCTGCAATGGGACAACAGGCAATGGTTATAGAGTCTATTCAAGCGGGGGCGAGAGACTTTATTGTTAAACCCTTCCAGGCAGATCGTGTACTTGAAGCGGTGAGGAAAGTTTTAGGGTAGTTTAAAACTAAGGGCTGTATAGAGATTAGTGGTATTTGTTTTCAAGTACCACTAATACTTATATATGCAAGAAAATAATACTTTAGTGGTGATAGCATGCAAATTAAAGATCTTTTTGACTTCATAGTTTTATTCGTTATTTTTATTGGGGTTTTATTTTTGACTTATTATGCAACAAAAAAAATGGCGGCATTTAATAAAAAAATGACGTTTAATAAAAATATGCAGATTATTGAGGTCCTGCAGCTCGGGCAAGGACAATATTTATACATTGTTCAGGTGGGCGGGGAGTATCATCTTTTTGGAGTGGCCAAAGAAAATGTAAGTTATTGTGTAAAATTAGATGAAGACAAGTTAGATCTTCTGGCAAAAGAAGAGAAGTCCTTTCACGAATACTTCAATCAGTTTATAAAGGGTAAGCAGGTGAATAACGATGAAAATAAATAGACAAGCAATGAATAAGATAACGATGATTGCTGCTACTGGCATTTTTTTTATTTTTTATACTGAAGCTGCCGCCGCGCCTGCTATGCTTCCCAATATTACGATTGGTGTTGGCGAGGCCAATTCACCACAAGAACTCAGTCAGAGTCTTCAGATGATTTTTCTAATTACGATACTATCTCTTGCTCCTTCTATACTCATTATGATGACTTCATTTTTAAGACTTATTATATCTTTCCACTTTCTAAGAGCTGCTTTAGGAACTCAAACCATGCCTTCCAATCAAATATTAGTTGGGCTCGCTCTGTTTTTAACCTTTTTTATTATGAGTCCGGTACTGTCAAATATAAAAACCAATGCATGGGACCCTTATCAAAACAATCAGATTACACAAGCAGAGGCTTTTGACCTAGGAGTCATTCCTCTAAAAGAATTTATGGTTATGCAGACGCGGGATGAAGATATTAAGTTGTTTATGGATTTATCGGGAAGGGCGCCGCTTGAAAGTGATGCTCAGATTATTCAGGAACTTCCTTTACATGTAGTGATTCCTGCATTTATTATCAGTGAATTAAGGACAGGTTTTATTATTGGCTTTTTAATATATATACCATTTATTGTAATAGATATGGTTGTTGCATCTACACTTATGTCTATGGGGATGATGATGCTTCCGCCTGTTATGATTTCTCTGCCTTTTAAAATCCTGCTGTTTGTACTTGCAGATGGCTGGAATTTAATTATTGGACAGCTTGTTCAAACATTCAGATTCGGATAGGAGGTTACAAATGGAGCAATTAATACTTGATGTGATGCGTGATGCTTTGATGACAGTTATTAAGGCTTCACTTCCTATATTATTAACAGGGCTTACAATTGGACTTGTTGTAAGTATTTTTCAGACCGCAACCTCTATACAAGAACAAACCCTGGCCTTTATTCCCAAGATAATAGGCACTTTCTTGGCTATTATTATTTTTGGAGCTTGGATTATGACAGTTCTTGTTAACTTTACTACTAGAATATTTACAAGTTTCAACTTGTATATTTAGGGGATTGTTATGGAAGAGTTGATGTTTCTTTATACCCATGTTGATTTATTTTTAGTTATTTTCTGCAGAATAATCTTTGGACTTATTTTTTCTCCCCTTGTTGAAGAAACGAAAATACCTCCGCTGGCTTTAGGGGGGATTGCAACGTCGCTTACCTATATTACACTCATAACCCTCTCAAGGCCCCAGTTAACCTATAATCCTACTTTAGTCGGCTTTGCAGCAGTCCTTATTAAAGAGTGCATTATAGGTATTATTATAGGCTTTGGTGTAAGAATTTTCTTTCAAGTGTATTATTTTGTCGGTACACTTTTTGGAATGCAGGGAGGGCTTGGAATGAGTATGATGTTTGATCCTGCCAATGGGGTGCAAGTTCCTATTTTAGGAAGATTTTATTTGCTTGGTTTCAGTACGCTTTTTATTCTTTCCGGAGGCTATCATTGGTTTATTAAAACACTCATAGAGTCTTTTAATCAGATTCCAGTCAATGAGGTTGTCTTTAGACCTAACATTGTAGGGACTGTTACAGAAGCTGTAGCTAGTTATTGGATGATCAGTTTTAAGCTGGCTATTCCAATTGTAGGCATTCTGCTCATTATTGACTGCGGGCTTGGTATACTTGCAAGAACAGTTCCGCAAATGAATATGTTTGTTATAGGGATTCCACTTAAAATGATTATACTCTTTATATTACTTGTATTTACCATAGGTCTAGTGCCTGTATTTAATGATATAATAATTAATGACATGATTCATATAGTCATGAATATGGTGCAGGGGATGATGCCATAATGAAAAATAATAACTATATCATTTATCTTCAGTTTTTCGCAGCGGAAAACGAGGGAAGAACCGAAAAGGCTACAAGCAAGAAACGGGAAGATGCACGTAAAAAAGGGCAGGTAGCTAAAAGTACAGAGCTGAATACAGCTGTTATTATTATGGCGTTTTGTGGACTCATGATGCTGCTTGGCGGTTATATGCTCGAAGCTGTGAAAAGTAATCTATCAAGAAGTATGAGTGCTCTATCCTCTAATCTTATTCAAAGTGATAACAGGTATTTACTCGTGCTCATTGCAGAAGCATTAGCAGCTATCGTCAAGGTCTGTATCCCACTATGGCTAGGCTTGTTTTTGGTGGCTTTTATAGTGAGTTATATACAAGTAGGCTATAAGCCTACCTTTGAACCCTTACAACCTAAGTTTACAAAAATGGATCCTATAAAGGGAATGAAAAAGATTATATCAAAAGATATGTTGGTTACCCTTTTATTGTCACTAGGGAAGGTGTCGCTTTTAGGCATTATTATTTTTAATATTATTAAGGCACAGATTCCTGTATTTATTAAGTTCTATGATTTTACGCCATTGCAGATTCTTGCCAATATCTGCAATACCATTCTTCGCATAGGCCTTTATACAGGAGGAGCATTCCTTATACTGGCAATTATCGACTATTTATACCAAAAATATAAATATGAAGATAGTATCAAAATGACTAAGCAAGAAATTAAAGAAGAATATAAAAACGCTGAAGGGGACCCGCTGATTAAAGGAAAAATTCGTCAAAAGATGCGGGAAGGGTCACTAAAACGTATGATGCAGTCTATTCCACAAGCTGATGTCATCATTACTAACCCTACCCACTTTGCGATTGCAATTAAATATAAACCGAATGAAAATACAGCGCCTATTGTTGTGGCAAAAGGTGTTGATTATGTGGCACAAAAAATTAAAGAAAAAGCTAAAGAACATCATATACAGATTGTAGAAAATAAGCCTTTGGCAAGAACTTTATATTATACTGTTGATATAGATAGAGAAATCCCGCCAGAATTATATGGTGCGGTAGCTGAGGTGCTGGCATTTGTATATAGTTTAGAAGATAAAAGAGCGAGCAGGAGGACGATTTAATGAAGTTTAAATCAGGAGATGGAATATTAGGGTTGTTTGTAATAGGGATATTATTTTTGATTATCGTTCCTTTGCCAAGTGCTATTCTGAGCATCTTTCTCATTTTAAATATTTCTGTTGCGGCAATGATTTTAATGAGTTCACTTTTTTCAAAGGAGTCTCTGGATTTATCATTATTTCCTACGATGTTGTTATTGACGACTTTATTTCGATTAGGACTAAATATCTCATCAACGCGTCTAATTTTGAGGGATGGATATGCGGGAGAGGTCGTACAGGCATTCGGGGACTTTGTCTCAGGTGGGGACTTGGTTATTGGAACTATTATATTTATCATTATTACAATAGTAAACTTTCAGGTTATTACCAAGGGATCTGAGCGTGTGGCAGAAGTAACAGCGCGTTTTACACTTGATGCTATGCCTGGAAAACAGATGGCGATTGATGCTGACTTAAATACTGGATTTATTGACGATGAAGAAGCAAAAAGAAGAAGAAAGAAGGTCCAGGATGAAGCTGCTTTTTTTGGTTCAATGGATGGGGCTTCAAAGTTTGTTAAAAATGATGCTATAGTTGGACTCTTCATTACGATTATTAATATTGTTGCAGGAATTATTATAGGAATAATGTCAAAAAACCTGGAGTTTGGAGAAGCGTTAAGAAGATATACTATTCTTACTATTGGAGATGGCTTGGTAAGTTCCATTCCTGCCCTGCTTATTTCTACGGCAACAGGTATTTTAGTTACGAAGACCAATGCAGATGATAGTATGAGTAAAGTGATTTTAAAGCAGCTTGCTTATTCACCTATTGTCCTTTATGTAGTAGGTATTACACTGCTTGCACTAGGTTTTTTTACGCCAATGGGACCAGTTATAACACTTCCTATTGCACTGGTTTGGTTTGTGATAGCGTATAGGTTTTCGGTTAAGCAGAAAGTGGAGGCTGTAAAAGCGGAAATTGGCAGTGAAGATGAAGTAGCTGAAGAAATTAGAAAGCCTGAAAATGTCATTTCGCTGTTACAGGTTGATCCAATCGAATTAGAATTTGGATATGGCATTATTCCTCTAGCAGATGTCAATCAAGGCGGGGATTTGTTAGATCGGGTAGTTATGATAAGGCGGCAGATTGCGCTTGAACTTGGAAGTATCGTTCCTATTGTAAGGCTGAGAGATAATATTCAGCTGCCTCCTAACGCCTATAGTATTAAAATTAAAGGAGTAGAAGTAGCTAGAGGAGAAATTCTGTTTGATCATTATATGGCCATGAATCCAGGATATATTGAAGAGGAAATTGATGGGATTGCCACAACTGAGCCTGCTTTTGGACTTCCGGCTTTGTGGATTACAGAAATACAAAGAGAAAAAGCTGAAGTGAAAGGCTATACAGTAGTAGATTGTCCATCTATTATTGCAACGCATCTTACAGAAGTGATCAAATCACATCTACATGAATTGCTCAGCAGGCAGGATGTCCAGACACTGATTAGTCACATCGGAGAAACGCATCCAACACTTATAGAGGAGCTTACACCTAAGCTGCTTAGCGTTGGAGATATTCAAAAAGTGCTTTCTAATTTACTTAAAGAAAGCATATCCATAAGAGACATGGTAACAATATGTGAAGTACTTGCTGATTATGGAACGACTGTTCGTGATACAGATGTTTTGACGGAATATGTAAGACAAGGGTTAGCCCGGAGTATATCTAAAAAGATATTTAGTGAATCAACAAATCAGGTGATTACATTAGATCCGTCTGTTGAACAGCAAATTATGGAGCATGTGCAGCATACGGAACAAGGATCATATGTCGCATTAGATCCTAAAATGTTGCAAAATGTCATTGGACAATTAAAAAAGGAAGTTGCAAAATTGACTTCGGTAGGCTTGCAGCCTATTATTCTGACATCACCTATCGTAAGAATTTATTTTAAACATTTAACAGAGCAGTATATACCAGATTTAATTGTCATTTCTTACAATGAAATTGAACAAAATGTAGAAATCCAGTCAATAGGAATGGTGAGTATAGCATGAGAATTCTAAAGATAAAGGGCAAAAATCAAGAAGTTATCCAGGAGCAAATAAAAAAGGAGTATGGGGACTTAGCTGTTATACTTAGGGCGCAGCAAGAGAAAAGGTCAGGTTTCTTTAAGTGGTTTAAATCTTCTAAGACTGTTGTGACTGTAGCAGTGAAAGATGAAGAGGATCAGACTTCAGATTTTTTAAACCAGGCGCCAGCTTCACAAGACAAAGATATGGAGCAGGTTACGTACAATGTTTTATTATCTCTTAAAGAACAGATTGAAGAGATGCAGCATTCTATCACAGGGTTGAGTAATACCAAGATAGAAGATAAAAGAGAAAGCGATTCTGGGAACAAGGTAATGGATATTTTAAAAAGTAAGCTGCAAAATGAAGGGATTAATCAGGAAATATTAGATAGTATTCTTGAAGGAATTGATGAAGAAAGTGATGTTGAAACAATTATCAGAGTGCTGTATGCAAATATAGAGGCACTGCTTCAAAAAGAATTGCATACAAAAAGTCTGCCTAAAATAGTATTTTTTATAGGTCCTACAGGAGTTGGAAAGACAACAACTATTGCAAAACTAACAGCAGATTATGTTCTCAATAAACATAAGAAGGTTGTTCTTTTTACATCTGACACCTATAGAATTGCGGCAATAGAACAGCTGAGAACCTATGCAGATATATTAGGCGTGGATATTGAAATCATTTATGATGAGAAAGAGCTCTTAAATGCCATAAAGAAGTGGGACAAAGCAGATCATATATTTATAGATACTGCCGGGAGATCTCATAAGAACACTGAACAAATTAAAGATATCAAGGGGCTGCTCCAAAGTGTAGATGAAAAGCAAGTTTTTCTTGTGTTGAACGCCAATACATCAGCTAAGGATGTTAAAAATATCATCAGTATTTATGAAAGCTTTTATGAAGATTTTGAACTTATTATTACTAAATTAGATGAAACCGATGAGATAGGAAATGTTATTAATATTGCCTACTATGCAAAGCGGCCTATTTTGTATCTGACACATGGTCAAAATGTACCAGCTGATATAAAAGGATTCAATGCAGACGAATATACGAGTTATCTATTAGGGAGACTTAACTATGAATGATCAAGCACAGCAACTAAGAAATATTGTTTCTTCAAGCAGACAGACAGAAGATAAAAAGAGTAATATGAAAATTATCACCGTTGCCAGTGGGAAGGGTGGAGTTGGTAAAAGTAACTTTAGCGTCAATTTAGCATTATGTTTAAAAGAACAGAAAAAAAACCCCATCATTTTGGATGCTGACTTTGGCCTTGCTAATGTAGAAATAATATTAGGTGAGAGACCTAAGTTTAACTTAGCACATTTAATACGCCAGGAATGTGGGCTTAAAGATTTAATAACTAAGAGTAAATATGATGTTTCATTTATATCAGGAGGATCGGGCATTAACGAAATGATCTTTCTTCCTCCGCATAAGATTGAGCAGATAGGTGAAAGTTTGGTACAGCTGGAAGAACTTACTGACACGCTGCTCATTGATACAGGGGCAGGTATCAATGATATTGTTGTAAAATTTTGTATGCTTGCTCAAGAAGTCTATGTTATTGTAACACCGGAACCCACATCGATAACCGATGGCTATGCATTAATCAAAACACTTAAGAATGATTTTACAATGAAAAGTAAAATTAAAGTAGTGATCAATAAAGCTTCTTCAAAAGAAGAAGCGCATCAAGTATTTACAAAACTCTACTACGTATCTAAAAATTTCATTAATGCAGAAATTGAATATGCAGGGTATATTCCTTACGATGAAAAGGTATTTCATGCAGTAAAAAGTCAAGTACCTATTTATATCTATGATAAAAAATCAAAAGCTAGTGCCGCCTACTATCAAATCAGCAAAAGTATATCAGATAGTAAAGGAGAGGAAGTTAAACTAGATGAAAAAACGAGTTGGATTAGTAAATTTAAGAAGATATTTTCCAGTTAATTTATTTTCTATTAGTTATGGAGAATACATAAAAATAAACTAGAAAAATAGTTATAGTATAAATATATTATATAATTATAGGAGATTAACATGATAAATAATAATTCTAATTATTCTAGACACAAGGAGGAGCGAGTGGAATATGAGTATATTATTGCAATGGGGATCTCTACAGGAGGACCTAAGCTGCTCAATCAGCTGCTGGCAGAATTCGAAGAGGAATTATCTGCTACTTACGTCATTGTACAGCATATGCCGCCGGGATTTACGAAACCGCTGGCAGACAGGTTGAATAAAATCAGCAAGGTACATGTTAAAGAAGCAGAAGACGGCGAGAAGCTCAAAAGAGGGGTAGTTTATATTGCCCCTGGGGGGAAACAGCTGCAAATCGTTAATGCATCGTTTCCTCAAATCAGGCTTTCAGATGAGGATCCTTATCAAGGACATAAACCATCTGTTAATGTCATGCTCCATTCGCTGGCTGCTTTAGATTTGAACAAAAAAAGCATTATTACTGTTATTATGACAGGAATGGGCACAGATGGATTAGAAGGGGTGACCCATTTAAGACAAGTTCATAACTGCATTGTAATAGCTCAGGATCAAGAATCGTCAACTGTTTATGGTATGCCGAAAGCAGTAGTAAATGCAGGGGTTGCAGATTACGTCGTGCCGGCAAATGAAATTAATCAAACAATTAAAAAGATAGTGGGGGATAGTCATGGACGTTAGCCAATATTTACAAATATTTATTGAAGAATCTAAAGATAATTTGCAACGATTAAATGAAAATTTACTTAAGTTAGAAAGCTATCCTGATGATACTCATACACTCAATGAGATTTTTAGGGTAGCCCACACCCTTAAAGGGATGGCTGGAACAATGGGATTTGCTAGAATGCAGAAGTTAACCCATAATGCCGAAAATGTGCTTTCAGAAATAAGATCAGGAAAACTTAAAGTAAGTGCCAGTATGCTGGATACTTTATTTCAGTGTTTAGATGCTCTTGAAAACTATGTTGAAGAAATTATTAATACGTCTTCGGAAGGCAGTGAAGATTATGCAGCGCTTATACACGAACTGGAACAAATCGCTTCAATGCAGGACACCAGTACGCCATCACCACAATCATCAGCTGTTAGTTTAGATAATGCTAAAGAAACAGTATCAAGCGGACCAGGGGAAGAAAGCGGGGATTTAATGGAACTGCCTGAATCTCAGGCGCTGATAAAAAACAAGGCAATTAGTATGGGAATGAGCGTTTTCCAAGTTGAGATTAAATTATCTTCAAATTGTGTGTTAAAGTCAGCAAGGGCCTTTGTCATTTTTACAGAGCTTGAAAGATTAGGTGAAATTGTTCATTGTGTACCAAGTGCTCAAGATATCGAAGATGAAAGATTTGAAGACACATTTGTTTTAGTTTTTATTACAAAAGAACCTAAGCAAAAGCTCCAGGAAATCATTTTAGGTGTATCTGAAGTAGAAAGCGTTGTCATTAAGGCATTTAAGTCAGGAGAGTTTGTTGAAGAAGCAGCTCTTGTTGATAAGCAAGAAGATGCTCAAAACGGTGGATCGCAAGATAACACTAATGCACAGAACGGTAAACAAGTATCAAGTAAGACTGTTAGAGTAAATATTGACAGGCTGGATACTTTAATGAATTTAGTAAGCGAATTAATTATCGTTAAGACTCAGCTAGAAGGACTTAATGTTTCAGCTGAAAATTCAGCAGGTAATTATAATGATTCAGTTGAGTATTTAGAAAGAGTAACTACAAGCCTTCATGACGCTGTCATGAAAGTAAGGATGGTTCCTGTTGAGCTAGTATTTAATAGATTCCCTAGAATGATAAGAGATGTTTCAAGAAAAATTAATAAAGAAATAGAACTGATTATGTCAGGGGAAGAAACTGAGCTTGACCGAACTGTGATCGATGAAATTGGTGATCCACTTATTCACCTCTTAAGGAATGCTGCTGATCATGGCCTTGAGACTACTGAAGAGCGTATTCATATTGGAAAGCCTAAAAAAGGAACAATCAAGCTTCAGGCTTACCAAGACGGGAATAGTGTTGTGATAGAGGTTCAAGATGATGGAAGAGGCATTGATGTCAATAAAATTAAAAATAAAGCACTTCAAAAGGGTACTATTACTAAAGAAGAGGCGGTGAATATGACAGAGCAGGAAATCATTGAGCTGTTATTTAAGCCAAGCTTCAGTACAGCATCAGAAATTACCGATCTATCTGGCCGAGGCGTAGGATTAGATGTAGTAAAAAGTAAAATTACTGCACTGGGAGGACACGTTGAAGTTCAGACAGAGATGGGAAAAGGCAGTAAGTTTATCGTTCGTCTGCCACTGACTCTTGCTATTATTCAAGCCCTTATGATTAACATAGGCAATGAAAAATACGCTATACCGTTAAGTAATATTCAAAACATCGAAGATGTAAAGAAAGAAGACATTCAGCTTGTTCAAAAACAAGAAGTAATTGTTATTCGAAATGAGATTATTCCGATTATTAGGTTGCATAATATTTTGGGCTTGCCACAGGAAGAAGACAAGGATCTCATGATGGGAGTTATTGTGAAAAAAGGAGAACGTCAAGTTGGTTTTATTATCGACTCGTTAATTGGCCAGCAGGAGATTGTTATTAAATCATTAGGTAAATATTTAAGTGGAATTGATATTATTGCCGGGGCTACGATATTAGGTAATGGAGAAGTAGCACTCATACTTGATATTAATTCACTAATTTAAGGGGGAAAAGAAATGGACTATACATTTCAGAGTATAAGACAATTTATTGTTTTCAAACTTGATGAGCAGCTCTATGGCATTGATATACAGAACGTACAGATTATTGAAAGAATTAAGACTATTATGCGTGTTCCCAAAGCGCCAATGTGTGTAAAAGGTGTAATGAACCTACGGGGTGAAATTATACCAGTTATAAGCTTAAGGGAACAGTTTGAATTGCTGACTTCAGAATATACTGATAAAACTAGAATTATTATTGTTAAATTAGATGAGGCTATGGTGGGTATAATAGTTGATGAAGTAAAAGAGGTTATAGAACTTGATGAGGAGCAGATTGAAGCTGTTCAGAATATACAAGGTAAAATAAAAACAAATCATATTATGGGTGTTGGTAAGGTAGATGCGAATATTATTACACTGCTCAACCTTACGAACATTATTGAAGAAGCATTCGAAACTAATAGCAGATAGGAGAATGAACTTGGGGGAGAAATATTATCAGGATATAACTGAAGAAGAAATAGATATGCTGAAAGAAGCAGGAAATATTGCTTCCGGCAATGCGATGACTTCCTTAGGGAAGCTGATAGGTTGTACGCTTGATATGAGTGTGGCTAACGTACGCATTGAGAAAATTCAAGAACTTACAGATATACTAGGTGATGCTGAATCCTTTATTGCAGGTATGCTCATTAATGTGTATGGGGATTTAAATGCGATGCTGCTCCTGGCGTTAGAAGCTGAAAGCGCTATAAAAGTTGTTAACCTTATGTTGGGTAAAGATGTAAGTCATGTAGAAGAATTTGATGAAATTGATTTATCCGTTTTATGTGAAACAGGGAATATACTTGCAGGTTCTTATTTAAGTGCATTAAATACGTTTACTGGACTTGAGTTAGATGTTTCTATTCCGCAGATATCCATAGATATGGCAGGTGCTATCTTGAGTTATCCTGCTATTGAATTCGCAAGAAATGACAATACGATGTTATTTATCGAGACAATGTTTAAGGATACCAATCAAGTATTAAACGGCACCTATATACTCATTCTTGATAATGATTCTTATAACAAAGTAATAGATTCGTTAGGTAAGTGGCTATGAGTGAAGGGCATATTATAAAAGTCGGAATGGCAGACTTAAATGTTGTTAAAGCTCCAGATATTCTTACGACCCTTGGACTTGGATCTTGTGTTGGGATAGCCTTATATGATTCTATTGTTAAAGTAGGAGGATTGGCTCATATTATGCTTCCTGACAGCACACAGATTAAAAACAACAGCAATCCAGCAAAATTTGCTGATACAGCGATTGTAAAGCTTATTGAGGATATGGTTAATCTAGGGGCTAAAAGCAGCAGGCTCGTTGCCAAAATAGCTGGTGGTGCACACATGTTTGAATTTAAGAATATGGATGATATGATGAGGATAGGAACAAGGAACATTGCAGCCGTAACCCAAATATTAGAAGAACTTTCAATACCTATTATAGCAAGTGATACTGGTAGCAATTATGGAAGAACAATAGAGCTTCATACCAGTACAGGTGTATTATTAGTAAGGACCATAGGACATGGCATAAAAGAAATATAAGAAAGTTAGCGAGGGTTCCAATATGGATAGTAAAGATATGAACATCATTTGGAGACAGTATAATGACACTAGAGATTCCAATATTAAACAATTGCTAATTGAAAAATATGTTTATTTAATTAAACTTGTGGCAGGAAGGCTGGGCATTTATTTAAATCAGTATGTTGATTTGGATGACCTTATTGGTTATGGTACTTTAGGACTTATTGATGCAGTTGATAAATTTGATCTCACTAAAAATGTTAAGTTTGAAACGTATGCTTCTTTAAGGATTCGGGGAGCTATTTTAGATGCCATCCGTAAGTTAGACTGGGTGCCAAGATCGCTGAGAAAGAAACAAAAAGAACTAGATAAAGCCTATACAGAATTGGAATCAAAACTAGGAAGACAGCCGGAAGAATCAGAAGTAGCAAATTACTTAGGAATAGATGTGAATGAATATAATACTTTGCTTAAAGAAGTTAATATATCTAATTTAGTATCCATAGATGAATACACTTATCAATTTGAACATATAAAAGATACTAAGGCAGAGATTCCAGAAACCTATATTGAAGAAAAAGAAGTTAAAGAAAAGCTGACAGAATTAATCGGCTCACTGCCGGATAGGGAAAAACAAGTTATTTTTCTCTATTATTTTGAAGAACTGACATTAAAGGAAATAAGTGCAGTACTTACTGTATCAGAGTCAAGGATTTCGCAGCTTCATACAAAAGCAGTATCAAGACTTAGAGCAAAATTGCAGAAGTATAATATGCCATTTCCATTGTAAATATTAATAAAGGAGTATAAAAATGCTACGACCTATTGATACTCAAACCATTTATCAACAGACCCAGGAGCTATCTAATCGTCAGCACGTACAGAGCAAAAGTGAACATACTCAACAGGGACAATTTGCGCAGATTATGCAAAAGCATACGGAGTTAAAAAAAGAAAGTGTAAATGAACTTCAAAAAGATGAAAAAGTTAATAATGAATTGAATCAAGAAAAAGAAAAAGGTCAACATCCAAGAGGAAAAAACAAGAAAAAAAAGCTGGCAAAAGATAAAAGTGCAAATAAATGGGATAAAGATTCAAAGATAGATATTAGAATATAGAAGGAGAATAAAATGAACGTTACTATACAAAATATTCCCTTTTTCTGTTTATTTTGGATAGGAATAGGATTTGTTTTTATTATATTAGGCATATTTATGATGGCATCCCATACTGAATCAAACAACCACTACGTTGAATTTACAAGCAGCAAGGTAAATAATGACTATAACAAAGAAGTAGGAGAAATTTTTTCATACTTTTTGGAAGAAGAAGAGAAGAAGAACCAGGGCCTCAGAGAAATGGTGGCTGAAGCTATGAGTCAGAAAAATTTAGAAAGATCACTAAAGCCACAGCCGCATGTACTGCAAAACGGGCGTGAGCCCCTTAATGA
This sequence comes from uncultured Clostridia bacterium, assembly GCA_937981575.1. Classification (GTDB taxonomy): domain Bacteria; phylum Bacillota; class Clostridia; order Lachnospirales; family Cellulosilyticaceae; genus FMMP01. The sequence goes on along the minus strand of CALJNR010000012.1, from coordinate 96,293 downwards.
TTCAGCCATGCATTCAGGAGAGTTTAATGATATTATTAAACTTTATGAAGAAGGTTTAGGCACTGAAGAAATAGCAAAAAAATTAAAAAAAGGGGTAGGAGAAGTAAATCTGATGATTTCTCTATATACAATGAGGTAGACGATGATAGGAACTGGAAAGAAAAAACTTATTTATGGATTAATAGGATTTGGATGCGGTGTTGCACTATCTGGGATTATGATGTTGGTTGTTGTACTTAATACTGAGGAATATCAGCAGGGATTAGTTAATTATCAGATTCGTGATAGGGCCTATTCGCCAGAAACAGAAGCAAATAAGATGATAAATAAAGATATTATTATAGATTCTGCGAATACTAGTACAAATATGGAAGATAGGAATTCAAATGCAGTGGTAGAAATACTAGAACCTGTAAGTACAGAACAAGCGGATAGCAGCCAAGCTGAAGGACTTCAAGAGGATATGGGTCAAGCAGATGAGCCTCAGATGATTACAGTAATCATTCCTAAACATTCAAGTTCAGAAAGAATCTGTCAGATATTAGAGGAGCAGGGAGTGGTTGCAGATGGTGAAGATTTTGAAAGATATATTCGGCTGAACAAAAGATCAAAGTACTTAAGATCCGGGCCGGTTGTGCTGCCGGCGCATGCTGAGTATGATAAGCTACTTGAAATTCTGGCAACAAGGTGATATGAATTTTTATAAAAACAATTGAATTTAGAAAGTAAGTATGATATACTTTAGAGCGAAAATATAACACACGTATGTAGATGCTTTAATAGGGTGCTAAAATAGTCTGTTAGAGTTTAATATATACGGAGGACTAACCAGGAGGTAATAAAATGAGTGTAATTTCAATGAAACAACTTTTAGAAGCAGGTGTTCATTTCGGACATCAAACAAGAAGATGGAATCCAAAAATGAAGGAATACATCTTTACAGAAAGAAATGGTATCTATATTATTGACTTGCAAAAAACTACAAAGAAAGTGGACGAGGCATATGCTGTTATTCGTCAAGCAGCTGAAGACGGCGGAAAAGTTTTGTTTGTTGGAACTAAGAAACAAGCACAAGAGTCTATTAAAACTGAAGCAGAAAGAAGTGGCATGTACTACGTAAATCAAAGATGGTTAGGTGGTATGCTTACAAACTTTACAACGATTAAAAGCAGAGTTGCAAGACTTAAACAATTAGAAGAAATGGAAACAAACGGTACTTTTGATGTGCTTCCTAAAAAAGAAGTTATTGAACTTCGCAAAGAAATGGAAAAACTTGAAAAGAACTTAGGTGGAATCAAAGAAATGAAAGAACTTCCTAGCTTAATGTTCGTAGTTGATCCTCGTAAAGAAAGAATTGCAATCCAAGAAGCTCATATTCTTGGGATTCCAGTAGTAGCGATTGTTGATACAAACTGTGACCCAGAAGAAGTAGATTATGTTATTCCAGGAAATGATGATGCTATTCGTGCGGTTAAGTTAATCGTAGCTAAAATGGCTGATGCAATTATAGAAGCGAACCAAGGAGAAATCTTTGAAACTACTACTACTACAAAAGAAGAAATTAGTGATGTTGCTGAGGCAATCGCTGAATAATAAATTGGAGGTACTAAAATGGCAATTACAGCTGCTATGGTAAAAGAATTACGTGAAAGAACTGGCGCAGGGATGATGGACTGCAAAAGTGTTTTAAATGAAACAAATGGAGATATGGATAAAGCTATTGAAGTATTACGTGAAAAAGGATTAGCAAAAGCAGCAAAAAAAGCTGGCCGTATTGCAGCTGAAGGGCTTGTAAAAGAAGCTGTTTCTGCTGATGGTAAAGCAGCTGCTTTAGTAGAAATTAATTCAGAAACAGACTTCGTAGCAAAAAATGAACAATTTATCACATTTGTTAATCAAGTAGCAGAATTAGTTCTTAATAAGGATATTCAAGATGTTGAAGCATTAAAAAATCTTGCATGGGCTGATGATGCATCAAAAACAGTTGGAGATGTATTAACTGAAAAGATTGCTACAATAGGAGAAAATTTAACTATTCGTCGTTTAGTAAAGAAAACTACAACTGGAACACTTGTAGCTTATACTCATGGCGGAGGTAAAATTGTTACTATAGTAGAAGTAGCAGCAGAAGGTGACAAGGCTAAAGAAGTGGGAAGAAATGTAGCTATGCAGGTAGCAGCTGTTAATCCAGAATACATTTCAATGAACGAAGTATCAGAAGAAACTAAATCTAAAGAAAAAGAAATTCTTATGACTCAAGCTCTTAATGAAAATCCTGGTAAACCAGAGAATATCATTGAAAAAATGGTTATTGGAAGACTTAATAAACAGCTTAAAGAAATCTGCTTACTAGAACAAGAATATGTTAAAGATCCTGATTTAACAGTAGCTAAATATGTTGCCAATGAATTAGGTAGTGCAGATGTGATCAAATCTTTTGTGCGTTTTGAAACTGGTGAAGGCATTGAGAAAAAAGAAGAAAATTTTGCTGAAGAAGTTGCAAAACAAATTCAAGGATAATATACGGAGGGACACACGAGTGTCCCTTTTTTTATGAGATAGGGGCTTTATATTTTTTAAGCTGATGTGAGTTGTTTGGCCTAAAAATGTAAAGAGCTACTTGATAAATTCAGACATTCAGCAATAATGATTATGCATCTAAAGTGAAAAATATATCTAGAAATTAGCATACTTTTATGATAGAGTAGTGTTAGCAGGAAGGAGAAAACAATGGAAGGTTATAGTAGAGTATTAGTTAAATTAAGTGGAGAGGCGCTAGCTGGAGAAAAACAAAGAGGATTTGACCATGCTATTATTACAAGTGTTGCTAAGCAGCTTAAGGAATTAGTTTTAAATGGGATGCAGGTTGCGGTTGTAATAGGAGGGGGAAATTTCTGGCGGGGTAGAACGTCAGGGGACATGGACCGTGTAAAGGCAGATCAGATTGGTATGTTGGCAACAGTTATGAACGCTTTGTATGTAGCAGATGTTTGCAGGGCAGAGGGCGTTGGGGCAACTGTACAAACACCTTTTGCAATTGGAAATATGACAGAGCTTTTTTCAAAAGAGTTAGCATTAAGTCAAATGAAAAGTGGCAACATTGTATTTTTTGCAGGCGGAACAGGGCATCCATTTTTTTCAACTGATACAGGAGCCGCATTACGAGGCTGTGAAATTGAGGCAGATGTACTTTTATTTGCCAAGAATATTGACGGGGTGTATTCATGTGATCCTAAACTGAATGACAATGCCCAAAAGTATACCAATATCTCTTGTCAAGAATTATTGCGCCAAAATTTAAAAGCTATTGATGCAGCCGCAGCGACATTGTGTATAGATCAGAAGTTACCAATCATTGTTTTCGATTTGAGTGCCGCAAATGGTATAGTAAGAGTAGCTATGGGCGAACAAATTGGCACAACTATTTATATAGAAGATTAGTTAAGGAGGATACATGATGAAACAAGTATTAAATAAGTACGAAGACAAAATGAAAAAATCTATACAATTATTTAATGAAGAGCTTGGTACAATACGGGCTGGAAGAGCTAACCCTCATGTTTTGGATAGGCTGACTGTAGATTATTATGGCGTAGCAACACCTTTGCAGCAGGTAGGGAATATTAGTATACCTGAAGCAAGAATACTACAAATTCAACCATGGGATTCTTCATTATTAAAAGCCATTGAAAAAGCAATTAATGAATCGGATTTGGGGATCAATCCATCCAATGACGGGAAGATTATAAGATTAGTCTTTCCTGAGCTTACAGAAGAACGCAGAAAAGATCTTACTAAGGATGTTAAGAAAAAAGGTGAAAATGCAAAAGTAGCTATTCGAAATGTTAGACGTGAAGCATTAGAAGCCCTCAAAAAGATGCAAAAGGGAAATGAAATATCAGAAGATGAGCTAGATGTAGCAGAAAAAGAAGTTCAAAAGATGACTGATAAATTTGTGGATGAAATAGATAAATCCGTAGAAAATAAAAGCAAAGAGATTTTATCTGTTTAATGCTAAAGACTCCTCCATTAGGAGGAGTTTTTTTGATATAGGAGGAAATGAAAAATGGAAGATATTAAGATTCCAGTGCATGTCGCAATTATTATGGATGGCAATGGGAGATGGGCAAAAGAACATAGCCTGCCACGTAATGAAGGCCATCGCAAAGGGACTAAAGTACTGGAGCAGATTATAAAACATGCCAACGGCTTAGGGATAAAATATTTGACTGTGTATGCTTTTTCTACTGAAAACTGGAGGAGGCCTAAAAGCGAAATAGATGGACTCCTAAAACTTTTTAAAAGATATTTAGATGAGCATATCAAGAAAGCACATAAAGAAAATATTAGATTTCGGGCATTAGGAGATATTTGGTCAGACAGAATACCTGATGAGCTAAGAGAAAAAATCTTATTATTGGAGAATATGACTAAAGATAAAAAAGGATTATGTTTCAATATGGCTTTTAACTATGGGGGCCGTGATGAAATGATTAGGGCTTGTAAAAAAATGATAAATGATATAATGTTAAAGAATATCCCTTATGATAACATAAATGAAGAACTGTTTGAAAACTATTTAGATACTGCAGGACAATCTGATCCGGATCTTATGATTCGAACAAGTGGAGAGATACGAACAAGTAACTTTCTTCCTTGGCAGCTAACCTATAGTGAGTTTTATTTTACAACATGCTTATGGCCGGAGTTTACGCCACAAGAGTTTGATAAAGCAATTGCAGATTATAACATAAGAAAAAGAAGATTTGGTAAGAGTGAATAGGAGGAATTAAAGCGTGTTAACTAGAATAATAACAGCAGTTATTGGAGTACCACTTGTCATTATACTTGTTACATTAGGAAGTCCTATGCTTAATTATGCCTTAGTTGTTGTAAGCTGCCTGGGGCTTTACGAGTTGTTTCACACGATAAAAAGCAGCTTTAATCCAATAAAAGGTATTGGTTATGGGGCACTGATTATATATTTTGTTTTTTTTGAAACAGTGCAGACATACTATGTGATCTATCTTTCACTCTTTATTGTAGCAGCACTTATTTATATGGTTTTGACTTATCCTAAATATTCAGTTGTGGATGTGGCGCTTACACTGTTTTCGGCGCTTTATATTGGGGTATTATTAGGTTTTATTATTTTAACACGAAAGCTGGTTTATGGAAGCTTTTGGGTATGGCTCATTGTTTTATGTTCCTGGGGATCAGATACATTCGCTTATTTTACTGGAATTTTCTTAGGCAGGCATAAATTAGCGCCTAAGTTAAGTCCTAAGAAAACAATTGAAGGAAGCATAGGAGGACTAATAGGAGCAGGATTATTAGGATATATTTATACTATGATTTATACAATATATGCTTTTCCAGTTCTTAGAAATCACATTATTACAATTATTATCATTGTTATTATTGCTTCAGTTATTTCACAGTTTGGAGATCTGGCGGCTTCAGCTGTTAAACGATTTTTTAATCAAAAAGACTTTGGGTTTATTCTGCCTGGCCATGGGGGGATAATTGATCGATTTGACAGTGTTTTGCTGGCCGCCCCCATTATTTACGCAGCAGTTGTAATCACTGAACACTTCATCAGATAGGAGTTAATCACGTGCAAGGAAAAAAAGTAGTTATTTTAGGATCTACAGGGTCTATCGGAACACAAACATTAGATGTTATTCGTAAAAATCAAGATATAGATGTACTAGGATTAACGGCACACAGCAATATAGATTTGCTGGAATCTCAGATAAAAGAGTTTTTTCCTGAAATAGTATGTGTTGTGGAAGAGGACAAAGCTATTGAGTTAAATAATAGATTGCGAGGGATTGGGAGCAGAACGCAGGTAGTAAGCGGCGAGAAAGGACTTGAAATTGTAGCCTCTCTTGATCAAGCCGAACTGGTAGTTACAGCAGTTGTAGGGATGATAGGGTTACTACCTACTTTGGCTGCACTTAGAAAGGGAAAACATATTGCTTTAGCCAATAAAGAAACGCTTGTAACGGCAGGAACAATTGTTATGGATTTAGCTAAAACCAATAACCTTTCAATTATTCCAGTTGACAGTGAACATTCTGCCATTTTCCAATGTCTGCAGGGGAATAATCATGATGATGTGTCAAAGCTTATTTTAACAGCATCAGGGGGGCCCTTCAGGGAATATTCAAAAGAGCAGCTTAAGCATGTAACCTTAGAGCAGGCTCTAAAGCACCCTAACTGGGTTATGGGGCATAAAATTACAATTGATTCAGCGACACTTATGAATAAAGGGCTGGAGGTTATTGAAGCTAGGCATTTATTCGATATAGAGCATAGGCAGATTGAGGTTATTGTTCATAAAGAAAGTATTATTCATTCAATGGTAGAATATGTCGACGGTTCTACTATTGCCCAGTTAGGATGCCCGGATATGAGACATCCTATCGCTTATGCACTCTATTATCCAGACAGAAAAGAAAGTTCATATATTAAAAAACTTGATTTAACGCACATACGAACGTTATCTTTTGAAGCACCGCGCAAAGATTTATTTCCATGTCTTCAGCTTGCTTATGATGCTTTAATAGCAGGCGGAACTATGCCGGCTGTCTTAAATGCAGCCAACGAGGTTGTTGTGGAGGGTTTTTTAAAGAAACAAGTATCTTTTATTGAGATTCCTAAAATTATACATAAGGTTATGAATGACCACATATGTATAAATAGGCCAACTCTTAGTGATATTTTGGAGTGCGACAGATGGGCTAGAGAATATAGTAGAAAGAAGGTATTAAAATGTTAGGCGTAGTTATCTTTATTTTAGCTCTCGCACTGATTGTTATCGTTCATGAGTGGGGGCACTATATAATGGCAAAAATGAATGGTGTACTTGTTCATGAATTTGCAGTAGGTATGGGCCCAAAAGTTTGGGCGGTTAAGAGAGGAGAAACACTTTATTCCATAAGAGCCATTCCGATTGGCGGGTTTTGCAGTATGCAGGAGGAAGTTGGAAACAGTGATAATTCTAGATCCATGTGTTCTAAAAAACCTTGGCAAAAGTTCTTAATTGTAAGTTTTGGAGCCATTATGAACTTTATTTTCGCATGGGTTTTATTTTCCATTTTAGCAGGGTATGTTGGTTATGGAAGTAATGTCATTAAAACGCTTGATGTAAATATGCCTGCAAGTGAAGCTAAGCTTCTTCCGGGAGATAAAATTATTGCAATAGACGGGGTAAAGGTAACAAGACTTTCTGATATTACAGAAACTGTTCAGAACAAGGATAAAGCTTATATCTTTACTATTTTGCGTTCAGGCAATGAATCATTTAATGTAGAATTAAAAGCAAGATGGATTGAAAAAGAGCAAACAGCAAGATTTGGATTTGCACCACAGTTAGTTCATTTTGATCTGCTTGATAATATGCATAAAGGATTGGCTAATACGATAATGGCTATCAGGGTAGTCTGGAATGGGCTGATTGAACTTTTATCATTTAAGGTACCGATTAACCAATTGGCCGGTCCACTGGGCGTAGCAGGTTTTAGTGCAAAACAATGGACAGAAAACATGAACTCAGGAGGAATTTCAGAAGCAGTTAAGATGATGATTTATATCGCTGCGTTTTTGTCAGCCAATATTGGTATGGTCAACTTGCTTCCTATTCCAGCTCTTGACGGAGCGCGCATTGTATTTATTTTGCTTGAAAAGCTAAGAGGCAGACCTCTTGCACCAGAAAAAGAGTCAGCGGTACATTTTATCGGGTTCGTGCTGCTAATGTTATTAACTGTAGTAATATTATATAATGATGCAGTAAGGATGTTTAATATATGACATTTTTCAGAAGAGAACAAACAAGGGTTATTTGCATTAAAGATAGAAAGATTGGCGGAGGAAACCCCATTCTTATTCAGTCTATGACTAATACAAAAACAGAAAATATCGAAGCAACAATCCATCAGATTCTTGCTTTAGAAGAAGCCGGATGTGAGGTTGTAAGAGTTGCTGTTCCCCATGAAGAAGCAGCGCGGGCTATTGAGAAAATAGTAGGGAAAATTCATATTCCGCTGGTGGCTGATATTCATTTTGATTATAAACTAGCACTTATGGCTATTGAAAATGGTATTCATAAACTTAGAATTAATCCAGGAAATATAGGAAGCCATGACCGCGTAGAAAAGGTCGTAGATAAAGCTAAAAGATATAAAATTCCAATACGAATTGGAGTTAATTCGGGTTCAATAGAAAAAAGTATTTTAAAGCAGTATGGAGGCGTTAATGCGTTTTCGCTTTTAGAAAGTGCGAAAAGACACATTGATTTGCTAGAAGAACTGGATTTTAAAGATATTGTCGTGTCGCTAAAGGCGTCCCATGTTCCTTTAGCCATTTCAGCTTATACGACTTTTGCACATCATTATTCTTATCCGCTTCATGTGGGTATTACAGAAGCGGGGACATTGAAAAAAGGAACTATTAAGTCGGCTGCAGGGCTTGGAGCTATATTGTCACAGGGAATAGGAGATACCATTAGGGTATCGTTATCTGATGATCCAGTTAAAGAAATTGAATGTGCAAGAGATATTCTTCAAGCTTTAGAACTTAGAAAATTTGGTGTTGAAATCATAGCCTGTCCTACATGCGGCAGAACAGAAGTCAATCTTATTGATCTTGCTAAACGTGTAGAATCAGCGACTAAACATATAAAAAAGAATTTTAAAATAGCAGTAATGGGCTGCGTAGTTAATGGGCCGGGCGAAGCCAAAGAAGCGGATATCGGAATCGCAGGCGGCAAAAATGAGGGGCTTATTTTCAAAAAGGGAGAGATTATAAAAAAGGTAAAAGAAGAAGAACTTTTTGATGCACTGATGAAAGAAATTGAAGAGATGGAGTAAAAGGGGATGACATCATGTATTCAAAAGAGGAAAAAAAACATTTTCCTTATGTTTTTTCAAAGTTAAATTTAAGTCCAAATCTTATGTGTCAGTTTGAAACATGCATTGTAGATAATATTTTGGTCAATCAATATACCAAAGAAATTGAAATCCACCTTCAAATGTTTCAACAGATAGGGCAAGAAGATGTTATTCAGAAATTAGAAGAAGAAGTACAAAACAACTTTCCGGCTATTAATAAGGTAAAGGTTTATTTATTGCATGAACCTAAGAAGGTACTGACTGCTGCAGAAAAAAGGGAAATTTTAGAGCGCGAGTGGCATAAGGTTCTAAAAAACTTTGGAACAGAAATTCCGCTATTGGAAGCTATACTCCTTTATGCTAAATGGGATCTGCATGATAAACGGCTGGTTGTACAAATACCGCACTCCTATAAGGGGTATTTATTAAAAATAAATTGCAAAATGCTTCTTGAAAATGCGCTCTATAAACTTATTGGAGAGTGTGAAGTATATTGTGAGTTTAAAGATGAAGCAAGAACGAATATCCCTAAAATCAGCGAAGACATTCATAAAATAACAAGTGAAAGTATTTCACAAATTACATCTCAACATCAGAAAGCTAATGAAGTGAAAGCTGAACCTGCAAGCACTGAGCCAACAGATGTACTACTTGGCAAAGAATTTACAGGAGATATTACGTATCTATCTAATCTCCCGGAAAATGATGAAGTGGTTATTATTAGAGGCTGTATACTTAGCGTGGACATCAGAGAACTTAAAAATGATAATGTATTAGTTTCTTTGGATATTACAGACTATACGTATTCAATTACAACTAAGTTCTTTATTAAAAAGGACAAGTGGGAACCTGTAAAAGGAAATATAAAAAAAGGGAATACCCTCAAAATAAGAGGGCTTCTTGAGTACGATTCATTTATACAAGAACGTATTGTTAAAGCAAAAGATATTATCAAAATTGAAGCAATGAAGCAAATTAGAATGGATAACAGCAAAGAAAAGAGAGTTGAACTCCATGCTCACACTCAAATGAGCAGTATGGATGCTACCGTTAACGTAGCTGAGCTTATTGGACGAGCTGCTAAGTGGGGGCATCAGGCCATTGCCATAACAGATCACGGCGTTGTTCAGTCTTTTCCAGATGCAGCATCCGCAGGCAAAAAGAATAATGTTAAAGTGATTTATGGTGTAGAAGCCTATATTGTAGATGACTTGGGCGCAGTAGTTCAAAATTCGAAAAACCAGACACTAGATGAGTTATATGTTGTATTTGATATTGAAACAACGGGATTTACGCCTGGCAAAGATCATATTACAGAAATTGGGGCCGTTAAAATAAAAAATGGAGAGATTATTGACAGATATTCAACCTTTGTTAATCCACGGGTACCTATTCCACAGCATATTTCAGAGCTTACCGGCATTACAGATGAGATGGTTAAAGATGCTCCAAATGTTGAAACAGTTATTCCAGAGTTTTTAAGCTTTGTAGAGGATAGTGTGTTAGTTGCACATAATGCTTCGTTTGATACGGGATTCATTTACTACTATGCAGGGCAAATGGGACTGCCTGTTTCGCATACAGTGCTAGATACCCTGGGCTTATCTAGGCTATTGCTGCCTGAACTTTCAAAGCATAAGCTTAATCTAGTAGCAGATTACCTAGAAGTAAGTCTTGAAAATCATCATCGTGCCATAGATGATGCAGTGGCAACAGCAGAAGTTTTTATCAAGCTTAGTAATAGACTAAGAAAACTTGATATTTATACACTAGATGAGCTGAATATCTATGCTGCAAAAGAAATCGACGTTAAAAAGTTAAAAACATATCATGCAATTATTTTAGTTAAAAATCAGTCAGGCTTATTCAATTTGTATACACTTATTACAAAGTCACATATTGACTATTTTTTTAAAAAACCACGTATTCCTAAGAGTGTGTACAAAAAGTATTGTGAGGGGCTTATTATTGGTTCGGCCTGTGAAGCTGGAGAACTTTATAAAGGAATCATGGAGAACAAACCCAAAGAACAGATAGATAGTATTGTTCATTTTTATGATTATCTTGAGATCCAGCCTTTAGCAAACAATCACTTTTTACTGGAAAAAGGGAAAGTAAGTTCCTATGAAGAACTTAAAGACATTAATAGAAAAATTGTGTCATTGGGAAGGGAACATCAAAAAAAGGTAGTAGCAACAGGAGATATACACTTTTTGGATCCAGAAGATGAAATGTACAGGCGTATTATTATGACGGGACAGGGGTATGCCGATGCAGATCAGCAGCCGCCCCTTTATTTTCATACAACAGATGAATTTTTGAAGGAATTTGAGTATTTGGGTAAAGAAACAGCTTATGAAGTTGTTGTTCAAAATCCTAATGCATTAGCTGACAGCATTGAATCAATCAAGCCTATTCCAGATGAGACATTCCCTCCTAAAATTGATGGGGCAGATGAGGAACTTGTTCAGATTACAACGACCAAAGCCATAGAACTTTATGGAGAGCCACTTCCAAGTCAGGTAAAAGACAGATTAGACAGAGAGCTCAATTCAATTATAAAAAATGGATTTGCTGTATTATATATTATTGCACAAAAGCTGGTTTGGAAGTCTTTAGCAGATGGGTACCTGGTAGGATCAAGGGGATCAGTGGGATCTTCCTTTGTTGCTACGATGGCCACCATCACAGAAGTTAATCCATTGGCTCCACATTATGTATGCAGAAACTGCAAGTATTCAGATTTTGAGTCCACAGAAGTTGTAAAGTTTGCTGGAGGGTCGGGGTGTGATATGCCAGATAAAGCATGTCCGGAGTGTGGAGAAATGCTGACGAAAGAGGGTCATGATATTCCTTTTGAAACCTTTTTAGGGTTTGATGGCGATAAAGAGCCAGATATTGACCTAAACTTTTCGGGAGAATATCAACCAAGGGCTCATGCCTATACAGAAGAGCTTTTTGGTTCTTCGCATGTATTTCGCGCAGGAACTATAGGTACTTTAGCAGAAAAAACAGCTTATGGATTTGTCCAAAAATATTTAGAAGAAAAGCATATGAAAGTGTCTAAGGCAGAAGTTAACAGAATGGTCAGCGGCTGTACTGGCATCAAGCGAACTACAGGACAGCACCCAGGAGGACTTATGGTTGTGCCAAGAGATAATGATATTCATAACTTTTGCCCTGTACAAAGACCTGCTAATGATATGAAATCAGCAACAACAACGACACATTTTGATTACCACTCTATAAGCGGAAGACTTTTGAAACTAGATATTTTAGGACATGACGATCCAACGATTATACGTATGCTTGAAGATTTAACGGGATTAAATGCTACTCAGATTCCGTTAGATGACCAAAAGACAATGTCTTTATTTACTTCTACAGAAGCACTTGGAGTTACGAAAGAAGACATTAATAGTGAAGTTGGTTCGCTTGGTATTCCAGAGTTTGGAACAAAGTTTGTTAGGCAGATGCTTGTTGATACAAAGCCTACTACATTTTCAGAACTGATTCGTATATCGGGACTTTCTCATGGAACCGATGTATGGCTCAATAATGCACAGGAACTGGTAAGGCAAGGGGTTGCAAACCTTTCAGAAGTAATATCAACCCGTGATGATATTATGGTTTATTTGATTATTGCAGGCGTGGAAAAAAAGGCAGCATTTAAGATTATGGAATGCGTAAGAAAAGGAAAAGGGTTAAGTGAAGAGCAGGAAGCAGAGATGAAAAAAGCCGGGGTCAAGCAGTGGTATATTGATTCTTGCAAAAAAATTAAATATATGTTTCCTAAAGCCCATGCAGCAGCTTACGTGATGATGGCTTTCAGGATTGCTTATTTTAAAGTGTATTATCCACATGCTTTTTATGCAGCGTACTTTTCAATACGTGCCAAAGGGAATTTTGATTATGAAATAATGTGCATGGGGAGAGAAAATGCAGAAAGGACCATTAAAGAATTAGAACAGAGACCCGTTTTATCTACCAAGGAAAAAGATACCCTTACAGTTCTCGAGATTGTAAGGGAAATGTATGCAAGGGGTATTAGCTTCAAACCTATTGACCTCTACAAATCTGATGCGGAAAGATTTATTATTGAAGAAGATGACATATTGCCACCTTTTAATTCTTTGCAAGGCTTAGGAGATACTGCCGCCAAGAATATTGTTGAGAAGCGCAGCCAGGGAGAATTTTTGTCTATCGAACAATTTAGAAATGAAACGAAAGTTAGCCAGACAATCATTGATTTGATGAAGAAGAAGGGTATCTTAAAAGGTATTCCTGATACAAGCCAGTTAACTTTATTCTAAAAGTGGGTTGATTTTTAAAAATATTAGTAGTATAATTAATTATTATAAATTTGGGACGTGATAGAAAGAGTGGGTATACACCCACTCTTTCTATATGCTAGCATGTATATATAATACAGTTTCTGCCAAACTATATTATATGAAAGGGTGAAATCATGAATAAAAAACAAATTGTAGAGCAGGTCACAAAGTATTTGGAGCCTATTTTAGAAGAAAATAGTTTTGAACTAGTAGATGTTGAGTTTGTTAAAGAAGGCCCAATCTATTATCTTAGAATATATATTGATAAAGAGGGAGGCATCACTATTGACGACTGCCAGAAAACAAGCAGAGCTGTTGAAAAGGTACTGGATGAAAAAGATCCTATAGAAAATCCGTATACATTAGAGGTAAGTTCCCCAGGGCTTGACCGGGTGCTTAAAAAAGACAAGGATTTTGAAAGGTTTAAAGGTTCTATGGTTGATATTAAGTTATATGAATCTATAGATAAAAAGAAACAGCTGCAAGTTAAGCTCGTTGCTAAAACACCTGACTATCTGATTGTTGAAGATGAGGGGCATGAAGTGCAGATACCCGTAAAGAATATAGCGATTGTCAGATTAGCTATTATGTTCTAATTTGAATACTTATGTAAGGTAAGTACACAGTAAGCTTCTAATGTGGTTAAGGGATATTATTTAGAGGAGGATTATCATGAATCAGGAATTTATTACAGCAATTGATCAAATTGCAAAGTCAAAAGGGATAAATAGAGAAAAACTTATCGAAGCCATTAAACAGTCCATAGAAGTAGCTTGTAAAAAACACTTCGGAATTGGGGCCGGAGTTAAACAAAATATAAAAATTTATATTGATGAAACGTCAGGAGATGTAAAAGTTTTTGCGGCCAAGAAAGTTGTAGAAGATGAACAGGTTGCAAATGGACTACTAGAGATAGGCCTGACAGAAGCTAAAATAATAAATCCACAGGTTGCTTTAGAAGACGTTATTGATGTAGAAATTACGCCTAAAAACTTTGGACGTATTGCAGCGCAGAATGCTAAGCAGGTTGTGATTCAGAAAATCAAAGAAGCTGAACGTCAGATGGTATACGATGAATATAGCGTTAAGCTTAATGATATTGTAAAAGGAAAAGTACTAAGAAAAGAAAAAAATGGTTATATTGTGGAGTTGGATTTCACTGAAGCGTCCCTTCCACTTACAGAAGCTATGCCGAATGAAAATTTTGAAGCACAAATGGAACAAGGAAATGGAATCAGCGGGTACAAGGCTTTTTATCTTCTGAATGTAAAGGATTTTAACAAAAATGAAGGAAAAGTAGATGCCAAAAGTAAAAATTCCGGTGCGCAAGTTATTGTATCTCGTACACATCCTGAGCTTGTTAAACGCTTATTTGAACAGGAAGTTGTTGAAATTAAAGATGGAACAGTCATTATTAAAAGTATTGCAAGGGAAGCAGGTTCACGAACTAAAATTGCAGTACATTCAAACGATCCGTTAGTTGATCCTGTAGGTGCCTGTGTAGGTGAAAAAGGCAAACGTATTAATAATATTGTTCAAGAGCTTGACGGAGAAAAAATTGATGTTGTTAGGTGGAGTGAAGATCCAAAAGAATTTATAAAGGAAGCACTTAGTCCTGCCAAGGTATTAGATGTTGATTTGGATGAAGAAGACAGTGAGAGAAATGCAAGAGTAATTGTTCCCGCTAATATTCTTACGCTTGCTATAGGCAAAGGCGGTCAAAACGTAAGGCTGGCGGCAAAGTTAACAGGATGGAAAATAGATATTAAGAGTATACAGACAGATAGCCTAGAAGAGGAGTGAGTAAATGAAACAAAGAAAAATTCCTTTACGTAAGTGCACTGGATGTAATGAAATGAAAAATAAAAAAGAAATGATAAGAGTAGTAAGAAATAATGAAGGAATATTTTCCCTGGATTTTCATGGAAAAAAGCCAGGACGCGGCGCTTATATATGTAAAACAGCAGAATGTCTTAACGCAGCGGAAAAAAATAAAGGTTTGGAACGTTCTTTTAAAATGGCAGTTGATAAAGACATATATGCAGAGCTAAGAAAAGAGTTTGAAGCCCATGACGGAGAATAGGATTTATCAAATGATCGCTTTATGCCAGAAAGCAAGAAAGCTTGTTGCTGGGGAGTTTGCAGCTAAACAGGCGGTTATTCAAAAACAAGCTTTAATGGTTATTGTTGCATCAGATGCTTCAAATAATACGAAGAAGCTTTTTAAAGATAAATGTGTATATAGGACCATTCCGTGTGTTGAATGGGGTACTAAAGATCAGTTAGGTAAGATTTTAGGAAAAGAAATGAGAGCTGTTATAGCCATAGTGGATGAAGGTTTCGCTAAGAGAATTGGTGAAATGCTAAGCAGCCTTGAGTAAACACTTGGAGGTGGATTTATGTCTAAAATCAGAGTATATGAAGTAGCAAAACAATTAAATATCAGCAGTAAAGAAATTATGGATAAACTTAAAGAATATGGTTTTGAAGTACATAGCCATATGAGTACTTTAGAAGATAATGAAGCAACGCTTATTATAAATTATTATCAGGAAATAGCAAAAAAACAATCAAGCAGCATAGCAAAAGATGAACATCCTAAAACGGAGGAACTGCCCGGCGTGCATGAACAGCCTAAAAAGCAGGAAGCACGTGAAAAGGAACAGCCGCCCGCTCCGCAGCAAGCAGAGGAATCAGAAGATATTAAAATTATTCAGGTGCCGCCAATGATTTCAATTAAGGATTTAGCAGAGAAACTTGGAGTTGTTCCAACTGAAATCATTAAGAGACTTATGAAGAAAGGCAAGATTGCTACAATCAATCAAGAAATAGACTTTGAACTAAGCACTCAACTTGCTGAAGAATTTGATGTTCTTGTAGAACCAGAAGAAGAAAAAGACTTAATGGAAGAAATTTTTGGTGAGATTGAGGACAGTGAGGATGAGCTCGTTGAAAGACCTCCTGTTGTAGTTGTAATGGGACACGTAGATCATGGTAAAACATCACTGCTTGATGCTATCCGTTCAACGAACGTAACAGCAAAGGAAGCTGGCGGCATTACACAGCACATTGGAGCTTCATCAATCAGTATTAATGGCAAAAAAATAACGTTTCTTGATACACCAGGACATGAAGCATTTACGGCAATGCGTATGCGTGGTGCGCAGGTAACAGACATTGCTATACTTGTTGTTGCTGCCGATGATGGTGTTATGCCGCAGACAATAGAGGCTATTAACCATGCTAAAGCAGCTAATGTGCAAATAATCGTTGCAATGAATAAAATGGATAAGCAAGGGGCAAATCCTGATAGAGTTAAACAAGAACTCGCAGATCATGGACTCTTGGTAGAAGAATGGGGCGGAGATACAATTTGTGTTCCTGTGTCTGCAATTAAAAGAGAAGGATTGGATTCTCTTTTAGAGATGGTACTGCTTGTTGCTGAAATGGCAGATTTAAAAGCAAATCCTAACAGAAAAGCAAGAGGAACGATTGTTGAAGCACAGCTCGATAAAGGAAGAGGACCTGTTGCTACTGTCCTCGTGCAAAGCGGAACACTGAAAATAGGAGATCCTATAGTGGCAGGAGCGGCATATGGACGTGTAAGAGCCATGGTAGATGATAAAGGAAGAACGATCAAGAAAGCCGGGCCTTCTATGCCAGTTGAAATTTTAGGACTTAATGAAGTACCTATAGGCGGAGATATGTTTTATATTGCTAACAGTGACAAGCAGGCAAGGCAGGCAGCTGAGCGGATTAAAGCGCAAGGAAGAGTTCAGCTTATCGGTCAAACACCGCAAAAGGTTTCATTAGATGACTTATTTACGCAAATTCAAGAAGGCAAAATGAAAGAACTTAACATTGTTATTAAAGCGGACGTGCAAGGTTCAGTAGAAGCTGTCAGACAAAGTCTTGAACGTCTAAGTAATGATGAGGTTAGAATAAGAACACTGCATGGTGGCGTAGGAACCATTACAGAATCTGATGTTATGCTTGCATCGGCATCTGGAGCTATTATTATTGGATTTAATGTAAGACCGGAAGCAAGTACTAAGGCTATTGCTGAAAAAGAGCAGGTTGATATTAGATTGTATCGTATTATTTATAATGCGATTGAAGATATACAAGCTGCTATGAAGGGGATGCTAGATCCAGAATATATTGAAAAGGTTATCGGTCATGCTCAGATCAGGCAGACATTTAAGGTATCAGGAGTAGGCACAGTTGGGGGTGCTTATGTACAGGATGGAAAGATAGTCAGGAATTCAGGAGTACGTATTGTGCGAGATGGTATAGTTGTTTACGAAGGACATCTTTCTTCACTCAAGAGATTTAAAGATGACGCAAAAGAAGTAAATACCAATTATGAATGCGGTGTGATGTTTGAAAGATTTAATGATCTTAAGGAAGGCGATATTGTAGAAGCCTTCACAATGGAAGAAGTTCCTAGATAAATATTAGATATGCTTAATAGAGAAAGGGATATGATATGTCAATGCAAAGAATGACTAGAATCAATGAAGAAATTAAGAGAGAATTAGCACAGCTTATAAGCTATGAAATAAAAGATCCTAGAATTAATGATTCAATGATCAGTATAGTTGATGTGGAAACAACAAATGATTTAAAAACTTCCAAAGTATACATTAGCGTATTGC
The DNA here is from genome assembly GCA_937981575.1 of uncultured Clostridia bacterium. Classification (GTDB taxonomy): domain Bacteria; phylum Bacillota; class Clostridia; order Lachnospirales; family Cellulosilyticaceae; genus FMMP01. The sequence goes on along the minus strand of CALJNR010000012.1, from coordinate 78,407 downwards.
AAGACAATAAAAAACAAGATGTAATCAGCGGGCTTAATGCAGCACAAGGATTTATTCGAAAAGAGATTGCAAGACGTATTAATCTTAGAAACACTCCAGAGTTTATTTTTAAGCTTGATGAATCAATTGAGTACGGTATGCATATGTCAAAGATCATACAAGATGTTATGAAAGATAGTGATAAGGAATGATTCATGATATTATAGACGTTATCAGAAAATCAGAGTATATATTATTGGCCTCCCATGAAAATCCAGATGGTGATGCAATAGGATCTGTGGTTGGAATGGCCAACATATGCCAATACTTTCAGGTAGACTATGCAGTTGTTTTAGAAAAACTGCCGGAAGAATATAGTTTTTTGACTCAGAATATCCATATTACTCAGAAATTTGATGGAAAGTATGATACATTTATTTGCCTAGACTGCGGAGATATCAGCAGGCTTGGAAGTGCAAAAAACTATTTTGATCACGCTAAAACAACAATTAATATAGACCATCATCATACCAACAACGATTTTGCAGATTTTAATTATGTGGAAAAAGATGCTTCTTCAACTTCAGAATTGATATTTAATATACTTGAAGCAGGGGAAGTTCCTTTCACAGAATCGATATGCATGGCAGTTTATGCAGGAATGGTTACAGACACTGGGGGATTCATGTATTCATGTACTAACCCCAGCACACATGTTGCTGCGGCAAAGCTTATAGCAACCTCTTTTGATTTTACTGAAGTTTATTACAGGCTTATGTACCAAAAAACAGAAGAGACTATGAAGCTTCAGGGAATTGCAGTTCAAAATCTTAAAAAGCTTTGTAAAGGAAAAGTATTTCTTTCTTATTTAAAAACAGATGACTTTGCAAGATGTAAAGCCGTAAGAGAGGATGCTTCAAGCATCGTCTCCTATATAAAAAATATTAAAGGTTGTGAAGTAGCTGTATTTGTTTATCCGGGAAGCCAATCAGGAACTTATAAAATCAGCTTTAGAAGCAATGCCCCTTATGATGTTTCAAAAGTAGCTGCTGTTTTTGGCGGAGGAGGGCATATTAGAGCATCGGGAGCAACTGCCACGGGAACATTAGAAGAAGTTTTAAATCAAATTAAAAAAACTTTAGATGCATCCGAGGGTTTTTAGTAAGTTTTGTGTGTGTGAACTTCGGGCAGAGAAAGGGTAAACATGCTTAATGGAATAATTAATATTTATAAAGAAAAGGGTTATACATCTCATGATGTTGTTGCAAAAGCCAGAAAAATACTTGGACAAAAAAAGATAGGACATACAGGAACCCTTGATCCAGAAGCACAGGGAGTTCTGCCTATCTGCATTGGATATGCTACTAAGGTTGTACAGTATCTCTCAGATGCTGATAAATGTTACGAAGCTGAGGTTATATTAGGGGCTAATACAACGACTGAAGACAGCACAGGTGAGGTTATAGAAGCTTTTGATGTTAATGTTACTAAAGATCAAATACTGCAAGCTGTAGATTCGTTCAAAGGACAATATCTGCAGGTGCCTCCGATGTACTCTGCTATTAAAATAAATGGGGTAAGACTTTATGAACTGGCAAGACAAGGTATTGTTGTCGAAAGACCTCAAAGACGCGTAACTATTTATAGCTGCAATGTTATAGATTGGCTTTCAGAAAACCGCTTTAAGATAAAAGTCGAATGTTCTAAAGGAACTTATATTAGAACCCTTTGTACGGATATAGGCCAAAAGCTGGGATGTGGGGCACATATGGGGGAACTTGTTAGAACAAAAGTTGGAGGCTACCGGGTAGAAAACAGTATAACGCTGGATGACATGAAAGCCTATCTAGATAATATTTCAGACTACCTAGATACTGTAGAAAATGTTTTTTCATCACTCAAAAAGGTTAAAGTAGGAAGTACAGCCGCTAAGCTGCTTTATAATGGTAACAAGATAAATAAACATGAACTTGAAAATGGCGGAGAGGACCTACTGGATGAAATGGTCAGGGTATATGATCATGAAGATAAGTTTATTGCACTTTATCAATCAGATAGTAAAAGTAATTATCTTCAGGTAGAAAAGATGTTCAATATTTCTTAATTTTTGGCTCCTTTACATTATGTATGAAGGAGCTTTTGTGTGATAAGCGATTCAGCAGTAAAAATGGACTTACAGGATCATATAACAGCTGTGGACACAGGCATAGCTTTTTCGTATAATTATAAAGTCAAGAAGAACGAAGTACGAGGTGTGTGGGATGCAGTATATTTATGGCACAACTGATATCGAGCAGCAGGAAAGTAGTGTGGTTATTTTAGGGAACTTTGACGGTGTCCATATTGGACATCAAAAGTTATTTTTAACTGCACAGGAAAAAGCTAAAGCTAGAGGGTTGAAAACTATTGTTTTTTCTTTTTATCCACATCCCAGCTGGGTTATTGGAGGAGCTCCTAAAGCCCTGTTGATGTCAAGAAGAGACAAGGAAGAAACAATTAAAAAATTTGGTATTGACCTGCTTATTGAGTATCCTTTTACAAAAGCATTTGCTTCCGTGTCGGCTCAGAGTTTTTTTGAGGATATTCTAATGAATCAGCTGAAAGCTAAAGTTATTATAATCGGCAGCAACTATTATTTTGGTAAAGGTAAAGAAGGAAACCCGGAGTTTTTATATGCACTTGGGCTAAAGCATGACTGCAGAGTATATATAGTAGATGCTGTCAGTTCAGATGGTCAAATTATATCAAGTTCTTCAATTAGAGATTTGATTACTCAAGGTGATATTGAAGGAGCCAATCAAATATTAGGGCATCCGTATAGTATTATTGGCCATGTAGTACAAGGAAGAATGCTTGGGAGAACAATTGGATTTCCAACAATCAACCTTCTAACGGAACCAGAGCGCATTTATCCGCCTGAAGGGGTCTATGCAACGAAAATTAAAGTATATAATAACACATATTTGGGCATGACTAATATAGGATATAATCCTACTGTCAATGGAACAAAAAAGATAATCGAAACTCATATTTTTGGTTTTTCTGATTCTTTATATGATAAGGAAGTGGAAGTTGAGTTTTACAGCGCAATTAGAAGAGAAAGAAAATTTGACAGTCTTGCAGCACTAGCAGAGCAAATAACCAAAGATAAACAGCAAGTACAAATGTTTTTTAAATCTTTAGAGAAGTAGTTTACAATTTGATAAAAAATATGCTATACTGTTAGATGTTGTATACCATTACTCAGATATTGGAAGCTCCGACCATATCTTAGTAATAGGGTTACTTAAATTTAAGGAGGTCATAATATGACAAAAGAACGTAAACATGAGTTAATGGAAAAATACGGAAGAGCTACTAATGATACAGGCTCTCCAGAAGTACAAATTGCTTTATTGACAGAAAGAATTAATCATTTAACAGATCATTTGCGTACCCATAAAAAAGATCACCATTCACGTCGTGGATTATTAATGATGGTAGGTAAAAGAAGAGGTCTTTTGGATTATCTTATTAAAAAAGATATTGAAAGATATCGTACAATAATTGCTGAACTTGGAATTAGAAAATAATGAAAAGGGTGGAAAATTCCGCCCTTTTTTGTAAATGAATTTATTCTAGAAGAGAAATTATGTTTTTGTGCAATGTTAAAGTTATCTTAGCGATAAGGTCACTTTAAGATTGCGCAACAAAGTTTCTCTTCTAACGGATAAAACTATTAGAGAGGATGATTATAATGGTAAAAAATTATTCAACTACTTTAGCTGGAAGAAAGCTTTCAGTTGAGATAGGAAAAGTAGCAGAACTTGCTAATGCAGCTGCTATAGTAAGCTATGGGGAAACTGTTATTTTGGCGACTGTCGTTGCCAGCGAAGAGCCTAAGGAAGGAATAGACTTTTTCCCGCTTAGCGTTAATTATGAAGAGAAGTTCTATGCTGTTGGTAAAATACCAGGAGGATTTATCAAAAGAGAGAGCAGACCTTCAGAAAGAGCTATTCTTACATCCAGAGTTATAGACAGACCTATGCGTCCTCTATTTCCAAAGGACTATAGAAATGATGTCGTAATTACTACTACTGTATTATCTGTAGATCCTGACTGCAGCCCAGAAGTGACAGCAATGATAGCTGCTTCACTTGTGGTAGATATTTCAGATATTCCGTTTAAAGGCCCAGTTGGTTCAGTACAAGTAGGTTATATAGATGGTGAATTTGTTATTAATCCAAATAATGATGAACGTACAAAGTCAAAAATGACACTTACAGTTTCTTCAACCAGCGAAAAGGTAATGATGATTGAAGCAGGTGCAGATGAAATAGAAGATCAGATTATGTTTGATGCTATTATGAAAGGGCATGAAATCAACCAAGAAGTTGTTGCGTTTATTCAAAGCATTAAAGATGACTGCGGAAAACCGAAAAAAGAAAATTATGCAAAGTTTGAAATTCCTGCTGAGATTTACGCAGATATTACAGCGCTTATCGGTGATGCAAGAATGGAAGAGGCTGTATTTACAGATGACAAACAAGTAAGAGAACAACAATTAAAAGAACTTAAGACTATCGTGGTTCAAAAGCTTAGTGAAGAAGGCAAAGAAGAACATCTAAATTATTTAGAAGATGCCTTTTATACTTTTGAAAAGAAGACAGTAAGAAGAATGATTCTTAAAGAATCTAAGCGCCCTGATGGACGTACCCTTGAAGAAATCAGATACCTGGCTGCGGAGGTAGACTTACTGCCAAGAACCCATGGTACAGGCTTGTTCACCAGAGGGCAGACACAAGTACTTACCATCACAACGCTAGGATCATTATCTGATGCTCAGGTATTAGATGGATTAGACGAACTGGAAGTTTCTAAAAGATATATGCATCATTATAACTTCCCGCCTTATTCTGTAGGAGAAGCAAGATCCCCTAGAGCTCCAGGAAGAAGAGAAGTAGGACACGGCGCCTTAGCAGAAAGGGCACTTCTTCCTGTTCTTCCGTCAGAGCAAGAATTTCCATATGCTATCAGACTTGTATCAGAAGTATTAAGCTCGAATGGTTCAACTTCTCAGGCAAGCATCTGTGGTTCTACTTTATCGTTAATGGCAGCTGGCGTTCCTATTAAGGCTCCAGTAGCAGGGATATCTGTAGGGCTTGTAACAGGTGAGACAGACGATGATTTCGTATTGCTTACAGATATTCAAGGGCTCGAAGATTTCTTTGGGGATATGGACTTTAAAGTTGGAGGAACCCATAAGGGGATTACAGCTATACAAATGGATATGAAAATTCAGGGTCTTACGCCTGAAATTATTAAAGGAGCTTTGGAGCAAACCCGAAAAGCAAGACTTTATATTCTTGATGAAGTCATGTTAAAGGCTATCGAAGAACCACGAAAAACCCTGTCTCCATACGCACCAGTTATTACTCAAATTACTATTGATCCTGAAAAAATAAGTGAAGTTATTGGACCAAAAGGTAAAATGATAAATAAAATTATTGATGAAACTGGCGTAAAAATTGATATTGAAGATGATGGACGTGTATTCATTTGTGGTAATGACGCTGAAAAAACACAAAAAGCTATCAAGATGATTGAAGGAATTGCCAGACCAATTGAAGAAGGTCAAGTCTTCAACGGCAAGGTTGTTAAGCTTATGAATTTTGGTGCTTTCGTTGAACTTGTACCAGGCAAAGAAGGGTTAGTTCATATTTCACAGCTTTCTCATGAGAGAGTTGCAAAAGTGGAAGACGCTGTAGCTATTGGCGATGAAATTGAGGTAAAGGTAATAGAAATTGACAAACAAGGCCGTATTAATTTATCTAGAAAAGCACTTATGAAAAAACCGGAAAAGGCTACACCAGAAGAATAAAAATAAAAAAAGAGGTATCTGTAATTTTATTATAGATACCCTCTCTATTTTTATATTAATTTAAGGAGAAAGTATGCAGAGCAAGTTAGAGCATATAGCATATACTTTTTTAGTTTTAGGATGGTTTATAGGCTGTCAGTGGCTGGTGGCATATGTTATTACACTATTAATAAAACCTTATGATTTGTCATATACAGCATTATACGGTCAGCATATGTATAAAGTTAACTTATTTATACAGATTTTATGCTTGGCTGGGATGGTGTTTTTGCAGCGTGCTGCGAAAAGAAAACGTAATAAGCTATTAGTGTCTTTTCAAAAAGAGAGGCTGATTATTTATATCTTATACGGCATAGGTCTGTGGTTTTTAACAACTCTATTTAACTTATTTGCAGGTTATTTTTTTTCTGATTATGCAAAAGAGGTGAGAGGGTTATTTACAAGCCCTGAGCCCTATTTAAGATTTGCAGTTATTGTTTTAGCAGCACCGATTCTTGAAGAATACGTTTTTAGAGGGGTCATTCAGGATGAACTGCAGCAAGGATTTAATGTCTGGTGGGCTGCTGTTTTACAGGGAATAATTTTTGGGCTTATCCATCCGTTTGCTTTGCAGAAAATCTATGCGGCTATTTTAGGAGTGGTTCTTGGGCTGATCAAGGAAAAAGAACAAAACTTGCATTGTGTTATGATAATACATATGATGATTAACCTCATAGGGTTTATAATAGGAACTTTGCAAGTACAATGATTGATTTAATGGAGAATAAACTTATGAAGCAAAAGTGGAAGCCAGGGAACATGATTTATCCGCTGCCCGCTGTCATGGTAAGCTGTGGCAGTAGAGAAAAGGCAAATATCATTACTATAGCGTGGACAGGAACAATTTGTACAAATCCACCGATGACGTACATTTCTATCAGACCTTCACGTTATTCCTATGAACTGATTAAAGCATCAGGATATTTTACAATTAATCTTACAACAAAAAAACTTGTCAAGGCTACGGATTATTGCGGTGTAAAATCAGGAAAAGATATCAATAAATTTGAAGAGATGAAACTTACTGCACTATGGGACGAACAAACCCAGTGTCCAATGATTCAGGAAAGTCCTGTTAATGTTGTATGTAAGGTGAGAGAAATTAAAGCATTAGGTTCTCATCATATGTTTATTGCAGACATTGTTACTGTTTATGTAGAGGATGAGTTCATTGACCAAAAGGGGAAGTTTCATCTGAATCAAACAGAGCTCATTGCCTATTCTCATGGTGTATATTTAACATTAGGGGAAGAATTGGGTACTTTCGGCTATTCAGTTAAAAGTAAGAAAATAAATACATCCAGTAAGCAAAGCAAAGGAACCCAAAAAAATCCAGATACCTATAAGGCTACAAATACTAAAGAACACAAAAATGATAAAAAGAATGTATCCTATAAAAAAAACAAGAGATTTAAAAAGACCAGCAAAAGGTAAGCAGATTCCTTTTGCTGGTCTTTTATTAGATTTTCAAGTAAGAATTACCATCTATCGGAATAGCAAGTGTAAGGGGAAATTCTTTTAGGCCATTGCCTATGGCATAGATGGAGTGAAATCGAGATGGTTTCAGACGTATATTGGGGAGCGTAACAATGGAGTTATCTGATTTGCTTTCTTTTATTTCTAAATTATAAATCCCCGGATTTACAGGCATATAGTTGGTTATTTCATTACAGCTAACTCTCTTAAAAGCAGGGGAATTTTCAGATAGAAAAATATCTAAAGGGGGTGTTCCCATACAAAAATGGCCAAAGCGTAGTAAGACATTATTTGAAGGAATTGGCCTTTGAATATCTTCAATTTTATAAATCTCTATACCTGTAATATCCTTGGTTTTTGGCGCAATAATGCCGGTATAAATTTTCTGGTTAGGAATGTACCAGAGAGTGCTATAAATAATAATTGAATTTTTTGCTTTTGTAATACTGATGGTATGTTCCCCTGGGAATAGTGTGATATAGTCAGTAAAATCTTCATATAAAATGTCTCTAAAAATAAGTTTACTATCTATATAGATATCAATACTGTACTTGATAGGAAGAGCATGAAAAAATCTTACGTAAGACTGTGGGATCATGTCTTTTTTTAACATATACATATCCTCCGAATGTATAGCAACTTATATTATTATATGTAAATGAATGTAAAAAGTGTTAAAAAACCTATTTGTAGGTTAAATTCATCAAAATTCCAATAAATATCGCTGTCAATATTACATAACAAGGTTGTAATAGAAATCTTCTTCATGATACAATAAATCATGTGACTTTTTATTTGATTTCCTTAGGGAAGGAGCTTCGCATTGAATATCAATAAGTTAAGACAACTTCTGAAGCGTGATGAAGGTTTTAAATTAGACTTTAAGCTTAAAGTATCATTAGAGCTGGAGTCAGATAAGAAGGAATTTGTGAAAGATGTTATTGCAATTGCGAATACACCAGGAGGAAGAGGATATATTTTATTTGGCATTGAAGATAAAACGAGAGCAATTGTTGGCATAGAAGATTTGCCAGATAATATTGAAGAACGTATTCAGCAAATAATAGCCAACAGAAGTACCCCACCAGTTCCGGTAAAGTTTGAGCTGCAGCTTGTAGATGATAAGAAAGTAGGAATATTAACTATTTTTAAAAGTATGCAAGTTCCTCATCAAATGATTCAAACGGGAGCATTTTATGTTCGAAGGGGATCTACGACAGATAAAGCTACGACGCATGAAATAGCAAATATGCTTCAGCAGTTTGGCATGCTGAGCTTTGAAAATGTTCCTTGCAGAAATGCTGCACTTGACGAACTGGATTTTGGGCTGATAGAAAAACATATCGGATATATAGGCACCTATAGGAAACATGATAAACTCATGCTGACTACTTTAGGTATTATAGCAGCTGATCTTGAAAAATATACCTACTATCCGACTTATGGGGGATTGCTTTTGTTTGGTAAAAATCCTCAAAGTTTTATTCCGCAAGCAGTCATTGAAGTACAATACGAAAATCAAACATTTGCTATTACAGGAAACATATCTGCAATGTTACAGAAGTTTGAAACGATGATTAAGAAAATACTGCCTGATAGTTATCCGATTGAAGGATTGATGGAAGTAGTAACCAATGCGGTCATACATCGGAATTACTGGAATAGCTATCAGTATACTTATGTAACTATTGAAGGAGACAGCATTAAAGTATGCAATCCCACAAGTTATGAGTATAAAGAACAGAAAGAAGATCGAATTAGGGTTAACCCTTGGTTATATTCGAGGCTGCTTTTGATTGAGCAGAAAGAAAATGATTTTCATTTTGGAATAGGACTTGATAAAACCAAAGAACTATTTCAAGCTAAAGGGGAGGTAAAAATTCAGACTAACTTAATGAATGGATTATTTGAAGTTAATTTGCCAGGAACAAGTCTTTATTACCATTAACATGTAAACAGGAGGCTAACATGGAACTTAGAGAAATACAAGATATATTGAAAGCAAACGTATGGGCAGGGGAAAGCAGATTAGATATGGAGGTGCATGCAGCATGCGGCTGTGATTTAATGAGTGATGTCCTTGCATTTGCAAAAGAAGAAGTGCTTTTACTTACGGGACTCATTAATCCGCAGGTCATTCGGACGGCGGAAATGCTGGATATTAAGGCCATCGTATTTGTAAGAGGGAAATCACCAACAGAAGATATGATTAACATGGCGAATCAAAAAAAAATGGTGCTTCTTTCTACAGATCAACCGCTTTATGTGGCTTGTGGAAAGCTTTATGGGCGAGGGTTAATGAACAAAGGAGATAATTAATTATGAAGCTGCATTATCAGGTAGACGGAGATAACTTTTTGGTTGCAGGTGAGGCTTCAGCTTCACTTAAGCGAACATTAAAACAATTAGGCATAGATTCAAGCATTATCAGAAAAATATCGATATCTATGTATGAAGCTGAAATGAATATGGTTATTCATGCATACGGCGGGGTCATTGATGTCGAAATATCAACTGACAAAGTGCATATTCTGTTAAAGGATAAAGGCCCTGGCATACCGGATATTGATTTAGCGATGAAGGAAGGCTATTCAACAGCTTCGCATGAGATAAGAGAATTAGGATTTGGTGCTGGAATGGGGCTTCCAAATATGAAAAGGTATAGTGATCATTTAAATATTTATTCAGAAGTAGGGGTAGGAACAACAGTAGAGATTATAGTGTTTTTAATGTAATACTAGTGGAGTAAGAGAGAAGGTGATGACCATTATGTACAGCCATTCAGTAACACTTGAACAAACCAAATGTATAGGATGTACTGATTGTATAAAAAGATGTCCAACAGAAGCTATCAGAGTAAGAGGATCAAAAGCCAAAATAATAGAGGATAGGTGCATTGACTGCGGCAATTGTATTAGAATATGCAGAAATGGCGCTAAAAGAGCAGTAACAGACGATATAGATATGATCCAGAAGTATAAATACCGTATTGCGCTTCCAGCTCCTTCATTTTATGCACAGTTCCCTAAGGCAAAGAATATCGAGCAGATATTAAGTACTTTGTACAAAATAGGATTTACTGATATTTTAGAGGTGGGGTGTGCAGCAGAAGTTATTACAAAGCATACCAACGAATATGTTCAAACGGCAAAGAACTTTCCAATTATTTCGTCATCTTGTCCTGCTATTGTAAGACTTATTCAAAGACGCTTTCCTTCACTGATTCATCACGTGCTTCCAATCATATCGCCTATGGAACTCGCAGCTAGATATATTAAAATCCAGTATCTGGAAAAAGGGATATTAGAAAACGAAATAGGGGTATTTTTTATTTCTCCCTGCCCCGCAAAAGCCACTGAAATACATAGGCCAAAAGGACTGGATAGGTCGTATGTGGATGGGGTATTATCCATGCAGGACATTTATAAAATGATGATCTATAAGATGAATACAAATCAAAATATAGATGTTAAAAGACAAAGCAGTTATAAGGGACTGTCTTGGGCGATGCATAATGGGGGATTAGATGAAAATACCATCAAGAGCCATATTGCAGTAGATGGGATGGAGAGTGTTATTGGCATACTTGAAAAAGTTGAGGATGGTACACTGTCTAACGTTCAATATATTGAGGCACTGGCTTGCACAGGAGGCTGCCTAGGGGGAGCTTTAGCTCTTGAGAATCCTTTTATCAGCCGATATACGCTTAAAAAGTGGATAGAGGAGGATCTTGCAAAGGGGATTTGCAGCAATGAAAAACTCATCCAGGAGATTGCATCTTTACCTTATGCTTTTAATAAAGACATCACACCAAGGCCTGTTTTTTCACTAGACAGAGATATGCAAAAGGCCTTAACAATGATGGAAGACATTGAAACGTTGTATAAACAGTTGCCTAAAATTGATTGTGGTTCATGCGGAGCCCCAACATGCAGATGTTTTGCAGAAGATGTTGTAAAGCAGGATGCGAAGATTGAAGAATGTGTATTTATGCTTAGAAAGAGAATACAAGACTTATCTGAGGTTATGCATAACCTTACACAGACTGTTATTCCAACCCATAACGATAATAATAGAAAAGAGTGATACAAATGACTGTAAAAGAACTTTTAGAAATCGTGCCAATAAAACTTGCTGCAGGAAAAGACGGCCTGAATAATGAAATAGAAGGAGGGCATGTTGGGGATCTCCTTAGCTTTGTTATGGCCCACGCTAAAGAAAAAAATGTTTGGGTGACTATTCAAGGACATATCAATTCTGTAGCAGTTGCCAGTCTCCTAGGGCTATCTGCAATTATTCTTACAGAAAATGTTACGCCAGATGATGAAATGCTTAGAAAAGCAGATGAAGAAAGCATTCCGGTTTTATGTACTGCGCTAAATAGCTTTGACATGGTCTGTAAGTTATCTTCGATTTGTTCTATTATGGAGGAATAGATGAAAGCAGCTTACGATTTTCATATACATACTGCAGCATCACCTTGCGCTGATGAACTTATGTCTCCTAACAATATTATTAATATGGCGAAGCTTAATGGGTTGCAGGCAATTGCCATAACAGATCATAATACTTGCGTAAACTGTGAAGTAACCATGCAATTAGGCAAGCAAAATGACATTTTGGTTATACCAGGCATGGAGATTGAGTGTATGGAAGAATTTCATTGCATAGCACTTTTTAAAGACATTGCTTCAGCAAAGTATATGGAAGAATATATTTGGAGCCGTATGCCTAATATTAAAAATAGAGTGGATATATTCGGACATCAATGGATTATGAATGAATCAGATGAAGTGGTTGGTGAAATAGAAAGGCTGCTTCTTACTGCTTCAGCTGTACCAGCAGAAGAGCTATTTAAAGAAGTAAGATCTATGGGTGGAATCATTTATCCTGCTCATATTGATAGAAATTCTTACAGCGTTATATCGAATTTAGGATTTATTCCAGATGAATTAAATATTCACTTGGTAGAAGTATCAAGATATGTTTCAGTTGCTGAATATGAAGAAAAATATAAAAGCTATACTATTGTTCAGTCATCTGATGCCCATTATTTACAAGACATTTTTGAACAAGAAAATAAAATAGATATTGATTTGTTATCTATTGAACATATTTTTAAATGGATGAATCAGTGTTTCAATTAAACATTCTTTTTATTATCTGGCAAGGACGACATATGACATGATATGACCTTGCCAGATGGTAAGTAATGGAATTAATTAATTAACAATAGTATTAAATAGGGATATAATATATAATTAAGACAAAGTCGTTAATTAATTGACAACATAAATTTTTTATGTTATTTTCATAAAGTAAGTAAATAATTTATAATTTTTTTGTTAAAAGTTTAACAAACGATTATAAAGATTTATATAAAATGAATAATGAGGAGGATATGTTATGTCATGTGAAAGTTGCAATAATGAACTTGCAAATGATTTGTATGCACAACTTGAAAAGTTCATTGATGAACTACCAGAAAAAAGAGGAGCTCTTATTTCTGTGCTTCATAAAGCACAAAGTTTATTTGGATATTTACCTAAGGAAGTCCAAATATTTGTAGGCAGAAAACTTAACGTTCCAGTATCACAAGTGTATGGAGTAGTTAGTTTTTACTCATTTTTTACCATGATACCAAAAGGGAAACACCCTATTGCAGTCTGTATGGGAACAGCTTGTTATGTAAGAGGAGCTGACAAAATTTTAGATGTATTTAAAAGAGAACTGGGCATTGAAGTTGGACAAACAACTGAAGATGGCAAGTTTTCTATTGATGCCTTAAGATGTGTAGGAGCATGTGGACTTGCACCAGTTGTACTTGTTGGTGAAAAGGTATATGGACGTATTTCAACTGCTGAAGAAGTTAAGAAAATTATTAGTGAATATCAAGAATAATCATTATAGGAGGAGCTTTATATGCCTAAAATCATGTCATTAGATGAGCTGAAAAGCTTAAGAGATAATGTAAAAAATAAAGTTGATTTAAGAGAAAAAGGCGAAAATGTAGACGAAATGGTAGTTATTCGTGTAGCAATGGCAACATGCGGCATTGCCTCAGGAGCAAGAGATATCATGAATTATTTTGCTGATCTTATTAGAGAAGAAAATGTTAATAATATTGTAATCACACAGAGCGGCTGTATGGGATACTGTTATGCAGAGCCAACAGTTGAAGTAACGCTTCCAGGCGAAGAACCTGTGGTATATGGACATGTTACAAAAGAAAAAGCTAAAGAAATTTTAGATAAGCATATCAAAAGTGGGGAAATGGTAGATGGTATCATTCCAGTTGCTCACAAATCCATAGATGAGTAATAGAAAAGAGGTGGCCTAAAAATGTCTAAATATACAATGCATATCTTAGTATGTGGAGGAACTGGATGTATTTCTGCACAATCTAATGAGATCGTAGAACAACTTATGTTTCATATCAACGAAGCAAACATGTCAGAAGAAGTACAAGTCCTTAAAACAGGGTGTTTTGGCTTTTGTGAAAAAGGGCCTGTAGTTAAAATTCTTCCTGATAATACTTTTTATGTACAAGTAACACCAGAAGATGCTGAGGAACTTGTAAAAGAGCATATTGTAAAAGGAAGAAAAGTTGAAAGATTACTTTATGTAGATCCTACAACAGAAGAAGTCGTTTCAGATTCAAAACATATGGATTTCTACAAAAAACAAATGCGTGTTGCGCTTCGTAACTGCGGTTTTATTGATCCAGATAATATTGAGGAATATATTGCAAGAGATGGTTATGCAGCGCTTGGTATGGCACTTGGTATGACACAACAAGAAGTTATAGATGAAGTTAAAAAATCAGGACTTCGTGGCCGTGGGGGCGGTGGGTTCCCTACAGGACTTAAATGGGAATTTGCATATAAAAACAAAGCTGATCAAAAATATGTTGTTTGTAATGCAGATGAAGGAGATCCAGGGGCTTTTATGGACCGTTCTATCCTTGAGGGAGATCCACACTCTGTTGTAGAAGCTATGGCTATTTGTGGTTATGCAATAGGGGCTACAAAAGGATTAGTATACATAAGAGCAGAATATCCGCTTGCTATTAAGCGACTTGAAAAAGCAATTAATGATGCAAGAGAATATGGATTACTTGGGAAAGATATTTTAGGAAGTGGTCTAGAATTTGATATTGAAATCAAATTTGGAGCAGGGGCTTTCGTATGTGGGGAAGAAACTGCACTTATTCACTCCATGGAAGGTATGCGTGGTGAGCCTACTACAAAACCACCATTCCCAGCTGAAAGTGGTTATTGGGAAAAACCAACAAACGTAAATAACGTTGAAACATTTGCAAATATTCCAGTTATTTTCTTAAAAGGAGCAGATTGGTTTGCTTCAATTGGAACAGAGAAATCAAAAGGAACAAAAGTATTTGCTCTTGCTGGAAAAATTAATAACGTAGGTCTTATTGAAGTACCAATGGGTATTACATTAAGAGAAGTTATTTATGATATCGGCGGGGGTATTAAAGATGGTAAGAAATTTAAAGCTGTACAAACAGGGGGCCCATCAGGCGGATGTTTAACAGAAAAAGATCTTGATACACCAATTGACTTTGACAACCTTCTTGCAAAAGGCTCTATGATGGGTTCAGGCGGAATGATTGTTATGGATGAAGATAACTGTATGCCAGCAGTTGCAAAATTTTATTTGGAGTTTACAGAAGAAGAGTCTTGTGGTAAATGTACACCATGCCGTGTTGGAACAAAACGTCTTTTAGAATTGCTCGAAAAGATTACCCATGGTAAAGGAACAATGGAAGACGTTGATGTATTAAGAGAACTTAGTCAAGTTATCAAAGATACAGCACTTTGTGGCTTAGGACAAACTGCTCCAAACCCTATTCTTTCTACATTAGATGTATTTTATGATGAATATATTGCCCATATTAAGGATAAAAAATGTCCAGCGGGCGAATGTAGTGCATTACTTCAATACATTATTAATGATAAGTGTATTGGCTGTACAGCATGTGCAAGAGTATGTCCAGTAAATTGTATTACAGGAACTGTTAAGCAAATGCATGTAGTAGATCAAGAAAAATGTATCAAATGTGGTGCATGTATGGATAAATGTAAGTTTAAAGCGATTATCAAACAGTAGAGAAGGAGTGAGAAAGCAATGTCAGAACTTAAAATTACTATTGATGGCAAAGAGACGATGGTTGCCAAAGGTGCAACTATTTTAGAAGCAGCAAAAGCAGTAGGCGTTCATATTCCAACTCTTTGTCATTTAGATTTACATGATACAAAAATGGTTAATCAAGCTGCATCTTGCAGAATCTGTGTTGTAGAAGTTGATGGACGCAGAAACTTAGCACCAGCTTGTGCAACGCCTGTTACAGACGGAATGGTAGTCAATACCCGTTCAGTAAAAGTTCTTAATGCGAGAAAAGTAGTCCTTGAACTCTTACTTTCAGACCATCCAAAAGATTGCCTTGTATGCGAAAAATCAGGCCGTTGTGAACTTCAGGATGTTGCTGTTAAATTCGGGGTAAGAGAAATAAGAATTGGTAAAGATGGTGCACAATCTACTTATCCAGTTGATGAAAGCAAAGCTATTGTAAGAGATATGGATAAATGTATTATGTGCAGACGCTGTGAAACTATGTGTAACAAAGTACAGACAGTTGGCGCATTATCAGGTATTAACAGAGGATTCAATGCGGTAGTATCAACTGCTTTTGAAGCAGATCTTTTAGATTCTGTTTGTACACACTGCGGACAATGTGTTGCTGTTTGTCCAACGGGTGCACTTTGTGAAAAAGAACATGCATGGGATGTTGTAAGACACCTTGCAGATCCAGATAAAGTTGTTGTTGTTCAAACTGCACCAGCGGTAAGAGCTGCCCTTGGTGAAGAATTTGGCATGGAAGCTGGAACGCTTGTTACTGGTAAAATGGTTGCTGCACTTAGAGCACTTGGTTTTAACTACGTGTTTGATACAGACTTTGCAGCTGATGTAACGATTATGGAAGAAGGCGCAGAACTTATCGACCGCCTTACAAGATTCCAAACTGGAGATACATCAGTACGTCTTCCTATTCTTACAAGCTGCTGTCCTGCATGGGTAAACTTTATTGAAAGTCAATTCCCAGATTTATTAGATATACCTTCAACAGCAAGATCACCTCAACAAATGTTTGGTGCTATCGCTAAAAATTATTTTGCAGAAAAATATAACATACCAAGAGAAAAAATGGTTGTTGTATCTATTATGCCATGTTTAGCTAAAAAATATGAGGCTTCAAGGCCTGAATTTAACAATGATGTAGATCTTTCAATTTCTACTAGGGAGCTTGCTCACTTAATTAAGAGGGCGAATATTGACTTTAATAACCTTCCAGAAGAAGATTTTGATAATCCATTAGGTGAATCAACAGGAGCATCTGTTATCTTCGGAACAACAGGCGGAGTTATTGAAGCTGCTACTCGTACAGCTTATGAAATTCTTACAGGAGAAACACTTGAAAAAGTTGACTTTGAAGCACTGAGAGGATTTGATGGTGTAAGAAGTGCAACAGTAAAAGTTGGTGACATGGATCTTAATATAGGGATTGCTCACGGACTTGGTAATGCAAGAGAACTTCTTGAAGAAATTCAAAATGGCAATCCGAGAAACTTCCATGCTATTGAGATTATGGCATGTCCAGGAGGATGTATTGGCGGCGGCGGTCAGCCATACCATCATGGAGATTCAGAGATTCTTAAGAAACGTCAGGCTGCTATTTATACTGAAGATAGAAATAAGCCAATTCGTAAGTCTCATGAAAATCCATTTGTAAAAGAACTTTATGCAAACTACTTTGGAAAACCAATGAGTCATAAAGCGCATGATCTTCTTCATACACATTACGAAGCAAAAGATAGAGTATAATAATAAAGTAAAAAAGGTGCAGATACTGCACCTTTTTTTTGATGATAAAGAATGGACTTCCTGCTTCAGGGGTATTTACCCTGTCATGTATAGATGTCCTGGACTGGATTTCAGGATGCTCTTATCTTAATGAATGCTTCTCATTGTACAAAATCAAGTGTTATTTTGTTAACAAAAAATGCCGCTTAAGAGCGTTTTTCTTTTCTATGTATTAAAATTTAACAATTAATTATAAGATAATCTAGCGGTTGACATCCTAAAGAGGAATGATTCTTTTGACATCATTCAGCAGAAAATGAGTAAGAAGGAGTCAGAAAAATTCTAGTTAATAATGTAACAATCAAGACGAAAATAACAAATTTATTTTGATAATTACTATATTTCAACTTCTTTTTAAGATAAGCCCAAAATAGGAATTGCTATTTATAAATCCCTTTGCTATAATACAATACAAAAGGTAAAAAATGGAAATTATGAGGGGGATTGAGGGTGAGAAAGACACTAGGAATAATATGTGGACTGGCTATAGGCTGCAATGCGCTTTATGGAAATACTGTTGCATTAAATAAAACGTCCTATGAGTTTACGCAGACAGAAATAGAAAATGATTCTGTCTATGACGTACGTTCATTAAAGGAGCAAATACTCGCTTATTTTAAAGAGGAAAAAGATCGAGACGTATTTAGAAAATATCTTGTTAATGAAAATACTGTTTCCCAAGGAGATATTGCAAAGCTGCTGTGTCATTATATAGATAGAGGGCCTATTTATCTTCCGGAAAAAGAAGGGTGCAACAGCCCCTTTATTGGTAGATTAGTTATAGAGGGGATTTGGGGGCAAAGTTCATACGAAGAAACAGCTCTTATTGATCTGCAGATATGGGACACTTTGTTTGTGAGAGCTACTATGTATAAAGAGAATAAAAATTTTCTAACTCAGATACTAGAAACAAGTTCAGGAGATGTGAGGCGAAAGATCAATGATTATCACGAGATATTAAATAAGCCTCAAGCTTTTTCAAAAGTTAGCCTGGGAAAACTAAATAAAAGTTCATTAGAGATTAGCTTATATGAAAAAAATTATTTGCTATACGAGTATTTAGGAGTCAACTATATTACTATAAAAGATCTAGAAAATATAGGATTTAAAAAAATGCAGATGGGGGCCCAGACTCAGCTGATTTGGCAGGGAAGTTTATTTAGTGATGCAAAACAAGACAACCTTGCTCAAAAAGCTTTCTATCTTAGTTTTGATCCGGTGTACATTGGAGAATTAAAAACTTATTCTTTAGGAACGGACACAGAAATACTTATCCCTGTGCGGGCTTTGCAGGTCTATTTTGATCTTAGCATTTCGGAGAACAAGATTGCCATAACACCTAAAAATCGTGTAATGAGTGAATATATATTATGTAGTGAAGAGAACATTATAAATCAAACAGATCAGACACTGCAAATTATGTATACTGATCTATATTGGGATGGGAAAAATATAATAGAACATTCTTTTGGATTTGAAGAGATTGGGAGCTATGGAAAGGCTGCTAAAAACAACAAACTATATAAACTCAGAAATATGCAGTATTTGACGACACTTATTCAGTTCATTGAAACGGATAGTATGGTTTTGGAATCAAGCAGCAGACTAGGGCAAGATGCGGCTGAACTATTCAAAAAGTATAATGAGACAATCAATCAGAAAGTAGCAGCAGGAGACACCCCTAAACATGGAGATAAGCAAGAGCAAGAAAAAAAAGAAATGTTTCCGGCATCTATCATCATGGGAACGATGAAATACTCTGCAGGCGGATTAGTAAAAGGGAAAAAGGTAGAAGTTTGGAGAGCTGAGGATGGGATAAGTTATTGGGTAAAGGATGATAAAAGTAAGACTATTAAAGTGCCATGGAACAGCGTAAGCATTCCTAAAAACCCTCCAACAGCAAAAGATAAGCCTGCCAAAGAACAGATAGAAGCTTTTATCAATTCAAAAGATATAAATAGCCAGACACAGTATTTGGTCTGGACAGATTTATATAGACAACAGACTTACATATTTGAAGGAAAGAAAAATGAGTGGAAGCTTATTAAAACACTCGTTTGCTCAACGGGCAAAAATACAACACCAACGCCTAGAGGAACATTTGAACTTACAAACAAAGTCGCTTACTTTGGAGTTGATAAAGGATACAGGTGCAAGTATGCTTTCCAAATATTCGGAGACTATCTCTACCATTCAATTATCTTTGATGTTACTGGAACAAGGCTGCTGGAAGGTAAAGGGGTTTTAGGACAAAGGGCATCTCAAGGGTGCATCAGGTTTTCAGAATCAGACAGTTTGTGGTTTTATAATACAATGAAGTCTGGGACAAGAGTATGGATTAATTAATATGAAAGGCATTCTATACTTTAGGACCCTTTTTTAGAATAATATGTATAGGACACATCCATAATATAAATAGTTATAACGTTTGGAATAAAATATTATATTGTGATATAATATTTTATGATTAATGAAGGAGGAATAATATGTCAGAACACCAAAAAGAATATAAAAATGCATGGACTACTTATAAAGAGGAAGAACTTAAGGCGTTATATGCATATGCTGACAGGTATAAAAATTTTCTTTCCAACAACAAGACGGAGAGGGAATGTGTCCGCACGATGGTTAAAGAAGCTGAGGCAGCAGGCTACCGTAATTTAGAAACACTTATTTCAGAGAATAAAAAGCTGGCCGCAGGAGATAAAGTTTATGCTAACTATAAGGATAAGTCTTTAATCCTATGCTGTATTGGGCAAAAGTCTATAGAGGACGGCGTTAATCTATTAGGAGCCCATATTGATTCCCCAAGACTAGACTTAAAACCTAATCCTTTGTATGAAGATACAGAGATTGCATTATTCAAAACCCATTACTATGGGGGAGTTAAGAAGTATCATTGGGTAGCGATTCCACTGGCTATACATGGGGTGGTTGCTAAAAAAGATGGGGAAGTTGTAAATATTACAATAGGAGAAGATGAAAATGATCCTGTAGTAGGAATATCAGACCTTCTTATTCACTTAGCCAAAGAACAAATGGAAAAAAAATTAGGCGAAGCAATAGCAGGAGAAGACCTTAATATCTGCCTAGGCACAATACCACTTCAAGGAGAAGAAAAGAATAAGGTTAAGGCGAATGTTTTGAAATTATTATATGATAAGTATGGTATTATAGAAGAAGACCTAGTTTCTTCGGAGCTTGAGATTGTTCCCGCTGGCAAAGCCAGGGATTATGGACTCGATCGAAGTATGATTATAGGTTATGGACAGGATGACAGGGTATGCAGTTATGCTTCTTTTGAAGCACAGCTTGAAGTTAAAAACCCTCAAAGAACGACTGTAACCGTTTTGGTTGACAAAGAAGAAATCGGCAGTGTAGGCGCTTCTAGCATGCATTCTAAATTTTTTGAAAACACGATGGCAGAAATACTTAATTTAATCGGCAGCTATTCAAGCTTAAAACTAAGGCGTATGCTTGCAAGATCTAAAATGCTTTCATCAGATGTAACTGCAGGCTATGATCCTAACCATCCAACCGTACTTGAAAAGAATAATGCTGCTTATTTCGGAAAAGGTGTTGTTTTTAATAAATATACAGGTTCAAGAGGGAAATCAGGGTCAAACGAGGCCAATGCAGAATATGTGGCCGCTCTAAGAAAGCTCATGGAGGATTATCACATTGTTTGGCAGACTTCAGAGCTTGGCAGGCTGGATCTTGGCGGAGGCGGCACGATTGCCTACATTCTTGCCAACTATGGCATGGAAGTCATTGACTGCGGCGTTGCCGTGCATAGTATGCATGCTCCTTGGGAAGTTACAAGCAAAGCAGATATTTACGAAATGAGAAAAGCATATACAGCATTTTTAAACAGTGAACTATAATAGGAGGATATATAATGGAAAACACTAACCCAATTGTTACAATGACTATGGAGGATAACAGCAAAATTATTGCAGAGCTTTATCCAGACATTGCTCCGAACACGGTGAGAAACTTTATTTCTTTAATTCAAAAAGGCTTTTATAATGGGCTTACTTTCCACAGGGTGATTAGGGGGTTTATGCTTCAAGGGGGATGCCCGGAAGGAACTGGAACAGGCGGACCAGGTTATCACATCAAAGGAGAGTTCACGGGAAATGGATTTGATAATCCGATTAAGCATACCCGCGGAGTGCTTTCAATGGCGAGGGCAATGAATCCTAACTCAGCAGGCTCTCAGTTTTTTATTATGCATCAGGATTCACCGCACCTCGACGGACAGTATGCTGCTTTTGGAAAAGTTATTGAAGGCCTGGACGTTGTTGATTATATCGCAGCTTCACCTACCGATTTTAGAGATAAACCAACAACTCCAGTTGTTATCAAATCAGTTGAAGTAGATACAAAAGGAAAAACATATGAAGAGGTGGAAAAAGTGGGTGAGTTTTAGTGCCGGTTATTGATCTGCATTGTGATACAGCAGACAGGCTTTTTAATGAAAAGTCAAACCTACTAATGAATGATTATCATATTGATTTAAATAAACTTAAAAAAGGGAACTATCTGGCACAATGGTTTGCACTTTTTATAGATACCGAATCAGTAAAAAGGCCGTTAATGGCAAGCGTTAGAGCAATGTATGATTACCTAATGGCTCAAATCAGCCTGCATAGTGAGGATATAGTCTTTACTGCAAGCTATGATGCGTATATGAAGGCCAAGTCAATGGGGAAAATAGCAGCTTTTTTATCAATTGAGGAAGGGCAGGTTATTGAAGGGCAGCTGGATAACATTCAAAAACTTTCTGATTTGGGCATTAGAATGATGACACTAACGTGGAATTATGATAATGACTTAGGGGCTTCGCATTCTAGTACAAAGGGGCTTACCAGGTTTGGAAAAGAAGCGGCAGCTTATCTAAATAATACACCAATATTAGCAGATATTTCGCATTTGTCAGAAGCAGCCGTAAAAGAACTGGCAGGCATTTATAAAAAACCTATAATTGCTTCCCACTGTAACGCCAGGGGAATCTATAGCCATACTCGGAACTTATCAGATGATACAATTCACACTGTTGCAGATTCAGGAGGGATTATCGGCATCAACTTTTATGGTCTGTTTTTAGATGGGTCAGAAAAAAGCAGTTTAAAGGCGCTTACAGAGCATATTCACCATATTTATAAAATAGGCGGAGAAGATGTTATCGCGTTAGGTACAGATTTTGATGGCATGAATTGTGAATTAGAAGTATGCAATGCAGGAGAAATGGGTAAACTTATAGATGTATTAGTTCAATTATACCCTCAAAGCTTTATTGATAAGCTGACCTATAAAAATGCTGAAAGAATAATTCGTGAAAACTTATAATGAATGATTGGTAAATTTTCACACAATATGCTATAATAACGAAGAATTCATTCCTAAGGAGGAAATTTATAATGGAAGATAATAAAAAATGTGGTTGTGAAAACGAAGAACAAGGTTGTGGCTGCAGTGGAGAAGGACATGAAGATGCAGTAATATATGTAACATTTGAAGATGAAGATAAAGAAGTAGCTTGTGATGTACTTGGCATCTTTGAAGTAGATGATGTAGAATATATTGCACTTGCACCGCAAGATGAAGAAGAGGTATTAATTTATCGTTATTCTGAAGTTGGAGATGACATCAAACTTGATGAAATTGAAACAGATGAAGAGTATGATAAAGTAGCAGCAGAATTTGATGAAATGTTTTTCTCAGAATTAGAAGAAGAGGAAGAACAATAAGTTTAAAGAGTAAAGGAAGGGTATAGTAATATGCTTTCTTTGTGCTAGATCATGAAAAATAAAAACTTGTATCGCCAATCATAATGTGTGAGCGGCGATATTTTTTATGAGATAGAAAAGTGCGTCTTGCTAGTAAGTGGCCCAACTTATTTGCAAATATAAATCAAAAATAAATCTCAGATTATTTGATACTGTGCCATTAATACATTTTATTTTAAAGGGGTTTTTAAAGAAGAATAAGAATAAAATAAGCATAAATCATACATACTTATAAAAAAATGAATGAAAAGGATGTAAAGCTGTGAAAAAAATAGGCATGGTTTTCGCTGTGATCATTGTAAGTATGTTATTATTTTATTCAGTTAATGAAGCGTCTAGTGGAAAAAGGCCCGAGGCTGAAACGCCCAATCCGATAGCAACAGTAGTACTAAGCAATAAGGCAGTTATAAAGGTAGAGCTTTATCCAGAACATGCGCCAAATACGGTTAATAATTTCATAGATCTAGTGAATAAAAAGTTCTATGACGGTATGACATTTTCAAAAGTTGTACCGAACTATCTACTTCAAACAGGCGATCCGATTGGGGATGGCACAGGGTTTCCAGGATATTTTATAAAAAGTGAATGCAAGCAAAATGGATTTAAAAACAAGCTAAAGTGTGAAGTGGGCACACTGTGTATGGCCAGGGCCAGAAAGTATAATACGGAGGGATCGCAGTTTTTTATACTTCTTGAAGATGATTCAGGATTAAATGGACAATACACAGCTTTTGGCAAAGTGGTCGAAGGGCTTAGCAAATTAAAAGAGATAGGGCAGATGGCAGCGGATACAGATAACAGCTTAGTGGAAGATATAAAGATTCAGTCCATTACAGTCGACACATTTGGGGTATTATATAGTGAGCCACAGGTTATTTCAATATTTGAACACAGAGATTCATAAAAAAATTAAGAGCAGACGTGTCTGTTCTTAATTTTTTGCCTTAATTTAAAACTTGACAATAGGGAACTATTTATTTACAGTAATAAGATGAGACAATTTATATAGGTGGTAATATATGAAACAAAAAACATATGATAATCAAAGCATATCTGCACTTAAAGGGGCAGAGCGCGTTAGACTTCGACCAGGAGTTATATTTGGTTCGGATGGGATAGAAGGATGTCAGCATTCCGTATTTGAAATACTAGCTAATGCTATAGATGAAGCAAAAGAAGGATACGGTAGCCAAATCGATATTACGCTGCATCCGGATCATTCGATTACAATTGAAGATTACGGGCGGGGCATTCCACTGGATTACAACGTATCAGAAGATAGATATAACTGGGAACTGGTGTTTTGTGAACTCTACGCAGGGGGGAAATACAACAATAATGATGGAGATAATTATGAGTTTAGTTTAGGCCTTAATGGACTAGGATCATGTGCAACGCAGTACAGCTCAGAATTTATGAATGTTAAAGTTAAAAGGGATGGTTATTGCTACGAACTGCGTTTTGAAAAAGGTGAGAATATAGGTGGTCTTAGAAAAAATAAGATTGAAGATAAGCATACTGGAACGCTGATACATTGGAAGCCGGATCAAGAGGTATTTACAGAGGTTAATATTCAGCCGGCTTATTTTCATGATGTTATCAAAAGACAGGCCGTAGTTAATAAAGGCATTAAGTTTATTTTTAGGGATAAAGTTAATCAGGAAGAAACAGTCTATCTTTACGAAAATGGTGTTTACGGTTATGTAGAGGAGCTTGCTTCTGGTAAGAACTTTACAAACATTATATCTGTAGAGCAGACCACAAAAGGACAAGACAGTCCGGATAGACCTGAATATAAGCTGAAATTTCAAGTCGTTTTTTGCTTCAGCAACGATAATAACATACTAGAGTATTACCATAACTCGAGTTATCTTGAGTATGGGGGAGCCCCAGATAAAGCCGTCAAAAATGCGCTGGTTTATGCCGTGGATCAATATCTTAAGAATGAAAATATCTATAACAAAGATGAAAAGAAGATTACCTTTGTAGATATACAAGATAGTTTAATTCTAGTTTCAAACTCTTTTTCTACGATAACAAGCTACGAAAATCAAACTAAAAAGGCTATTACTAACAAATTTATTCAAGAAGCTATACAGGATTATTTAAAAGAATATCTTTTTATCTACTTTACAGAGAATAAAGATGAAGCAGACAAAATTGCTAAGCAGATAATTGTTAATAAAAGAAGCAGAGAAAAAGCAGAGCGTACCCGCATCAACATCAAAAAGCAGCTCAGCGGATCGATTGATATTACCAACAGAGTGAAAAAATTTGTAGACTGCAGGTCAAAAGATGTAAAGGTCAGAGAATTATATATTGTGGAGGGAGATTCGGCTCTTGGATCTTGTAAGTTAGGACGAAATGCAGAGTTTCAGGGGATTATGCCAGTAAGAGGTAAGATTCTTAATTGCTTAAAATCAGATTATAATAAAATTTTTAAAAATGATATTATCGTAGATTTATTAAAGGTATTAGGATGCGGCGTAGAGATTACTTCAAAGCACAATAAAGATTTACATACCTTTAATATCGATAATTTAAGATGGCAGAAAATCATTATATGTACAGATGCAGATGTGGATGGTTATCAGATAAGGACCCTTATCCTTACTATGCTCTATACGCTCGTGCCCACTTTAATTAAAGCGGGAAAAGTATTTATTGCAGAGACCCCTTTGTATGAGATAACAACAAAGGATGAGACGTATTTTGCTTATTCAGAATATGAAAAAACGACATTACTAAGTAAAGTTAAAACCAAATATACGCTGCAGCGTTCAAAAGGACTAGGAGAAAATGATCCAAAGATGATGTGGAAGACAACGATGAATCCAGAAAGCAGGAGACTTATAGAAGTCCTTCCGGAGGATTACGAAACAACAAAAGGGATGTTTGATATGCTGCTAGGAGATAATTTGAATGCAAGAAAACAGTTTATTGCTGAAGAAGGACATAGATATTTAGACTTAGCAGATATGAGCTAAAAATATTTGCAGAAAGGAACTGGGTTAATGGAAGATAATGTGATAAGACAAAATATCACGGAAACACTTGAAAGTAACTATATGCCCTATGCAATGAGTGTCATTGTCTCAAGGGCTTTGCCTGAAATAGATGGGTTTAAACCTTCACATAGAAAGCTGCTTTATACGATGTATAAGATGAATCTTTTAAAATCAGCACGTACAAAGTCAGCTAATATTGTCGGACAAACGATGAAGCTTAATCCCCATGGAGATGGGGCGATCTATGAAACAATGGTAAGGCTTACAAAAGGTAATGGGGCGCTCAATACACCGTTTATCGATTCTAAGGGTAACTTTGGGAAAGTTTACTCAAGGGATATGGCTTATGCCGCATCTAGATATACAGAAGCTAAGTTAAGTGATATTTGCACAGAACTGTTTAAAGAAATTGAAGAAGATGCAGTTGATTATATAGATAACTATGACAGCACAATGAAAGAGCCTGTTCTCCTTCCGGTGACATTTCCGAATATTTTAGTGAATCCTAATCAGGGAATAGCTGTAGGTATGGCCAATAATATATGCAGTTTCAATCTAAAAGAAATATGTGAGGCAACGATAGCTTATCTGAAAAATGAGAAGGCAGATCTGCATCACTATATATTGGCACCGGATTTTCCGACTGGCGGTATCTTTTTGTATCATGAAGAAGAAATGCGTGAAATTCTTAATACAGGGAGAGGAAGCTTTAAAGTACGTTCAAAATATATTTATGATAAAAAAGAAAACTGTATTGAAATTACGGAAATTCCTTATACAACAACGATAGAATCCATCATTGATAAAATCGAGGAGCTTGTTAAAACAGGGAAGATAAAAGAAATTTCGGACGTAAGAGATGAAACAGACCTCCAAGGACTTAAAATAACGATAGACCTTAAGCGAAATACAGACCCAGATGTCTTAATGGAAAAACTTTTTAAACTTACAACACTTCAAGATAGTTTCAGCTGTAATTTTAATATCCTTATTGATGGCATGCCTAAGGTTATGGGTGTTAGGGAAATTTTGAGTGAATGGTGCAGATTTAGACAAAAGTGTCTCGTTAGAAAATACAATTATAATATTGATAAGATGGAGAAGAAACACCATTTGCTTTTAGGGCTTAAAAAAATCCTTTTAGATATAGATAAAGCTATTGAAATTGTCCGAAATACAGAAAAAGAAAAGGAAGTCGTGCCTAATTTAATGCTTACATTTGATATTAGTGAAATGCAGGCTGAATATGTTGCTGAAATTAAGCTGAGGCACTTGAACAAGCAGTATATTTTAAATATGCTTAAGGAATTAGAAAGTTTAGAGGAAGCTATTGCAAAACTTAAAGATCTTATAGCAAGTCCTGAAAAGATTAAAAAAGTAATTATTGATGAACTTAAGCAGACGCAGAAAAAATATTTCACAGAGCGTCATACAAGTATTTTGAAGCATACAGAAGTAGCTATGCAGTCGCCGGAAGTTTTCATCGAAGACTACAACGTAAGGTTGTTCTTTACGGATCATCAATACCTTAAAAAGATTACGCTTGTATCCTTAAGAAGCAGTGGTGAACAAAAGATCAAAGACGATGATATTATTTTGCAGGAGTTTGACAGTACTAATAAAAGTGATCTGCTTTTATTCAGTAATAAATGCAATGTTTATAAACTTAAG
This sequence comes from uncultured Clostridia bacterium, assembly GCA_937981575.1. Taxonomy (GTDB): domain Bacteria; phylum Bacillota; class Clostridia; order Lachnospirales; family Cellulosilyticaceae; genus FMMP01. Next base: position 50,640 of record CALJNR010000012.1, on the reverse strand, counting down.
CTGCATGAAATAGAAGATTCAAAAGCTAGTCAGTTTGGTGTTTATCTGCCGAACATAGTGGACCTGGAAGAAAACGAACAAATTATTGCCATTCATACGACAACAGACTATAGTGGATATATTTTATTTGGATTTGATACAGGGAAAGTTGCAAAAATTCCTCTTTTATCCTATGAAACTAAAACAAATCGAAAAAAGCTTATTAAAGCCTATTATAGTAAATCAAAATGTGTGGGGATCGTGTATGGCAGTGAAGAAGATTATATCAAACTGATAAGAGAAGATGGCAAAGCAGCCCTCGTGCAAATCGGTATGATATCTGAAAAGCTGAAAAGAGATTCAAGTGGTATTCAAGTCCTTAACATTACGAAAAAAATAGGCATGTTTAAAATGGAAAAAGTATATGAAATAGCAGAGGAAAACAGCAAAATTCTAGCTAAAAGTATACCTACTGCAGGCAAACAAGTTTAGATAAACTGATCAAGGAGAATACTTATGAGAGAAAAAATAAAAAATGCCAAGAGAATTATTGTGAAAATAGGAACCTCTTCATTAACTCACGACAATGGTAAAGTTAATCTTAACAAAATGGAAAAATTAGCCCGCGTACTTACCGATATTAACAATTCAGGAAGAGAAGTTATTCTGGTGTCTTCAGGAGCTATCGGAGCTGGCATGCAGCGAATCGGCAGAAATAAAAGACCAGAAGAGCTGCCGCTCAAACAAGCAACGGCAGCTATAGGACAAGCTATACTGATGCAGATGTATCAGAAATTTTTTGGTGAATACAATCAAGTTATTGCACAAATACTACTTACAAAAGACGTGGTTGAAGATGAAATTAAAAAAGTTAATGCTAAAAATACTTTTAAGACCTTATTAGATTTAGGTGTTATTCCTATTATTAATGAAAATGACTGCATTTCTACAACACAGATTGAGGGCTACCGATTCGGTGACAATGATACCCTCTCAGCAACAGTAGCTCAGCTGGTTGAAGCAGATGTACTTATTTTACTTACAGATATAGATGGTCTTTATACAGATAATCCAAAGGAAAATAGTGATGCTGTTCTTATTCAAGAGGTTAGAGAAATCACTTCTGAGATCGAAGCTTTAGCTGGAGGTTCAGGTTCAAAGTTTGGTACAGGAGGGATGGCTACTAAAATTATTGCAGCAAAAATTGCAAAAGAATGGGGAGCAGATACGATTGTGGCGTCAGGTGAAAACATTGAAATCCTCACTGAACTTTTGGAAGGAAAAGAAATTGGGACTTGGTTTATAGCTTAATAGAAAGGATTTATAACAATGGAAATGGAACAGCTTATCAAAAAAATTAATGAACTTGCGCATAAACAAAAAACAACAGGACTTTCAGCAGAAGAAAAAAAAGAACAAGCAGAACTTAGACAGACTTATCTTAAAGTATTTAGGTCTAACTTTAAAAATCAGTTGGAACACACCAAGATTAAAACTCCTGATGGCAAACTTCATCCCCTTAAATACATGCCAAATGATAACTAAAAAGCATATTAGAGACTTGATAAAAGATGAGAGGTATCGGCTTACTTATGATGAAATTGAAGAAAGTTCAAAACAGATTACCAGTTCAATAAAAAGTCTTAAATGTTTTGAAGAAGCTGGGACGCTTTATTTGTATGCGGCATTTCATACAGAAGTACAAACCAAATATCTTCATGAATATGCAGTAAAGCAGGGGAAAAAAGTTGCTTATCCTAAAATAAGTGAAAGTTCAGGGGAAATGATATTTTATTATGTTAATGTCTTGCAGGAATTGGAAATCCAAATGTTTGGATCTATGTCTATTTATGAACCTAACCTGCTTATACATAAAAAAGCTGAGCCCTCTTTAGGAGATTTGATTATTGCTCCGGGGCTTGCATTTGATATGCATGGAAGCCGTATAGGCTATGGCGGAGGATTTTATGACAGATACCTTCAAAGATATCCCGATTTATACAAGATAGGCGTCTGTATGGATTTTCAGCTTTACCCACTTATTCCTTCAGAGTCGTTTGATGTAAAGATGGACTGTATTATCACGAATCACCAATATTATTTGCCATCTGAATAAAAATCGTATAAAATAAGAACAAATGTTCTAAGGCAGGGAGTCAGCTATGATTACTTATTTAAATGGTAAGGTTACAGATATTGAAGAAACTTCGATTATTATAGAAACCTATGGAGTAGGTTATGAGGTATTTTGCGTGTCTCATCAGTTTTATGATGAAATGGCTGCAGATGTGTTTGTAAAGGTGTATATTTATGAACACATAAGGGAAGATGCCCATGATTTATATGGCTTTAAATCCAAAGAAGAACGGGAACTTTTCAAAAGACTTACCAGCGTTAATGGAATAGGCCCTAAAGGCGGTATGCAGGTTCTAAATACTTATACCAGCCATGAAATTGTAAGCATTATTTTATCAGGAGACAGCAAGGCTTTAACTAAGGTTAGCGGTATTGGAACTAAGACAGCCCAAAGAATCATACTTGAGCTTAAAGACAGCTTATCTAAATTAAATCCAGATGGACTTGGTGAAAAAACGAGTGGGTATGAAACTGCAAGTGAAAGTAAAAATGAAGCGATAGAAGCTTTAGTAACGCTTGGCTATACGGAGTCTGAGGCTTCGAAGGCTGTTCAGGTGATATTTGATGAGAGAGACAGCAGTGAGGGACTTATTCGAAAAGCCTTAAGTTTACTAAGTGAGTAAGGGGGAAAAGGATGACAAAACGAATGATGTCTTCAGATTTACAATTAGAAGATAATGAAATAGAAAGCAATATAAGACCCCTCTCCTTAGAAGAGTATATTGGGCAAAGTGCCATTAAAGAAAATATAAAGATTTTTATTCAAGCAGCTCAAATGAGAGAAGAACCATTAGATCATGTGCTGCTATATGGGCCGCCTGGACTGGGGAAAACAACGCTTGCAGGGGTTATCGCTCATGAAATGAATGTGAAGTTTAAAGTGACTTCGGGCCCCGCAATTGAGAAGCCTGGAGATATTGCTGCCATTCTTAATAACTTACAGCCAAGAGATATTTTGTTTATTGATGAAATACATCGAATGAGCAGACATGTTGAGGAAGTTCTTTACTCAGCTATGGAAGACTACTGTATTGATATTGTAGTTGGTAAAGGGCCGGCAGCAAAGTCTATCAGACTGTCTCTGCCAAAATTTACGCTTATTGGAGCAACAACACGGGCAGGTATGCTCAGTTCTCCGCTAAGAGATCGATTTGGTATTATGCACCGGCTGGAGTACTATTCAGTAGAAGAATTGGGAACAATTATTATGAGAACAGCTAGGATTCTTGATACAACTATTACACAAGAAGCTGCAAGAGAAATTGCTAAATGCAGCCGAGGCACACCGAGGGTTGCAAACCGTCTGCTTAAGCGGGTGCGGGATATTGCGCTCATCAAATTTGATGGTTTTGTTGATGAAAAAGTATGTTTACAAGCACTTAAACTGCTTAATATTGATGAGAACGGATTGGATGAAATTGACCGACGTATTATAAAGTCCATTGCACTCCAGTTTAAAGGAGGTCCTGTTGGTCTTGAAACGCTGGCTGCTGCAATAGGAGAAGAAAAGGACACACTGGAAGATGTTTATGAGCCTTATCTTATTCAGCAAGGTTTACTGCAGAGAACACCTAGGGGCAGAATGCTTACCCCTGCTGCGTATGAACAGTTTAAGCTTGATCCCCCAAAATAGCTATTTGTATAAAAGATCCCTGATTATTAAATACTGCTAATAAGTGGCATTTTAAAGGAAGGTATGCTATAATTACAAAAAAGAAGAAAAAGTAACATAATGATAGTGATGGGGTGTTATTAAATGTCAAAAAATAAGGTGGAGGTTATTATTGGGGGTAATATTTATTATCTGCAGGGAGATGAATCCCAAGAGCATATTCAAAAAGTTGCAGCTTTGATTAATAAACAGCTTAATAGTATTCAAAAGGCCAATGTCAGAACAAGCCTTAATACTTCAAAAGTATACATGCTCACAGCCCTTAATGTAGCCAGTGAATATATAAAAATTGAGGAAGAGTTAGAAGCTTATACTAACGAACTTCAAAAGTGCAGTGCCGAGAATTTAGCGCTTAAAGATAAAATACGCGAAATGACTTTAGAGATTACAGAAATAAAAAACCAATTAGCTGCCGCAAAAGCATCTCATAAGAAAAACGATCATACAAACAGGGGAAGATAATACTTCCCCTGTTAACTATATTAGAGAAAAAGGTGAAAAAGGTGAAAACAGTTGAATTATTAGCTCCGGTTGGAAAAATTGAAAATGCCTATGCAGCTATCGAGAACGGAGCAGATGCGCTTTTTGTCGGAGGGAAATTATTTAACGCTAGACAGTACGCGGATAATTTCGCAGACGATGAGCTTGAATCAATTGTTAAATATTCAAAGCTTAGGGGTATAAAAATCTATGTTACTGTCAATATACTCATTAAGCAAAGTGAGATTGAAAGATTATTTCATTATCTTAACTATTTAAGTGACTTAGGAATAGATGCTGTGATTAGTCAGGATTTAGCAGTCGTTTCACTCGTTAAAAACTATTTTCCACATTTAACTTTGCATGCCAGTACGCAAATGACAGCCCATAGCTTAGAAGATGTTCTTTTGCTGAAAAGCATTGGATTTAAAAGAGTTGTGCTGGCAAGAGAACTTCATCTCAATGAAATAAGTGCGATTACGAAGACTTGCGGAGTAGAGATAGAAACTTTTGTACATGGGGCCTTATGTTTTAGCTACTCAGGTCAGTGTCTGATGAGCAGCTTAATAGGAGGCAGAAGCGGAAACAGAGGCAGGTGTGCTCAGCCTTGCAGAATGAAATACACGCTTTTAGAAGCTGATCATCCGATACAAGATAAAAGTTATCTGCTCAGCTTAAAGGATATGTGCACAATAGAGTTTCTGCCCAAGCTTATTGATGCAGGGATTCACTCCTTTAAAATTGAAGGAAGGATGAAATCTCCTGAATATGTTGCTTCGGTTGTAAGTGTGTATAGAAAATACCTTGATCTTGCAAAAAGCGGTTCTGAGTATGAAGTGGATCCTAAAGATGTTGAAGAACTAAAGAAAATATTTAACAGAGGGGGATTTTCAAAGGGTTATTATTTTGAGCACTCAGGAAAACATATGATAACTGCAGACAGTCCTAAACATATAGGCGTTAGGGCAGGGACGGTAACACACTTTTCCCCTAAGAACCATAGAGCAACTATTTTGCTTGAGGAGGACTTAAATCCAGGAGATGGCATAGAAGTTATCCGCAAGGGCCGTGAAAGCATCGGAGCAGGCATTTCAAAACCTTACTAAAAGGGAGAATGTATAACAATTGATTTCGATAAATATATTGATAGTGGCAGTGAGGTTTATTTAACAAAAAATCACCATTTATTAAAAAGGTTAAAAAGCAGTTACGTAAAAGCTAACAGAAAACTTCCGGTTGATGTGATTGTTACAGCTAAAATAGGAGAACCCATTACAATTGAGCTTATGCATCGTACCTCTCATATTATTTATAGGGGAGAGCCATTAGTAAGGGCTGAAAATGCACCGATTACAAAGGAAAACGCAGTTAAGCAGCTTACTAAGTTCGGCAGTTCATCATTTAGCATAGCAAACCTCAAGGTTGAATGGGATGAAGGCGGCTATGCTGCTGTCAGCAAACTGAATGAAATAAGACGCATAGCCATTCAAATGTTGGAAGAGAAGCTCTTGGAGAAGCCTTCAAGAGATTATCCAGGTTATAAGGCTCCAGTGGTTAGGGGCAGTGATAATAAGAGATCCTGGAGTGTTTTAGTAAAAACTTTAGAACAGCTTGAAGCTTGTTTAGCATATGATGCACTTGAAAGTATTTATTGGGAATGGCAGTATAATAATGAGCTTAGTATGATGGCGTATGAACTTTGCCAGCAGTATAATAAATCGTTTTATCTTGCATTGCCTTATATCATGAAAAGTAATAGCTATAAAAAATTTTCTGATGCGCTGCTGTATTGGGAAACTACCAAAATACAAGGTTATTTAATTAGAAATTATGGGTGTTTCTATTTTTTAAATCATACTTCTAAACATATGAATATTGACTATACGCTAAATATAATGAATAATGAATCTATACACTTTTGGAATGAATTGGGAGCAGATAGTCTCACGCTTTCTATGGAAGTTAATGAAGCTGAACATCAAACCCTAAAAGGAAACTTAGAAAAAATAGTATACGGGTATATACCTGTTATGACATCTCAGCAATGTCTCCTTAAGCATCATAACAAGTGTAGTAAAAATGATACTTGTAAAAAGGTTTTTGCTCTCGAAGACCGTAAAGAGATGATATGGCAGATCGAGACAGATTGTGAAGCCTGTATGATGCAGATTATGCCAGGTCAGCCTATGGCATTAAAAGTTTTAAATGATGCTAGATATAATCATATTAATATGCTTAGGCTAAACTTTAGCCATGAATCTACAAAAGATGTTGAAAGCATATTAGGGGCCTATCTCAAAGGAGATATAGCTGCTATTAAGAAAATAAGCAGTGTGAGTTACAAGTCTATTGAATAAAGCAGGTGAAAATAAGTGGCATATTTTAACTTGATGATTTTACTAAGCAGATATATTTTTGCAGGATTTGGTGTTTTATTTGTTCTAGTATCCTATAGTTTTATGGATCCTTTTATAAGTTATCCTCTAGGCGGGGTTATTGAAAGGAATAAATTTCTGCATCTTTGTATAGCCTTTTTTCACCTAGGGGGCGTTGCTATTATTGCAGGTAAACAGGAGGATTTGCCGATTCGTATGGCTATTGTTGTAAACGGAATAATTGTCTTCGCACTTATTTCAATAACCCTTTGGCTTCTTCGGATATGGAAAAGGCACGACGAACTGATTATGTGGAATATTATGTTTTTTTTAATGGATATAGGTTATATTATGCTTGAACGCCTTAATCATAAGATGGCTACAAAGCAGGTAGCTGCCTATGTTGTTGGAGTAGCTGCTGCGCTAGTTTTCCCCAATATTTTAGCCAGACTTATAAAACCTAAATATAAATACCTCTATTTATCAGTATTAATCATTATGATGCTTTTACCATTCACTTTTGGAGGCAGGGTATTAGGAGCCATTAACTGGATTGAGATTGCAGGGGTGAGTTTGCAGCCATCTGAAATCGGTAAAGTTGCGTTAGTACTTTTTTTAGCGTCAATCTTTTATGATCTTGGGCAAAGTTGCAATAAGAAGAAGACTATTATTTTTGCAATAGGCACTGTAGCTGCTACACTTGGATGTTTAGTCCTGCAGCGGGATTTAGGAGCTGCGCTTCTTTATTACCTCACTTTTCTTATTATGTTATTTATGGCTACCCAAAACTATATTCTGCCTTTCTTGGGTATGCTGGCGGGAGCATTCGGTTCCGTTATGGGACATATGCTGTTTAGGCATGTCAGAGTTAGGGTGCAGGCCTTCGTTAATCCTTGGCAGGATATTTCAGGAACAGGATATCAAGTTGTACAAGGATTGTTTGCAATAGGAACATGGGGATGGTTTGGAAGCGGATTGACAAGAGGGATACCGCATAAGATTCCTTTCTCGGCGAATGATTACATTTTTGCTGCTATATGTGAAGAATTTGGCAATCTCATGGGAATTATTATTTTGCTCTGCTATCTGGCGGTTATTTTTCAATGTATTAAGGTTGCTCTAAAGCAGAAAAATGAATTTTTTATGTTCGTTGCGGTAGGAATTGCAACGCTTTTTGCCATTCAGATATTCATTATCATTGGCGGGGTTCTGAAACTTATTCCGTTAACAGGAATCACTGCACCTTTTTTAAGTGCAGGCGGTTCGTCCGTTGTTGTAAGTATAGGAATGATTGGACTTATTACTTATTTTTCACATCAACATAAAGATGAACTGATAAGGGAAGGGGATTAAAGTGGATAAAAAGAAAAAATTTATTTACATTATTTCAACCATCTATATTAGTTTGTTTACTATACTAGTTTTTTACATGGTTTATTTTACAGCTGTTAAGCAAAAACAAATATCGGTTCATCCGCAGAATACAAGGCTGAATAATCTTGAGCAGGAAGTCATAAGAGGCGATATTTATGATACGAATATGAAGGTTTTAGCTACAACAGTTAATGATACAAGGAAGTATCCTAAGGGAAGCTTATACGCACATGTGATTGGATATTCGCAGAGGGGAAAAACAGGGGTTGAAGCGCTGGCAAATACAGAACTTTTATACCCAGATTATAATATACCCTCTCTATTTAGAAATGCGTTTTTAAATGAAAAATTTCAAGGAAGAGATGTTGTGCTGACTTTAGATGATCGTTATCAAAGTGCTATTGCCAAGGCAATGAAGGGTAAAAAGGGCGGTGTAATTGTCATTGAGCCGGCTACTGGTAAAATTAGAGCTATGTATGGAAGCCCAGGGTTTGACCCTAATAATATTAATCAAGATTGGGAAACCTTAACTAAAGACACAAAAAATTCTCCCTTGGTAAATCGTGTAACCCACGGGCTTTATCCGCCTGGCTCGACTTTTAAGATTATTACAGCGCTGGCTTATATGACTCAAGATAAAGCTGGTGGCATGGATTTGACATATGACTGTCAGGGAAAAATAACAGGTGCTGATTATACTATTCAGTGTTATAATAAAACTGCACATGGGGTAGTTGGTCTTAAGGAAGCTTTTTATAAGTCTTGTAACGCTTATTTCATTAAGTTAAGTGAAAAGATATCTTCAAAAGATTTAAGAAATGCTGCTGAACAGGCAGGGTTCAATGATACTTTGCCTTTTGATATGAGCTATGCAAAAAGCAAGTTTCAGCTTACAGAAGCAGACTCAAATTTCGAAAGAGCTGCAACTTATATTGGGCAAGGGAAAACCCTTGTTTCACCACTTCACATGGCTATGATTATTTCAGCTATTGCCAATGATGGGGTTATGATGAAGCCTTATGTACTGGATTATTCTATGAATAAAAAAGGATATGTTAAAGTAAAATACCTCCCGCAGTATCAAAAGGCTGCGATGAGTGAAGTCTCTGCTAAAAGGCTGCAGGATATGATGATAGATGTAGTTCAACAAGGAACTGGCGCTAAAATAAAAAATAAGAGCTTGATCATCGGGGGAAAAACAGGTACAGCCCAAAATGAGACAGATAAAGATCATTCTTGGTTCGCAGGATTTGCAAAACAAAAAGAGGATGATAAAAATCAGATCGCTTTTGCTGTTATTGTTGAGAATGGTGGAAAAGGGGCCGAGGCTTTAGCTGTAACACAAAAAATTCTTGATGTCTATAAAAACATGGAATAAACAACGAATGTTTTAATATGAAATAGTGAGATAAAGAGGGAATTCAGATGATAAAAACTGTAAGTTGCGGAGGCGTAGTAATCTGCAAGGGGAAAATGCTTCTTTTATATAAAGATTATAAACAAAAATATGTGGGATGGGTCCTCCCGAAGGGAACAGTTGAAATAGGCGAGAACCATCAGATGACAGCCCTTAGAGAAGTAAAAGAAGAAACAGGTGTAGAAGCCCGCATTGTAAAATATATCGATTCAAGCCAATATACTTTTAAAGGGCGCGAAGATATTATTAATAAGACCGTACATTGGTATTTAATGACAGCAGACAGTTTTTATTGTAAGCCTCAAAGAGAAGAGTATTTCATTGATGCAGGGTATTATAAGTACTATGAAGCCTACCATCTATTGAAATTTAATGATGAAAAACATATCTTAAAAAAGGCCTATGATTTATATAATGAACTTAGGCGGATAAAAACAGGCAGAGAGCCTGATGAAAAAAATATTAGGCTTAAATAAAAACTCTCAGTAAAATGGTACTGAGGGTTTTTGTTTTTTATTGTATATAATGCCCTTCATTTTACGAATAATACTTTATAAAGTTTTGGGAAGAAGCAGTAGTAAAAAAATAAAAAAGCTGTCACGATTAAGTAACAGCTCCAAGAGTACCGCTGGCCGGACTCGAACCGGCACGTATTGCTACGCCTGATTTTGAGTCAGGTGCGTCTGCCATTCCGCCACAGCGGCAAGGAATAGAACAAGATATATCTTAGCACAGTTACTGAAAAATATCAATACATACTTTTTATTTTAATCAGTAGGCAGTTTGCAAAGGTGAATAAAGATTGTATCTGCTTATAGAATGATTTAAACTATAAAAAGCGTATGATCATTTAATACATAAGGTGAAGAGGGAGGGGATTAAAAAATGCATCAAAATGAAGAAGAACAATGGTTGGAAGGTGCAAAACGTGGAGAGGCCAATGCCTTTGAACAACTTGTGACTGTGTATGAAAAAACGATCTATAATATTTGTTTAAGAATGCTTGCAAATGAACAGGAAGCCTATGATGCAACGCAGGAAGTGTTTGTGAAAATATGGAAGCAGCTTCGGCATTTTAAAGGAGAATCTAAACTTAGTACATGGATTTACAGAATTGCAACCAATGAATGTTTAGATAGACTGCGTAAAATCAAAAAGAAACAGGAGATCTCAATTTACCAAAACAATGAAGATGATAACCAGGAATGGATAATTGATAAACCCTCAGAGAATCAAAATACTGAAAAAATTATTGAAAATAAAGCCATGCAAGAGATTTTGAAGCAGGCTCTCGAAGAATTGAAGGAAGAACACCGGACAATGATTGTACTTAGAGATATTAGGGAGTATGCTTATGATGAAATTGCTGATATTTTAAATATTTCACTTGGAACCGTCAAATCAAGGATAGCCAGAGCTCGTTTGGCATTTAAAAAAATTCTTCAGCAAAATAAGGAACCTTATAAATCTTTTTTCGTCAAAAAAAGTAGCAAGGAGGGTGAACAATGAAATGCCATGAATGTATAAATCAGCTATCAGCCTATCTAGATAATATGTTAACACAAGAAGAACGTCAAGAAGTTGAGCAGCATCTAGCAGGTTGTTCATCTTGCCAGGAAGAACTGGAAATTTTAGAAGCTATTGTACACCAGGTAAATGGATTAAAGGATATGCCTGTTCCGACATCACTGCATGAGGAAATTATGAGGCGTATTCAAGAAGAACAGAACATGCCACAAAAAATGGTATGGTTTAGGCCATGGATGACTTATGTTACCAGTACAGCAGCTATTTTACTTATTGTTATATTCTTTTTTGAAAACCCTTTAATGATGCCTAAGACAGCTTCGGATACGGCTAAAGCTGAAATGATGCTGGAAGCTCCAAGTGAAGAAAGTACACTTTTTAGAGATCAGGGCATAATGGCTTCGGAAGCTGTGAAGAAAGAGGCAGAAAATGCAGTAGAGGCAGTGCCTTTTGCAAAATCAGAGTCCAGAATGGTAAACGAAGCGTTAATAGAAGAGTGGGAAATTACAGCACCTGATAAATTTAAGTTGCTTGAGGTGCTGAGAGCCTATGTTATTAATAATGAAATAAAGGCAGAATACCTTCCGGATGAACTTAATCCTGAGAGTATTATGCTTTATGAATTTCCAAATAGAGATGAATTATATACTCGATTAATGGAAATAACTAATGCAGTAAAAATAGAGAAAAAAGAGGCAGAAGGAGAAAATTTAAAAATAATTATAAAATAATCGAATAAGATAAATACAATACTTGACAGCAGTATAGGTTTTTGTTAAATTATATGCGTAGATAAATACATTTTACGATGAAAAAGAGGAGTAATAAACTAAGAGGTTTAAGCGAGATTGGGTGAGTGTGAGCCAATTACTGATTGTTTATGAAAGGCACTTTGGAGTAAATACCTTAGAAAGAGGAGTGCTTTAGGGCATTCAATAAGGGTGGAACCGCGGAAGATACCTTTCGTCCCTTACCAGGGATGGAAGGTTTTTTTATTTTGAAATAAAAAGTGTTTATAGATTTCACATACTTTTTTATTTCATCACGTGCAGCGTATATGCACACTTTATTACTTATCATATTAAGGAGGAAGACCGATGCAAGAAAAGAGCATGCAGCAGATTGTAGCAGTTGCGAAGTCACGAGGATTTGTATATCCAGGATCTGAGATATACGGGGGTCTTGCAAATTCTTGGGACTACGGCCCACTAGGAGTTGAGTTTAAAAATAATGTCAAAAAAGCCTGGTGGAAAAAATTCATTCAAGAAAGCCCATATAATGTAGGCGTTGACTGTGCCATACTTATGAATCCTAAAGTATGGGTGGCTTCAGGACATGTTGGGGGATTCAATGATCCGCTTATGGACTGTAAAGAATGTAAAGAACGCTTTAGAGCAGATAAAATTATTGAAGATTTCTTAGCTGAGAAGGGAACACCACAGGTTATTGATGGCTGGAGCAATGAAGAAATGCAAAAATTCATTGGGGAAAATCAAATTCCGTGTCCAACCTGCGGTAAGCACAATTATACAGATATCAGACAATTTAACCTGATGTTCAAAACATTTCAAGGGGTAACAGAAGACTCTAAAAATGGTGTTTATCTGCGTCCTGAGACTGCACAGGGAATCTTTGTAAACTTCAAAAATGTTCAGCGTACAAGCCGAAAAAAAGTGCCTTTTGGAATCGGGCAGATCGGAAAGTCCTTTAGAAACGAAATCACTCCAGGAAACTTTATTTTTAGAATAAGAGAGTTTGAACAAATGGAACTTGAATTTTTCTGCAGTCCAGGAACAGATTTGGAATGGTTCAGCTATTGGAAGGATTACTGCAAAAACTGGTTATTAAACCTGGGCATGCAGGAAGATCATATGAGAATTAGAGATCACTCTGCAGAGGAACTTTCTCATTACAGTAATGCAACTTCAGATATTGAATTCTTATTTCCATTTGGATGGGGTGAACTTTGGGGAATTGCAGACCGTACAGATTTTGACCTGAAGCAGCACCAGGAACACTCTGGGGAAGATATGAGCTACTTTGATCCAACAACAAATGAAAAATATATTCCATATTGTATTGAACCTTCTTTAGGTGCAGACCGAGTAACTTTAGCCTTTTTATGTGAGGCTTATGATGAAGAAACGTTAGAAGATGGAGATACAAGAACCATTTTCAGATTTCATCCAGCACTGGCACCTGTTAAAGCAGCTGTTTTCCCATTATCTAAAAAACTGTCTGAGGAAGCAACGGAGATTTACCATATGCTTTCAAAACATTTCAATGCTGAATACGATGAAAGCGGTTCTATAGGAAAACGCTACAGACGTCAAGATGAAATAGGGACACCGCTTTGCATAACCGTTGATTTTGATACAAAAGATGATAAAAAAGTAACCGTTCGTGACAGAGACACAATGGTTCAGGAACGTGTGGCTATTGAGCATTTAGTAGCATATATTCAAAGCAAAATGGAGTTTTAGTTGGTAAATATATCAAAAAAATATGTAATACCACTTAAAAATGATAAAACAGTCTATTCAATCTCAAATTTTGTGGTATAATGTATGAGAAATGGAAATAGTAACTAAGTGTACTTAGTATTCGTCGCCAAACATCACTAAGGATTAAACACTATTTCAAGCAATGAAGAAAAAACAGGAGGGAAAAACATGAGCCAAAAATGGGTTTATATGTTTAAAGAAGGAGATCCAAAAAACAAAAATCTGCTTGGTGGAAAAGGTGCTAACCTTGCAGACATGACACAATTAGGTTTACCAATTCCTCAAGGATTCATAGTAACAACTGAAGCGTGTACAGGGTACTATGACAATGGTAAAAAACTTTCTAAAGATATGGAAGACCAAATTAAAGCAAGCCTTACTGAGTTAGAGGCTATTTCAGGCAAAAAATTTGGTGACAGCGAAAATCCATTACTTGTATCAGTTCGTTCAGGGGCAAGAGTATCTATGCCAGGGATGATGGATACAGTATTAAACTTAGGTCTTACTGATGCTGCAGTAGAAGGTCTTGCAAAGAAGACAGACAACGAAAGATTTGCATATGATTCTTACCGTCGTTTTATTCAAATGTTCTCTGACGTAGTTATGGAAATTCCAAAACCTCGTTTTGAAAAAATCATAGACGAACTTAAAGAAGAAAAAGGCGTTAAATTAGATACAGAACTTACTGCTGAAGATTTAAAAGAAATGATCGTTAGATATAAAGCTCTTTACAAACAAGAAAAAGGGGAAGACTTCCCACAAGATCCAGAACTTCAGCTTATGGAATCAATCAAAGCTGTTTTCCGTTCTTGGATGAATCCACGTGCGATCGTTTATAGAAGAATGCATGACTATCCAGCAAGCTGGGGTACTGCTGTAAACGTACAAATGATGGTATTTGGTAACATGGGAGATACATCAGGTACAGGTGTTGCCTTTACAAGAAACCCATCTACTGGTGAAAATAAAATTTATGGAGAATACTTAATTAATGCACAAGGTGAAGACGTTGTTGCAGGTATTCGTACGCCAAACCCAATCTCTCAGCTTGCTGAAGATATGCCAGAAGTTTACGCTGAATTTGAACGTATTTATACTAAACTTGAAAACCATTACCGTGATATGCAAGATATGGAATTTACTGTAGAAGATAAGAAATTATACTTCTTACAAACTCGTAATGGTAAGAGAACTGCAGCAGCAGCTCTTAAAATAGCAGTTGATTTAGTTGCAGAAGGCAAAATTACAGAAGAAGAAGCAGTTCTTCGTGTAGATCCAAAACAACTTGACCAATTACTTCACCCAATGTTTGATCCAAAAGCGCTTAAGGCAGCTAAAGTGATCGGAAGCGCGCTTCCAGCATCACCAGGAGCAGCAGCTGGTAAAGTATATTTCACAGCTGAAGATGCTAAAAATGCAGCAGCAGCAGGTGAAAGAGTTATCTTAGTACGTCTTGAAACATCTCCAGAAGATATTGAAGGTATGGCAGCTGCTAAAGGGATTTTAACAGTACGTGGTGGTATGACATCACATGCAGCTGTAGTTGCTCGTGGTATGGGAACATGCTGCGTATCTGGTTGTGGAGAAGTTAAAATCAATGAAGAAGCAAAAACATTTGAACTTGCTGGAAATGTATACAAAGAAGGTGACTACATTTCATTAGATGGTTCTACAGGGAATATCTATGGAGAAGATGTTGCAACTATTGAACCAGAAATCACTGGTGACTTCGAAACATTAATGGTATGGGCTGATAAAGTGCGTACATTAAAAGTTCGTACAAATGCAGATACTCCAAAAGATGCAGCGAATGCTGTTAGATTCGGAGCAGAAGGTATTGGTCTTTGCCGTACAGAGCATATGTTCTTTGAAGAAGATCGTATTATGAAAGTACGTAAAATGATTGTTGCTAAAGAAGAAGCAGAAAGAAGAGCAGCACTTGCAGAACTTCTTCCATTCCAAAAAGCTGACTTTGCAGGTATTTACGAAGCTATGGAATCAAGACCTGTAACTATTCGTCTTCTTGACCCACCACTTCATGAATTCTTACCACATAGTGATGAAGATATCGCAGAACTTGCAAAAGCAATGGGTATTTCATTTGAAGAATTAAAAGCCACTGTTGAATCTCTACATGAATTCAACCCAATGATGGGTCATCGTGGATGCCGTCTTGCAGTTTCTTATCCAGAAATTGCTGAAATGCAAGCACGTGCAATCATCGAAGCAGCTATCCAAGTGAAAAAAGAAAAAGGATTTAACATTATTCCAGAAATCATGATTCCACTTGTTGGAGAAAAGAAAGAACTTCAATTTGTAAAAGATATCGTTGTGAAAACTGCTGATGAAGCAATCAAAGCTGCTGGTATTGAGCTCGAGTACCATGTAGGTACAATGATTGAAATACCTCGTGCAGCACTTACAGCAGATGCTATTGCAGAAGATGCAGAATTCTTCTCGTTCGGAACAAATGACCTTACACAAATGACATTCGGATTCTCTCGTGATGATGCTGGTAAATTCTTAGAAGATTACTACACTAAAGAAATTTATGAAGTAGATCCATTTGCAAGACTTGACCAAACTGGTGTTGGTCAGCTTGTACAAATTGCAGCTGAAAAAGGAAGAAAAACTCGTCCAAATATCAAATTAGGTATTTGTGGTGAACATGGTGGAGATCCTTCATCAATTGAATTCTGCCATAAAGTAGGATTAAATTATGTATCTTGCTCACCATTCCGTGTACCAATTGCACGTTTAGCAGCAGCTCAAGCAGCAATTAAAAACAGATAATATATCTACATGAGGATATAAATATTGTCCTTAATGAGAGTGATAAAAGCCCATATTTAATATGGGTTTTTATTTTTTTTATAAAAATGTCATTAAAAAAAGGAAATAGAGGTATTATGTAGTATTTATATTAGTATGTGGGGTGATTTGTATGTGTTATCGAAAAGAACAAGAAAGATTTGAAATATCTTCTTTAAATACATATGCGGCTAAATCAGTCTATTCAAAAGGCCGGACACGCTTTGAAGAAGAATGTGCTATAAGAACAGCATTTCAAAGAGACCGTGACAGGATATTGCATTCAAAAGCATTCAGAAGATTAGCTCATAAAACACAAGTTTTTATTTCCCCTGAGGGAGACCATTACAGAACAAGACTCACACATACTTTAGAAGTATCACAAATTGCGAGAACCATTGCAAGAACACTAAGGCTGAATGAAGATTTAACTGAAGCTATTGCATTAGGGCATGATCTAGGCCATACCCCATTTGGACATACGGGAGAACATATTCTGCATGAGCTAACAGGAAATGACTTTTCACATAACCAGCATAGTCTAAGAGTAGTTGAAGCATTGGAAAACAAAGGAAAAGGACTTAATCTTACATATGAAGTCAAAGATGGCATCCTTAATCATCCGACTCGCGGCAAACCTTGTACTTTAGAGGGGAGAATTGTTCAGATATCGGATAAAATAGCTTACATTAATCATGATATTGATGATGCCATAAGAGGAAGAGTATTATCACCTAGTGACCTGCCAAAAGAGAGCACATTTATTTTGGGCGAATCCTCGAGTGACAGAATACATCGGTTGATTACAGACATAATTAAAGAAAGTTATGGGAAAAATGAAATTAACATGAGTGAGGAAGTGTCTCATGCTTTCTATAAAATGCGTGCATTTTTGTTTGAGAAAGTATATGTAGGGTCCCTAGCTAAAGAGCAGGAAGATAAAGCCAAACAGGTTATCAAACAGCTTTATGATTATTATATTGATAAAGTTAATAAGCTGCCTAAAGAGTATATTGACAGACTGGACCTTGGTGACTCAGAAAAGCAGATCGTATGCGACTATATTGCTGGGATGACAGACAGGTATGCTATTCATACTTATTGTGATTTGTTTTTTCCGGCTTCATGGAATATTTATTAGGCGGCTAATAAAGAAAGAAGGAGAGTAGATGTATTACCCAGAGCATATAATTGAAACCATTAGGGAAAGAAGTGATATCGTAGCGCTCATCTCCGAATATACAACGCTTACCCGAAAAGGAAGCTCTTATACAGGATTATGTCCGTTCCATAATGAGAAAACCCCTTCTTTTTCTGTAAGCGAAGATAAACAGCTTTATTATTGCTTTGGATGCGGTGCTGGAGGAAATACAATTACCTTTTTAATGCAAAAAGAAAACATGACCTTTCCAGAAGCGATCAAGTATTTGGCTGAACGAGAGAATATACAGCTGGAAGATCATTATCAGTCAGAAGAAGAAATGCATAGGAATCAAAAAAAGCAGCTTTTGTTTGAGGTAATAAAAGATGCTGCTAAGTTTTTTTACTTAAGCCTCAGAGATGAGAGGCATAATCAGGTATTGGAGTATTTGATAACAAGGGGGGTTTTGACAGATAGTCTTAAGCAGTTTGGACTTGGATACTCTCCAGCAGAATATAATACCCTTTATAAACACTTGAGTGCAAAAGGTTATTCAGATCAAACCCTTTTGGAAAGCGGATTGTTTTTAACAAGCAAAAACGGAGGATTTATTTATGACAGGTTTGCATCACGTATTATGTTTCCGATCTTCGACGTGAGCAAAAAGGTTATTGGATTCGGTGGCAGGGTTATCGATGGAGGGATGCCAAAATATCTTAATTCTCCAGAGAATATACTGTTTAATAAAAGTAATGTACTTTATGGGTTAAACTTTGCAAAAACAGCAAATAGTGAATGCTATATACTTGTAGAAGGTTATATGGACGTTATTGCTATGCACCAAGCAGGATTTACTCAGACGGTTGCATCATTAGGAACTGCTTTTACTGCCTCTCACGCAAAGCTTTTGAAACGGTATACTAAAGAAGTAGTTATTATGTATGATAGTGATAATGCCGGGGTAAATGCTACACTTCGTGCCCTTCCGATATTAAGGAGCCAAGGAATCAAAGCCAGAGTGTTACTACTAAAAGATGGGAAGGATCCAGACGAGTATCTTAGAAAATATGGTAAGGAACATCTATTCAAGCTCCTAGAAGAAGCGCAGCCAGATATTATGTTTGAAATTTCAAGGATTGAACAAAAATATGATATACAAATAGCTGAGCAAAAGGTGATGTTTCTTCAGGAAGTTGCCAATAGAATCAGCGAAATACCCAGCAGTATAGAGCAGGCTATTTATATCGATGAAATATGTGCAGCTTACCATATTGAAAACAGTGCATTTAAGGCCGAGGTTAATAATAATTATAAAAAACTAAAACATGTCTATAAAGCAAAGGAAAATGAAGGGGGTGCGAAAAGCAGGCGTCAGTCTGTCAGCACGGAGGTTATTTTCTTATCAACACTTTATCATTATCCTAATATCATTAGACATGTTAGAAAACATGTAGAGCCAGAGATGTTTGAAAGCCCTCTGCTTTGTGATTTATCCAGGGCAATCTTTCAAGCGGCAGAACAGGGTGAAGATATAGATATGAATTACTTTACTGCCCATTACCCTGATGAGGCAGATCAGAATATTATTTCACATATCATTATGAATAAAGATAAACGCTACGAAGAACAGACAATTTTATTTAAGATGATTACTGAAAATATAAAACGGCTCAAAGGAAACTATTTGGGGAAGAAAATGAATGACTCTAAAGATGCAAATGAAAAGCAAAAACTACTATTTCAAAAAAAGGAGCTTGACAAATTGTATATTGATTTTATAAATGGTTAGAATAGTAGACAGGAGAAAGGATTGATAACAGTGAAAGATGTGGCAGAACAGAAACTAGCATTTAAGGCAAAACTTGATCAGCTTATTAATATTGCTAAAGATAAGAAAGGTATTCTTGAGCAGGATGATATTAATGATGTATTTTCGGATATGGAATTAGAACCGAGTAAGATTGAACAAATTTATGAATATTTAGAAGCTCAAAATATTGATATAATAGGTAATATTTCAGATATTGAAGTTGATGACACAGAGATAGATTTTAGTAACTTGCCAGATGGCATAAGTATTGATGACCCTGTACGCATGTATCTTAAAGAAATTGGTAAAGTGCCGCTTTTATCAGCAGATGAAGAAATTAAGCTGGCACTGAGAATGGAGGAAGGAGATCAGGAAGCTAAGAAAAAACTAGCTGAAGCCAACCTTAGACTGGTAGTAAGTATTGCTAAGAGGTACGTGGGCCGAGGGATGCTCTTTCTGGATCTTATTCAAGAAGGTAACTTAGGGCTTATTAAAGCTGTAGAAAAATTTGACTACTCAAAAGGCTTTAAATTCAGTACTTATGCAACCTGGTGGATTAGACAAGCTATTACTCGGGCTATTGCTGACCAAGCACGTACAATACGTATTCCTGTACACATGGTAGAGACTATTAACAAGCTTATGCGTGTATCCAGGCAGCTTCTTCAAGAGTTAGGCAGAGATCCTCAACCAGAAGAGATTGCAAAGGAAATGGAGATGAGTGTTTCAAAGGTGCGTGAAATTATGAAAATTTCACAGGAGCCTGTTTCACTTGAAACACCCATTGGAGAAGAAGAAGACAGCCATTTAGGAGACTTTATTCCAGATGAAGATATTCCAGTTCCAGCAGAAGCTGCAGCTTTTACACTTTTAAAGGAACAACTTATAGAAGTTTTGGATACCTTGACAGAAAGAGAACAAAAGGTGCTTAGGCTTAGATTTGGTTTAGATGACGGAAGGGCAAGGACGCTTGAAGAAGTGGGCAAGGAATTTAATGTTACAAGAGAACGTATCAGACAGATTGAGGCAAAGGCACTGCGTAAATTAAGACACCCTAGCAGAAGTAAAAAACTAAAAGATTATCTGGAATAGAAGTTGATTCATCAACTTCTATTTTATATAATGGAGCAACTACTAGAATAAAATTTAGTTAAGAGGTGTTCATGTGCAATTATCTCACAGGTTATTTACGATAGCTAGCGGTGTTCCACAAGGCAGCACTGTTATAGATGTAGGAACTGACCATGCTTATATCCCTATTTACCTTATAAAAAATCATATTGTCCCTTACTGTATTGCAACAGATATTCATAAAGGCCCACTACAGAAAGCTGAACTTAATATGAGATTTTACCAAATTAAAAATATAGATTTAAGACTGACAAATGGTATTGAAGGCGTTCAGCCAGGGGAAGGCAATGTCATTATTATGGCAGGTATGGGAGGCTATCTGATTATTGATATTTTGAAAAGAGGCTTAGAAGTTATAAAAGCTGCCGATAAACTTATTTTACAGCCACAGCAGGATATATGGCGTGTTAGGGAATACTTACATCATATAGGATTTATAATAGATAATGAAGAGTTTATTGAGGAAGATGGCAAATATTACACAGTCATTGAAGCGGTTTTAGGAAATGAGATTTATGAAAAACCGTACGATTATAAATACGGGAAAATTTTGATCGAGAAGAAGTCTGATGTTTTTAAACGTTACATGTTAGAAAAGGAAAAAAGACTCTTGGAGGTATATGATAATGTCAGTCAGAACAACTCAGATTTTTCAATTAAAAGAAAGATGGAGTTGGCTGAAGAATTAAAAATGCATAGAGAGGTTATACGATGTATCTTTTAAATGATATTATAAAAGAGCTTGAAAAGGTGGCTCCGCCTAGGCTTGCTGAGAGCTGGGATAATATTGGGCTTATCATTGGCAGCAGACAGCAGAAAGTTAGCAGGATATTATGCGCATTAGATATTAATGAAGAGGTTGTAGAGGAAGCAAAACATCACAAAGCAGATTGTATCATTACGCACCATCCGCTTATATTCAAGCCGTTGAGTAAAATTGATTATGATACGCCAAAGGGGAAAATTATTAAGCAGCTTATTACCCATAACATTTCAGTTTATACCATGCACACTAATTATGATGTTGTTAAAGGCGGAATCAATGATATTTTATGTGATAAGCTTGGCATTAAAGAGCCAGAAGTTTTACATATATCCAAGGAAGAACAGTTTTATAAGGCAGCCGTTTATGTGCCGGAGAAAAGTTATGAAAATGTTAGAAATGCTATTATAAATGAGGATATATGTGATATTGGCAACTATAAAGGATGTACCTTTACAGCAGAGGGAGAAGGAACATTTATTCCAATGACTGGAAGTAATCCTTATATTGGTACCCATGGCAAGCTTGAAAAAGCGGCAGAAAGAAAAATTGAATTTATTGCTTCTTCAGCTAATATAAATAAAATATTAGGGGCGGTTAAGAAAGTTCATCCTTATGAAGAGCCTGCTATAGATGTACTTGCACTAAATAATATGCAAAGCTACGACGGGATTGGAAGATATGGTCAATTAGCGTGTGAAGTCACGATGGAGCAGTTTATTGTAACTTTAAAAGAAGTTTTTAACATCCCTTATCTGAGGATGACAGATTCTGAAGTGGCATGGGTTAAGCACGTAGCAGTCTGTTCGGGCAGCGGAGCGGGGTATATAAAAAGAGCAAGTGAAATTGCAGACGTTTATGTTACCAGTGACATTAAGTTTCATGAAGCACAGGAGGCCAAGGATTTAGGGCTATGTGTGATTGACATAGGGCATTATGCCTCAGAAAACTTATCTGTTGAATATATTGTTTCAAAACTTAGCGGACTATTTAAAGACTTATGGGTGAGTTCGTCGAAAGTTAATGGTGAGGCAATACACATTAAATAAAAAGGGGAATTTCGATGAATGATCAGATTAAAGTGACACTTAAGAATGGCAAAGAACTTCGTGTAAATAAGGGCATAACACTTTATGAAGTGGCAGAACTTGTAAAAGAAGATTATCAGTTTCCTATCATGCTTGCAAAGATAGGAAATAGTTTTAAGGAACTTTGTATGACACTTGATCATAGTACAGAGGGCTTAGAGTTTTTCGACCTTAGTCAGAAAGACGGGATAAGAGTATACCAAAGAAGTGCTACTTTTTTACTCATTGCAGCAGCAAAACGGGTGCTCCCGGCAGGAAATATCATTGTTAATCATCATATTGCAGGTGGCTATTTTTGCGAGTTTCAAGATCAAAATGAGTGTACACCAGAAAATATTGCAGAAATAGAAAAGCAAATGCACCAAATGGTTAAAGAGGCTCTGCCAATTACTAAACAGACACTAACAATTGAAGATGCTCTGGCACTTTTTGAAAGCGAAAAAAGATGGGATAAAAAGAGTTTATTTAAATATAGAAGAACTTCAACTGTCAATATTTACTGCTTAGATCAAGTTAAAGATTATTTCTATGGCTATATGCTGACTAATACTAAACATATTACATTATTTAAACTTATACCTTATGCCCATGGTTTTGCACTTCAGTTCCCCAATGAAAAAAATCCAAAACACACCGCTGAGTTTGTTCCGCAGCCTAAACTTTCTGAAATCTTTAGAGAATCAGAAAACTGGGCTAGAATTATGGGGGTAGATATCGTAGGGGCACTTAATGACTGTATTTCACAAGGAAAAGCAGAGGATCTGATTCGAATATCTGAGGCTTTGCATGAAAAAAAGATTGCTGATATAGCGGATAAAATCCTGGATAAAGATAAAGTTAAGCTTGTTTTAATTGCAGGACCATCCTCCTCTGGCAAAACAACCTTTGCACAAAGGCTTTGTGTACAACTGCGTGTTAATGGCATGAAACCTCATGTTATTTCGATTGATGATTATTTTGTAAACAGAGAATTAACACCTAAAGATGAAAATGGCGATTATGATTTTGAAGCATTAGAAGCTATTGATATCAATCTGTTTAATGATCATATGAACCAGCTTATAAATGGAGAAGAAGTTCAGATACCAAGTTTTAATTTTATTACCGGGGAAAGACAGTATAAAGGACACAAAATAAAACTTAACGAAGAGGATATTCTGGTTGTAGAAGGTATTCATGGACTAAATGAAAAATTAAGCTATGCTGTGCCAAAAGAAAATAAATTTAAAGTTTACATCAGCTCACTTACGCAGTTGAATATTGATTATCATAACAGAATACCAACTACAGACACTAGGTTCATGAGAAGGATGATTAGAGATAATCAATATCGTGGTATTTCTCCTGAACGAACTATGGAATTATGGGCTTCAGTAAGAAGAGGAGAGAACAAGAATATTTTTCCATTTCAAGAGGAAGCAGATGTTATGTTTAATTCAGTTCTTATTTATGAGCTTGCAGTGCTTAAACAAAAGGCAGAGCCTTTATTATTCAGTGTAGATAGGACTTCACCTTATTATGCTGAAGCCAAAAGAATGCTTAAATTTTTAGAGTATTTTTTAACGTTAGATACTGCAAGTATTCCAACAAATTCTATATTGCGTGAGTTTCTTGGAGGCAGTTCGTTTAGCTAGTTGACAAAATTAAAAAAACATGATATCGTATATAAGTTGTTAAGTAAATCAGACAGTCGCAAGTACAATTCTGAAAGGAAGTACTTGAGGAACGTCCGAGCTCCATAGAGCAAGGTGCTGGATAACACCCAGTGGAGGCAACTCTAAGGAAAGTGCAACAGAAATAAACCACCTGTCATAAGATAGGAAAGGATGGAAAGGTGAGGTAAGAGCTCACCGTCCTTTAGGTGACTAAAGGAGCTATGTAAACCCCACCTGGAGCAAGACCGTATAGAAAGGCATATGTAGCTGCTCGTTATGTCTTTGGGTAGGTCGCTAGAGCATTTAGGTAACTAAATGCGTAGATAGATGACTGTCAAATACAGAACTCGGCGTAAAGATTTGGTTAACAACATAAACAAACAGGGTAAAAGCTCTGTTTTTTTTATCGTATTCCGTGACTGAATATTTTAAATTATGGATAGATACATAAAGAGTAATCTATTAAAATAATATGAGGATAGAATCAAATGAACCAATTAAATAAGCTTCCTAATATTGGTAAGGTTTTAGAGACGAAGTTAATAGAAGTTGAAATTACATCTAAAAATAAACTTGTAGAAACAGGCAGTAGGGGCGCATTTGTCCGCATAAAAGCTCTAGACTCTTCAGCGTGTATTAATATGTTATATGCTTTAGAAGGAGCAGTACAAGGTGTTAGGTGGCATGATTTAAACCCTGTGGTCAAAGAAGAACTAAAATTATTTTTTCGGTCTTTGTAGTTTTATAATGTTTTAATAGTAAAAAGTGAGAAGGGTTTGATAGAAAGAAGTGCCGCCTGCAGTTTGCAGAAAATGCGGCACTTCTTAGCATATATTATAGGTTAGCTTGATGTGTAATAACTGTTTGAGTTGGAAATGCAAATTTAACTTCTTCTTGTGCGAACATGTCAAGCATTTGAAGATTTGCAGATTCTTTGATTTCAAGGAATCTGCTGTATTCGACTTCAAGGGAAAAATAGATAATTTGGATCTGTAAAGCATAGATTCCTATGCTT
The DNA here is from genome assembly GCA_937981575.1 of uncultured Clostridia bacterium. Lineage (GTDB taxonomy): Bacteria > Bacillota > Clostridia > Lachnospirales > Cellulosilyticaceae > FMMP01. The sequence goes on along the minus strand of CALJNR010000012.1, from coordinate 25,762 downwards.
TCTAATCTGACAATAAAGCTTCCATCTTCGATAGATGGATGGCTCGCTAACAGGCATTTTATTTTATCCATGCAAGTATGAATTTTAGAGATCGGGGTATGATAATCTAATAACAAATCAAATTTGACACGTCTTTTCTGCATTTTTGACCAATTGATAATGTTTTCACTGCTTACTTTAGAATTAGGAATCATGACAACGCCTTGTGTAAAGGTCCTGATACGTGTGCTGCGGAAACTAATATCTTCTACAGTCCCTTCTAAGTCATCAACCTGTATCCAATCGCCGATAACAAATGGTTTATCAATCATAAGCAATGCCCCGGATAAAATATTTGATAGGGCATCTTTCGTGACAAAAGCAAAAGCAACACTGCCAAGCCCTACTCCCGTTACAATACCTGCGATATCTTTAATAAAAAGAGATAATACAATAAAAATGCCAACTATAACTGTAAAAAATCTTATAATTTTTGCACTGAATCGTATAAGCAGGGTATTATCAGTTAATGAAAAATTGGTGTTAAGCTGGGTGAAGAATTCTTCATAAACAAATTCTAAATTGTATATTCCCCAAGTGCAGATAATAACAGCAAAAACGGTATAAAGTTTAGTTAAAGAAGAAAAAGGAATAACAGCCAAAGAAACATAACTATCTATAAACCATAACATAGAATTAGGGATAAAGGTGTAGGTTACAAATGGAGAAATACAAATGGCAAGGTATAAGCCTGTATAGGTCCAAAAGTAATCCAGCGGTTTCCCCAGTGCGTCAGTTAGTTTATAGTCCAAGCTATAATTTTTGAATTTTATTTTTGAAAATAAGCGAAGAATAAGTTTTATAATTGTTTTTTTAAGAATATAAAATAAAATGATTAATGCAAAAGCTGCGAGTATTCTCATGTAAAAGGAGCTTTTGGCGATATAATAAATAGCATGCATAAGGTACCTCCAGAATATAAGTTTCGGCTCTTATTATTATAATGAGGTTGGACCATATTTTAAAGGTATTTATAGTCAAAAATACAAAATATATGGTATAATATAGAAAGTTAAAGTAAATATTATAAAAAAGTAAACATATAAGGGTTGTTTCTAATGAAAATATCAAAATATTTATGGATTGAAAAAGGAACAAAGTTTAATCGACTTAAAAAAATGCAGCTTAAGATGCAAAATAAGTGTAAAGATCAAGTTTATCTAGTCTGTACATCTTCGCAGCATCCTAATCTGTTTGACATTATTGAGAGCCAATATTTAACTTCACAGTATAATGCCTGTTATTTAGTTGCAGTAACACAATCTAAAGAAGCAGCAATCAAACACGTAGGTGTTTTAATCAATCAGCTTTATAATTTGCGTACGATAAGTTATGATGCTATAAAAACCTGATAAAAGAGGTGCATAATGAGTATTTTATGGCTAATAATAAAGGTAAGCCTACTAATTATACTGCTTATATTTTTATGTCTAGTTTTTACGCTTTTGGTATTGGTTTTAGCCCCTATTAAATATGATTGCTTTTATGAAAAATATGAAAAAGAATATTATCACTTTAAAATTCATTTGCTTAAAATAATAGATGCTCAGTTTATTTATAAAGATGAAAAACAAGATAATAAAATAAAAATTTTAGGCTTTAATGTTTATCGCCAGTATACAGATGGGTTTAAAGAAAAGGCAGAGGAAAAAATAGAAGCCAAGGAGCAAAGTATAAAACACTTATCTAAGGAAGTCGTTGAGGATAAGACGCACAGAAAAATAACGAGACATGCTATAGAAAAAAAATGGAATACTATAAAAGATCTTTTGGCAGATGAAGGGTTTAAACATTTTATTAAAAGTACACTTAAGGCGTTAAAAGAAGTTTTTCAGAGAATTAAGCCGTATAAAGTTTTTTTTACATTGATTATTGGGAAAGAAGATCCCTCAGATACAGGAGAATTAGTTGCTCAGCTGACGCTTTTATATCCTTGGTATTACAGATATGGTATGATAAAAGGAGATTTTAGCAGAAGTGGTGTGTGGGGAGATATTTATGCAAGAGGGAAGTTTAATCTTGTCACATTGATTAAAATTGCTGTGATTTTTATAATGAATAAAGAAACAAGAGAGTATATTAACATACTACTTAAAAGGAGAAAGGAAAATTGATATGAATGGAAATCTTAACCAAAACTTTGATTCATTAATTGGGAAATTAGAAAATTTTATCACGACTAAAACCGTTGTAGGCGAGCCGATCCATATTGATAATACAATTCTAGTACCGCTAGTAGATGTCAGCTTTGGGGTGGCAAGCGGAACAACAATCAGTTCAAAGTTTACAGAAAGAAATAAAGAGAAAGAAAAAAGAGTAGATGGAGAAACCGATGCAGGGGCAGGCGGACTTGGTGCTAAGATTACACCTAGTGCTATATTAGTCATTCAAAATGGAACAACTCAGCTTATTAGTATAAAAGGACAAGACAGTATTACTAAGCTTATAGATATGATTCCAGGGCTTATTTCAAAGGTTCCAGATTTTGTAGCAAAGTTTACTAATGATTCAAGTGAATCTAAAGATAAAGAAAAGAAAGAAACAGCAAGCGAATATCATAAAATGGAAGAATAACGTAAAATACGAGCATGGTTATCCATGCTCGTATTTTTTTATTTATGCTCGTATTTACTAAGAAGTTCTTTTAATCTTCTCGCTTGGTGTCCAGATTGTTCCGCAAATTCTTTAAATGCACTGATAACCTCTTCATCATCAATACGTTTAGAAATGGATTCAAAGTCTCGAACATTTTCTTGTGCGTCGAGCATTTTTTTCATAAGGGTATCTCTAGTCTCTAAATGCATTTTAAATGCCTCCTTTTTGATGTGCTAATCTTATTTTTGTTTATTAGAACAAGTTTTATGCTATGTAATTTTTTCAATTAAAACGATAGATACTTGGGGGAGTGGTTAAAATAAGCTGCTATAAAAAAAAACCTTTAAGCCGTCTGGGTTTAAAGGTTTTTTTATAGCAATTGTATTCCTATTCAAATCAGACAGACTAAACATTAAATCTAAAAAGAATAATATCTCCATCTTTTACAACATATTCTTTACCTTCTAAGCGTACAAGGCCTTTTTCTTTAGCGGCGGAATAAGAACCAGAATGAACTAAGTCATCAAAGTTAACAATTTCAGCACGAATAAAACCTCTTTCGAAATCTGAATGAATTTTACCAGCTGCTTCCGGTGCTTTTGTACCAACGGTAATCGTCCAAGCTCTTACTTCTTGTGGGCCGGCTGTTAAATAGCTGATCAGTCCTAAAAGCTTATAACTTGCAGCAATAAGTCTGTCAAAACCTGTGGAAGAAATATTTAAGTCCTGCAGGAAAAGTTCTTTTTCATCATCCGGAAGCTCGGACAGTTCCTGCTCAATCTGTGCACATATAACAAAAGCTTCAGCACCTTCGCTCGCAGCAAATTCACGAACTTTTTTTACATACTCATTTTCAACTTGACCGATAAGATCTTCTTCAGAAATGTTTGCAGCATATAAAACGGGTTTAGTTGTAATAAGGCCTAATGATTGAATAAATAAATCTGAGTCAGCATCAGAGCCCACAAGAACTCTTGCAGGATTCCCTTCTTCTAGAACTTTATAGATATTTTGCAGAATTTCAAGTTCCTGGGCTGCAGTTTTATCAGATTTAGCTGTTTTGGCTGTTTTGGCAATCCTGCGTTCGAGCACTTCCATATCCGCAAATATAAGTTCTAGATTTATAGTTTCGATATCACGAATAGGATCAACTGTTTTGTCGACATGAACAATATTTTCGTTTTCAAAACATCTTACGACCTGAACAATAGCATCAACCTCTCGAATATGAGACAAAAATTGATTACCCAATCCTTCTCCTTTACTTGCACCTTTGATAAGACCTGCTATATCAACAAATTCTACGATAGCGGGAACTACTTTTTGAGAGTTATACATTTTTTCGAGTACTCCGAGTCTTTCATCCGGAACAGCCACTACGCCCACATTTGGTTCGATAGTACAGAAGGGGTAGTTAGCAGATTCAGCACCTGCTTTTGTAAGTGCATTAAATAAAGTACTTTTTCCAACGTTAGGAAGCCCAACGATTCCAAGTTTCATATAATTCATCCTTCCTTAAATCTATACTGCATAGTATTATAGAGAAACAATAAATTTTAACTTATTCATTTACTTAGTGTTGTTTCTCCAAATGATTTCACAGTAAATAACTTGTGAATAAGTTGAAATTTAAACTGTGAAATCTATATCATCAGTAATTGTATGTATGATTTCATCATTAATTCATACATTATATATATTATCGCATAATAAATAAAACTGCAATAAAATGCAGTTTTATTTATTATGCGATAATATATAGCCGACAAGCATACCAAAAATCCAAATCATAAAGGCCAAAGATGAGAGCATCATGATATTTTCTTCATGAATAGATAAAATAGGTTTTACAGAATCATTTTTATTTCTTGATACAACGCGGTAGTGTCTGTATTTTGGGATCATTATCTAACCTCCTTAGGTGAATGCTACACCATTATTATAAATAAAACATGATGTATTTATTCTTTATTTATGAAGATCCTTTAGTTATGCAGACATTTACATCTCCGGATAAATACAATATAATATTAGGATAAAAGGAGGAGTTTTATGCCAAATATATATTTTCCAAATCTCAATCTATTTTTTAATATTAATTCTGTTGCTTTCCAGATCTTTGGAATTTCTGTTTACTGGTATGGGATTATACTGACGACAGGGATTATACTTGGAACGGTTCTTGCAAGTTATATTGCGAAAAAAGAAGGACTGCATCCTGATATTTTTATTGATTTTATCTTATATGATATTATTTTTGCTCTGTTAGGAGCAAGACTTTATTATGTTGTTTTTAACTTCGATTATTATAGAGAGAATCCAGCTCATATTTTTAATATCAGAGAAGGGGGAATCGCTATATATGGTGCAGTTATTGCATCGGCTATTGTAGCACTCATTTATACTAAAAAGAAAAAAGTTGATTTTTGGTCTTTTGCTGATATCGCCTCCTATGGCCTTTTATTAGGACAGGCTATTGGCCGTTATGGCAATTTTGTCAATAAAGAAGCCTTCGGGGACTATACAAATAATTTATTTGCTATGAGAATTCTAAAAAGTGAAGCCAAATGGCCATTATCGCAGAATATATTAGAACATGTACAGACTGCTTTTGGGGCAGAATATATACAGGTTCACCCAACATTTTTTTATGAATCTCTATGGAATGCTGTTTTATTAGTTTTATTGCTTGTTTATAGAAAACGTCGTAAGTTTTCCGGAGAAATCTTTATGCTTTATCTCATAGGTTATGGAATCGGACGTTTTTGGATTGAAGGATTAAGAACCGATCAACTATTATTAGGCAGTACACAGATTCCTATATCACAAGTTGTTGCCATTTTATCGATAATCTTGGGAATAATTGGTATTTTTATATGTCGAAAGCCTAATAATCAAGAATAATTTATCCAAAAAATGAGAATAATTGTTGATTTTTTCCAAATAAGATATTATAATACTGAATATAGAGATAATATATTTGTTTTTGCTTTATTTTTTAAGGGGGATATGATATGAAAGAGATGAAAAAGAATATCTTATTTATGCAGGAAAATTTAAACAGACTTCTAGGGACAACCGGTTCATCGAGATATAATACTAAACCTATCTATACATTAAGCTTAAAGTTAGATAAAGAAATAGTTAAATATTATAGAAGCCTTAACGGCAATTAATCTAAAACCATTGAAAGAACCAGCAAAGTATAAGCTGGTTCTTTTTTTTGCTCTGAAATCAGAACTTAATAATTATTTAATATTTATTTAAATTTCACTTGAATTTTATGTGGAAAAGGCATAAAATAAAAGAAAATGGTGATAAGTGGGTAGAAGTGGAGTGAAGTGGAGTGTTTATTGGGGAATATAAACATAGCTTAGATGAAAAAGGAAGAGTCATAGTCCCTTCTAAATACAGAGAAAAATTAGGGGAGATTTTTATTTTGACGAAGGGATTAGATGGATGCCTATTCATTTATCCTTTGTCCGAATGGAACCTTTTTGAACAAAAGCTCAAACAACTTCCTCTCACTAATACAAATGCAAGAAAGTTTGTCCGCTTTTTCTTATCAGGAGCGACAGAATGTAATACAGATAAGCAGGGAAGAATACTTATTCCTAACCATTTAAGGGTATATTCTGAGATTGAAAAAGACATAGTATTTATAGGAATGAGTAATAGAATAGAAGTTTGGAGTATCAATAAGTGGAATAGTTATAATGAAGAAGAATTTAGTGCTGAATTAATTGCTGAACAGATGGAAGAATTAGGAATATAAAGGGGATAACCATGAAATTTGAACATATACCTGTACTATTCAGAGAGTGTATCGAAGGATTGAATATTAAACCTGATGGGATATACGTAGATGGCACATTGGGTGGTGCCGGACATGCCAGTGAAATCTGCAGGCATCTTTCAACACAAGGGCATTTTATTGGGATTGATCAAGATAAAAATGCTTTGGCAGTTTCTGCTGAGAGACTTAAAGATGTTTTGCCTAAAGTTTCAATCGTCAGTAGTAACTTTGAACATATAGATACTATTTTAGAAAACTTAGGGATTCATAAGATCGACGGCATGCTCATTGATTTAGGTGTATCTTCTCATCAATTAGACGAACCCTTAAGAGGATTTTCCTATATGCATGATGCACCGCTTGATATGAGAATGAATCAAGAAAATAAGTATACAGCCTATCACGTTGTTAATGAAATGCCAGAAGATGATTTGTATCAAATTATTAAAGAATATGGGGAAGAAAAGTGGGCGAAGCGTATAGCAAGCTTTATAGCAAATCGGAGAAAAACAGAACCGATTCAAACAACCTATGAACTGGTAGAGGTGATTAAAAATGCTGTTCCGCAAGGAGCCAGAAAAGATGGACCTCATCCAGCCAAAAGGACTTTTCAAGCTATAAGAATTGCTGTTAACCGTGAACTAGAAATTATTGAACCTACACTTCTTAGAATTGTTGAGAAGCTAGATAAAGGAGGAAGGCTCTGTGTTATTACTTTCCATTCCTTGGAGGATAGGCTTGTCAAACATGTATTTAAAAAGCTTGATGATCCTTGTACATGCTCAAAGAACTTTCCGATTTGTGTTTGTAAAAAAGTGAAACAAGTTAAAGTTTTGACTAAAAAGCCAATTTTGCCATCAGAAGAAGAAGTATCAGGTAATCCGCGCTCAAGAAGTGCTAAGCTGAGAATCATAGAGAAACTATAATAGGGGGAATAGATAATGCCACAAAGTACACAAAGAAAATATCTTTATCAATATGGTAGTGAAGCTGAAAATTATTATCAGACGTTGCCGAACCCAAGGATAGAACCTGAACATAGACCATCTGCTAAACCGCATAGAAAAATAGATTTCGTTTTTGGGTTTAAGCTCAGTTTGTGTGGGATGATGGTATTTATATGTGCTTTTGGATATATTAATATGTACTCTCTCCTCATTACAAAACAGGGAGAATTACAAGCCGTAAAAAGTGAGATTAGGGAATTAAAAAGTGAATTAAGTTTTACAGAATCTAAAATTTCTGAGAGGCTCAATTTAGACTATATAAGAGATAGAGCTTCAAAAGAGTTTGGGATGAGCGAACCTTTGCCGCATCAAATTGTTTATATACAGTTACCTAAACAGAGCTATACGATATATGAAAATTAAAGTGGGGACCCTATATGAAAGAGAGAGAGAAAAAAACTTGTTTCGTATTGTCTAGAAAACGCCTTCACGGGCGTATATTTTTTGTAGGGCTATTTTTTATTATGATCATAGGCTATTTAGGTTATCAAGTAGCTATGATTAAACTCAATAATGGGGAATCCTATCAAAAGCAAGTTTTAAACCGGATGATGAGTAAAGAGGGGCAGATCAATCCCCAAAGAGGATCTATTGTAGATAGAAATAACAAGACAATCGCTACTAGTGTGTTAGCCTATCATATTATTTTAGATCCAAAAGGTATTCTTGAGCTTCCGGAAGATGAAAAAAGTACTATCTATGAAACCCTTTCAAAACAAGTCAATAAATCTGCCGATACGGTTAAAAAGTTTGTAGAGGCGAGGCCGAAATCAAGATACAGTGTTTTGGTGAAAAATGTAGCTAATACAGAAATTGAAGAACTAAAGAAAAAGGCTTTAAAAGGCGTTTGGTTTGAAGAAAGTTTTATTCGAAAGTACCCTAAAGGAGAATTTGCTTCTCAGCTTATTGGTTTTTATAATAAAAACGGGGATGGTCAATATGGTATTGAACAGCAATATAATCACTATCTTGTAGGAAAAATGGGAAGGGTTTTTTCTCAGCTTCAGGATGAACAAATTATTACAACGGAAATAAAACCCGCTGAAAATGGGGCTACGATTGTGCTTACACTTGATGAGGTCATTCAACAATATGTAGAAACGACGATGAGGAAGTATATTGCAGAGTATAAACCTGTTAACGCATCTGCTATTATCATGAACCCTAACACCGGAGAAATATACAGCATGTTTTCTTATCCAGGGTTTGATCCCAGCCAATATAATGTACTTGAAAAACAGTTAGGCAAAGAAGTTTGGTCAGACCTTACAGATAGTGAGAAAGCTTTGCGTCTTAATAGTGCATGGAAAAACTATAACCTTCAAAATAGTTATGAACCAGGCTCAACTTTTAAGCCTCTGGTAGTAGCAGCAGCTTTAGATGAGAACATTATAAGTACAGAAGATAAGTATGTATGTCATGGAGCAAAAGTTGTTGTAGAAGGGGTTAAACCTATTAGATGTTGGAAAAGGGAAGGGCATGGTGAACAAACGCTGGAACAAGTCCTGGCTAATTCATGCAATGTTGGTATGATGGACATTGTACATAAAATGAAGTCTGAAACTTTCTTGAAATATATAGACCGATATGGATTTGGCCAGCCTACTAATCTTGGTCCGCCAGGAGAAGAAAAAGGACAGCTTCATCACAAGCTAGGGCCTATTGAGAAAGCAACTTACTCAATAGGACAGACTTTTACTTGTACGCCTATTCAATTGATAACAGCCTTTTCTTCCATTATTAATGGCGGTTATCTTATGCAGCCTTATGTGGTTTCACAAGTCATTAATGAAAAAAAAGAAATTATGTATCAGATGAGACCTACTGAACGGCGACAGGTTATTTCACAGGAAACCTCAAAAATTTTAGTCAATTACCTTAAAAAAGTGGTTGATGCAGGAACAGGGGCTCATGCCAGTATAAATGGCTACACAATAGGTGGGAAAACTGGAACAGCCCAAAAAGGTGCAAGGGAAGATGAAAAACATATTTTATCATTTCTAGGCTATGCTCCAATTAATAATCCTCAAGTAGTTGGACTTATCCTATTTGATGAAATACCAGAAGGAACAGGGGCGCCAGCCAGAGCCTTTAAAGAAATGATGATTAATATTCTGCCTTACTTAGAAATAGAGCTGGATGCTGATAATCAAGAGGAAGGAGAACAGATGAGTAAAGTGCCTGATCTTAAGGATTCGGATATCTATGCAGCAAGCGTACTTCTTGAAAATGAGGCTCTTGATTATGAGATAATAGGAGTAGGGAAAAAGATAGTATCCCAGTACCCCAATGCGGGAACCGCATTACCGAAACAGTCTACTGTTAAACTATATGTTCAGTCAGAAGTCCCTGAAAATATTGTTCAAATACCAAATCTTATTGGATTATCAGTACAAGAGGCTAAACAGTTAGTAGGAACGGAATTTGACATAAGCCAAGCTGAGCGAGGAATAATTATTGGACAAATTCCTAAAGCAGGACATAAAGTTGAGAAAAACAGCCAAATAATTGTACGAACATCAGAATAATGTGAATAATGACTCCTCCTTTAAAATACAATTAGGTAAGACAACTTTTAAAGGAGGAGATTTTGGATGCAAAAAGAAGTCTCTATTAGTATAAAGAGGAGAATTCTTATCGTGATGATCTGTTTTTTTGTAGCCATTGTAGGCGTATCCATTAGGCTAGGTTATGTTCAAATAATTGAAGGGAAAATACTGCAGGATAGAGCACTGGAACAGCATACAAGAGACAGACTTATTGCCCCTACACGAGGGAAAATTTATGACAGAAACTTAGAGATAATGGCGCAAAGTGGTTCGGTGTCAGCGATAGGTGTTGTAAATGCACAGATAAAAGATGCTGAAATGGTTTCAAAGATTTTATCAGAAAGACTCGATCTTGATTACAATACTGTTTATAAGAAAGTGACAAAAAGAGTAGCTTTTGAAAGAATCGTTACAAAGGTTGATAAAGAAGTAGCTGATGAAATACGTAATCTTAATCTGCCAGGGGTCAAAGTTGACGAGGATTCAAAGAGATTTTATCCCTATAGTAATCTTGCTTCACACACATTAGGGTTTGTTGGGAAAGATAATCAAGGCATTATAGGATTAGAAGTTAAATATGATGCTTACCTTAAGGGGAGTCCGGGAAAAATCCTTATGGAGACAAATGGCAAAGGAGAAAGAAGAAATGAAGTGGCTGAAATGCGGACGAATCCTATTAATGGTAATCATTTGGTAACGACTATTGATGTTACACTTCAGCAATATGCAGAACAGGCTTTAGAAAAAGTGGTACAGATGAAAGGCGCTAAAAGAGGAGCTATTATTTTACTTAACCCACAAAATGGAGAAATTTATGCGCTGGCTAATAAGCCTGATTTTAATCTTAATGAGCCTTTTACAATTAATAATGAAGAGCTTCTAAATAGTTGGAGTATGTATACTGAAAAAGAGCAGCAAGAATTTTTAAATCAAATGTGGAGAAACTTTACGTTAAATGATACTTATGAGCCAGGGTCTACATTTAAAATATTTACATCAGCAGCTGGACTTGAAGAAAAGGTAGTATCTGAAGAAAGTTCATTTAATTGCGGAGGAAGCAGAGTTGTAGCAGGAAGAACGATAAAATGCTGGCGAAGTCCTCGTTCTCATGGAAACCAAAATTTTGTACAAGGCGTTCAGAACTCTTGTAATCCGGTGTTTATGGAAGTAGCTGAGCGTCTGGGGGCTGGCAAGTTCTATGACTATATGATAAAGTTCGGATTTAAATCCAAAACAAACATAGATCTGCCTGGAGAGGCAATAGGGATTTTACATAATAAAAATAAAATTGGACCTGTTGAGCTTGCCACAATGTCATTTGGACAGTCATTTCAAATTACACCTATGCAGCTGCTTACAGGTGCTTCAGCGCTTGTTAACGGAGGATATATGATTACGCCGCATTTTGGCAAGGAAATCATCGATGATACGGGCAATGTTATAGAGGTATTTAACTATGAAAAAGGAAGACAAATCATTACGCCTGGAACAAGTGAAAGACTGAAGAAAATATTAGAGAGTGTTGTTTCTGAGGGGACAGGGAATAAAAGTTATATTCCAGGATACAGGATAGGTGGGAAGACTGCTACATCCCAGAAGCTGCCTAGGGGATCAGGCAAATATATTGCATCCTTTTTGGCTTTTGCACCTTCTGAAAACCCTGTGATTATGGGACTTGTTATTGTGGACGAACCACAAGGCGTTTACTATGGGGGGGCAATTGCAGGGCCGGTCATGAAAGAAGTATTTGAGAATGCTTTGCCTTATTTAAAGGTTGAACCTATTTATAATGAGAAGGAATTGGAACTTGATGAAATCAAAAAAGTAGATGTTCCAAACTTTGCAGGAATGAAAGTTAAAGAAGCTAAAGAACTCGCCAGCAAACAAAACATTATGCTCCAAATAGAAGGGAGCGGAGAGTATGTTGTATCTCAATTTCCATTACCTAATGAAAGTATCAATAAAACAAGCAAAATTATCCTCTATACAGAATAGATGGCTTTTTAATATGAATAACTCATGATATAATAACTAGGAAATATAAATAGGAGGGTTACCATGAAGCTTAAAGACTTGGTAGTTGGATTACAGTATCAGTGTATTTGTGGAGACTTAGAGCAAGAAGTTGATCATATTATCTATGATTCACGTGTTAAAACAAAATGTGGATTGTTTATTGCAATAGAAGGATTCAAAACAGATGGGCATCAATTTATTGAGACTGCTATTGAAAATGGTGCCAAAACATTAGTTGTTCAAAAAGATGTGCAAGTTGAGCATTCAAATATAACAATAATTAAAGTTGAAAACACTAGAAGCAGTATGGCTGTTTTGGCGAATAATATGTTTGCCTGCCCATCGCACAAGATGAATTTAGTAGGCGTTACAGGAACGAACGGAAAAACAAGTATTGTTTATCTCTTGGGACAGATCTTAGAAAGTTACAATAAAAAGGTCGGATCAATAGGAACAATAGAAAACAGGATCGGCAATATTGTTTTAAAAGCAGAACGCACGACTCCGGAATCTATAGACCTTCAGGCTATTTTTCATAAAATGCTGGAGCACCAAGTTGAATATGCTCTTATGGAGGTATCTTCTCATGCTTTAGAACTTAATAGAGTAGATGGATGTGATTTTAAAATTGGTATTTTTACTAATCTGACTCAAGATCATTTAGATTTTCATCATACTATGGAGAATTACGCAAAAGCTAAGTCTAAGCTGTTTAAGCTGTGTGACATAGGCATTATAAATAGTGACAGTGATTATAAAGAGCAAATAATAAATGGAGCAACGTGTAAACTTTTGACCTATGGCATTGACCAGGATGCAGATTACAGAGCATCAAATATTATAATAACTGCAGCAGGTGTTGAATATACTTTAGTGTGTACAGAGGGTGAATATCAAGTAAAAGTGCCGATTCCAGGGAAATTTACAGTCTATAATACACTAGCAGTTATTATCGCCGCTGCTTATCTTAATATTCCTCACGAACATACAATAAGTGCCCTTGCTAATGTAAAAGGCGTGCCAGGCCGTGTACAGTCTTTTACATCTCAAAAAGGATTTAGTGTACTTGTAGATTATGCACATACTCCAGATGGGCTGGAAAATGTATTGTCAACGATTAAGCAATTTGCAAAAAAGAATATTATTACAGTATTTGGATGCGGCGGAGACAGAGATAAGACCAAAAGACCTATTATGGGAGAAATAGCTGCTAAATATTCAGATAAGGTTATCATTACCTCTGATAATCCTAGAACAGAATCGCCAGATCAGATTATTTGTGAAATTGAGGTTGGGGTAAAAGCATGGAATGCTAATTATATTATGAAAGAAGATAGAAAAGAGGCAATACTCTTGGCCCTTAACGAAGCTGAGGCAGGAGATGTGATTCTTATCGCTGGGAAGGGCCATGAAAATTATCAAATATTAAAAGACAGAATTATTCATTTTGATGATAGTGAGATTGTGAATGATTATTTACAGGGGGAAGAGTAATGGAGTTAGAATTGCAAGCTGTTATTCAAGCTGTAGGAGGCAGGTGTTTAAATCCTGACCGTTTGGGAGGTCATATCATTCGGCATATTAATACTGATTCGCGGCAGATTGATAAGTTTAGCTTATTTGTCCCATTAAAAGGGGATAGATTTGATGGGCATAAATTTATATCTCAAGTATTTGACCAGGGAGCAGCTGCAACATTAACTGAGGAATGCATCGTGCAAGATGACAGACTATGTACTATTTGGGTAAAAGACACAAAGGAAGCCCTTTTAAAGCTGGCTGCCTATTATAGAAGTCTTTTCGAAATACCTGTTATTGCTGTAACAGGTAGTGTTGGAAAAACAAGTACTAAAGAAATTATTGCTGCTGTGCTCAGTGCAAAATTCAACGTACACAAGACTGAAGGAAACTATAACAATGAAATTGGACTCCCTCTTACTCTTTTTAAGCTCAACAAAACACATCAAGTAGCTGTATTAGAAATGGGGATGAACCACTTTGGAGAGATTCATAATCTTAGCATGACTGCACATCCACAAATAGCAGTTATTACAAATATTGGGACATCACATATTGAAAATCTAGGCAGCAGAGAAGGGATACTTAAAGCAAAATTAGAGATACTAGATGGGCTAGATGACAAAGGGCTTTTGGTTATTAATGGTGATAATGATATGCTTAAAACAGTTAAAGGTATGCCTTATAAAACAATCTATTATGGAATGTCTCATCATAGTGCTTATTATGCTGAAAATATTAAAAGTGATAAAGAATCGACGGTGGCAGATATTTTTACGCCTAATGAAAAATATTCGATCAAAATCAATGCATTAGGGGAGCACATGGTTTACAATTCCTTGGCAGCTGTGGCTATTGCGGAACACTTGGGCCTTACGAAAGATGAGATTGTAAATGGACTTGCTTCGTATGTGCCAAGTAAGATGAGAATGCATATTCAAACATTTAGCAATCGAGTAACTGTTATGGATGATACCTATAATGCCAGTCCAGATTCCATGCACGCAGCGCTTAAAGTGCTTAAAAATTATCCAGGAGCCAAGCGTATAATAGCAGTGCTTGGGGATATGCTGGAGATGGGAGACTATGCCGTATCACTTCATCAAGAAGTCGGCAGATATGCGTGTGAAGCTGAAATCGATATTTTATATGCGGTCGGAACATTGGCAAGACACATTTATGAAGGTGCAGTGGATACATCTTCAGTATTAAAGGTTATGTACTTTCACACAAAAGAGGAATTTTTGAAAAATGTTGATAGCCTTATACGTTCGGAGGATACTGTATTGTTTAAAGCCTCCAGGGGTATGCATTTTGAAGAACTGGTAGAAGCGGTAGGAAAGGTGAAGTGTGATGAATAATGAGGCGTTATACGCAGTTTTAATAGCTTTTTTTCTTAATATAGTAATAAGCCCCTTTGTCATTCCATTATTACAGCGGTTAAAATTTGGCCAGAATATCAGGCATGATGGGCCCAACAGTCATTTGAAAAAATCAGGGACCCCTACAATGGGGGGCATTATTATTTTAATAAGCATTGTTTTAACAAGTTTGCTGTTTATTATCAGGAACAGGGAACTGCAAGTTATACTTTTTGTTACAGTAGCTTTTGGTCTGATAGGCTTTATAGATGATTATATAAAAATCGTAAAAAAACGATCGTTGGGGCTTACCGCGGGGCAGAAAATTATAGCACAGGTTATCGTAACATGCCTGTTTGCCTATGCCCTAAAGTATTATATAGGCTTAGGTACAAGTATTATCCTGCCGTTTAGCGGAGGAAGAGAGTATGACTTAAATCTTTTGTTCTGGCCATTTTTGGTTGTTGCTGTGCTTGGCGTTGTAAATGCTGTCAACTTAACAGACGGGCTTGACGGTCTGGCTTCGGGAGTCACTGTTTTAGTAGCTACTTACTTTGCTGCTATTGCTTGGGCAGTTAATACAAATGTTCTTCCAATAGCGGCTGCAGCTGTCGGGAGTCTGCTTGGATTTTTGTTATTTAACAGTTATCCAGCCAAGGTATTTATGGGAGATACTGGATCACTTGCATTAGGAGGATTTGTTATATCTACTGCATTTGTTATGAAAATGCCGTTATTTATATTGATTGTCGGCATTATTTATGTTATTGAAAATATATCTGTTATTTTGCAGGTAGCTTACTTTAAAAAGACACGTAAAAGACTCTTTAAAATGGCACCTATACATCATCATTTTGAACTTAGCGGATGGCCTGAAACGAAAGTTGTAACAGTATTTTGTATTATTACAGCTATTATGTGTTTGATAGGGCTTATTGCTTTATAACTGGAGGGTAAATCAATGGATATTAAGGATAAAAAGATTCTAGTCGTAGGTAACGCAAGAAGCGGCATAGGAGCAGCAAAACTGGCACTCAGTAAAGAGGCGAAGGTTGCTGTTTATGATAGTAAGCCGTATGACAAATGGGATACACATATGCAGCAAGAGATTGCGCAAATGCAAGATAGAGGGATTCATTTTTTTTTAGGTGAAGAGCTGCTGGATTATCAGTATGAGCTTGTTATAGTCAGTCCTGGAGTACCATTGGAGATTGATGTGATTCAAGAAGTTAAAAGGCGAAGCATTAAGGTAATAGGAGAACTAGAATTTGCATCACTATTTTGTAAAGCGCCTATAATAGCAATTACTGGCACAAATGGAAAAACGACAACAACGACTCTAGTAGGCGAGATTGTTAAAGCCTATAATGCTGAAACTTATGTTGTTGGGAATATAGGGAGAGCCTTTAGTGAAGAGGTCTGTAGTATTCCGGCGTCAGGGGCTGTAGTGGCAGAAGTCAGCAGTTTTCAGCTGGAGACGATTGAGACCTTTCATCCAAAAGTAAGTGCAATACTTAATATTACCCCTGATCACCTTAACAGGCACCATACGATGGAGAATTATTCAAGATGCAAGCACAATATATTAATGAATCAAACTGCAGAAGACTTCTGCATCCTTAATACAAGAGATGCTTA
This sequence comes from uncultured Clostridia bacterium, assembly GCA_937981575.1. GTDB lineage: Bacteria > Bacillota > Clostridia > Lachnospirales > Cellulosilyticaceae > FMMP01. The sequence goes on along the minus strand of CALJNR010000012.1, from coordinate 9,243 downwards.
TTTTGAAAAAGCTAAAGCAAAGGCCAAAGGAGAATGCATTGAGTTTTCTCTTACACATATGCCTGGAAAAGGTGCTTATGTTATTCAAAACAGTCTTTATGAGAATATAAATGGCAAAGAAAATAGAATATGCCACATAGATGAACTTAAAATTAAAGGGACACATAATGTCGAAAATGCTTTAGCTGCCATCGCGATAACAGCTGCATTTGGTGTACCTGTACATATTATTCGAAATATTTTAATCCATTTCAAAGGGGTAGCTCATCGTACAGAATATGTAACAACCAAGAAAGGTGTGGACTTTTTTAATGACTCGAAAGCGACTAATACTGACGCAGCCATAGCAGGACTTGTAGGGCTTGGAAGCCTTGGAAAACCTATAAGGCTTATTGCTGGAGGAATGGATAAGCATACCACTTTTAAAGATTGGATTAAATTTTTCCCAGAAAGAGTTAAAAAGGTGTATATCATTGGAGAAACTAAAGAACAAATTGTAAAAGAGTGTGTTGAAGAAGGGTATTTGGCGACACAGACTTTTAATGCATTTGAAGAAGCGATTATAACGGCTTATAAAGAAAGTACAGAAGGGGAATGTATTTTCCTATCGCCTGCTTGTGCAAGCTGGGATATGTTTGAAAGCTACGAGCAAAGAGGAGATTTGTTTAAAGAAATTGTAAATTGTTTGGAAGGGTGAAGAGAATGACTGTTCAAAGGGCGGCAGCAGCTAACCTTACAAAGCAGACGAAAAAGACAACAAAAAATACACCAGATATTATTTTGCTCGCTATTATTTTATTAATCGTTGGATTTGGGATTATTATGGTATACAGTGCTAGTTTTTATTATGCAACAGTAAAAGGAAGTGCACCATCAGCATTTGCTATGAAGCAGCTTGTTATAGGATCTGTAGGAATTATCATTATGCTGGCTGTAACTTTTAAGTTTAATTATCGTATACTGTCAAATCGCATATTAGCTGGAGGTTTGTACGTTACTAGTCTTTTGTTATCTATCAGTGTTATGTTTATAGGGGAAACAATTAATGGTGCAAAACGTTGGATCAACCTAGGGTTTACGCAATTTCAACCCTCAGAGATTGCTAAGATTAGTGTAGTTCTTATGCTTTCTGCCTATATTATAAGTCACAGGAAAGAGATGAACAAACTAAAATATATTATTAGGGCATGGCTTATAGTTCTTTTGCCAACGGGGATTGTTGCAATTGAGAATTTAAGCTCAGCCATTGTTATTTTCTTTATAGGAACGATGATTATATTTATTACAAGTACAAAAGTATGGTACTATATTTTGTTTGGGATCATTGCATTTGTATTAGCTGGAGGGGTTTATTACTTAGCGATGTCTACGGAGCCGGGAACAGACCCTAATATTCCGATTGTCAATAAATTCTTAAAAGGATATCGTTTAGACCGTATACGCGTATGGAAAGATCCATGGATTGACCCGAAGGATAAAGGCTATCAGCCTATACAGTCCTTATATGCTGTTGGTTCAGGAGGTGTTTTTGGTGTAGGCCTTGGGAAAGGGATACAAAAACTAGGGTTTTTGCCAGAACCCCATAATGACATTATTTTTGCAGTAATCTGTGAAGAACTGGGGCTTGTTGGCGCTATTGTATTACTTTTAGGTTATACTATTTTGGTCATAAGGGGGCTTGTGGTAGCCATAAGAGCCTCGGATTATTTTGGAACGTTAGTTGCTGTTGGCATATCAACCATGGTGGGAATACAAGTGCTTATTAATGTTGCTGTAAATACTAATAGTATACCTACAACAGGGATGCAGCTTCCCCTTGTAAGCTATGGTGGGACAGCTCTTGCGGTACTCTTAGGAACGCTTGGAATCCTTTTAAACATATCTACATCTGCTAATATTCAAAAGGTACAGAAGTAATCTGTAACATATTTCCACTGGAAGGAATAAAATGGTTTTATAGAAGCTTACCTATTTCAGGAGGTGCTCTAAATGAGTAAATATATTATTCATGGAGGTAAGCGTCTAGAAGGTGAATTGCATGTGGATGCAAGCAAGAATGCAGTTCTGCCAATTATAGCGGCAACCATATTAAGTGGAAATACAACATACCTTTATAATTGCCCAAAAATATTGGATGTAGAGAGTATGATAGAAATCCTTCAGCAATTAGGTTGCAATATTAAGTGGGATAATAAAACACTAATTATAGATACTAGTTCGATACAAAGCTATGACATATCAGAACAACTAGTAAGGAAAATGCGCTCTTCTATTATACTTCTAGGAGCTATAATAGGGAGGTTTGGAAAAGCTAAAATTAGCTATCCGGGAGGATGCCCATTAGGTGCAAGGCCTATAGACCTGCACTTGGCAGCGTTTAAAAAAATGGGTATTACTGTTACTGAAGAGCATGGTTTTATTATTTGTAAGAGTTCACACCTTCAAGGCGCTAAAATTCATCTTGACTTTCCCAGTGTAGGTGCAACAGAAAATATTATGTTAGCAGCTACATTAGCAGCAGGAGATACTATCATTTATAATCCGGCCAGGGAGCCGGAAATTATCGATTTGCAAAATTATTTAAATGCCTGTGGAGCTAAAATATCTGGAGCAGGTACAGAAATCATATACATTCAAGGGGTAAAAAAGTTACATGCAGTAGCCTATAAAGCTATACCAGACCGTATTATTGCTGGAACCTATTTGGTTGCAGCTGCAATTACGAGAGGGTCTGTTACATTAAAAGATGTTAACCCTGGGCACTTAAGAGCTACATTATCTAAACTTGAAGAAACAGGGTGCACTATTATTGAAGATGCGGATCAGATAACGCTCATTTCTCCAAAACAATTAAAGGGCGTAAATATTACAACGGAGCCTTATCCAGGGTATCCAACGGATATGCAGTCTCAAATGATGGCCCTTCTATGTACATGTAATGAAATGAGTATTATTAAGGAAAACTTATTCGAGGCAAGATTTAAGCCGGCTTATGAACTTATAAGAATGGGTGCGAATATTAATATCGAAGGAAGAATAGCCATTATAAAACCTACGCCGTTTTTAATGGGAACAAGTGTTTATACAGAAGATTTAAGAGGCGGCGCTGCTTTGCTTCTAGCTGGATTAGGCGCCCAAGGAACTACAATTGTGGAAAATATTCATCATATAAAAAGAGGTTATCAGGATATTGCCTCTGACCTTAGAAAAATAGGAGCAGATATACAAGAAGAGGAGTAGTTATATTTGAAACAATATAATAGAAAATTACTTAAGAAAAAAGTATATATAGTCGCTATGCTTATCCTGTCAGCTGTTATTATTTTGACATTGCCTATGTGGACCATCACACATATTGAAGTTCAAGATAATAATTGGTATACTGATGAGGAAATTATTAAAATTTCTATGGCGGATAATAATCATATTCTTAATACGATGCCTAAGGAAGTTAAAAAACAGCTGCAGAGGCTTCCGTATATCAGAGATGTTTCAGTGAAGTATGTTTTTCCAGGAAAAATGATTATTAGAGTATCTGAAAGAGAACCTTTGGGATATGTTCCTTTTATGGGGACATATCTTTGTTTGGATGAACAAGGACAAGTTATCGAGCAAACGCACAAAGATAATGTTGCTCTTCCTATTATAAAAGGGGTTAGGTTTAGTAAATTTAAGATAGGCGAATATTTGCCAGTTGAAAATGAAGATACTTTATTAACTGGTTTAGAAATAATCCGTATTCTAAAAAAGCATAAATTTGAAAATAAAGTGAAAAAAATAGATGTTTATAACGTTGAACAAATTCACTTGTATGTTGATAACTTAGATGTTATAATTGGGAATATAGGGGATTTTGACAAAAAACTCCAGTGGCTCATTGAGGCACAAGATGTGTATGATATGGGAGTTTTAGATTTATCCAATATTAAAAATGGACAAGCAATACTTAGTCCAATTACATAAAAACTATAGCAGTGACATTATAAATTGAAAATATTATACTTCTGATGAAGGGGGAGTTTGTTTTGCTCGAAATATGGGAAAATGAATTACAAGGTGCTCAAATAAAAGTAATAGGAGTTGGCGGCGGAGGTAATAATGCTGTTGACCGAATGATTGAAAAGGGACTTAATGGCGTTGAATTTATTACAGTTAATACTGATCACCAAGCTTTAGCAAGATCAGGAGCACCGACTAAAATACAGATAGGTGAAAAAATAACAAGAGGATTAGGGGCTGGAGCAAATCCTGAAATAGGAACTAAATCCGCTGAAGAAAGCAGAGAAGAAATTATACAAGCTATTAAAGGTGCAGATATGCTGTTTATTACAGCAGGCATGGGCGGTGGGACTGGAACCGGAGCTGCACCAGTTATTGCATCTATTGCCAAAGATCAAGGCATACTTACTGTAGGGGTGGTAACTAAACCTTTTAGCTTTGAAGGCAGAAAAAGAATGATTAATGCAGAGAAAGGGATTGCTGAGCTCAAACAGAGTGTAGATACTTTAGTTGTTATACCAAATGATAAAATCCTGCAAGTTATTGATAAAAAGACAACTATGGTTGATGCATTCCGAAAAGCTGATGATATTTTGCAGCAAGGGGTACAGGGAATAACGGATCTTATTTCTAATCCTGGAATCATTAACCTGGATTTTGCTGATGTAAGAACCATTATGAATAGTAAAGGTGTTGCACACATGGGTATTGGAAAGGCTACTGGTGAAAACCGCGCTGAAGAAGCCGTGAAATACGCAATCAGTAGTCCGCTTTTAGATACAAGCATTGATGGCGCAAGATGTGTTTTAGTCAACATGTGTGGTGGAGAAACCCTAGGACTTATGGAAGCTAATGTGGGGATGAGCTTAATAAGAGAAGCTGTTGATCCTGATGCTGAAATTATCTTCGGTACTTCTATTAATGATGAATTAGGTGATGAGATTATTATTACTGTTATTGCAACAGATTTCCAAAATGAAGATGTAAACATACAAAGTTTTCAGCCTATCCAGAAAGTAAAAGCTGAAGCGCAGGTAAAAGCACCAAAAATTCCAAGTATGCCTAAGGAAGAGAAATTTACACCTATTAAAGATATTCAAGTAGAAATACCACAGTTTTTAAGAAGAAACAGATAAATAAAGTTAAGCAAAAAAGATACGATATTGTCGTATCTTTTTTTTTATCTGCTCTACCGATTTTACAAAATTTGTAAATAACTTCTTGTAGAATATAGTTATTCAGCAAAAATAAATTTACTTGGGGTGATAATGTGTATGTTGTTTATATTGACATACTCTTTTTAATTAATCTTGTCATGGATATGATGATTTTTTATATTGTAAGCATGATACTTAATAAGCCTGTTAAGAAGTTAAGACTGTTTGGTGCAAGTGCAATCGCTGCAGCAATTTATTGTATTATTCTTTATCTACCACATCTGCAGAACATCCCTTACTTAATATTTGCACTTATTGTTCCAGTACTTCCTATCCTATATCTTTATAAACCGCTGTCTCTCAAAGCATTTCTAAAACTCTACATTTTATGTATGGGAACGGCTTGTTTGATAGGAGGCACGACCTTTAGTTTATGGTTTATATGTGGATATCAAGCTCAGGTTAATGAAATCAGCATGATTTGGCTTGTTATGATTGCATTTGTCGTCACCGCAGCGTTTTACATGGCTTTTAATCAAATAAGAAGAAGGCTTATCTTTCCGGCATTTGAATACGACATTACAATAAAGCATACCAACAAGGTTATCTTGGTTAAATCTATTTTAGATACGGGAAACTGTCTGTATACTTCTATAGAACATAAACCAGTAATTGTTGTTACATATGATGCTTTAAAGGATTTGTTTACACCTAAACAGGCAGAGCTTATTAATAAATATAAAAACGATATTTTAGAACTTGTATGTCACGGTGAATTTATTCCTTCTTATATTATTCCTTTTAATAGTGTTGGATGCAGTTTAGGGATGCTTTTAGGAGTTGAAGTGGATGAGGTTGCTATTCATCGGAGTCATTTCAAGAAGAGTGTTGACAGATGTATTATTGGGATATCTTTTAATAATATATTTCATGACAAATCATATCATGCACTTCTTCATCCAGAATTTATATTAAATTAGGAGGCACAAACATGAGATTAGTAGAATGGTGGATAAAAGAAATCAGAAAAAAGGTACAAAGGGCACTTATAAAAATAATATGCAAGTTTCCAAGTGCACTTCACTATATTGGAGGAAATGAGGTGCTTCCACCTCCTTTAACAAGGGAGGAAGAAGAAGCATTAATTCTAAAACTCTCAGAACTGGAAGAATATGAAGAAGAAGTCAAACAGATTAAAACAATACTTATTGAAAGAAACTTAAGGCTTGTTGTTTATATTGCACGGAAGTTTGAGAATACTGGAATTCATATGGAAGATCTTATATCTATTGGAACAATAGGACTTATTAAATCAATTAATACCTTTAAACCTAGCAAAAAAATTAAATTAGCTACATATGCATCCAGGTGTATTGAAAACGAAATTCTGATGTTTTTAAGGCGTACCAATAAACTTAAAACAGAGGTTTCTATTGATGAACCCTTAAATGTTGACTGGGACGGAAATGAACTTCTGCTTTCAGATATTTTAGGGACAGAACCAGATATTATTTATAGGAATATTGAAGAAGAAGTTGATAAAAATTTGCTGCAGCAAGCACTTCTCAAGTTATCAGACAGAGAACGAGAAATTGTCGAATTAAGGTTTGGATTTAGTACACATGGAAAAGAAAAAACACAAAAAGAAGTTGCAGATTTACTTGGCATTTCGCAATCCTATATTTCAAGGCTGGAAAAAAAGATTATATTGAGATTAAAAAAGGAAATTAATAGAATGAGTTAGTGATTTGAATAAATAAGACGATTATGGAAAATATTATCTATAGACTTAACCTGTGCTGGAGTAGTATAACTAGGAGGCATGTGATATGGCTATAAATAAAGTAGAAATTTGTGGAGTAAATACCGCTAAGTTACCTATATTAACAACAGAGCAAAAGGAAATATTATTTAAGCTTATCCAAGAAGGTGATAACGCGGCTAGAGAAGAATATATCAGAGGAAATCTTAGATTAGTGCTCAGCGTTATTCAAAGATTCAACAACAGAGGCGAACATGTTGATGATTTATTCCAAGTAGGATGTATTGGGCTTATAAAAGCGATTGATAATTTTGATGTCACACAAAATGTTAAATTTTCGACTTATGCAGTACCAATGATTATCGGAGAAATAAGACGCTATCTTAGAGACAATAATTCTATTCGGGTTAGTAGATCTTTAAGAGATATTGCTTACAAAGCACTTCAAGCGAAAGAACAGCTTATTAGAAAAAATTCCAAAGAGCCTAATATTCAAGAGATAGCAGAACAAATAGGCATTAAAAAAGAAGATATCGTTTTTGCACTTGATGCTATTCAGGATCCTATATCTTTATTTGAGCCTGTATATCATGATGAAAGTGACACGCTTTATATTATGGATCAAGTAAGTGATGAGAAAAGTCAAGATGATATTTGGCTTGAAAATATTGCGTTGAAAGAAGCAATGAAAAGGTTAAATGACAGAGAAAAACAAATATTAATGCTACGCTTTTTTTCGGGGAAAACACAGATGGAAGTAGCCAATGAAATAGGAATTTCTCAAGCTCAAGTGTCCAGGTTGGAAAAAACGGCACTTAAACATATGAAAAAATATATATAGAGTGTTTAATGGTGGGGGGAGTTAGTGATGATGAGAATTGCGGATATGAAACACAAAGAAGTTATAAATACTTTAGATGGGTCAAGACTGGGGTATATTTGTGATATTGAACTGGATTTAAAAGAAGGAAAGATTAATAAGGTCATTATTCCAGGCCCCAGTAAAATAATGGGACTTTTCGGAAAAAATTTAGAATACGCTATTCCGTGGGAAAAGATCAAAAAAATTGGAGAAGACATTATACTTATTGAAATAGATATTGACGAGTATTTAAAAGAGAGTGAGTATTGACTTTTATTTTGAATATATGATATCTTTGTGTATATAACAATTAGGAGGATATTATAAATGAAATGCCCTTATTGTGGGTATAGTGCCTCAAAAGTACTTAATTCTAGACCCTTAAATGATAATGAATCCATACGACGAAGAAGACAATGTGAAAAATGTGACAGGAGATTTACTACATATGAAAAAATAGAAACAGTTCCTGTTATGATTGTTAAAAAGAACTTAACTAGGGAACCCTTTGACAGAGACAAGTTGCTAAAGGGTATATTACGTTCCTGTAATAAAAGAAGCATTACTTTAGAACAAATAGAATTATTAGTTGATGAAATTGAAAACCAGATAAGCGGGATGGAAACAAAAGAGCTTTCTTCGACTATTCTTGGAGAGATGGCAATGGAGAGTTTAAAAGCTTTAGATGAAGTATCCTATATACGTTTTGCTTCAGTTTACAAACAGTTTACGAGTATTGAAGAATTTATTACTGAACTTGAAGTTATTAGAAAGCTAAAACAATAAAACTATATTAAATGAAAATCCATTTAATATAGTTTTTTTATGCCCAAAATTTATGATCTAGGAGTCTAAACTGTATAGCTTGAGAGATATGAGAGGTATCAATACGAGAGGCTTCGGCTAAATCTGAAATAGTAAGTGCCAAACGTAGGATTTTATCATAAGCGCGGACACTGGATGAAGAGTTTGCAAACCAACTGTTTAATAGATCATGGGCATCTGAAGTTAAATGACAATACTTTTTAAGTTTGCTAGATGGAATTTGACTGTTAAAGTTTATCGGAGTATCTTTATAGCGTTCACTTTGTATAGCTAGTGCTGTTTTAACTTTGCTGTACAATTCTTCAGATGAGATAGAATGAGGCGTGTTCAGGTCATTTACTGTAGGACAGTGGGTTTCAAGATGAATATCAATACGATCTAGTATCGGTCACATCTGCATATGTATGTTTATCATTTATTATATATTGTGATTGAATTTGGAAATTACCGTTTAGAATTACGGTAATCTCCTCATTGTTATTTATGATAATTTTGCTTACGGAATCTCTAATCATTTCATCGGTAATCTCGTTTTTATCTGTTAATTGCATTTGAGCTATATTTTGAATTTTTAATAGTCGTTGTTTTTTATCCTTTAAGTTTTTATTCTTATTTTCGTATTCATCTATAAGGTTTGT